>SVLJ01000012.1 GCA_015067995.1 Oscillospiraceae bacterium
CTGTGGTTGGAGCCTATTCTGAACCGTCTTGCGGTAGGCGCGATAAACCAATCCACAGCATCCCTTACAGTGTAGCACAGCCTCTGGAGAGGGGCTCTAAAAACTACTACTCTATAATACAAGGCGCGATACAATTTCTCGTAGTCCAGTTCCTCAAGCTGGGCGCTTGTCAGTCGGAGGGGTGCGTTCTCCGGCAATAAAAATTCACTGTTCAGGACAAGTACCAGTTGACCATTTCTCTCCTTTACAGTACACTGGTCTTGCGTTACTAGATTGTGCGTCACACCTCAATTTTAACGCTAAAGAGACGAGTAGCCAACCCTTTCGGGATGACTACTCGTCTTCATTTTAGGTCATGCTATTTTGCAACAGGCCCTTTCTCTTTGGACAAAATAGACTTTTGATGCCGCCGGAGACTCGAATGGTGCCGTGTTTTGTGGTACCCAAGCTTGTTGGCGGTCAATGGATGCAGTGGTGCCCAAATGGTACCCGAAGGGGTGATAAGGGCCTATAAACTCGGGGCCTACAGCACGGGTGACTTATTTAATGACGCCCAAAAGACCGTAATCTTATGGGAAAGTATGGCAGCAGATATGCTGATGGGTATTCTTTTATACTATTACCAGGCTGTTGGTGGAGTAATTTCTCGTCAAATAACTCTTTCTCCATCAACAAAAACACACCGGACGCGTGTGTCGCTCACCGGAACATCTCCATTGGTCAATAAAATATCAGCATGCTTTCCTACCTCGATGGAACCAACCTGGTCTGCCACGCCAATATGCTTGGCCGGATTGATAGTAATAGCCTGGAGTGCAGCAAATGGATCCATAGGTTTCCAAAAATACATACTTATTTGGTTTTTTCCATTTACAATTTTTTCTGTGTTGATAGAATTTTAGCGGGAGTGATTATTATGGCGCTTATTTTGGAGCAGGTTCTTTTGCTGCTATCCTTTGCTGTGATAGGCTATGCATTGTGCAAAACCGGCAAAGTAGAAAACACAAACACAAAGATCCTCTCTACGTTAGAGGTGTACCTGTTTTTGCCTGCAACCGTGTTCAATACTTTTTCGTCGAATTTTACACCGACCTATTTACGCCAAAAATATGTGTTGATACTTGCCAGTGCGGTCATCCTTGTTGCCGTGGCTCTTGCAGCTCACCCGGTGGCGAAGCTTCTGGCGAGGGATGACTACCAAAAAAAGGTGTTTCACTATTCGCTGGTGGTTCCCAATTACGGTTATATGGGTTACGCACTGGCGGGTGGCATTTTTGGAAGTGAGATGCTGCTGGATGTTATGGTGTTTGCATTGCCATTGGCTTTGTATACATATACCATCGGGTACAATATGCTTACAAAGTCGCCCATATCACTGAAACGACTTGTGAATCCGGTAGTGCTTTCTATATTTGCAGGAATGTGTGTTGGTTTTAGCGGAATAGAATTACCCGCTGTGGCCGCCAACTTTTTAAGTAAGGCGGCAGCCTGTATGGGACCGATCAGTATGCTTTTGAGTGGTATGGTCATATCACAATACAAGCTTACAGAGCTTTTCCGCAACAGAGAATCGTATTTGATCGCTTTACTGCGGCTGATCGGTATTCCGTGTACTGTGGCGATTGTTTTGCATGCTCTGTCTCTTCAGACTCTGATTATACCGTCTATTACATTGCTGGCGATGCCTTGCGGGCTCAATACGATCGTGTTTCCGCAGCTTGTTGGGGAAGACTGTTGCACCGGAGCATCCTTGGCCTTGGTAACAAGCCTACTGTGCGTTATTACGATTCCTCTGTGCCTGCTTATTTGGGGTTGAGGGATCTATACGAAATGCGAGTTCAGCTGTGTCATTTTAAACGAAAAGCCGCCCACACGGGCGGCTTTTTATATAGAAGTTCTTTGAGGTTTTCGGAGGATTATTGAGAGTTATGCTTTTTGGGTGAATACCCGAATTTTTGTGAAAACAGTTTGCTGAAATACAATGCATCCTCATAACCAACGGCGGATGCGATCTCATAAATATAGGCATATTCGCCGCTTTCCAGAATGCGCTTTGCTTGTGTTAGTCGTAGGTTGGTAACATATCTTTTGGGAGAGGTGCCATATTCCATATGGAAGTTTTTCCGAAAAGAGACATCAGACATATTACACAGGTCATGCAAATTCTCTATCCGTAAAGCTGGGTCGAAAATATGTTCCCCCAGATATTGGATTGCCGGCCGGATTCGATTTTGGACGTCAGAGGTGTTGTGCTTCTCATCAGCGGCCATGATGGACAGTAGCTTATAAAACAGAGATAGCTTTTCAAACTTCAGGGCATTTCCCGGAACAAGACAAGCTCTGATCAGTTCATCAAAGATGTCTTTAACGCGCTGCGTGTCGTCCAAATCATACAAGCGGGGAACAGCGTTGGGAATCGTAGCCGTAAAATTCACAACAGCATATTGTCCCGTTTCTTCGCCTTTTACCCAAAAAGATTCCCCTTGTGGGATGAACAGCAGCTGATTCTCGCCATGACAGAAAGTACCTGATTGAAAAGTGTATTCAGTCGTGTTGCAAACCCTTAGCAGAATCCCGTGGCTTGGACGGCTTCTAAAAAACGTATGAATATTGGATGGTTTAAAAAAGGCACTGATGATTTCCGGGTTTTCCATATTGTTAAACATAATATACCACCGGAAGTACCCTATCATATATCCATTTTAATTGCAAGATGCTTTCTGAAAATTCCATATTGTTTGCCAAATATCCATTTACATTTCTCTGCGCAAAAATATAATGAAATAAAGAATGCGGATGGTGATGAGTATTGTCTCAAAGCCGAGTATCAGCTATACACCTTGGGGGACCGTTTTCGGCACTTTCGGTTTGCCGAAAACATGTCTCGATTTTAGTATGGATTATTGTCCCATTGGGACTTTAATTGAAGAAACTGGAATGAAAAAAGAAAAGGAGTATCACTATGAAAAGACTGTTGTCCCTGCTTTTGATCGTCGCTGTGTGCCTTTCTTTGGTCGCATGTGGCGGCAAACCGAACTCCGGCAGCACCTCTGCAGACACGAGCACCAATGAACCCTCCACGGGCGGAGATTATACCGACGGCGGCAACCTTACGGTTGGAACCGGAGAAAAGACCGATGACACTAAGTACGCTGAAGAAGTTACCCTGTCCCTCGGCCTTGGCAAGCTGGATCCTCACCAAGGCTGGAATGTTCAGGGCGAAGGCTACTATCGTCTGGTGTTTGACAATCTGTACTATATTGATGATATCACCGGCGAAGTGACAATGGAACTGGCCAAGAGTGTGGACTGGGTGGATGACACCGTTACCGCACTGAAAGTTGTGCTGCGCGATGATGTTGTTTTCTCCAATGGTATGCCCGTTACCACCGAGGATGTTCAGTTCAGCCTTGAGCGCACCAAGTACGGCAACCTGAAGAACTACTACGACCACTGCGAGATCGTTTCTCCCACCGAAATGACCATTCACCTCAAGCAGCCTTATCTGAACTATTATGTCATGCTGAACCTCTCCGCAGCCGCGATCGTCTGCAAGGCCGAGACGGAGAAGCACCCCGATGGTCAGGCTCTCATCGGCTCCGGTCCCTATGTCTATGACATGGATACTTATGTCATCGACAGCTCCATCACCCTGAAGCGCAACGAGAAGTACTGGGGTGAGACGAACGCTACCCAGAAGATCAATATCGTCCGTATCGCTGAGGCCTCTGCGGCTACGATCGCCCTGCAGAACGGCGAGGTCGATTTTATTCCCACCGTCAATGTTACCGAGATTCCCAACCTGCAGAAGGATAAGAACGTTGAGGTTTACTCCTTCCCCTGCTACACCTTCCTCTATATGGCCTTCAATGACAAGTGCGGCAATGCGATGACCGAGGAGGAGATCAATTTCCGTCGCGCGGTTGCCTGCGCCATCGATAAGGAGGCCATCGCTATCGCTATTGGCGGCGGCAAGGCAAAGACCAGCTTCTGGGCCTATGACAATGCTGCTTATATCGATTCCGAGGCCGCGTTTGAGCATGATCTGAGCTATAACCCTGCGAAGGCCAAGGAGTATTTGGCCAAGGCCGGCGGCAAGACCTCTTTCACCTGCATGGTGAATTCCGCTTCGGCTGAACCTGCTACCGCCATTCAGGTCATTCAGGAGTATCTGCGTCAGGTCGGCATCACCATGGAGGTCATTGAAGTTGACGGCACCGGTTTCAGCGCTGCTGCCAAGTGGGGTCAATTTGAGTATGATGCCCTTATCCACAAGAACCTCTGGTCTACCAAGGTCGGCGGCTATTCCTACTTCACTCCCGAAAACGGCACCAACAAGGCGTACATGGTCAATCAGACCGTGGTGGATGCATATACTGCCGCTATGGGCGCCGCCGATGAGGCCAAGCAGGTCGAACTGCACCAGATCATCCTGCGCGAGGTACATAAGACCCAGTCCTACAATCCCCTGTGCTGGATCATGGCCAATGTTGGCTATAATGCCGGCCTTGAAAACTTCACTGTTACCTCCGGCAACCGTCTGAATTTCCGCGATGTTTGTCTGCGCGTCAACTGATTGCAATGAACAGTGAGCGAGCTCTGTTTCGTCTCTAAATTGTGATCATAGGCCCGGCAACGGGATACTTTGTGTTCCGTTGCCGGGCTTTTTGAGAACATTCGATTTTGCTCAGTTCGGCGCGCTCATTATCGTCTCCAAACGCAAGTGAACGCTTCGTTGATAATCATTCCCCACGTTGGTCGAGAGGAGAGAAATCTATCCGTGTATCGATATATTGTTAATCGGGTCCTGATGATGATCCCCGTTATCATCGGTGTTACTTTTTTGATTTTTTTTATGATGGATCTGGCTCCCGGCGATGCCACAGATGTCGTTGCGATGGAATACAGTGAAGAGGCGCTGCAGCAGCTGCGCGAGGATCTGCATCTGGACGAGCCGCTGCTTGTGCGCTATTTTATATACATGAAGGATCTGCTCAGAGGAGACCTGGGATACTCCTATATGAGTCAGGTACATGTTTGGGACCTGTATGTTCAGCGCTTTCCTTACACACTGGTTCTTGCTGTTTCTTCGGTTTTGCTGGGCGTGGTTCTCTCTATTCCACTGGGTATTCTGGCGGCAAAAAAGAACGGCAGTCTAACGGATAACGCATGTACTGTGGCGGCCATGTTCGGCCTGTCTGTGCCCAACTTTTGGTTTGGCCTTTTGTTGATTCTGCTGTTTTCCAAAATCCTTGGCTGGTTCCCCTCCTATGGTGCGGATGAAGGGTGGAAGAGTCTGGTCCTGCCCGCTATTACCGTTGGAATTGACACGATGGCTGCTCTGGTGCGCACCACCCGATCCAGTATGCTGGATGTTCTCCGTGCGGACTATTTGAGGACTGCGCGGGCAAAGGGCGTGGACGAGCGTGTCGTTATCAATAAACACGGCCTGCGCAATGCGCTGATCCCCATCATCACGGTTTTCGGCGGTCAGCTTGGCGGCGCGTTTGGCGGTGCAGTGATCACAGAGAATGTTTTCACTTGGCCCGGTCTCGGTCAATCTCTGGTTGCCGGTATCAAGGCGCGTGACACCACCCTGGTCTGTGGATTCATCATTATGTTCGTTATTATGATCAGTGTGACACAGCTTCTGGTTGATCTGGCATACGCTTTCGTCGATCCTCGTATCAAGAGCCAGTATGCGTCCGGAAAGACGAAAAAGAGGGCGCAGAAAGGAGGGGTACAGGCATGAAAAAGGGAAATTCTGCAATTGATCCCGCACAGGTCCGCAGACGCAGTCAGTTGGCGGAGATCTGGCGCAATTTCAGGAAGAACAAGGGCGCAATGATCGGATTGATCCTTATCATCATTATCATTACGATCGGCGCCACGGTTTCCTTCTGGATCGATTATGATAAAATCGTAGCAATGAATATTCGGGAACGACTTCAGCCTCCCAGCGCGGAGCACTGGTTCGGCACTGATGAAATGGGCCGTGATTTGTTCTGGCGCGTGCTGTATGGTACCCGCTATTCGATTGCCGTCGGCTTCGTGGCCGTGATGGTGTCCCTTGCCATCGGTATTCCGGTGGGTGCTGTCGCCGGTTATTTCGGCGGCAAGATCGAGAATCTTATCATGCGCGGCGCCGATATTTTCGCCGCAGTTCCAGGTGTGCTGATGGCCATGGTCATCGTGGCTATTCTGGGCGCCAATGTGTTCAATTTGATGCTCGCTATCGGTATTGCTGCAGTCCCCGGTTTTATCCGTACCACCCGCGCCGCGGTACTTACCGTCAAAAACGAGGAATACATCGAGGCTATCCGTGCTTTGGGCAAGTCTGAGCCTTATATCATTGCCAGACATGTTCTGCCCAACTGCCTCAGCCCAATCATTGTCCGTGTTACTCTGCGTATTGCCGGCGCCATTATCTCGGCGTCCAGTTTGAGCTTCCTCGGTCTGGGTATTGAAGCGCCTCTGCCCGAGTGGGGTGCACTGCTGAATGGCGGCAACAAATTTGTGATGACTCACCCCTATTTGACGATCTTCCCGGGTCTTGCGATCATGATCACCGTTCTCGCTTTCAATTTGGTCGGTGACGGTCTGCGCGACGCAATGGATCCCAAGCTGAAGCGCTAAGGAGGTATCGACATGAGTGAAATTACTATGAACAGCAACGCACGCGAAGACTCTTTGGTGCTGGACATCCGAAATCTGACAATCCACTATGTTATGGAGGATGCCACCGTAGAAGCCGTCAACGGTATCGATATCCAGCTTGAGAAGGGAAAGATCCTTGGCATCGTGGGCGAAACCGGAGCCGGTAAGACCAGCGTGTGTTTATCCATCCTCAATCTGATCCCCGATCCTCCCGGCGTTATTAAGAGCGGTGAGATCTATATCAATGGAAAGAATATTCTCACGGCGAGTCCCAAAGAAATGAACCGTATCCGGGGCAAGGAAGTAGCGATGATCTTTCAGGATCCCATGAGCAGCCTGAACCCCGTGCTGACGGTGGGTGATCAAATCGCCGAGGCCATTAAGATCCACGCCCATTGCTCCGATCACGAAGCCTGGGATAGGGCAGAGAAGATGCTGGAGATGGTAGGCATCCCCAAGGAACGCATGGCGGAGTATCCGCATCAGTTTTCCGGCGGTATGAAGCAGCGCGTGGTGATCGCTATCGCTCTGTCCTGCAGTCCGGCCCTGTTGCTTGCTGATGAGCCCACCACGGCGCTGGATGTGACCATTCAGGCGCAGATCCTGAACATGATGGAAAGACTGAAAGGTCAGCTGAATACCTCCATGCTGTTTGTTACCCACGATCTGGGTATTGTGGCAGAAATCTGCGACGAAGTGGCAGTTATGTACGCAGGACGCATCATTGAGCGCGGCACGCTGGTTGATGTGTTCAACCATACCAAGCATCCCTACACCGAGGGCCTGTTCAACTCTCTGCCTAACATTGAGGACAGAAAGAGCGAGCTGAAACCCATTCCCGGACTGATGCCCGATCCCACTAAACTGCCTGCGGGATGCGCTTTTGCGCCCCGCTGCCCATATGCCAGACCTGAGTGCATCGATACGCCCCAAACGGAGCGGTCTTTCAGCGATACTCACAGGGTGATGTGCTCTGCTTATAACGATCCTTCTTTTAAAATCGAAAGAGAGGAGATTGATTAACATGGCAAACAACATTCTTGAAGTCAGCAACCTGAAAAAATACTTTAAGACCGCCCGAGGCATGCTCCACGCCGTGGACGATATCACCTTCTCTCTTGAGCAGGGCAAAACTTTAGGCATCGTGGGTGAGTCCGGCTGCGGAAAGTCTACCACGGGCCGCTGCATCCTGCGCCTGATTGAGCCTACTTCCGGCAAAGTAGTCTTTGACGGAGAGAACATCCTCGCCCTCAATAAAAAGCAGATGGCGCAGCGCCGCAGGGATATGCAGATCATCTTCCAGGATCCTTTTTCCTCTTTGAATCCCCGCAATACGGTCATGCAGACCATTGCCGAGGGCGTGAAAGTCCGCGGCGAAAAGTATAAAACCCCCGCTGAGGTGGAAAAGCGCGTTCGTGAGCTGATGGATACCGTCGGTCTTGCGCAGAGACTGATCAACTCGTATCCCCATGAGTTGGATGGCGGACGTCGGCAGCGTATCGGCATCGCCCGCGCCCTTGCCGTGGAGCCTAAGCTGATTATCTGCGATGAGCCGGTTTCCGCACTGGATGTTTCCATTCAGGCACAGATCCTTAACCTCCTCAAGCACCTGCAGAAGGAGTTGGGGCTGACCTATATTTTTGTTACCCACGACTTGGCTGTGGTCAACCACATTTCTGATGAGATCATGGTCATGTATCTGGGGCAGATGGTGGAAAAGGCACCCACTGAGGAACTGTTCAAAAATCCCATCCACCCTTACACAAAATCTCTGCTCAGCGCAATCCCCATTCCAAAGGTTGGCGCAAGAAAAGAACGCGTCCTGCTGGAAGGTGAGATCAGCTCTCCCATTGAGCCCGGTGATGAGTGCCGCTTTGCCAAGCGTTGTCCCAACCACAGTGAGCAGTGTTCCCAAAAGTGTCCCGAGTTGCGTGAGGTTGCGCCCGGTCACTTTGTGTCCTGCCATAATTTTCCCTGATATCACCCTACGAGCTTTGACTGGAGAAAAAATATGATTATTAGCAATGGTACGATCCATGATGCCATCCATGAGGAGGCATACCAGTCCGATATTGCTATTCGTGACGGCGTGATTACTGAAATCGGCACGAATATCCAGCCTCTGGAGAACGAAGAGATCATTGACGCTGCCGGTATGCAGATCTATCCCGGCCTTGTGGAGGCCCACAGTCATTTGGGCCTGCGCACTTCCGGCGCAGGGAATATGGGAATGGATATCAACGAAAAATCCAATATTATGACACCCTATCTGCGTGGTATCGACGGTTTCTACCCGCAGGATATGTCTGTACGCAAGGCCTTGGAGGCCGGTGTGACCACCGTGTGTGCCGGCCCCGGGAGCAGCAACATTATTGGCGGAACCTTCTTTGTCACCAAAACATATGGCAGCAGCATTGACAAGATGGTGATGGTCAAAACGGCGGCGATGAAGTGCGCGTTTGGTGAAAATCCTAAAAACCTTTACGGCACAAAAGGCTGCACCAGCCGCATGACCGTTACCGGCAAATTCCGCGAGATGCTGTATCTGACACAGGACTACATGCTGCGCAAAGAGGCTGCCCATGGCGACATTCAGAAGATGCCCAAGTTTGATATGAATTGCGAGGCTATGATCCCTGTCCTGAGGAGAGAGATCCCGCTGAAGGCCCACGCCCACCGTGCAGATGACCTTTGCACCGCTATCCGCATTGCGAAAGAATTCGATCTGAAGCTGACGTTGGAGCATTGCACGGAGGCGGCAATGATCGTAGAGGAACTGCAGGAAGCCGGGTATCCCCTTGCTGTGGGCCCCGCCCTCTCCTTCCCGGGGAAGTCCGAGTGTACCAGTTATTCCTTTGAAACGCCCGGTATTCTTGCAAGAGCGGGTTTATCCGTAAGTATCATCACAGATCACTCTGTGGTGCCTCAGGAGAATCTGCCGATATGTGCAGGACTGGCCGTCAGAGCCGGCATGGATCCCTTTGCCGCACTTCAGGCCATCACGATCAATCCTGCCAAGCATATTGGTGTGGAATCCCGTGTTGGATCGATAGAGATCGGCAAGGACGGTGATGTTTTGGTGGCAACCGGTGATATCCTGCTGAATAGCACAAAAGTGAAGATGGTCATTTTGAACGGCAAGTGCGTTGTAAATCAATGAGGCCGGATTATGCCGCAATTATTTAACTCCGTGCAGCAATATACGGCTTGCTGCACGGAGTTGAACATATTTGGATATTAACTCTAAAGTGCCGGACAAAACAGGAAGAACTACGCTTCTTTGGGCGGCGTGTTGTTTCCCAAGTATGGGTCTGGGGCACAGTTTTGACCTCGATACACAGGATCCTTCTGATCCCTGTACTGCAATTGGTCTTCACAACGCGCGGAATATTTTTGATGAACGTTGCCTGTCCATCGGCTTGGCGATACTGCTCCAGTATACTTGGATTTCCTTCGGGATGGGCGAAATGAACAGGCATGATGTACTGGAAGGGGAAAACTGCAATGTTTGATATTTTGATCAAAAACGGACAGATCGTAGACGGAAGCGGCACTCCCGCTTTTTATGGCGATATAGCGATTAAAGATGGCAAAATTGTAAAAATCGCAGCGGAAATTTCTGAACCTGCAGCAGAAGTGATCGATGCTGCAGGATTGCAGGTCACTCCGGGACTCATCGACACCCATAGTCACAGTGATGCCAGTGTCTATGTAGGAAACGACTGCTATAATTATCTGGAGCAAGGCGTCACCACTCAAATCGCAGGACAGTGCGGTTCATCAATGGCTCCGTTCCATGATGGGCTGAGGGACAAGCACGCACTGACACCGGAAAAGTACGCCATCTGGTCCGAGAAAGGAAAAACCCCCACCACCTTCATGGCAGCGGCGGAAGAGGCGAGTCTGGGGACTAATGTGGCCTATTTCATTGGTCACGGCACTATTCGCGCCAAGGTTATGGGTTTTTCTGATGCAGCCCCCTCTCCAGAGCAGTTGGAGACCATGAAGGCCTATGTAAAAGAGGCTATGGAAGCAGGTTTTTTGGGCCTCTCCACGGGCCTTGTCTACGCTCCCTCGGTCTATGCCACTACGGAGGAAATTATCGAGTTGGCGAAAGTTATGGTGCCGTATGGAGGCATCTATGTCAGTCACGTCCGCGGTGAGGGCCGTAACGTCCTCAACGCAGTGCGAGAGGCGATCCAGATCGGCGAAGAGGGTGGAGTCCCTGTCTTTATCTCCCATTTGAAAGTCATGGGGAAGCAAAATCAGGGCACTTCAAAGTTTCTGCTCCAGGAGATTGATGACGCGGTAGCTCGGGGCGTCACGACATGGGCGGATCAGTATCCATTTACCGCCAGTTCCGCTCCGCTTGCCAGCCAGATACCGCCGAAATATCATGTGGGTGGATATCCCGCCCTGTTGCAGCGGCTGCAGGATCCCGTCATTCGGCAGCAGATTCTCCATTCCATCTTCCACGAATCTGAGGAATTTGAAAGCGGCATTCTTTACGCAGGTTTTGAGGGGACGCTTATTGGTAAGGCGGAGCATACGCCGGAGTACATGGGAAAGACCGTCAGTCAGATTGCAGCGGAGGAGGGCAAGGAGCCCTTTGACGCGCTCTGCGATATCCTCATTGCCAACAATGCCGTCGTAGGCGGTTACTACTTCAACCAGTGCGTGCCGGATATGTTCAACATCATGGCCCATCCCAGAGTGTTCTGCGGCTCTGATACCGGCAATTACGCCAAGCGGTATGATCACGAGCACGTAGGCAACGGCCATCCCCGCGCCTATGCCACCATGGTCCGCCGTTTGGAACTGGTGCGCGATTACCGCATGCGTTCCATGGAGGCATCTATACGCAATGTTACCCGTGAGCCTGCCGAGGCGCTGGGTTTGGGTGACCATGGTCTTCTGAGAGAAGGCTGGGACGCCAATGTTTGTATTATGGACTACGAACGTCTTCATGCTACGGCAGATTACACCCACCCTCACCGCAAGAACATCGGAATCCACTGGGTGTTGGTCAACGGCAAAGTGGCTGTCCGCGACGGTGATGCGGTTTCCGGTGTGCGCAACGGTAAAACCTTGAAACGTTGCCGGAAAATGTAACCATTTGGCTTGCAGAACAACAGTTCCTATGAATGTTGTACTGAGGATATGCTTTGATACGAATGGATGCTAAAAGGAGGATTAAGCAACAATGGACACGGAGCGGATTCTGAAAATATTTGAGCAACATGCAGCTTCTGTTACGGGAAAACTGGGTGCTGGCTTTTGGGATTTGAAAACGGACAAGGGAATTATGTTCAATGGCGATGATGCGGTTCAGGCGTGCAGTGTTTTTAAAGTGTTTTTACTGGCGGAGCTTTTTCGCCAGGTAAATGCAGGGAGGCTTTCTTTGTCGGACCGATATGTTCTTCAGGCAAAAGATAAATGCTACGGAAGCGGTTTAATCCGGTTGTTTGATGATGGCGCCTCGCTGACTTTGCAGGACTACATCATTCTGATGATGAAAATCTCTGACAATACCGCGACAGATATACTGTTTAACATAGTTGGGCGGGACAATATTTTGCAAAATGTGATTGAGCCTTTGGGTTTGACCAAAACGAAGTGTGATCTGGACTGCAAACATCTGCTGTCAGTTTGCTTTCAGTGCGGCATCGGAGAGTCTCTCAGTAAGGCACCGCAAAACCTGCGCAACACACCGGCTTATGTGGGCGGTTTGGAATTGAATGATGAAACATCTCCCGAAGATCTTGTAAATATACTGCGGCGGATCTATCAGGGCAAATGGATCAATAGAGAGATGGACGCGAAGTTGCTGGATATTATGAGACTCTGTGACGGAAAAAACAGAATTACAAAATATTTGCCTGCAGGCACAGCTGTTGCTCACAAGACGGGCACCTGTGACCGTGTGACCAATGATGTCGGTATTGTGTATACGCCTAAGGGAGATTATGTTCTGGCGTTGCTTTATAACGGGAATGTGGCCGATGAGGCAGAGTATGTTAACAATAAAGACCGCCATATCAGTGAAGAGGTTCTGGCACGGATTTCCCGGGATGTGTACGATGCTTATATGGAAGAAAGCCACTAACAGCAGCCTATAAGAACTGACGTAGAGGATGGTACGTTCAAAGAGCTTCTTTAAAAAAGGGACTGCGGCATTCTGGTGACAAACAATATCCGAAAATTTGAACGTGTACCAAATCTGGTAATAGAAAATGGGGCAGAATAGTCCCCAAAATGCTTCTGTTAAGAGCGCCGCAGAAACTCATCATTGGGTTGCGGCGCTTTTTTCGAGGAAAGGGGAATCTTTTGGGGCTGCAATACCTTGAATTGGGCGACCGGATATTATTGGCGCTCGTGTTACAGAAGCAAGGAACCGCGTCGGGTGAAACAAATTGAACTGTTGGCCAAACTGCAGGTAGCAGGCATTGAGATAAGCATTCCTGCATTGTCACTGTTGGAATCTGACTGAATGGCTCGTGATGTAGTGCTTTAATATGTAATAGGTACATCAAGGTCGTTGCTGACATCCAAATTCTCAGCAAATTCTTTTTCGTTCGTGGAGTCATAAACGATATGGTCATACAAGTGCTTGTTCGCTTTGATGGCATTAACGCCCAACTTGCCCTTGATGGTCGGAGCAGTAAATACATCGGTACCGTAAAAATAAGTAAGTATGCAATTTTCAGCCGCGAACAAATAATTTTCACTCTGGTTGAGTGAAAATTCATGTGATTTTCACTTGCTTGCGTTGAAAAAAGTGAGATTCTGAGTATACTATAGATAAGATGAAGCGGAGGTGCTGTATATGCAATATGAAAGCGAGCGCATTGAATATAAATCTCAAATGATCGACGATATTTACAAAGAAGTCATCGCATTTGCAAATACCGAGGGCGGTGTTATCTACCTTGGTATCGATGACAAAGGCAATCTGATCGGCATTGACAATGTGGATGAAACTTACACTCGTCTGACCAACGGCATCCGCGATGCAATCGCTCCGGATGTCACCATGTTTGTGCGCTATGTCCTTCAGGACAACAAAGTGATTCAGATCGAGGTCGGAGAAGGCAGCTATAAGCCTTACTATCTGAAAGCCAAAGGTATGAAACCTGCCGGCGTTTATGTCCGCCAGGGCACATCCAGCGTACAGGCGTCTCCTGAGCAGATACGCAGAATGATTAAGGAATCAGACGGAGATGTATTTGAGGAAATGCGTACCTCTACACAGGAACTGTCTTTCGAGGAAGCAGAGCGCACCTTCAAGAGATATAAAGTTGAGTTTTCCGAAGAAAAGTTTATCGCGCTCGGGCTGCGAAACATCCACGATGAGCAATACACCAATCTGGCGACGATTCTGTCCGATCAGTGCCAGCACACCACGAAGATTGCCGTCTTCGGTGATGAAGCTAACATTACCTTCAAGGATGCAAAAGAGTTCGACGGTTCTATCTTTAAGCAGCTGGATGACAGTTATGCGTATCTGACCCTCTGTAATCGTACCGCTGCTACATTCAAGGGGTTGGAGAGAGTGGAGCGTTCCGACTATCCCGAAGAGGCTTTGCGCGAGGCACTGCTCAATGCGCTTATTCATCGTGACTACAGTTACAGCGGAAGCATCATTATCAATGTCAACGATGCTTGCATAGAGTTTATTTCTATCGGAGGCCTGCTGCCCGGCTTGTCTGCTGACGATATTCGTATCGGCATTTCTCAGCCCCGCAATCGCAAGCTGGCTGAAATCTTCCATCGGTTGCGTCTGATCGAATCTTACGGTACGGGTATCCGCAAAATATATGCGCTCTACAAGGATTGTGCAGCACAGCCCCGTATCGAAGTTACTCCCAATACATTCAAAATCGTACTGCCTAACATGAATGTCAGTGGTACCGTTGCCGAAAGCGCACCGGAAGCAGGCGAAAAAATGCCTGCAGCGATTACGCCGCAGATGAAAACAGTGATGGATTATCTGGCAGAATACGGTGAAATGACCGACGAAGATCTGCAGGAACTGTTGAATATCAAGAAAACAAGAGCCTATTTGCTTGCCCGCCAGATGAATGAGAATGGGCTGATTGACATTATTGGCAGAGGTGCAGCTAAAAAATATAAACTGAAATAACTGAAGCCGTGGGGGGGACTCCCGATTGCGAATATGTGGAGCAGTACTCTCAAAATCTGATGATTATCCGAAAATATAAATAGTGTTTTGCATATCTCGGTGCAAAAGAAAAATAGAGGGAGGAAATGAAAGATGAAAGCAGAGCGGCTGATGGTACCTGTATATATCAACGAAAAAATTGTTCTCGATATGCTTGCCATTATCGAAGATGGTTTTTCGACGGTAAGCCAGGTAAGTTATACTGAACACAAAGAAAACAGCAACGCCCAAAAGGTTGAGGCAGGAGTTTCTACCTCAGCAACGCTCTTAAGTAAGCTGCTCAGAATTGATCTGAACGGTGAACTGTCCCACGCTGGAAACAGCGGAGAAAATGAGAGTGTAGCCAAGGAGAAAGTGCATACGAATGTTTCTTTGCTGTCTAAATTTCGGACATTTCTTGTGGATGAAAAAATCCTGAAATCTGGATTTGATATTGCAAATATGAAAATTGGTGATTTTATCGAAGTAGAGGGAGAACTCCAAAAGAATCCGCTGATTAACTATATGGACATTTTTGTGGATTTGTTCCGGATGGCTGATATTTTTGCCGAAAAGCCTCAGCTGGGGGGAAAAACACAGGCTAAGACTCAAAAGCAACAAGAAAGTGAGACCGTTAAGCAAATCAGATCTTTTGCCGATGAGCTTAAGCACAGTGGCACAATAGACTTCATCTTGTCTGATACAAATGGCACAGTCGTTCTATCCGTCCAGGAACAGTATTTGTCAAACGATAATATTTCCGAAATCATCGGCGGTCACTTCAAGGTTCTTGGAAAAGTTATCGCAATTTTGTTTCCTTCACATAAAAAGCAGGCTGAAGATATTGTAAATATTATTTCCAGTTCATCTTCGGAGCCTTTTTCCATTTGCCTTTCTGGAGAATGGGGAAGCGGAAAAACATCTGTCATAAATGGTGTTGTTGCACTTTTGCAAGAAAAAGAAGGAAACCCATACGACATCATACCTCTCAAGAGGAAGAATGGCTGAATGCAATATCCGAGTCTAATTATCAAGTGATTGAAAAACACTGGGAAGAAATGATTATGATGGTATTGCAAAAAGCGCCCAATGAAAACGCAGGAATAACAACCGCTTGGCGAAATGAAACATTCTTATTTCTTTTAGAATTTGCTGAAACGCAGGTAAAGGCAGGCACTTGGACATCGGACAAGCTGTTTTCCATCTTTGATTCCGGTTTACATATCGATAGATATTGGGCATTAGGCACTGGCCTTATGCAAACTTTTTGGAAACATTTGGAAAAGTCCGCGGCCTATACAAGGCCGCTCAAGGAAAGGGTAGCCGATTTCTGCGCATTTGTATCTCATTATGCATATGCTCGGTCTAATACGATTTATAAGCTGGTGCATTATCTAATCCCATTGAAAAGCGATACTGTAAAAACAGACAATTTACAGGAATATCTGCTTAATTCGAATAATTCTCTTAATGAAAACTTGTCTAATTTCTTAAAGAAAATTGAGGATGCAATTCCTGATTTCTTGTTCTCAACCAAAGGTTGGTACAATAATCTCAAGGAACTTGCGGATAAAATCAATGGCTTTCTCACCAGTCAAGGTATTGCGGATTATTCGGATATGAGAGAAGATATATTGCATATGTTGGATACAGCAGACGAATTTCAGTGTCTCGAAAAAGTCGCTGCATGGGTTGAAGGTGATGGGGGATTACAAATTCCCGCTCCGGAAGATCATATCGATAATATAGATACGCTGATTAACTTTTTCTGCAAAGGATTTAATGAACTGCCATCAGATATCGAGACACAACGTAAATTCGAAAAAAAGTTTACTGATTTCTTCATAGTGTTGCAGCAGAGTGAGGGACTAACGCTTACCAGAGAACAGGCAAACCTCCTGCAACAGTTAGTGGAGAAATTTGTTGAACTCTTTGGCGGTTCAAGTTTGCCGTACAGGAGAACTATAATCAATATTCCTCTAAAAGAATAATTAAGAAGAAGCAGTTGTCCACCAGAGTGAAGGACAACTGCTTCTCGTTTTAGTTGTGTGGCAATCAAGTTTTCAAGAAATTGTAAGGCTGCACTGGTATGTAATCTCAGTTTTGTGACTTTTGACGGTTCGACTCGCTCGTTGCATGGTAACTGTTCGTACAGAACAATTGTTCTTGACCATCTGGCCGCCGACGCTGCCGGCCTCGCGGGAGGTCAGGTGACCGTTGTAGCCTTCCTTCAGGTCAACGCCGACCTCAGCGGCGGCTTCCATCTTGAACTTGTCCATAGCGGCGCGGGCCTCAGGGACGTTGAGCTTGTTATTGTTCTTGCTGGACATAATGGTTTCTCCTTTTCTCAAATCAAACGTGGTTGTTTGTGGGTTGTTGGGTATCGCGAGGATAGTTTGACCGGAAAAAAGGGGAATATTCTGTTTTTTGGGCGGTAAATTTTGTCGGCTGAGACCATTATAGCAAGGAAAAGCGAGCGGATAGCTTTCATCATAGCGGATGGCCTGTGAGCTCTGCATGAACTGGATCGACCGAAAAAAGACAAATGGATAAGCGGAAAGCCCATCGGGGGACGCAGCTGCATTCTCCGATGGGCTTTTTTTAGCTTTCCATGTGTCGTCCCAGAAAGGCAGCAATGGTCTGTGCCAGCTTATATTCTGCATCGCCGGGAACAGACAGTGGATCCTGTCCGATGAGCAGAACAGCACCCAGCAGATCACCTTCCGAGAGAATAGGAGCGGCAACGGCAGTCAGAAGACTGCTGTTTTCGCATGCGGGGATTCCGGCAGTACCGGACTGATATTGATAGATCTTCCGGTCATCCAGTTTTGCTTCCAGTTCCGGAGTGATGCGGCGGCCCAGCAGTTCTTTGCGTCCGCCGCCTGCCACGGTCAGAATTGTGTCGCGATCTGTTACGGCACAGATAAAGCCGGTGCTTTTGCTCATGGTTTCACAAATCTGAGATGCGAATTCTTCCACACCGCCTAGCAGCGAATACTTTTTGAAGATCACTTCGCCGTCGCGGCTGGTGTATATTTCCAGTGGGTCGCCCTCGCGGATCCGCATGGTGCGGCGGATTTCCTTGGGAATGACGACGCGGCCCAGATCATCGATACGGCGGACAATGCCTGTTGCTTTCATATTGTCAAACCTTTCTTTTTATCCTGTTGGCAGGAGAAATTTGCTCTGGAAGTATTATCTGCCAATGTGGGCCGGTTATGCTGGAAAATTTCAGGGAAGTGCTGGCGTGACCGCTTGCGAAAAATTTACGGCGCAAACCTCCTTGACACGTCTGGGCATCTGTGCTATATTCAGCTTATTCAGTTAACTAAATAAACTTTCAAAGGTGAGGGGAAGCAATTTGAATACGCAATTCGATGTATTGATCATTGGTGCAGGCGTAGTGGGTTCCGCGGCGGCACGAGAGCTGGCGCGCTACCAATTAAAGATCGGCGTACTGGAAAAGACGCCGGATGTTTGCTGCGGCACCAGCGCCCGAAACTCCGGCGTACTGCATGCCGGCTTCAACAACAAACCGGGTACGCTGATGGCACGCTTTTGCGTGGAGGGCAACGCAGGCTTTGACAAGCTGGCAGAGGAATTGGATATCCCGTATCGCCGTACCGGCAAACTTGTGGTGGGCTTTACAGAGGAGGACCGAGTCCGTCTGGAAGCGATGAAGGAACTGGGAGACCGGAATGGTACGCCCGGTTTGGAGATTGTGGACAAGGCATTTATCAAGGAGAAAGCGCCTCATGTGGATGGTGAGTTTGCCCTGTGGTCTCCGTCCACGGCAGTGCTGAATCCCTTCCAGTATACCATTGGCCTGGCAGAGAATGCCGCCAAAAATGGTGTGCAGTTCTTCTTCAACCATGAGGTGACAGAGATTGTCGATGATGGAAGTCTGTATACCGTCACTGCAGGCGGCGAGGTGTTTACCAGCCGCTGGATTGTCAACTGTGCGGGACTTGGCTCTGCCCGGATTGCGGAACTGCTGGGCATCCCCGGTTATACTATCTACCCTTGCAAGGGCGAGTATTTCCTTCTTGATAAGCGGGTGGGTGACATGCTGCCCCTGCCGGTCTACCCGGTGCCCAATCCCAAGGCGGGTGGACTGGGCATCCATTTGACTCCTTCCGTGGACGGCAATGTGCTGGTGGGTCCCAGCAGCGAATATCTGGATGATCCGGATGACTATGCAGCCACCCAGACCACCATGGATATGCTCATTGAGGACGGTTCCCGAATCTTCCCGCATCTGAAGCGTGAGTATTTTATCCGCAACTTTGCCGGTATCCGTCCCAAGCTGGCCTCTAAAGAGGAGGGGGGCTTCCATGACTTTGTCATTGAGCGGCGGGACGATCTGGCGCCCCGCGCGGTGAATCTGGTGGGAATTGAGTCTCCCGGCCTCACCAGTGCCGTACCCATTTCCCGCGAGATCGTTCGCCTGATCCGGGAGAAGGAGGAATTGATCCCCAATCCCGACTTTGATCCCATTCGTCGTCGGACACCGTCCTTCTGGGACAAGTCGCCGGAGGAGCAGGCAAAACTGATTGAAGAAAATCCCGATTACGGCGAGATCGTCTGTCGTTGTGAGACCATCACCAAGGCGGAGGTGCTGGCGGCCATTCGCAATCCGCTGGGCGTCCATACCGTTACCGGTGTCAAGTACCGCTGTCGTACCATGATGGGTCGCTGTCAGGGCGGCTATTGCCAGACACGTGTGACGGAGATGATCATGCAGGAGACCGGCTGCAGCCGCGAAGAGGTCTGCTACAGCCGTGATGGCGCGTATCTGTTTACAGGAGAGGTGAGAAAAGGATGAATACGATGCAAAGACAGGTGGTCATTATCGGCGGCGGCCCTGCCGGACTTGCTGCCGCGGCGGCGCTTCATGACAGCGGCATCCGGGACATCCTCATTCTGGAGCGAGAGCCGCGACTGGGCGGTATTTTGAATCAGTGTATTCACGACGGTTTTGGCCTGACCCGCTTTGGCGAGACCATGTCCGGCCCGGAGTATGCCCAGCGGTTTATCAACCTGGTGCTGGACAAGGGTATCGAATATATCACCAACTGCACCGTAATCAACGTTACGCCGGAGCGTATGATCACAGCGGCGTCTGCGGATGGCCTGCTGCGTATTTCTGCCGATGCGGTGATTTTGACCATGGGCTGTCGTGAACGTCCCAGAGGCGCACTGTCTACTCCCGGTGACCGGCCTGCCGGTGTCTTTACCGCCGGTGTTGCCCAGTCCTATATCAATCTCAAGAATACCGCCGTTGGCAAGCGGGTGGTGATCCTTGGCTCCGGTGATATCGGCATGATCATGGCGCGCCGCCTGACGCTGGAGGGGGCAAAGGTGGAGGCTGTCTTTGAATTGCAGCCCTATCCCAGCGGCCTGCCCCGGAACATTGAGCAGTGCCTCAACGACTACGGCATTCCGCTGTTCTTGAGCCATACCGTTACCCGCATTACCGGCCGGGAGCGACTGGAGAGCGTGACAGTTAGTCAGGTGGATGAAAAACTGCGGCCCATCCCCGGCACAGAGAAGGTGTGGCCCTGTGATACTCTGATTTTGTCTGTGGGTCTGATCCCGGAAAACGAGCTTTCTCTGCAGGCGGGCGTTCAGCTGGATCCCAGAACCAAGGGTGCTGTGGTGGATGAACAGTATCAGACCAGCACTCCCGGTGTCTTTGCCGCGGGCAACGTGCTGCATGTGCACGATCTGGTGGACTTCGTTTCTCTGGAAGCCGAAAAGCTGGCGAAGGCTGTGTGCCGCTATCTGTCCGGCGAGACGGAGGACTGCGGCATCACTGTGGAAACAGACGGCTCTGTTGGCTATACCGTACCTCAGAAAATCAGCGGCAAGCAGGATGTGACACTGTCCTTCCGCCCCCGTCGTCCTATGAGGAATGTGGTTTTCTCCGTGCTGCAGGGTGAGCACTGTATTGCCAAAAAAACTGTGAGAAAGGCGCTGCCTGCGGAAATGCTGCATGTACAGATCCCGGCATCTGCCTTCGTGTCCGGAGAAAGTGTAAAGGTGGTGTGTGAGGATGCATAAGACCTATACCTGTATCGTTTGCCCCAACGGCTGCGAGATCGATGTGGAATATGAGAACGGGCAGCTGCTTGCCTGCAGCGGCAACCTCTGCAAGCGCGGTGCGGAATATGTAGCGCAGGAGCTGCGGGATCCGCGGCGTACCATTGCCAGCTGTGTTCTGGTGGAGGGCGGCGAGCTGCCGCTGGTCAGCGTGCGGTTGACAAAGCCTGTGCCAAGAGATAGAATCTTTGATGTGATGGCTCTGATTCACGCCCTGAAACTGCAGGCACCGGTTGCTGCCGGTACAGTGGTGGTTACGGATATTCTGGGACTGGGCAGCGATCTTGTTGCTACCCGAACTGTCCGTGAAGCCTGACAAAGCAAGGAGGAAGAGGCCGATGGAGAACATCCCTGCCATTAAGAAGGAAAAAGCCTATCTGCGCATTGTGGATGTCATCATTCGCCTCATTGCAGAGGGTAAGGTGGAGTATCAGGACAGATTTTATACGGAGCAGGAGCTGATGACCATGCTGGGCGTCAGCCGTCCTACCCTGCGGGAGGCGCTGCGGGTACTGGAGTTTCTGGGTGTGACCACTGTATCCCCCAGAAACGGCATCTCCATCCGCAAGCCTTCAGATCAGGAGGGCTATCTGCCGCTGCTGTATATTCTGGCCTTTGAAAAGACCACCGGACGTGAGCTGTTTGAGCTGCGGCAGGCGCTGCAGCTGGAAATGGCGGCGCTGGCGGCCCGAAGCCGTACAGAGGAGGATCTGCGTGCGCTGTGCGATCTGATGGAAGCAATGGAAGGACAGCTGGAAGCCGATGACGATGTGTTTTATACGTTGGATCACCGCTTCCACCAGCGGATCGTGGAAGCCGCCGGAAACCATTTGGTGCTGAAGCTGATGAATACCATTGGTCCCATGCTGCAGAATCAGCTGCTGCGCCACGGCAAGAAAGAGACCACGAAGCAGCGCCGTGCCACGCTGGAGGAGCATCGCTGTATTGTGGCGCAGATTACCGCCGGTGACAGTGCTGCCGCACGTGACGCCATGGAACGACATCTGGCGGATTCCGGACGGGACGCCCGATTGGAAGGCAGCTTCCCTGTTATGTACTGAACAAAAATCCGCGCCTGTCAAGCAGGCGCGGATTTTTTCGTGTAATAGGGGTTATTCCTCCACGATGAGAGGTACGAACTGGAACTTGGTGCAGTCCACAAGGCCGCGGTTGGTAAGGCGCAGCTCCGGCAGACAGGCCAGAGGGATCAGCGCCATGGTCATGAAGGGAGAGGGCATGCTGCAGCCGATCTGCGCCCACGCCTCCTCCAGCCTGGAGACGATCTCGCTCATTTCCTCCACGGGCTTGGCGTTCATGAGACCGGCGATGGGCAGGGGAACGCAGCCCAGCACCTTGCCTTCGGAAACCACTGCCATGCCGCCGCCGCACTGAATAAGGGTGTTGGCGGCCAGCGCCATATCCTCGTCGTTGCTGCCCACCACCAGCAAGTTGTGGGCGTCGTGAGCCACGGTGCTGGCCATGGCGCCCTTGCGGATGCCGAAGCCCTTGACAAAGCCCTTGCCCACGGTGCCGGTGTCGTGATGACGCTCGAATACGAAGGCTTTCAGCACATCCTGCTCCAGATCGCCCTGCAGCAGACCGTCCCTGACCTGCAGAGTGACATGCTTCTCCAGATTGTTCACCTTGGCGGGGATGACCTCAATGGCGCGGACGGTAACGGCTTGCGCACCGGCGGGAGCCTCCACGCGGAAGGTTTCCGGGGTGATGGCGTCACGGACGTGCATGGAGTTGGTGGCCCATGCGGGATAGGTGTAGGCGGGGATCTCTGTTACCATTTTGCCGTTTTCGGCCACGATGTCACCGTCGATGATGACGCGGGTGACCTTCATGGTCTCCAGACTTTCCAGGAAAACGATGTCCGCACACTTGCCGGGAGCGATGCTGCCCAGCTCGTGATCCATGTGGAAGCACTGGGCGGGGTTGATGGTCACCATCTGCAGGGCGGTGATGGGATCGATCTTCTCCTCCAGCGCTCTGCGGAGGATGTGGTCCAGATGACCCTTGGACAGCAGAGTGTGGGGGTGGGTGTCGTCAGAGATCAGGCAGGCGAAGCGGCTGTCCACGGTGTGCTCAGTGATGGCCTTGGCCACTTCCTGCAGATCGTGCCATGCGCTGCCCTCGCGCAGCAGGGCGTACATGCCGCGGCGCATCTTTTCCAGAGCGTCCTCGGCACGGGTGGATTCGTGGCAGCAGCGGATGCCGCTGGCGATATAGGCATTCAGGCCGCTGCCGGTCTCCGGAAGAGAATAGTGGCCGGTGGCGATTTTGCCGGCCTTCAGGGTTTCCGCCACAATGTCCTGTGCGTGGTCGCCGCAGTAGAGGATGCCGGGGAAGTTCATCATTTCACCCAGACCAACCATCTCATCCCACTGCATGGCCTCGGCGATCTCCTTGGGGCCGATGGCACTGCCGGTGTCCTCGAAGCCAGGAACGGCAGGGACACAGGAGGGCATGGTATACATGCACTTGAGGGGTGTGGAGCGGGATTCCTCCACCATGCACTTGACGCCATCCACGCCCAGGACGTTGCAGATCTCGTGGGGATCGGGATAGATGCCGGTGGTGCCGTGGGGGACGACTACCTTGGCGTATTCCGTCACACTGAGCATGGAGGATTCGATGTGGATGTGTGCATCCAGAAAGCCGGGGGAGATGTACTGCCCCTTGGCATCGATGACCTTGGTGTTTTCGCCGATGCAGGCGGAAGCGTCGCCTACCAGAGCGATGCGTCCTTCCACGATGGCGATGTCCAGACCGTCCTGAATCTCGGCGGTGCAGACGTTGACGAGGCGGCCGTTGCGGATGACGGTGTCGGCGGGAGTTCTGCCGCCGGCCACTGCCGATAAGGTGCGGGCTACATCCCACAGAGGTTTTTTGCAGAAATGGTTGATCATACTCTCGTTCCTTTCCTGTTCGTTTATAGTCTTTCCATGCAGACAGAATCAAGCGCGCTGTGCGCTGCCGGGATCAAATTGTTCGAAGATGGCCACAGCACCCTCCTGCTCGGCGATTTCCATCTCTTCCTGAGAGCGGATGGTCCAGCTGACGGATTGGGTACCCCACAGCCGGCAGGTGATCTGATTGGCAAGTATTTTCCGATCCTGATAGCGGTATGCTACGAAGTCGGGATGGGTGCCGAAGTTGAACAGCAGGTGGGTGGCGGCAACCCGCAGCGGGAATGAAAGCTTGGCGCTGGAGCGGAAGAAGTTTTCTGCCAGCTGACCGCGGATCACATCCGGCCGGTTCTTTTTCAGCCATGCGATGCAGCGGGGATCAAAGCTCTCTACGCAGTATTCTGCATGGAAACGGTCAAGACAGTCGGTGGTGGTTTTCGCCAGAGCATCGTGGTTCTTTCGGACGGGTTTCAGCTCTACGATGAGAGGAGCAACATCCTCGAACAGAGGCAGGACTTCCTCAAGGAAGGGAATGCGTTCGTCGGTGCCTTCCAGACGGAACCGGGCCAGTTCTTCCGCTGTCAGGTCTTCCACCGGAATATCTTCCCCGCAGGTACGGAGAAGGGAGGAGTCGTGGATTACCGCCAGTCGCCCGTCACGGGTCAGGTGAACATCCAGCTCCACTCCGAAGCCTCGTTCTGCCGCCCGGCGGAAGGCGGCCATGGAGTTTTCGGGGATCTGCGGCTTTTCATGATAGCCGCGGTGTGCATAGCGATATTTGCGCAGGCTTTCCAGACCGGGATGCTGCCGTCTGGGATGAAGCAGCACCACCCACAGCAGCAGGAGGAGAACAGGGATGGCAATCAGGCTGCGAATGGTCAGCAGGAGGGGATACATGGAAACATTACCTCTTTTCTGATATGATCAATCATCAACATCAAAGGCATCCAGACCGCGCTTGGCTTCCGCCTTCACGTCGCCGTGCCTGACAAACAGCATGGTGACGAAGCTGCAGGCCACAAAGAAGGCGGCATAGGGGAAGAGGATGTGGTAACCCACCGTACGCAGCAGTGTACCGGCCAGAACGGGGGTGATGACCTGTGCGGTCATGGATGCGGTGTAATAGTAGCCGGTGAATTTGCCCACATCGGAGCCGCGGCACATCTCCACCACCATGGGCAGGGAGTTGACGTTGATGGATGCCCATGCAAGTCCCACCAGTGCAAACACGATGTACATGAGGATGTTGATGGAGTCGAAAACGGTGGTCAGCAGGTAGCCGGTAAGGAAGCAGCACGTCAGGAGGATGACGCCGAAGCGGATCATCTTTCTGCGGCCGTATCTGGAGGCCAGCATGCCGATGGGCATGTAGGAGACGATGGCGCCTGCGGTGCCCACCAGCAGGCAGGTGGATGCGCCGCCAATGCCCTCACCCATGACTTTTCCGATGTACACGGTAAACCATGTGGTGACGCCGTTGTAACCGGCAAACCAGAAAGCGATGGAAGCCAGCAGGAACATCAGACTGCGTTTGACAGGTGCGGGCAGAACCTCGTTGCCGGAACCGTCATCCCTGGCCAGATTCCATTCGGGATGCTGTGCCTCCAGTGCGCGGTTTTCAGCAGACAGCTTCGGCTCACGAATGGTAATGAACAGCACGGCAATGGCCACCAGCATAATGGCGGACACGGCCAGAAACAGCGGCTGATAGTCCACATGCGCCAGTCCTGCGGTTTTGGAGTTGGGATACATCACGGCGGTGAGGGCCAGATAGAGGATGCCGCCCACGGCGCCCATGAGGTTGATGACGGCGTTGCCCTTGGAGCGCAGCGGCTTGGGCGTCACATCCGGCATCAGCGCTACAGCGGGGGAGCGATAGGTGCCCATGGAGATCAGCAGCAGACCCAGTACCGCCACAAACAGCACGAAGGTAAACGCGGAGGGCTTGCCGGCATAGCTGTTATCCAGGAAGGGCAGGACATTCATCAGAATCACGGCCAGCGCCGTACCGCCCAGAATGAAGGGTGTGCGGCGGCCCAGCTTGGTGTTGGTTTTGTCCGACAGCGCGCCGAAGAAGGGCAGCAGGAACAGCGCCAGAATGTTGTCCAGAGCCATGATGGCGCCAGACAGAGACTCATTTATGTGGAATGTCTCCGTCAGGATCTTGGGGATCAGGCCGTCGTACATCTGCCAGAAGGCGGAGATGGACAGGAATGCCAGACCCACCAGCAGGGTCCTTTTGTAGTTGAGCTTCATATTGTGTGTTCCCTCTTTCTCTTGTTGTGATGGGGGATCTCATATACAGTACCATACCACAGATTGCCGTGTATTGGCAAGGGAAGCGGGGGAGAAGACACGCCGTGCGGCATAAAAAAGTTCCGCTGCACCGGCAGCGGAACAAATACAGGAGGATTCAGATGAAAAGAGCAGATAAAAGCAGATCAAGTGTTGCTGCGGGAGATGTGCTCCCGCAGCAGCAGACGCCGCAGCGCCTTGCCGTTGAAGGGGATCAGGGGGTAGAGGTATCCCGGCCCTGCGATGGGCTTGCAGGTGATCAGCAAAAGCAGGATGCCTGCAACGCCTGCCGTGAATCCCCACACATCCCAGACTGCGGACAGGAGCAGCAGCACCAGCCGCAGCAGCTTGAAGGCGTAGCCCAGCTCATAGCCCGGCTGGGCAAAGCCTGCCACGGAGACAAAGGCCATATATACCAGCACCTCCGGACTGAGCCAGCTGGCCTGTACAGCGAAATCCCCCAGAATCAGCGCGCCCAGCATGGAAAATGAGTTGGACAGCGCGTCCGGCGTATTCAGAGAGGCCAGCTTCAGCACATCCACCAGAAATTCAACCACCAGCAGCTGCGCCAGCAGCGATAGGGCGGCCTCTTCCTGTGGTGCAATGAACTGCAGCCACTGGGGCAGCCGTTCCGGAGCGGAGGCCAGCAGATACCATACCGGTGTGATGAACAGAGAGAGAAAAAACACCGTCATTCGCAGTACCCGCAGGTATGTGCCGGTCAGGGGCGGGAAGTAGAAATCGTTGGCCTCCTGCATGAAATCAAAGAAGCAGGTGGGCAGCAGCATGGCGGCGGGAGAGTTGTCCACCAGCAGGACAATACCGCCCTCCAGCACCGTGGCGGCGGCGGTGTCGGGGCGCTCGGAGTAGCGCACCTTGGGGAAGGGATTGTACCACTGCTTTGGCCGGATGGCCTCGGCGATGCTCTCCTGCCCCATGGACAGAGAGTTGACGTCGATGCGCTGGAGCTTTTGCCGAATTTCCGCCAGCAGCAGCGGATCGGCCTTGTCGCTGAGATAGCACAGCGCCGCATCGGTACGGGAGCGGCTGCCCAGCTGCATGGCCTCAGTGGTGAGGTGTGGGTCACGGATGCGGCGGCGAAGCATGGCAATGTTCAGCACCATGGCCTCCACAAAGCCGTCGTGGGAACCCCGCAGTACCTTGCCGTCTGCCGGTTCGTCCACGCTGCGGGTGGGATACTCCTTGGCGTCAATGAGGGCAGCGCCCTGTACCCCTTCCACCAGCAGCAGGCTTTTGCCCAGCAGGACGGCGGTAACAATGTCGTCCACCACGCTGCTGGCGTTCACCTCGGAAAAGGAGATGAAACGCTGGATAAAGTCCTCCATGACGGATACGGCAGTCATGTCCTGCTCCGTCAGGGACAGCCAGACAGAGCCCATCCGCTCCAGAATGGCGTCCTGTCCGAAACCGTCCACAACCCAGATCCGTGCCTGTCTGCCGCCGATGAGATAGTCCCGGGAGACCATGTCGCAGTTGCGCCCTGCTCCCAGCAGATCGTTCATCCGCTGCACATTCTCCCAATAATGCGCCGATAGCTTTTCCATGGGTCACCTCCGCACTGATAAGGACAGTATGCCCGCGGCAGCGGCAAATCATTCCGCAGAAAACAAAAATGACCGGTGAAAACCGGTCATTTTTTGATCTGTTATACGGATTTTTGATGAAATTGTTTCACCAAGAATCCCGTGTATTACATGAAATCAGGCAAGGAAGCCTTTCAGGATGCGATCTTCCGCTTCTTCTGCCGTCAGACCCAGCGTCTGCAGCTTTAGCAGCTGGTCGCCGGCGATCTTGCCGATGGCAGCCTCGTGGATCAGCTGTGCATCGGGAGAATTGGCGGCGATCTCCGGCACGGACTGGATGCGGGCCTCGCCCATGATGATGGAGTCGCACTGGACGTGGCCGAAGCAGCGGGCGTTGCCTACTACACAGGGGCGGAAAACCTGAGTGGAGTGATCCTGCCCCACGGAGCGGGAGATGACGCGCCCCTTGGCGTCCTCGCCGTTGAGCTCGATGACCATGTCGGAATCCGCCACCTGATCGCCATGGGTCAGAAGGCGCTCCGTGATCACAGCCTCTGCGCCCTTGCCGCAGACGATTTTGGTGTAGCGCTTGGTGGAGTCCACGCCCCGGATCTGGACAGTGTCCATCTGCAGAGTGGCGCCCTCCTCCAGATATACGATGGTCTGGGGATTCATAATGCGGCCGCCGGTGCCGTCACCGTCACCGTAATGCTTTTCGGCATAATGCACCCGGGAATTCTTGCCCACATAGAAGGTGTGGATGCCGTCGTGACGGGATTCGTCACAGCCGGAGTTGTGGATGCCGCAGCCTGCCACGATCTCCACGTCGCAGTTTTCGCCGATGAAGAAGTCGTTGTAGACCATCTCCTGCAGGCCGGATTTGGTGATGATCACGGGAATGAAGCACTTTTCGCCTACGGTGCCGTCCTTGATGCGGATGTCGATGCCGGGCTTGTCTTCTTTATTGGAGATCTCGATATGCTCGGTGGACTGCCGTGCCTCACAGCCGGAGTCCTTGCGAAGGTTGAAGGCACCGGCGGGCTTGCCGGTGAGATCGGCGATCTTTTCCAGCAGTTCGCGGTCGATGGCGTGTTCGGTCATGCGTTGATGCCTCCTCTCGTCAGCACCGGGCAGGAGCCCAGTGTATCAGTCAGGATCTTGGGAAGAATGTCGTCTGCGGAGCCGCTGTGGGTGATGGTTCCGCCGCCGATGACGATGACTTCGTCTGCCAGGGAGATGATACGCTCCTGATGGGAGATGATGATCATAGTGGAGCTGCTGCTCCGGTGGATCTGTTCAAAGGTCTCCGTCAGTCGGGCAAAGCTCCACAGGTCAATGCCGGCCTCCGGTTCGTCAAATACCATCAGCTGAGCGCTGCGGGCCAGAATGGATGCGATCTCAATGCGCTTGACCTCACCGCCGGAGAGGGAGACATCCACCTCGCGATCCAGATAGTCGTTGGCGCACAGGCCCACCTTGGTGAGGTACTGGCAGCAGCGATCCTTGGACAGCGTTTTGTTGCCGGATGCCAGAGTCAGCAGGTCACGGACGGTAATCCCCTTGAAGCGGGGGGGCTGCTGGAAGCCGTAGCTGATACCCAGCCGGGCCCGCTCGGTGATGCCCAGAGCCGTGATGTCCTGGCCGTTCCAGATGATCTGGCCGGAGGTGGGAACCGCCAGACCCATGATGATCTTGGCCAGTGTGGTTTTGCCGCCGCCGTTGGGGCCGGTGAAGACGACGAGCTTGTTGTCGGGGATGGTGAGGGAGATATCGTTGAGAATACGGAGCTCGTCTCCGTTTTCGTTATGAACGGAATAGCAGATGTTTTTTAATTCCAGCATAGTTGCAGGACCTCCTTCGCAAAGGCGAAACATAACCATAACAGTTTAACAGAGTGCGACAGGAAAAGCAAGATATGGAATGGATTCCTCCTGTTTCAATTCATATTTTACCAAAAACGCAAACAATTACCTGTTGCTTTGGCAACAATTAACCAAAGAAGGGGCGTCTGCATAGTCTGTGAAGAAAGGGAGGTTGTTATGATGGAAAATGAAATGTGCGGCATCCACGGCGGCGCGGCGTGTGATCAGGAGAAGTATGAGCGGATCTGGCGGCGGGTGGCGCCCAGCCTCAGCCCCTATCCACCAGGGGATTATCGTGAGGAGAGCGGGCAGCCGCAGATGCCTGCTGTACGGCAGGACAGTCTGCTGACGGAGCCGGGGGCGCAGGCAGATCCCTGCTGTATGGGCAGCGCAGCCATGGAGATGCTGACGGTTCTGGAGGGCTTTATCGAGGAGGAACTGGCGGATTGCAGGCACTATGCGGCCTTTGCCCGGCAGGCACCGACGGCGGCGCGGCCTGTTCTTCGGCAGCTGGCGGCAGACGAGAGCGAGCATGCCCGGCGGCTGATGGCAGCCTATTATCTCATCACCGGAAAATGCTATCAGCCTCACGTCAGCTGTGACCGGGTATACATCGGCCCGTATTGTCCTGCACTGCGGGAACGCTATCACGCCGAGGCCTGCGGCGGGTTTAACTATATCCGGGCGGCGGAGGGAACTACAGACCCTTGCCTGCGGAAGCTGCTGACAGAGCTTTCGGAGCATGAGTACCGCCACGCGGGCATGGTGATGGGTCTGCTGGAAAAGGCACTGGGCAATCGCTGAGGAACTGTCCTCAGGGGTTGCAGCGAAGGGGAAAAGAGCGTATAATGGGCGGCAGTGAATTTACAGAAGAAAAGGGGTTTTTCCATGAAACAGTGTCTTTCCCGCGAAGCTGCTCTGACTTTGCTGCGCCAGTACAATTCCGAGTCCTTTCATATTCTGCATGCCCTGACGGTGGAGGGGGTCATGCGTTGGTATGCCGAGAACTGCGGCTATGGTGAGGATGCCGATTTCTGGGCCACCGTGGGTCTTCTCCATGATATCGATTTTGAAAACTGGCCGGAGCAGCACTGCGCCAAGGCGCCGGAGCTGCTTGCCGCAGGCGGCTGTGATGCGGAGTTTATCCATGCGGTGTGCAGCCATGGCTATGGTATCTGTTGTGATGTGGAGCCCACCCATGAGATGGAGAAGGTCCTCTTTGCCGCCGACGAGCTGACGGGTCTTATCGGTGCGGCGGCTCGTATGCGCCCCAGCAAGAGCGTCATGGATATGGAGCTCAGTTCCCTGAAGAAAAAGTTCAAGGATAAGAAGTTTGCCGCCGGCTGTTCCCGCGATGTTATCAAGACCGGTGCCGAGCGACTGGGCTGGGAACTGGATACGCTGCTGGAGAAGACCATTCTGGCCATGCGCTCCTGTGAGGAGCGTGTCAATGCCGGGATGGAGGCACTGGGCCTGTGAGCGGTATGGAGCAGCACAGCTGCCGCACTTGTGATACCTATGGGCTTTGCAAGACCTATGACCGCCTGCCGGAGGGGGAGAGTGGCTGTGATGACTGGGAACCTGCCCGCCTGCCGGAGGGAATTCCCCAAGAGGCATCAAGCGGCATAAAGTAAAAAAACGCCCCGAACCGCTGCGGTTCGGGGCGTTGATGTGCTTATTCGAAGGAAACGAGATAGTAGTAAACGGGCTGTCCGCCGGAGAGTACGGAAATCTCCGCATCGGGGCAGGCGTTCTGGAAGAGTTCGCCTACAGCCTGAGCCTCTTCCTCGGAAACATCCTCGCCGTAGTAAAGGGAGATGAAGGATGCCTCACTGTTGACTGCCTCTGTGGCCAGATCCTGCAGCAGCTTGTTCAGATCGGGGCCGGTGCCGAAGAGCTTGCCTTCCTTCAGCGCCAGATAGTCGCCCTCGTGGATGTCGAAGCCGTCAAAATCGGAGTTTCTGGCGGCATAGGTGATCTGAGCGGTGGTGACGGTGGCGAGAGACTCGGTCATGGCGTCGGTAATGGACTGAGGATCTTCTGCCTCAAAGTCCACATTCATCATGGCGGTGATGCCCTGGGGAACGGTCTTGGAGGGGATAACCACCACGTTCTTTTCCGTCAGTGCGGCGCACTGCTGGGCGGCCATGATGATGTTGCTGTTGTTGGGGAGGATAAACACGGTTTCGGCGGGGATCTTGTCAACCTCGTTGAGGATGCTCTCGGTGGAGGGGTTCATGGTCTGTCCGCCGGACACCACGCCGTCCACGCCCAGATCCCGGAACAGAGCGGCCAGACCTTCGCCTGCGCAGACGGCCAGGAAGCCGTACTTCTTCTCCGGCTCGGCCACCACATGAGCGTCCTCAGCGGGCTGAGACTCTGCTTCATCCATATCCAGATCGTCCACACTCTGGGTCTTGCGGCCGGCGGCCATGTCTTCGTACTGGGTGCGCATGTTCTCGATCTTGGCCAGCTCCAGCGTGCCGTACTTCTGTGCCTCGTTGAGGGCGGCACCGGGAATGTCGGTGTGGACGTGGACCTTGAAGGCCTCGTCGTCCTCGCCGATGACCAGACTGTCACCAATACTGTTGAGATAGACGCGCAGGGGCTCCAGAGACTTGTTCACCGTCTTGCGGACGATGAACACGGTGTCGAAAGTAAAGGTAATGTCCTCATCGGTGAGGGCAGCAAAGTCGGCCTTTTCCTGTGCCTTGCTGCTTTCGGCGACCTCGGGGATGGGTTCGCCGCGGACTTCCGCCAGCATGCCCTCCAGAATCACCAGGAAGCCCTTGCCGCCGGCGTCCACCACGCCTGCCTTTTTCAGAACGGGGTTCATGTCGGTGGTCTGTGCCAGCGCATCGTAGCCTTCCTTCAGCGCCTCGGTGAGGACGAATTCGATGTCGTTGTTTTCTGCGGCGGCCTCCACGGCGCGCTTGGCGGCCAGACGGGACACGGTGAGCACGGTGCCCTCGGCGGGCTTCATAACGGCCTTGTAGGCTGCGGCGACGCCCTCCTGCAGGGCTGCGGCGATGGCTGCGGCGTCGGCGGTCTCCATACCCTTGAGCCCCTTGGAGATGCCGCGGAACAGCAGGGAGAGGATAACGCCGGAGTTACCGCGTGCACCGCGAAGCAGAGCAGAGGCGGTGACGGAAGCAGCCTTGTCCACGGTGGCAGGATCAATCTTGCGCAGCTCGGTGGCTGCGGCAGCGATGGTCATGCTCATGTTGGTGCCGGTGTCGCCGTCGGGGACGGGGAATACGTTCAGATCGTTGATGGGCTGCTTTTCCAGGGTGATGCAGGCGGCGCCGTGCAGTACCATGCCCTTGAAGAGCGCGCCGGTGATTTGTTTGTTCATCGGTGGTTTGCCTCCCTTACAGGGTCATGGAATCCACGCAGACATTCACGGCCTTGACCGTGACGCCGGTGTTCTTGGTGACGACATAGCGCACCTCGCTCATAATGGAGCGGCAAACGGCGGGAATGTTCACGCCGTTCTCCACAATGATGTGGAGCTCGATGGAGATGGAGTTATCGTCGTGGTAGGTGATGCTGACGCCCTTGCTCATGGCTTCGCGGCGCAGCAGATGGACAAGTCCGTCGGTCATGGAACGGAAGGCCATGCCCTTTACGCCATAGCAGTTGGTGGCGGCGATGCCGGTAATGTTGGAGAATACGGCGCCGCTGACGGAGATATCGCCCTGATCAGACTTGAATTCAATCATGATAATATCCTTTCTGTTGCGGTATCGTGGAGGCGGGAAGACCCGCCGACGGGTGACAGCGTGTAAACGCTGAAAAAAGTGCGCATGAGTGCATTATCTGATTCATTATATACGTATTTGAGGTAAAGTACAAGTAAAATTTTATGAACGAACGGGAAAAGCTTTCGGGAAAAGCGGCTTTTCTATTGAAAAACGGACATTTGTGCCGTACAATGGACGAAATAGACGAAGAAGCAAATTGTCGGAACTGCGTTCCGACAAGGCGGAAAGGTCGTTGCTTATGCTGAAAAAAGGACCGCTGTATGTGCTGGCCTGCTATATCATCTGGGGCGTGCTGCCTGTCTACTGGAAGGCACTGGCCTCGGTGGATTCGCTGTATATTCTGGCAGCCCGGATCGTCTGGTCGCTGATCTTTGTTGGCGTGATCCTGCTGATGCGCAGGAGAGGCGCGGCTGTGCGTGCCGTGCTGTCTGACCGGAAGGAGCTGTGCCGCCTGATGCTGGCAGGCGTGGCGGTGTGCGTCAACTGGGGCTCCTATATCTGGGCGGTGAACAGCGGACACGGCGTGGATGCCAGTCTGGCTTACTATATGAACCCCATCCTCACCATCTTTCTGGCGACGCTGGTGTTTCGCGAGAAACTGACGAAGCTCCAGTGGCTTTCCGTGGCGGTGACCTTTACCGGTCTGGTAACGGCGGTGATCCGCTATCGGCAGATTCCCTGGGCGGCGCTGATCATTGGCGGCAGCTTTGCCATCTACGGCGCCATCAAGAAGGGCGTCCGTTCCAATGCGGATATCTCCCTGTTTTTTGAAACGCTGACTCTGGCGCCTGCGGCGCTGGTGGTGATGACGGTGATGGAGCTGAAGGGCGTCGGTGCATTGGGCGCGCTGGAAGGTGCGCGTTTGGTGCTGCTGCCCACGGTGGGTATCGTTACCACGGTGCCGCTTCTGTTCTATGCCGTCGGCATTCGGGTTACGCCCATGTCTCTGGCAGGCATTATGATGTATATCAATCCCACGCTGCAGCTGCTGATCTCGGTGCTGCTGTATCATGAGGAATTTACCACCACCCATGCCATTCTGTTTGTCTTTGTGTGGAGCGGACTGGCGCTGTATCTCGCTGCCGACTGGCTGACGGGGCGGGAGCAGAGAAAGGAGAAGGCTGTATGCGAGTGATTGCGGGAACGGCCCGTGGCCGTCGCCTGAAGGAACTGGAGGGGATGGATACCCGCCCCACCACGGATAAGGTCAAGGAGAGTATGTTCAACATCCTCCAGTTTGATTTGGAGGGCCGCTGTGTGCTGGATTTGTTTGCCGGTACCGGTCAGCTGGGTATTGAGGCGCTGTCCCGCGGTGCAGAGCATGCTGTTTTTGTGGAACGGCGTGCAGATGCGGTGCGCCTCATCCGGGAAAACCTGAAGGCTGCGGAATTTACGGAGCAGGCCAGAGTGGTGCAGGGAGATGCCATGGAGTTTCTCACCGGTCTGCGGGAGCGGTTTGACATCATCCTGCTGGACCCTCCCTATGAGGCAGGATTGCTGGAACCTGCGCTGGAACGCATTGCGGGGTTTGACATTCTCACTCCGCATGGTATAATTGTAGCAGAACATCCCCTTGGCCGCCCAATGCCGGAGCTGCCTGCGCCCTATGTGCTGTACCGGTCGTATCGATACGGCAAGATCGCGCTGACCATCTGGCACCGCGCCGGGGATGAGAGAGATGAGGAGAGCACATGAAAACTGCCGTTTGTTCGGGCAGCTTTGACCCGATTACGCTGGGCCATCTGGACATTATCCGCCGGGCTGCCGCCTGCTTTGATCGGGTGTACGTATGCGTGGTGCCCAATGCGGAGAAGACCAACCAGATGTTCACGCCGGAGCAGAAGCTGCAGATGGTGTGCGCTGCGGTAGCGGAGATTCCCAATGTGCAGGCGGAGCTGTGGCCCGGTCTGCTGGCGGAATTTGCCCAGCGCCATGAAGCAACCGCCATTGTCCGCGGCGTGCGGAATGCATCGGACTTCGATGCGGAGTATCAGCTGGCGCAGATCAACCGTGGTCTGTGCGGGCAGCCGGATACGATTTTCCTGCCGGCTGCGCTGGAGTATCAGTATTTCAGTTCCTCCATGGCCCGGGAAATGATCCGGTATCACCAGCCTCTGGAAAAATATTTGCCTGCGGCGATTCTGCCGCTGGTGCGGGAAATAAGAAAGGAAGAGAAATAATATGGCCAACAATGATGTTACCCGTCTGATCGACATGCTCTATGAACGCGTAGAAGACGCAAAAGCTCCCGCACTGAAACCCACCATGTGCCAGCTGGAACGGGATGAGATTCTGGACCTGCTGGACGAGCTGAAGGCACAGCTGCCCATTGAGATCAAGCGCGCCAAGGAACTGCTGGCCGCCCGCGACAAGTTTGTGGAGCAGACCAAGCAGGATGCTGACCGGATCATTCGTCAGGCCGAGCTGGAGGCCAAGGCCAAGGTTTCTGACAGCGAGGTGCTGGCTGCCGCCAAGGAGAAGGCACACAACATGGTGACCCATGCCGAGGAGCGCTGCCGCCAGATGTATCAGATCACCAACGAGTACACCGAGGACGCACTGGCCCGCACCGAGGAGGCTGTCCGCATGGCGCTGGATGAGCTGCAGCAGTCCCGCATGAATTTCCATGCCGCATCCGCTGCCAAAATGCAGGATGCCCGTGAAAAAATGAATGTGGCCGGCACAGAAGAAAAACTGGCAGATTGACGAAATTTTTGAAGAAATTTCGTAAGAAATGACGAAAAACGGGTTTCCGTAACGACTCCAAAAACTACATTTTGCGCCTGATGGCCGTCCGACACAATATGTTGTGTCGGACGGCGTTTTGTTTTTATGGAAACCAAAACGCTGAGGGAACAAAAGCGGTGATTTCAAGGAAAATTGTGGTTTTTCAGCCGCTTTTCCACCCTTCCCGTCGCAAAAAAAGCCTTGCATTTCCAGCGGTTTTTGCATATACTGAAAGCACAGTGTGGGGGAAAGTGGCTCAAAATTCCACAAAGTGGGGGGAAGTGTCATTTTAGCCTGCAAACAGACCCGGAAGGAGGTGCGGACCATGGCAAAACTGCTGGGTAAAGCAAACAACAGCATCGATTCCAAGGGCCGCATCGTCATTCCTGCGGCTATGCGGGAAGAACTGGGCGACGTGTTCTATCTGACCATCGGCGCAGTGGGCCGTCTGACCATTTATCCCGAAAGCAAGTGGGATCAGATCTCCGAGGACTGCGAGGATCTGACCTACAGTGAGATGGAGGAGCTGACCATGCTGTTCGCCCACGCCGTCAAGTGTGAGCCGGACGGGCAGGGCCGTATCGTGATCCCTGCCGTGCTGCGCAGCTACGCCAACCTCCGGAAGAATGCGGTCATCGTGGGCATGAACTCCTTCGCCGAGATCTGGGACGAGGATGCCTGGACGGAGAGAGAGGCTGCCATGCTGGCCAGAACCAACATTGGTACGGCCATGGATGCCCTGACCCGGGCACGCCGGGCACGCAAGGGGTAAGCCATGGAATACACCCATAAGCCTGTATTGCTGGACGAGTGCATCGACGCGCTGAATATCCGTCCTGATGGTGTCTATGTGGACGGCACGCTGGGCCGTGCCGGTCATTCCCGGGAGATCGCCCGGCGGCTGACCACCGGAAGGCTGATTTGCATTGACCGTGATCAGGCCGCCATCGACGCGGCAGGTGAACGGCTGGCTCCCTGGATGGAGCGGGTCACCCTGATCCACGGAAACTTTGCTGATTTGAGCGAGCTGCTCAGGGCCATGGAGTTCTCCGGCGCAGACGGTATGCTCTTTGATCTGGGCGTGTCCTCTCCGCAGCTGGACGATCCCTCCCGCGGCTTCTCCTATATGCATGACGCGCCGCTGGATATGCGGATGGACGCCACCGCCCCCCTGACAGCCCGTGAGGTGGTGAACCTGTGGAGCTATGAGGAGCTGCGCCGCATCCTGTACGATTACGGTGAGGAGCGGTATGCACCGGCCATCGCCAAACATATTGTCAGAATCCGGGAGACCACTCCTATCGAAACCACCCTGCAGCTGGTGGATATCATCAAGGCTGCCATGCCTCCTGCGGCTCTGCGGGAGAAGCAGCACCCTGCCAAGCGCAGCTTTCAGGCCATCCGTATTGCCGTCAACGGTGAGCTGGATGCCCTGCCGCCTATGCTGGAATCGGCCACAGACCTGCTGAATCCCGGCGGCCGTTTGGCGGTGATCACATTCCATTCACTGGAAGACCGGATCGTAAAGAAGACCATGCAGTCTCTGGCCACCGGCTGTACCTGCCCTCCGTCATTCCCAGTGTGCGTGTGCGGGAAAAAGCCCAGAGTGAAGCTGATCACCCGTAAGCCTCTCGTTTCCGGCGAAGCGGAACTGGAGGAGAACCCCCGCGCACGCAGCGCCAAGCTGCGGGTGGCGGAAAAATGCGGACAGGATACCTGAATCATATCTGCAAACAAATGAGAGCATCCGTTGAGCGTCGCAGACGCCGCTGATGGAAGGAAGGACTAAGGCAATGGCAACAGCAGCAAAACGGGAATTTTCACATCAATATCATAACAGCCTGGTCAACGGAAATCTGGCGTACGATCTCAAGCGGGAAGAGCTGGAGCATCATCTCCGCCACGCAGGCGAAGAGCGCCGCGAGGAAACCGCTGCCCGCCCCGCCGTTAAGAGCGTGGCCGCTGCCAGACCTCTGGTGCGGGAAGCACAGCATGTGTCCATCCTGTCTGTGGTGGGTTTTGCGGCGGTGGCTGTGATGGCAGTCATGGTGCTGATGAGCTATGTCACTTTGACGCAGCTTTCTTCTGATGTGGTAAGCCTGAAGAAGGAACTGGCCGTTCTGGAGACGGACAATGTCACCCTGACGGCGGAGTATCAGCAGATGTATGATCTGGCTGCGGTGAAGGAAGTGGCTATGGCCAATGGCATGGCCAAGCCGGTCAGCGGACAGGTGTACTATATGGATCTCTCCAGCGGCGACAGTGCGGTGGTATACCAGACAGAAAGTCCCAATGTCCTCAGCCGTCTGCTGACCTCCCTGCATCACGGCGTTTACGCAGTGGTGGAATATTTCAACTGAGGAACACCATACAATCATTTCAAGTAGGGGGTAAGGAGGGAACTTCTTACTCCCGCTTTGACATATTGCTCGGGCTATGCCGTAGTATCTGAACTGCGGCACCACGTTTTTGTGAAAGGAACTTGCATGGCAACACGGCGAAGAAAAAGTGATGCGGCGCGGCGCGCCAATCAGACCATCCGCAGCAGAACGCTCCTGATGATGCTCCTGTTTGGCATTGTCACCTTTGGTCTGCTGTTCTGGCAGCTGTATCAGCTGCAGATCGTGCGGCATGAGGATTTACAGCAGAAGGGCGTCAGCCAGTGGACTCGCAGTGCGGTGGTCAATGCCTTCCGTGGCACGATTTTTGACCGCAACAGCAATGTGCTGGCCATTTCAGCCACGGCGGAGACCGTCTGTATTTCTCCGAAGGATATTCAGGAGTTTATGGAGGATCAGGATGAGAAGATCCGCAATGGGAAGCTGGATCCGGCTGACAAAATTACCAAGGAGTACATTGCCAGAGGGCTTGCCAGGATTCTGGAGCTGGACGTCAGCAACATTCTGGAAAAAATGGAAAAGACCAGCTGGGAATATGTGGAGCTGAAGAAGAAGTCCGAGCGTGCCATGTCCGACGAGGTGCGCCGCTTTATGAACGGCACCATTGACGCCGACGGCAAGGAGATCATGGAGGTCAATGCCAAGGGTGAGATCGTTCCCGTGACCAAGCCTGCAAAGCTCCGGGGAATTTTTCTGGTGGCTGATTCCAAGCGGTACTATCCCTACAGCAATCTGGCGGCGCAGGTCATCGGCTTCGTCAACGCCAACGGCGGCGCCTACGGGCTGGAATCCTCCTACGAGAATACGCTGGAGGGGACTGCCGGTTATACCATCACCGCCAAGAATAACAACGGCGAGGATCTGCTCTATCAGTATGAGCAGTATTACGACGCGGAAAACGGCGGCGATCTGGTGCTGACTCTGGACAGCAACATCCAGTACTATCTGGAGGAAGGTCTGGAGTCCATGGTGGATAAATTCAATGCTGGCAACGGCGCTGCCGGTATCGTGATGAATGTCAACACCGGCGCTATTTTAGGCATGGCCTCTTATCCCAGCTACGACCTGAACAATTACAGCATGGTTTATACCGATGAGCTGGCAGCCACGCTGGAGGGACTGGAGCCCGGCAGTGACGCGTATCTCAAGGCGCTGGGCGCCGCGCAGCTGAAGCAGTGGCGCAACAAGTGCATCAACGACACCTACGAGCCCGGCTCCACCTTCAAGCCCATTACGCTGGCGGCGGCTCTGGAAGAGGGCGTCATCAATAAGAGCACTACCTTCTCCTGCAGCGGTTCTGTCATGGTTCCCGGCTGGCATAAGGCCTTTGGCTGTTCCCGCCGCGCCGGTCACGGTCTGCAGACGCTGGAGGTGGCGGTAGGCAACTCCTGCAACCCCGCCTTTATCGACATTGGTCTGCGGGTGGGAACGGAGACCTATTACCGCTATCTGCAGGAATTCGGCCTCATGACAGCCACTGGCATCGAGCTGAACGGTGAGGCCAATGGCAATTTCCACGACGAAAAGACCTTTAATTCCAACGTGGTCTCTCTGGCCTCCTATTCCTTCGGCCAGACCTTCAACGTGACGCCCTTGCAGCTGATCCGTGCTCAGGCGGCCACCATCAACGGCGGCTATCTCTATGAGCCGTATCTGGTGGAGCAGGTGCTGGACGGCGACGGCAATGTGGCCTATCAGCATGAGGTCAACGCTCTGCGTCAGGTCATCAGCGAGGAGACCTCCGCCACCGTCCGCGAGTGTCTGGAATATGTGGTGGCGGAAGGTACCGGCAAGAACGGTCAGGTAGCCGGCTACCGCATCGGCGGCAAGACGGGCACTGCCGATAAGACCGGCACCAGAACGGAGGAGAACGAGCAGGGCGACATCGTGGTTTCCTTCATGTGCTTTGCGCCGGCGGACGATCCGGAGATCATCATGCTGCTGACACTGGATACCCCTGATCGAAATACCGGAACCTATCCCTCCGGCGGCAACATGGTAGCACCCACTGCCAGTGCCGTCATGAGCGAGATCCTGCCGTATCTGGGCTATGCGCCCGACTACAGCGCCGAGGAAATGGCCGCTGCGGATACCACCGTCCCCAACTGTGTGGGTCTGACCAGGAAAGATGCGGTTTCCAAGCTGGAAAAGAGCGGCTTTGCCTACAAAATCGTGGGTGACGGCGAGAAAGTCACCGACCAGACCCCGGCGGGCAATGCCATCGTACCCAACAATGCCACGGTGATCCTGTATATGGGTGCAGAGAAGTCTCAGGAGCCCTGCAAGGTGCCTATCGTGGTGGGTATGACTGCCGCTAAGGCCAATCAGGCACTGACCAATGCGGGACTCATTATGCGCGTTACCGGCGTGACCGATGCCGGTAACGGCAATGTATATGCCATCTCTCAGGATGTGACAGCCGGCGATCTGGTGCCTGCGGGCACCGTGGTCACGGTGCGCTTCAGCGACAACTCCGCACTGGACTAAGGTATACTTTGCGGCTGCGTCTGTTTATAATCAAGCAGCTATGAAAATGAAGAAAGGGGCGAAAGCCCATGAAACTATGTGAACTTCTGCGTAATATCCCTGTTCTGGATGTACGCGCTCCCGAGGATCTGGAGATCACGGGGATCAGCTATGACTCCCGCCTGACGCAGCCGGGCGATCTGTTTGTGGCCATCACCGGCTATGCGCAGGACGGACACCGGTATATTCCGTCTGCTGTGGAGAAGGGTGCGGTCTGTGTGATCTGTGAACGTCCGCCGGAAGAGGATATCCCCTATGTGCAGGTGGCGCATTCCCGCCGGGCGCTGGCGCTGCTGGGTGTCAACTGGTTTGACCATCCGGCGGAAAAGCTTACCATGACCGCCGTCACCGGTACCAACGGAAAAACCTCCACCACCTACCTGCTGAAAGCGGTGCTGGAGCAGGCGCTGGATGCCAAAGTGGGCCTGATCGGCACCAACCAGAATATGATCGGCGATGTGGTGCTGGATACGGAACGCACCACACCGGAATGCTTTGAGCTGCAGAAGCTTTTCCGTCAGATGCTGGATGCGGGCTGCAGCCATGTGGTGATGGAGACCTCCTCCCACGCGCTGTTTGAGGGACGTACCCACGGTATCACCTTTGATGTGGCCGTGTTCACCAATTTGACCCAGGATCATCTGGACTTCCATGAGACCATGGAGAATTACTGCGATGCCAAGGCGATTCTCTTCCGCAACAGCCGGAAAGCGGTGTGCAACGCCGACGATCCCTGGACGTCCCGACTGCTGAAGGATGCGGCATGCGATACGCTGTTCTATTCCGTGAATGCGCCTTCCGACCTGAAGGCGGAGGATGTGGAACTGGCATCGGATCATGTGTCCTTTGCCGCGGTGACAAAGGAACAGCGTGTTCCTGTTCGCGTGGGCATTCCCGGCGGCTTCATGGTATATAATACTCTGGATGTGCTGGGCGCAGCCGTGCAGCTGGGCGTTTCTCTGGAGCAGGCTGCGGAGATCCTGAAAACTGTGCCCCATGTGAAGGGCAGAGTGGAAGTGGTTCCCACTCCGGGCAAGGACTATACCATCCTCATCGACTATGCACACAGCCCTGACGGACTGGAAAATGTGCTGAAAAGTGTTCGCGGCTTTGCAAAAGGCCGCACCGTGGCGGTGTTTGGCTGCGGCGGTGACCGTGACCGTACCAAGCGCCCGAAAATGGGACGTATTGCGGCGGAGCTGGCGGATTTTGCCATCGTCACGTCGGATAATCCCAGGACGGAGGAGCCCCTTGCCATCATTCAGGAGATCCTGACGGGAATGGAGGGGACTGACACTCCCTATGTGGTGGTGGAAAACCGTGTCGAGGCAATCCATTATGCCATGGACCATGCACAGCCGGGAGATGTGGTGGTTCTGTGCGGCAAGGGTCACGAGACCTACCAGATCATCGGCCATGAAAAGCGGCATCTGGATGAGCGTGAGGTAGTGGCGGCGCATCTGGCGTCGGAATGAGTCTGTGCAGCGATACGAAAGGCCGGCACAGCCGGTGAAAATGAGGGAGAAGCATGAATATTTCCAACTGTATTGCTCTGGGAGCGGGCTTCCTGCTGACGCTGGTCATCGGACACTTCCTGATCCCGGAACTGAGAAAACTCAAGGCGGGACAGCTGATCCGTGAGGACGGCCCCACCTGGCATGCCAGCAAGGCGGGCACGCCTGCCATGGGCGGATTGATGTTCATTCTGTCCACTGGCGTTCTGATGATCGTCCTTGGCTGGAAGCAGATCCTGCGGGGAGAGTTTGCCCACCTGTATGTGTACCTCTTTGCACTGGTGTTCGGCATCATCGGCTTTGTGGATGACTACACGAAGATCCGCCGCCATCAGAATGAGGGACTGACGGCCAGACAGAAATTTCTGCTGCAGCTGGCGGCCGCGGTGGCATTTCTGAGCCTGATGCGCTATGAGGGTATGCTGACCAATCAGGTGTATCTGCCGTTTTTCCATATCGGCTTCACCATGAATTGGATCATCTATCTGATTTTTGCGGCCTTTGTCATTGTGGGCTGTGTCAATGCAGTGAACCTGACGGACGGCGTGGATGGTCTTGCCGGCAGTGTGACACTGGTGGTCATGCTGTTCTTTTCCATGACCTCTGCTCTGTGGCAGATGACGCCGCTGGGGTTGTTCCCGTCTGCCATGGCCGGCGGACTGGCGGCCTTTCTGGTGTATAACCTGCATCCTGCCAAGGTGTTCATGGGTGATACCGGCAGCTTGTTTCTGGGCGGCGCTGTGGCAGCGCTGGCCTTCGCGCAGGATATGCCGTTGGTGCTGATTCCTGTGGGCATCATTTACATCGCGGAAACGCTGTCTGTGATCATTCAGGTGCTGTATTTCAAGGCCACCCACGGCAAGCGCTTCTTTAAAATGGCGCCGCTGCACCACCATCTGGAGCTGTGCGGCTGGAGCGAAAACAAACTGGTGCTGGTATGCTCCGGCATCACGCTGGTGTGCTGTGCCCTGGCCTATCTGGGTGTCAGCGGCCGCTAAAATCAGCAATACGATTTTTGGGGAAGGGGGGGAAAACGTATGACATGGGCAGAGCTGCAGGAGCAGAGAAGACGCCGCGCCGAGAAGCAGCGTCGTGAAGAGGAGCTGCGCGAGATCGCCAAGGGCCCCGTTGACCTTCCGTTTTTGCTGCTGGTGTGTCTTTTGACGGGCATCGGCCTGATCATGCTGTTTTCCGCCAGCTTTCCCCGGGCGTACTATGACGGACTGAGCCCCACCTACTATCTGACCCGCCAGGGTGTATTTGCCATTATGGGCTTTTGCGCCATGCTGTTTATCTCCAAGATCAACTATCGGCGCTTCCGGGCGTTCTCCAAGCTCCTGCTGCTGGTTGCCATTGTGCTGCTGGCCATGCTGATGATTCCCGGCGTGGGCCTGACCCGCAACAACGCCACCCGCTGGCTGGGCGTGGGCGAGCTGCTGACCTTCCAGCCGTCGGAAATCGCCAAATTTGCGGTGGTGCTCTATTTTTCTGACACCATTTCGCAGAAAAAAGACAAAATGCGCACCATTCGCTATGGTATCCTGCCCTATGTACTGATCCTTGGCGTCATTGCCGCGCTGATGATGTGGCAGCCGCATCTGAGCGGAACCATTCTGATTCTGGGCACGGGCGCGATCCTGATGTTTGCCGGCGGTATCCGCTGGATATGGGTCATTGCCATCGGCGGCGGTGCGGCGGTGATTGCATACCTTCTGATCACCGGCGTGATCCCCTATGGTGAGGATCGTATCGCCATGTGGTTTGACCCGTGGATCGATTCTCAGGGAGCAGGCTATCAGATGGTGCAGTCGCTGATCGCCATCGGCTCCGGCGGCCTGCTGGGTACGGGGCTGGGCAAGAGCCGCCAGAAGTTCCTCTACCTGCCGGAAGAGCATAACGACATGATCTTCTCCATCGTCTGCGAGGAGCTGGGACTGGTGGGCGCGTGCATCATCCTGCTGCTGTTCGCGGCGCTGATCATCCGCGGCTACTGGATCTCGCTCCACGCCCGTGACCGATTTGGAAGCCTTCTGGTGGTAGGCTGTATTTCTCTCATCGCAATGCAGGTGTTCCTGAATGTGGGTGTGGTGACGGGACTTTTGCCAGCCACTGGCATTTCCCTGCCCTTCTTCAGCTATGGCGGCACGGCACTTCTGATCCAGATGGCGGAGATGGGCGTTGTTCTCAGCGTTTCCAGACAGATGAAGCCACCGAAAAACGGATAGAGGGCATCCTGTGGAAAAGGCGGTTTGTATATGACAAAGAAAACACTTCAGCGGGTGCTGTTTACCTGCGGCGGCACGGCGGGGCATGTGAATCCCGCCATCGCTCTGGCGCAGCTGCTGCACCGGCGTGATGCGGATACGCAGTTTTTGTTCGTGGGCGCCGACCGGGGACTGGAAAAGGATCTGATTCCCAAGGCGGGCTATGATTTCAAAACGGTACACATTTCCAGCTTTCATCGCTCTCTGAAACCACGGGAGATCCGGCATAACCTGATCTCTGTGTATAATCTGACCCGTGCGCCCCGGGAAGCCAGAGCCATCCTGCGGGAGTTTCAGCCGGATATCGTGGTGGGAACCGGCGGCTATGCCAGCTATCCCATGATCAAGGCCGCAGCGAAAGCAGGGATTCCTACCGCCATCCATGAATCCAACATGGTGCCGGGTCTGACCACCAAAATGCTGGAACCCTATGCCCAGCGGATCATGGTGGGCTTTGAGACCTGCCGCCAGTACTATCAGCACCCGGAACGAGTGGTAGTCACCGGGACGCCGGTGCGTGGCGATTTCTTTGACCTGACCAAGCAGCAGGCCAGAGAGAAGCTGGGACTGCGGGATGACAGGCCTCTGATCGTTTCCTTCTGGGGTTCTCTGGGCGCGTCCGGCATGAATGCCCAGATGACGGATTTTCTGGCATTGGAAGCAGAGAAGGAGCCTTTCCATCATATTCATTCCGCCGGCAGCTACGGCTATCCAAAGCTGATGACGGCGCTGCGTGAACGGGGCGTGGAACTTGCTGACCATCCGGCTTTGCAGGTGCGGGAATACATCTATGACATGGCGGCGGCCATGCAGGCGGCAGATCTGGTGATCTGCCGGGCAGGCGCCTCCACCATCAGCGAATTGACGGCTCTGGGCGTTCCGGCGCTGATTGTGCCGTCACCTTATGTGACCAACAACCATCAGGAGAAAAATGCCCGGGTGCTGGAGGCTGCCGGTGGCGCGGAAGTGCTGCGGGAAGAGGAATCCAGCGGACAGGAGCTGTTCCGCCGTAGCTATACCATCCTGCGGGATGAGGCGCGGCGCGCAAATATGGCCAAGTCCATGGGCGCGCTGGGTATCCCCGATGCAGCGGACAGGATCTGCCGGACCATTCTGGAACTGGCCGGTGTGGAATAAGCAGGGCGCTGCGCCAAAGGGAGATGTGGGAGGATGTACAGATGAAAGTCTTTATCAGCGCGGATATCGAAGGTACCACGTTGGGAACTGTCTGGAGTGAGACCCGGAAGGGTGAGTATGGCTATGACCGCCTGTCCGCCCAGATGACGGCGGAGGTGAAGGCTGCCTGTGAGGGTGCTGTCGCCGCCGGAGCGGATTACATTCTGGTAAATGATGCCCATGGCTCTGCCATCAACATTGACGCTGCACAGCTGCCGGAATGCGTGGAAGTGGTTCGCGGCTGGAGTGGTCATTACCTGTGCATGGCTGACGGCGTGGACGAGAGCTTCGATGCGGCGATGTTTGTAGGCTACCATTCCGCCGCCGGCAGAAGCGGCAATCCACTCTCCCATACCGAAACCAGAAGACCTAGATGCATCCGACTCAACGGGATGATCGGATCTGAATTCCTGCTGTACAGCTGGGCGTGCGCCATGTACGGCGTCCCCACGGTGTTCCTCAGCGGTGATAAGATGCTGACGGAGGACAGCTGCGGACTTCATCCGGGACTGCATACCGTGGCAGTGAAGAGCGGATTTGGAGGAATGACCCGCAATCTGCATCCCAAGGTGGCATGTAATCAGATCCGCCAGCAGGCGGAGGAGAGTCTGAAGCAGGATCTGGCGGGTGCGAAGATCACCCTTCCGGAGCATTTCGTGTTCGAGATCAGCTATAAGGAGCATGTGGATGCGGTGCGCCGTTCCTTCTACCCCGGCTTCCGGCTGATGGATGATGATACCATCGTCATGGAGACGAATGATTATACGGATGTGCTGCGGGCGGTGCAGTTTGTGCTGTAAGAAAATCCCATGGTTCGGATTGCATTCCAAATCGCCCTGTGTTACAACTATAATGACAGATAATGTCTCTGATCACGACAGAAAAAGAGGAGAAACGATATGAAGTACATCAATCAGCTGGACTATCCCGATTGGCTCTATGTGACCAAAACCGATCTGGAAGAGGAGCTTCGTGAGAAGGGCAGAACCACCACGGTGAAATCCTCTGCCTGCGGTCTGTGCTCAGCCATCATGGTGGCAGATCGCCTGCTGGTGAACCATGACTTTGATCTGAAGGCAGCCATCCGGCTGTCCTATGATGTGAAGGCCAACTTCAGCCACGGCACCAGCTATAAGCGGTATGCTCCCGCCTTTGCTGAGAAGATGGGCTTTGAATGGGAAGGCACCAACGATCCCGAGCGCCTGCGCTACTGCCTGCGCACCGGCGGTGCCGCTGTGATCCATGTGGGCGGCGACCGGGAAGGCCATACCGGCGTGTTCAGCCACGGCGGTCATTATGTGGCCGCTGTCTCTGAGGACCGTGACGGCCGTATTGTCATTCTGGACCCCTCCTATAAGGAAGATAAGTATGAAGAGGAAGGCCGCAAGGGTTTGGTGGAAGTGAAGAACGGTGTGATCGCCATTTGCGATATGCAGGTGCTCATCGATGATACTGCCAACCGCGAGCCCCACTATCATCTGTTCTGGAGAAAGTAAGGAAAACCTGTGAAAAAGACCGCTCCTCAGGCGCGGTCTTTTCCGGCATCTGTTTCAGCCTTTGAGAGAAGTCACCCGCCCGAGCCCCTGACGCATACCATAGAGAGGTAGATTCTGTATGCGGAGGGGAGAAAATGAGCTGTTTTGCTGTAACAGGCGGGAAAAAGCTTTCCGGCGAAGTGACGATACAGGGTGCGAAAAACAGTGTGCTGCCGATTCTGGCGGCTACCTTGCTCAGCAGAGGGCAGTGTGTTCTGGAAAACTGTCCACGCCTGCGGGATGTGATGGCTTCCATTCAGATCCTGCAGAGTCTGGGCTGTCGTACGTGGTGGCAGGGAAATGCACTGTCAGTGGACACAACGTACATATCGGGCGCGGTGATCCCGGACACGTTGATGCGGGAGATGCGATCTTCCGCCATCTTTCTGGGAGCCATGCTTGCTCGCTGCGGGGAGGCGGAACTGAGCTATCCCGGCGGCTGTGAGCTGGGACCGCGGCCCATTGACCTCCATCTTGGCGGACTGCGTCAACTGGGGGCAGACATAGAGGAGGAAGGCGGGCGGCTCCGGTGCAAAAGCGCGAAGCTGCGGGGATGTGACATTGCCCTGAGCCTGCCCTCTGTGGGCGCTACGGAAAATCTGATGCTGGCGGCCTGCGGAGCAGAGGGAACAACGCGCATCCTCCATGCGGCCCGGGAGCCGGAGATCGTGGAGCTGCAGGCGTTTTTGCGGCTGTGCGGCGCGGAAGTGTCCGGCGCAGGCAGCGACTGCGTGGTGATCCGCGGTGGAAAACCGCTGCATGGCTGTAGCCACCGCGTTCGTGCGGATCGCATTGTTACGGCCACCTATCTGTGCGGTGCTGCTGCCGCCGGCGGCGAGGTCTTTCTGCGGCAGGCCAGAGCGGACGATCTGACTGCTGTGGTGACGGTGCTGCGGGAAGCCGGCTGCGAGATACGGAAGGATGCTGCGGGGATATTCTGCGGCAGAAAGGGAAAGCTGCGAGCGGTTTCCACGGTACGGACGGCGCCCTATCCGGGTTTTCCCACAGATGCCCAATCCGTGCTGATGGCGGCGCTTCTCTGCGGGGAAGGCACCACCGTATTTGAGGAAAACATATTTGAAAACCGCTATCGGCACGTGTCCGAGCTGTGCCGCATGGGCGGCGATATTCGGGTGCTGGGCAGGGTGGCGGTGGTGAATGGCGTCCGGCATCTCCACGGCGCTGCGGTGGAATCCACCGATCTGCGAGGGGGCGCTGCCCTGTGTGTAGCGGGATTGTCGGCGGAGGGACGTACACAGGTGGGCGGTATCCATCATATCCAAAGAGGGTATGCGGATCTGCCCGGTGATCTGCGGGCACTGGGTGCAGACGTGGTTCAGGAAGACGAATGATCTGATCATGGAAAGAAGGTGACAGAATGGCCAGAAAACGGGGTTCCAAACGCCGGCGCAGGGGAAGATTTTCGTTCCTGTATAAGCTGTTGGCCGTTCTGGCTGCCTGTGCTGTGGTGGTAACGGCGCTGACGCTGTTTTTCCGGGTGGAAACCATTCGCGTCCATGGAACGGTTCGCTATACGGAGGACGATGTCCGGAAGGCCTGCGGCGTGGAGCTGGACAGCAATATGTATTTGCTGAACAAATTCGAGGTACAGCGCCAGCTCCGGGAAGCGCTGCCGTATATTGAAGATGTGCGGATTCGCCGTGTGCTGCCGGATCAGCTGGTGATCACGGTGACGGAATGCGGTCATGTCTATGCTGTAAAACAGGAGGATGTTTCCTGGGTATTCAGCAGCAGCGGCAGGATCGTGGACCGAATGGAGGGCTACGAAGCCCGGTATCTTCCTCAGGTAGATGGCTGTCAGCTGCTGGCGCCGTCGCTGGGCACGAAGATCCAGATGGATTTTGAGGAAGAACGGGATATCCGGCAGGAAAGCTTGCTGAACCTCCTGAAGGCGGCAGAGGCTGTCGGTGAGGTGGGCAGGATATCCGGGTATCATCTGGAGAATCCGGAAAGACTGGCCATGGATTATGTGGGACGCTTTGAGGTGCGGATGCCTTACGGAGCGGATTATACCTATATGCTGACTTATCTGGGAATGGTCATGGAGCAGCTGGGCAGCAACGAGAGCGGCATCATTGATCTCACTGTGCCGGGCGAGGCTCATGTGATTACCGATTAAACAGAGAGTATTGGCTCTGCTGTCAGATGCATCTGACGGCAGAGTCTTTCTTTTGCTGTAATTTTTCTGGTTTTTTACAGAAATGCTCCGGGTGATACTTGACCTTGGGACAAAAGTATTTTACAATAGAAAAAATACAGCATGTAGAAGCATTTTTCGGGAACTTTTCCCGCAGCTACAATTTATAGTAGGAGGAACTACGATGGCATTTGGGATGGAAACCGGTCCCGATACCGTGGTGAGCATTAAGGTCATCGGTGTTGGCGGCGGCGGCAACAATGTAGTGAATCGCATGGTCAGATCCGGCACGCAGGGTGTGGATTTTGTCGCAGTAAATACGGACAAGCAGGCACTGAATGTGTCCAGCGCTACCTATAAGATTCAGATCGGTGAGAAGCTGACCCATGGTCAGGGCGCAGGCTCTGATCCGGAGGTGGGACGTAAGAGTGCGGAGGAGAGCCGCAATCAGATCGCCAAGGCACTGGAGGATACCGACATGGTGTTCATCACTGCCGGTATGGGCGGTGGCACCGGCACCGGCGGCGCACCCATCGTGGCGGAGATCGCCAAGGAAATGGGTCTTCTGACAGTTGCAGTGGTGACCAAGCCCTTTGGCTTTGAGGGGCGCCGCCGTATGCTGCAGGCCGAAAAGGGTATTGATGAGCTGAAGGACAAGGTGGACTCTCTGGTTATCATCCCCAATGAGCGTCTGAAGCACGCCACTGATCAGAAGATCACCTTTGCAAACGCATTTGAGATCGCAGACGATGTGCTGCGTCAGGCTGTGCAGTCCATTTCCGATCTGATCCGGGATACCGGCTTCATCAATCTGGACTTTGCTGACGTCAGTGCCATCATGAAGAATGCTGGTATGGCACACATGGGCGTTGGCCGCGCTGCCGGCAAGGGCAAGGCGGAAGAGGCTGCCCGTATGGCCATTTCCAGCCCCCTGCTGGAGACCTCCATCGCAGGCGCCCGCGGCGTCCTGATCAACGTCACCGGCTCCATGGATATCGGCCTGGAGGAAGTGGAGCAGGCTGCTTCTCTGGTGCAGCAGGCCGTCCATCCCGATGCTCTCACCATCTTCGGTGCCACCTTCGACGATACCATGGACGACGAGATCCGCGTTACCGTCATTGCTACTGGTTTCGATGCCGCAGAGCCTCAGGTGCTGCAGGCTGAGACACCCAAGGCAGTGGAAGAGCCCGCAGCTCCCGCTGCTTCTGCTGCTCCGTCCGCGCCTGCACCTCTGGATGTGGCCGATGACCCCAAGGAGACGCCGGAAGATCCCTTTGAGGATATTTTCAAGATTTTCCAGAGACGGGATTGATCGCCGTTTTCCCCAAATTACGCCGAACTCCGCAGACATTGTCTGCGGAGTTCGTTTGTTTTCGGGGGTTGAGAGAATCTCTCTGGATTTTGCGGAACAAATTGCAAAGCGACGGTGTCGAAAAAACGCAGATAATAGACCTGCCGGTTGTTTTGCCGGTATGTTTTGGAAAGGAGGGATTTCATGCATGAAAATCATAAAAAAGGGATATCCCGCCTGCGTCGAAGCGTGGCGGCCTTTTTTGGCGCGCTGCTGTTGCTGGGCGGCAGCGCCATGGCGGCAGGGACACCCGGACAGGGGACTGGAAGGATGTTGGTTCCCGTGGGGCATACGGTCGGGATCAAGCTGTACGCCCGGGGTGTTCTGGTGGTAGGACTGCCGGACGGCGCTACACCGGCCAGACGCTGCGGACTGGAAACAGGCGATGTGATTCTGCAGTGCTGCGGAACGGCAGTCACATCCACGGAGCAGTTTCAGTCCATGCTGCAGTCCTCCAACGGCGGAAGCCTGGAACTGCAGATTCGGAGAAACAGCAACTGCAGAACGCTGTCGGTGACACCTGAAGAAAATGAGTCCGGCATCTATGCCATCGGTGCGTGGATTCGGGACAGCATGGCCGGCATTGGAACTATCACCTATTATGACCCGGAAAACGGAACTTTCGGCGCATTGGGACACGGAATCAACGATGTGGATACCGCACAGCTGATGCCGTTTTCTTCCGGAACCATTTTGCCGTCCACGGTAAAGACGGTGAAAAAGGGTGCGTGCGGCTCTGCGGGTCAGCTGAAAGGTGATTTTGAGCTGACGACTGAGTTGGGTACTTTGTATGCCAATACGGAATGCGGTATTTTCGGCCGTGCGGAGGCACTGTCTGATCTGGGAGAAGCACTGCCGGTGGCCGAGAGCGGAGAGATTCGTGTTGGCCCGGCGGTGATCCGCTGCAATGTAGAGGGTGATTCTGTCCAGGATTACCGGGTGGAAATCACAAAGTTGTTTCGCGATTCATCCGATCCGCGGGACATGCTGCTGGAGGTAACAGATCCGGAACTGCTGACGCTTACCGGCGGCATCGTGCAGGGAATGAGCGGCAGCCCGATCATTCAGGATGGCAAACTGGTGGGTGCAGTAACCCATGTGTTGGTAAACGATCCCACAAGAGGATACGGAATTTTTATTGAGAATATGCTGGAAGCGGCATCTTAACCAACAAAAACGACCCTATTCACCGTGGGGTGATTTACAAAACAGAGTTTCCTCTACACGAACGCATAATCCCAAATTGAATGACTTACGAAGAAAAAGCGTGGGCGATTGCCCACGCTTTTTTATTCCGGATATACCGCAGAAAATGCCGCCCATACTTCTTCTAAAAACCGGTCTGCTTCAAACGTTGCATCTTTTTTTCGCACATATTCAACCGCATCCAGTATGATCTTTTTGCATAGTGCTATGCGTTCTGTTTGATTGCTGTGCCGAAACTCATGGTATGGGATAATTAAGCGAATATCCGCATATCGATTTTTCCAACTGATATATCTTCGCTCCTTGAGCGTTACCGTTGGTATGCACATCGGGATAATCGCAAGACGATCCAGTTGTTCCGAAAACCGTTCACCAAAATGTCGATTTGTAAATTCCTGTTCCACAGGGAAAAGCAAATCAGCAAGTTTCATTCCTACTGCCTCATATGTTTCAAAACTGACAAACCAGAACGAAGTTTTTTTATACAGGTCATATGTTTCAGAGTATTCCACTTTGACCGGTTTTCCAGCCCGATAATAGTTCAGTACTTTGATACGTATGCTGGCTTCCTGTTCGGGGATGTAGTTGCGAATATTCAAATTGGAACGGGAAAGAACATATTTTAAATTTGGAAATCGGGAAAGATCAATTCCTTCCTCATCAGAATCAGTTTCCTCATAGTCCAGAACAAGCTGCTCCAATTCTGAATGCGCATAAAAGGTGTCAAAACCTTTCGCCGTTGGAATTCCACCGGTTATGATCAAATTACGAATGACAGGAAAGACACAAAGATACTCCAGAGAACTCAATTCAATTTCAATATTCTCACACTCCGTATGATGATGGATTTCTGCACGGTCTTCATCATCCAGAATGAGCGCATTCAGAAATTGATACAATCCCCCATCGATAACCCGTTCTCTATATTCCATGATGCATCCCTCCTTTTTCTAGTATACTTTATTCTCCATGGTAATTCAACGTAAGTATCCAAAAAATCCTGTGGGTATCATCATATCACACACGTGCTGGTCAATGACCCGACCATGGTGTATGGGATTTTTATTGAGAATATGCTGAAAGCGGCAGGAAAACGGACGGTCACCGATGGCCCGTTTTCTTGTAATACCATACCGCTCTGTGATATGATAAATAGAAAGGCGGTGTACATATGAATCATCCTCCCATAGATTTTGAGAGCGCAGAATTTGCTCTGCAGCAGAGTTGGGAACTCCATCGGCAGGCATTCGGCCCTATTTTGGAGCCGGCGTTTGCAGAAAACCAACAGGTGCGTATTCTTTTGATTAATGCGTTGAATCATATCAGCAGACGAGAAGTGAAGCGTGGTATGGAGCTTCTAAAGGAGATCTATCCACACTGTATATATGATGAAGATAAAGCCGCTTGGGCATTTTTTGTAGGCCTGTGCTTTGAGATGGGCGGCGCACGGAAGCAGATGCTGGAATGGTATGAAAAAGCAGGAGAGATCGGTCATCGCTTTTATCTGCCATACTTAAAACTGGCAAAGGCTGCGCATTCTGCGGCACAATTTGAAAAAGCAAAGGTGTATTATAAAACTGCCATTGAATGTTTGCTGGAAATGTCAGAAAACGAAAAGGATGAAGTTATTCTTGGCTCTGCTTACACGAATTTGACATCCTGTTTGACTATGCTCCATCAATACCCGGAAGCAGAAAAGGCTTGGGAAATAGCGCAGCAATATCCTACCCAGCCCGGCGCAGATGCCACAGCGGCAATCCTGTATGCGGCGATGGGCAATGCGGAGAAAACCGCCGAACATCTCAGTAACTTAAAGGAAAAATTCCCGACCTGGGTAGCGCAAACCCAACAAATGACACAGCAAATTTTAAGTGGTACACATCCGGCGTTTCCCAAATAGAAGAAAAGAAATGGAACATTTCAGTCAGCATATTGTTGGAGCAATTCAAGTTTTGCAGGCATCATCGTTGCGGAAAAATGCTGCTCTGAACCGCAAAATTTCTTTTCCGGCTTTCCTCTGTCATTCTTCTGCAGATACGGTATAATTCTGTCAGGATACAGGAAGCTTGCTGACTGTGCGGCGATTATGAACGATGGAGGGATATCTGCTATGCTCTATTTGCTGTTGGCGATTGTAAGCAGTGCCATGGTGTCCGTTATTATGCGTCTGAGCTCGGAGAAGGTGTCCGGCAACGTAGGTATGCTGGCGGTGAACTATCTCATGTGTCTGGCGATGGCGTGGGCCTATGCAGGGTGGGACGGTTTTTTGCCTTGCGGCCACGGCGCGCCTGCTGCGGTGCTCATGGGCGCGGTCAATGGATGTTTCTATCTGGCTGGCTTCCTTTTGCTGCAGACCGGTGTAAAAAAATACGGTGTGGTGCTTTCTTCTGTCTTTATGAAGCTGGGACTGCTGGTGCCCATTGTGGTATCTGTGGCGGTGTTCGGGGAAAAACCGGCGCTGCTGCAGGCGGTGGGCTTCTGCCTGGCGGTGGCAGCCATCGTGCTGATCAACTATCGCGGGGACGGAGGGGAGATGCGGTTTCGGGCGGGACTGCTCCTGCTGCTTCTGGCAGGCGGCAGCGGCGACGCTATGTCCAAGGTATTTGAAGAAGTGGGCGACGCTGCTCTTTCGGAGCAGTTTTTGCTGTATACCTTTGCGGCGGCTCTGGTTTTGTGTGCTGTCCTGATGCTTCGGCGTGGACAGCGGCCGGGAAAGTGGGAGGTGCTGTTTGGCCTTCTGATCGGCATCCCCAATTACTTTTCTGCCCGATTTTTGCTGCGCTCGCTGGAGACACTGCCGGCAGTCATTGCCTATCCCACCTTCAGCGTGGGTACCATTCTGGTGATTACCATCACAGGCCTGTGGCTGTTCCGGGAACGTCTGAGCAGACGGCAGTGGTTGGCGGTCGCCATCATTCTGCTGGCGTTGGTGCTGCTGAATATCTGACACGATGAAAAAACGACCTCCTCTGAAAAACAGAGGAGGTCGCAGCATATACTTAATACTTGTTATGTACTTTTTCCGCAAAGCACATGAGATCTTTGATTTCCAGCACATGGCCGTCATCCAGAACCGCTTTGCCGCTCATGCGCCCGAAGACCTGATGCTGCTTGGAGCAGAGAATCTTGAAATCCAGGTTGGCAGCCCGATCCAGAACGGGTATGAAGTCCATCTCAAACCGCCCGTCGGAGGAGGAGAATGTCCAGGGTTTGCAGTAGTCATCTGCCGGGATGTGGAAGGTGACATCATCCAGCTTGTGGGCCTTGCCACCGTAGAACAGGATGTTTTCTGTAGCTGCGCTGGTGTTGCCGAAGCCATAGCCGATGTTGAAGCCAAAAGGCTTACCGTTGACAATGCCGTTGCCGCTGCCCCAGTACCAGGTGTTGTCGTAGGTCCAGACGCCCCGTCCCCAGTCCAGCGTGCCGAAATCCGTGGAGGGATTGAATTCATAGCGGGCACCGTCATATTCCATCCAGCCGGAGGCCCGCATGCAGTTGATCTTCTGGTTGTAGTAGAAGGCATGCTTCTTATCCCACGGCGTAGCGATGACCATGGAGTCCATGGGCGGCTGTTCCAGCGTGATGTCGCAGCAGAAGGGTTTGCCCTTCCAGAAGTTTTCGTACCGGCACAGGATCCGGCGCTGGCGCTCAGACTTCAGGAATTGCATCTGCAGCCTCTTGTTCTCGTAAAGAACATGCCCCTCAGAGGAGGACTCCGGCAGATTCAGCTTTCCCATGGGCAGTATGTTGAGTATGGTTTCCGTATGTTCCCAGGGTTCACCGTCAAAGGACAGGAGGGATACGGACTGCAAGCCGATATAACCGTCATCGGAGATGGTGAAGGCTCCGGCAAATTTGTTGCTGAGAACAAGATAGTAGTCCCATTCCTTGATACGGAACGCAGGTGCTTTGATCATGCTCCGGTGATACTGCCAGACCTGCTGCCTGGCCCAACCGGGCTCCCTGATCTCGCCGTGTTCATCCAACAGAAGCTGAGGAGTAGTCACTTCATGGTTGCGCATGTCGGTTTACCTCCGAATCGGTTGAGTGGGATATTTTTTTTATTTTACCACATTCGACAGCACATGAAAAGTGTGAAACCCTCTTTTCAGCCGCTGAAAACTGTGTTAAAATCGTTTGCATAATAAAAGAGCAAAAACTTTTAAGGTTGCAGAAGGAAGTGCGCTATGAGTAAGAAGACCGGCGGCAAGAAATGGAACTATAAGCAGTGGACGATTCTGACCCGAACCATGTGTCTGGCGGGCGGTGCGCTGCTGTTGGGACGGATGTTCACCGGATATACCGGCTTTGTGCTTCCGGGTGTACTGCTGCTGTTTCCCGGCATGGTGATTGCGGCCTTTACGCTGAATTGTCCCCACTGTGGAAAGCTGATCGGCGATCTGCTTACCCATAATTCCACGAAGTGTCCCCACTGCAATAAGCCGTTGGAGCCTCTGTTTTCCAAAAAGGACAAGTGATATTACTGCGCTGATGCCTGCCTGCCGGTCCTGTGACCGGCAGCTTTCTTTTCGACGGCGGTGCAGGGTGGTTGCGAACGCTGTGTGTATATGATACAATCAATCCGATATAGATTGAACGCGCAGCCTGATCTGCCGGGAGGAAAGGAATTTGTCTATGAAGAGAATGACTATGCGGAAAAAGAGATACATCATCATAGCAGCAACGGTGGTGATAGCCGCCGTGGGCTGGTGGTTTCTGGAAACGATCGGAGACAAATGGGCACTGGCCGTGGCTGTTGTCGGCACCATGGTGGAATGGCAGCTGATCCGCTGCCCAATGTGCGGCCGCCATCTGGGGTGGCTGGATAAGGAGATTTGTGCCTCCTGTGCTGCAGCCATTGCGGAGAATGAGGAACGAGAAAGGCGCAGATAAGCCGTATTCTGCATGTGTCTCTGGGTCTGCTCCGGAAGATCCTTTCTTTGAATGTGCGCCGGAAACGGCGTGGATCGATTATGAGTGAGGTGTGTAAAGGATGGGTTTTCTCTTTGCGGCGTTGCCATGGGTGATGTTTGGCCTGGCACTATCCATTTATTTTTCGAAAGTGGGTGCAAAAAAGGCCGGTGACGGCAAGGGCGATGTGGGACGGTTGAATTTCGGCTTCTGTGTGGGATTGATTTCCGGCGCGTTGGTGAGTTTTCTGGGGCTGGTGCCGTTGGGCATGGGCCTTGGTTTGGGTGCGCTGCTGGGTGTGCTGCTGGGCTCTGCGGGTGGCTGATACAACACTTTCGCACAGTAAAAAGTCAAGCGAATTTTGTCGAACGGTTGTGGGAGAAATTTCCACGCCTGCGGTTGAAAAATGTGTCCGATTATGATAGTTTATTGCTAACGAGATTTGAAGCTTCAAGAATCCGTCACAAGAGAGAAAAGGAGAGCGTCCAATAAATCTGAATTGTGAAGGAACAGTATAACATGGAGAAGGATATCAGGAGCCGCGTTCTGCTGGCAGATGCCAATGAGGAGTTTCGCAGACTTTTGCAGAAAGCGATTGAGAATACGGGGGAGTTCACGGTGGTGGGCTCCGTAGGCGACGGCATGGAGGCTCTGCGCCTCGTTGAGGAGCAGGAGCCGGATCTGGTGCTGGCAGATGTGGTGCTGCCGGGGCTGGATGGCTTTGGCTTGATCCGCCGCACCTCCAAGAATAAGAAGGCGCAATTCATTGTGATTTCTGCCTTTTGCAGTGATCGCACCGCGGAAGAAGCCATGCGGCTTGGCGCAGCCTATTTCATTCCCAAGCCCTGTGAAACGGAATCCCTGCTGGAACGGATGCGGGAGCTTCGACAGGGTACAGAGCAGGCTGAGCATCCGGCAGAGCTGAAGAACATGGTTACCTCTATCATCCATGAGATCGGCGTACCGGCGCACATTAAGGGCTATCAGTATCTGCGGGAAGCCATTATGATTGCTGTGGATGACATGGATGTGATCAATGCGGTCACCAAGGTTTTGTATCCTGAGGTGGCACGCCGGTTTTCCACAACACCCAGCCGTGTGGAGCGTGCTATCCGCCACGCCATCGAGGTGGCATGGGATCGGGGCGATCTGGAGACGCTTCAGCGGTTCTTCGGGTACACGGTCAGCAACACTAAAGGCAAGCCCACCAACAGCGAGTTCATCGCCATGATCGCGGACAGGTTGGTGCTGGAGCGCCGCCGCCGGACGCGAGTTGTGTAAGCAAACAGGTGCAGAGTTGTAAACGGAGGGAGAAACCCTCCGTTTTTTCTGCCGTTTTCCAAAGAATTATGAAGAATCCTTGCGTTTGCAGCGTTGGATATGATACACTGCCTTTGATCATTCAAAACAACAGAGGTATGAAAGTATGACGTATGAATTTTCTCCCCGGGGTGTATGTTCCCGGAAAATGTGTGTAGAGCTGGATGAGCAGGGAGTGATTCGTTCTTTGCTGGTGGAAGGCGGCTGCAGCGGCAATCTGCAGGGAATTTCCGCATTGGTGAAGGGCATGAGCGCTGCGGAGGCAGTGGAACGGCTCAAGGGTATCCGCTGCGGATTTAAGAATACCTCCTGCCCGGATCAGCTGGCGCAGGGACTGGAGCAGATTCTGCAGCAGAAAAACTGAATCGCCAAAAAACGAAAGGCTGCCGATTCCCGGCAGCCTTTATCGTTGTCACGCTGCTTAGCGGCTGCATATTATGGAACAGCGACAGGAGTGTGAACGATATGGCTTATTCGGATCGGGAACTGCTGGCGCGTCTGATCGAGTGTGAGGCGGGAGGAGAGGGCGACACCGGGATGCGTGCTGTCGCCAGCGTGGTGATGAACCGGGTCAATGCCGTTGGCGGTGAGTATGCCCGGGTGGGGCAGGGGAGCATTCGGAGGATTATTATGCAGCCGGGGCAGTTTGTCTGCGCCAGTGAAACGGAGAACGGCGTATACAATCCTCAGAATATCTACAACATGCGTCCGACGGATATTCACTATGATATTGCGGATTGGGCCATTGCGGGAAACCGGCTGCGGGACGTGGCGGACTCTCTGTGGTTTTACAATCCCTTCTCGGCAAATTGCCGCCCCAACTTTCCGTCCAACGTCGGTTATCTCCAGACGCGGATCGGCGACCATTGCTTTTATAATCCTACAGATGCGTATTACAAAACTTGATGAGGTGAGTGGATGTATCAATCTGTGAACGGTATGGGCGGGAGAACGCCATGGGAAAGAAATATGGCATCGGGTACGGATGGCCGCAGCTGGGATGGCGGCGGGGCCCGGACTCAGCAGACCATGGATATGTCTGACCGGCCCGGCGGCCGAAACAACGGACAGAGCGCCAGCGAGATATTCGGCGAAATGCCCGGCAGTATGTCCGGCAACATGAACGGCAGTATGAACGGTAATATGTCCGGCGGCATGGCTGCCAACACACCCTGGGATATGTCGGGCGGCATGCCGGCGAACGCAATGAATTCCCGGGCACATATTTCCACACCGGAGGAGACAGCTATGCAGCAGCTGGATCTGAGCATCGGGCTGCCGCAGGATGCCATTGAAAATCCCACCAGCCTGCTGGAGGCGCGGCTTGGCTCCCTGCGTGCGCTGCTGTCCAAACTGGTGGGTCATTATGTGATTGTCACCTTCCTGATCGGGACGCAGAACTCTATTTCCTGGGAAGGCTTCCTGTATAATGTGGGGAACGACTACATTGTGATTTTCCAGCCGGACAACGGTCGGTATGTCACAGGAGATATGTTCTCCCTGAAATTCGTGGAATTCTACGAGGAGAAGGGTGTGATCCCGGCCTGCATCGGCAGCCGTCGGCGGGATGCGCAGAACATGTGGTGATCCGGCGGCAGTCTTGGAGTCCCCACAAGGTGCATTGCCGCGCAGCGGCAAGAGAAGGCAGCCTGGGCTGTCACGGCTCAAATCACCCGCCCGCAGACAAAATTTCACGGAGGCGCTGCATTTTGCAACGCCTCCGTGTCGTTATTTTCTGCGCCCGCGGTAGTTGCTGCGTCCGCGCACGCTTTTTCCGTAGCGGTAACGCCTCCGGCCGACGGTCATTTTCCACAGGAAGACCAGCAGGATAAGCACCGCTGCGGCGATGATGGCGAGCTTGATCTCTGTACGGGTAAAGAAGGTTTGCACATCCCGTTCAATGATTTGTGTTTCCGATGCCGCCACGCTGTTGAGGGCTACCAGGGGAACCACGGCGTAGACGTCATCGCCGTAGGACAGCTCCACCTCTGCCAGCTGCTGTCCGACCGTCACCGGCGCTTCCACAGATTTCGAGGGGAAGCGAATGGTGCGGGTCAGATCCTCCGGAGAGAGGACAACCGGCATCAAAACGACGATCTCCTTGTCAGAGTGCAGCGTCACTGCATCGGAGTCGGACATGGTTACCGGCATGGAGGCCAGCATGTCGTTTGGCGTGAGAATGGTCTGGTAGGAGAAGCTGGCAAAGCCCCATTTCAACAGGCGGGTGGCCTCTGAGAAGCTCTGTACCTGTGTCTTGCCGTCCGGCAGTGTCACCTTCTGGGCACCCAGAATCACGCAGAGCAGATCCAGCTCATCCTTGGCGGCGCTGGTCACAAGGCAGAAACCGGCCTGTGTAGAAGAACTGTCCTTGATGCCGTGGGCGTCACGGTAGATATATCCCAGTGCGCGCCAGTTGGACAGCAGGTAATTGGTGGTGCGGTAATGCCGTTCCTTAGTGGTGGTATTGGTAGGGGGAATGATCAGATCGGCGCTGTCACAAATAGGCAGGAACGCCTCGTGCTTCAGCGCTTCTTCTGTGATCAGATACATGTCCTGCGCGGAGGTGTACATGTTGTCATGGTGCTCACCGGTAACATTGGTGAAGTTGGTGTTGGTGCAGCCCAGCTCACGGGCGCGGTCATTCATCCGAAGAACAAAGTTATCCACGGTGCCGGCAACGGCTTCCGCCAGCACGTTGCTGGCGTCGTTGGCGGATACCACCAGCATACAGGCCAGCAGATCGCGCACAGACATTTCCTCACCCGGATCGAGACCGGCGGTGAGGCCTACGGTGGCAGCCAGGGCTGTGGGACTGGCCGTAAGCTTCTGGTCCAGAGCCAGCTTTCCTTCCTCCACAGCTTCCAGAACCAGCAGTGCTGTCATGATTTTTACCAGACTGGAGGGGTAGAGCTGGGTGTCAGGATTCAGAGAATAGAGGATCTTGCCGGAGGTGCGCTCCACCAGCAGGGCAGCCTTTGCCTGCACGGCGGGGTCCTCCAGCTTCTTGTCCGCCTCTGCTGCCAGTGCCGGGGCAGTCAGTATCAGCGCGCACAGCAGCGCGGCAAAAAAAGAAGAGAAAAAACGGCGGGTTTTCATATCAATCTCTCTCAATCTATGTTATACTCTTCATAACTATATGTATTTTCCCGGTTTTGGAGAACCAAACGGGGCTACATAGTCAGTATATCAGAGAAAATGCGGGAGTTCAACTGCTTACATGAGAGGAAACATTACCAAAAGCGAAAAGATTCTCCTGTTTTGTACGGCGGTTTTTCTTCTGTTGATCTGCGGCGCCTGTTTTTGGGAGATAACTGCAGGCCGCAGCAGTGGCTGGACAGTAGAAACGATCTCTGCTGCAGAAACCGAAGAGTGGTTTCCGGCGGACGCGGGACGAATCAATATCAACACTGCGCCGGTGGAATTGCTGAAGGAACTGCCGGGGATCGGCGATACTCTGGCAGCGAGGATTATAGAGTATCGGGAAGCGCATGGACCTTTTGCGGTTCCGGAGGAGATCATGGAAGTGAAGGGAATTGGAGAGAAGACCTACAGGAATCTTGAGGAAATGATTACAGTGGAGGGTGCGGCAACATGAAAATTTTGGTGGTAGATGACGAGAAACTGCTGGTCAAGGGCATGAAATTCAATCTGGAAAACGAGGGATACGAGGTGGAGTGCGCCTATGATGGTGCTGCCGCAGTGGATCTGGCGCGGACATGCCGGTTTGATCTGATCATTCTGGATGTTATGATGCCGCAGCTGGACGGTCTTGAGGCCTGTATGCGCATCCGTGAGTTTTCCAATGTGCCGATTATTATGCTCACGGCAAAGAGCGATGATGCAGATAAGCTGATGGGCTTTGAGTCCGGCGCGGACGACTATCTGACGAAGCCCTTCAACATCCTGGAACTGAAGGCGCGGGTGCGCGCTCTGCTTCGCCGTGCTGCCGGTGTTCAGCGCTCTGCAAGCGCAGAGCTTTCCGTGGGAGATATTACTTTGAATACGGAGGAGCGTGCGGCCTTCAAGGCAGGACGGCCTGTGGAGCTGACTGCCAAGGAATATGATCTTGTGGAAATGCTGATGCGCAATCCGCGGCGTGTATACAGTCGGGAAAATCTGATGAATGTGGTGTGGGGCTATACCTATTCCGGCGATTACCGCACGGTGGATGTGCATATCCGCCGCCTGCGTGAGAAGCTGGAGAACAATCCGGCAGAACCGGAATACATCCTGACCAAGTGGGGAGTGGGATACTATTTTAAGGGGTAAGAAAGAGAGAAGAACCAGCCTGCAGCTGAAGTTCAGCATCAGTTATATTCTGGTTATTGTAGGCGTTCTTGTGCTGCTGAATACCTATCCGCTGGTGGTGTCGCAGGATCTGGTGTTTCGCTCCAAAACCACCAGTATGCAGGGAAGCGTATCGGTGATGCTCTCCTCTTTGTCGGGGCTGGAGAAGCTGACGGTGGAAAGCGTCGCCGCAGCAGTTTCCAATGCCGCCGAGGAGTCGGGCCTAAGCCGTGTGCTGGTGACGGATGCTGCCGGAAAAATCCTGTATGACACTCGTGATTCCGGCAACGCGGCCGGTCAGGTCACCTTTTACACAGAGGTGGTGCAGGCGCTGCTGGGCTACGATGTGGCCGTTTGTACCTTTGAAAACGGAGCCTTCCGCAGCCGCTGTGCAGCACCGGTGGTTTATCAGAACCGCGTGATCGGCGCGGTCTTTGCTTACGAATACGACCCGGAGCAGGCGGCGCTGCTGCAGGAACTGCAGGACACCATCTGGATGATGTCGGTTGTTGCTGCACTGGCAGTGGTGATCTTGTCCGGAATCATGTCCCGTGCGGTGACCAGTCAGATCCGGGAACTGCTCAGTGCCATCCGGCGCGTGCGTGCCGGTGCTTACAGCCACCGTGCCTACGTGCGTGGCCACGATGAAATTGCCCAGATCGGTGCGGAATTCAACAGCCTGACAGACCGGCTGCAAAAGATCGAGGAGACCCGTCGGCGCTTTGTTTCCGATGCCTCCCATGAGTTAAAAACGCCGCTGGCGGCCATCCGGCTGCTGACAGATTCTATTCTGCAGACGAAGGATATGGATCCGGAGATGACCCGGGAATTTGTATCGGATATCGGTCATGAGGCCGAGCGCCTTTCCCGCATCACCGAGGACCTTTTGTTACTGACCCGTTTGGACAGCGGTGTGCTGCCCCATGCAGAGCCGGAGGACGTCCGTGAGGTGCTGGAGCGCGTGCTGCGCATGATTGAGTTGCTGGCGGAGGAGCGCGGCATCACCATTACTTCTCAGGCAGAGGATGGCTGCCGGGTCCGTGCTACGCAGGATGAGATTCAGCAGGTGATCTACAATTTGCTGGACAATGCAGTGAAATATTCCCGAGACTGGGGACGGGTGGAAGTGTCTTTGCGCCATGACAACGGCTGGGTGGTTTTCACTGTGGCGGATAACGGTGTTGGCATTCCGGTGGAAGACCTGCCCCGTATTTTTGAACGCTTTTACCGCGTAGATAAAGCGCGATCCCGCGAAGCCGGCGGTACCGGTCTGGGACTTTCCATTGTCCGTGAGATGGTGAAGCGCCGGAAGGGCACCATCACAGCGGCCAACCGTGTAGAGGGCGGCGCTATCTTTACTGTGTGCTGGCCGGATGCCGGATACAAGGGGGGACGTGCATGATAAAACGGGTATTTACCGGACTTTTATGCGGCCTGCTGCTGCTGTGCACCGGCTGCGGATTTGCGCAGAAGGAAGAACCGGCGTCTGTTCCGGTATATGATCTGTATTTCCGGGTGGCCAATCTGGGTTCTGCCACAGGCGCGGATGCCATAGCTGTGCAGCCGTCGGATATTGCCGTGGACGCGGAGGCGGACGCAAGCCGGTTGGCGGAGGAACTGATGGATGCACTGCTGTCAGGTCCGCGGGATGCTTCTCTGCGATCTCCTTTCCCGGCGGAAACGGCGCTGCGTTCCGTCCGCATTTCCGGCGGACATGCCACAGTGGATATGACGCCCGCGTATGCCGCACTGTCCGGCGTGGAGCTTGCCATGGCGGACTATTGCATCACCCTGACGCTGACGCAGATCCCTGAGGTTCGCAGCGTACAGACAACGGTTAACGGCGGCTTGCTGGCCTATCGTTCCTCGCAGAATTTCACAGCCAGAGATGTGTTGATCTCCAGCGCCGAGGACGTGGTAGCAACGGTGGAAGTGACACTGTACTTTTGCGACATCAACAGTTTTCTGATTGGCGAACGGCGGACGCTGGAGCTGTACGAGGGCGATACCCGTGCGGAAGCTTTGGTAGAGGCACTGAGCAAGGGGCCGGAGGGGACAGAAATGTTCTCATCCTTTCCCGAGGGCTTTGCTGTGCAGAGCGTCTGGGTCAAGGATGGCGTGTGTTATGTGAATTTCGCGTCTGCCATGCTGAAGGCACTGCCGCCGGAGATCAATACCGTACTGCCGACTCAGGCGCTGAGAGCTTCGCTGCGATCTCTGGAAAACATCCGGGAAGTCCGGTTTCTGGTGGATGGCGAGGTGGCTGCCGATATTGACGATGTCAGAAAAACTGAGCTGACAGCAGAACCCTGATCGCTTCGATAAGATCCCCTGTGCAGTGTATGAGACAAGCTGCACAGGGGATCTCTGTCGTTTATGATATTGTCGGTACGCCCGCCAGAAGCCAAAGCGCTGCTGCAGCCTGCAGGAGAAGAATGGCCGGGATGCCGATGCGGAAGGAATTGTGCCGGGTCTTATGATTCCACAACTGCATGCCTGCCAGTGCACCGAGACTACCTCCCAGAAGACTCAGGAGGAACAGCGCCCGCTCCGGAATACGAAACTTCTGATGTCTGGCCCACGCTTTGTCCAGACCAAAGAGGACGAAGTTTGTGAAGTTCAGTGCAGACAGCCAGAAGGACAACGCTGCCTGACACGGAAAGTCCCTGCACAGAACGGAAAGTATATGCATTCGCCGATCCTCACAATCTGTCAGAATGCTTTCATGCTACCAGATGCGCCGAAGGAATGCAAGCTTACAGAAGGTGTACAAAACAGAACAAATGCGAATTTCCTGATGGGTTCCGCTTGCATATTTTTTCTGCGGAGGGTATGATAGATACATTATTTAAGAATGCGAAGAAAGGGCGGCTGCCGAAAGGCGGAATGCTGCAGGAGGCATTATGACACAGACAAAGGAAATGAAGCAGGAAGCGCGCAAGACGATGATGCTGACGGAACCGGTGTCCAAGATCATTCCCAAGATGGCACTGCCTACCATTGTGTCCTTTGTCATCAGCGCCATCTACTCTCTGACGGACACTTTTTTTGTCAGCTCGCTGGGTACCAATGCTACTGCGGCTGTGAGTGTCAACTCATCCTTGGATCAGATCATTATGATGGCCGGCTCCATGCTGGCGGTAGGCGCCACCAGCTATATCTCCCGTCTGCTGGGTGCCAAACGTGACAAGGAAGCCAGCGAAACACTGTCCACGGCATTTTTCATTGCCATGGCCTTTGGCGCAGTGGTTATGGTGTTGGGCATTGTTTTCATGAAACCGCTGGTGCGTCTGCTGGGTGCTACGGATACCTGCCTGCAGTACAGCATCGACTATGCCACCTATATTTTGGTGGTGGCGCCCTTCATGGCTGCCAACTTTGTTATGAACCAGTGTCTGCGCGGTGAGGGCAGCGCTACCTTCTCTATGATCGGCATGGGTATCGGCAATATTCTCAACTGCATTCTGGACCCCATTTTTATCTTTACTCTCGATCTGGGCGTGGCGGGCGCATCCATTGCCACTGCCATTTCCAAGCTGGTGAGCTTCTGCATTCTCATTACGCCGTATATCTGTAAGCGTACGCTGCTGCGGCTTTCTATCCGTCGCTTCCATCCCACTGTGGAGATGATGAAGCAGATCGTCAGTGTGGGTTCTTCGTCCCTGCTGCGCAACGGCCTGGCCATCATCGCGGCGGTAGTGCTGAACAATATTGCCGGTGGTATCTCTGATTCTGTGCTGGCAGGCATTGGTGTTTCCAACAAGGTGATGCAGTTTCCCTTCTTCATCATTCTGGGTTTCTCCAGCGGCTTCCAGCCGGTGGCAGGCTTCAACTGGGGCGCCAAGCGCTATGACCGCGTCCGGGAGAGCTTCCGCTTTGCCTCCCGCATCGGTCTGGTCGGTGCTATCACCATGGGTGTGGCGGTTGCCGTCTTTGCCACGCCCCTGATTACCCTCTTTGCCGAGGCGGATGTGGAGATGCAGCGTCTGGGTGCGCTGTGTATCCGGATGCAGTGTATCGCGCTGCCGGTGCATGCATGGGTAGCCATTGTCAACGGTTTGTGCAGTGGTCTGGGCTTTGGCAAGTATGCGGTGATCCTGGCTACCTCCCGTCAGGGCAGCTGCTTCCTTCCCATCGTGTTCTTCATGGCCATGCTGGGTGCCAACGGCGTGGTATCTGTTCAGGCGGTGGCAGACTGCCTGACGCTGCTTCTGGCTGTTCCCATCCTGCGGACTGTCCAGCGTAAGATCGACGCGGCGGAAGCGCTGCTGGCCACACAGAGCGCAGAGCAATAAAAGGTTCTCCCGGTGAAAGCGGCTTTCACCGGGAGTTTTTTCGCCGCAGGACAGATTCCTCTTGTAAATAACAGGGAAACGGAGTATAATGTCCAGAATAGCGCAAAAATGCCGGTATTTCCGGTAATCATAGAAAAACAGGTGAGTAAAATGAGTTATACCAAGATTGCAGCGATCTATGCCGACAGCGACCGCCTGGGTGGTCAGAAGATCACCGTGGGCGGCTGGGCACGCACCATCCGTGATATGAAGACCTTTGGCTTCATTGAACTGAATGACGGTTCCTGCTTCAAGAACCTGCAGGTGGTGATGGATGCCAACGCACTGTCCAATTATAAGGAGATCGCTTCTCAGAACGTGGGTGCTGCCCTGGTGGTTCACGGTACGGTGGTGCTGACTCCTGAGGCCAAGCAGCCCTTCGAACTGAAGGCTGATGAGATTGTGGTGGAGGGTGTTTCCAGCCCTGATTATCCCCTGCAGAAGAAGCGCCACGGCGTGGAATTCCTGCGCACCATCCAGCATCTGCGCCCCAGAACCAATCTGTTCTCTGCTACCTTCCGTGTCCGCAGCGTGGCCGCACAGGCCATCCATGAGTTCTTCCAGAACCGCGGCTTTGTGTATATCAACACGCCCATCATCACCGGCAGCGACTGTGAGGGTGCAGGCGAGATGTTCCGCGTTACTACACTGGACATGGAGAATCCTCCCCGTCTGGAGGATGGCAGCATCGACTGGAGCAAGGACTTCTTCGGTAAACAGACCAACCTGACGGTTTCGGGTCAGCTGAATGCCGAAAACTTTGCCATGGCTTTCGGCGATGTGTATACCTTTGGACCCACATTCCGTGCGGAGAACTCCAACACCCAGCGCCATGCCGCTGAGTTCTGGATGATCGAGCCGGAGATGGCCTTTGCCGACCTGGATGACGATCTGGAGTGCATGGAGTCGATGGTGAAGTTCATCATCAAGCGCACCATGGAGCGCTGTCCTCAGGAGCTGGCCTTCTTCAACAGCTTTGTGGACAAGGGCCTGCTGGAGCGTCTGGAGCATGTGGCCAATTCCGACTTTGGCCGTGTCACCTATACCGAGGCGGTGGAACTTCTGAAAAAGAGCGGCCAGAAGTTCGACTATCCTGTGGAGTGGGGCATTGACCTGCAGACTGAGCATGAGCGTTACCTCACCGAGGAGATCTTCAAGAAGCCTGTCTTCGTGACGGATTATCCGAAGGACATCAAGGCCTTCTATATGCGCCTTAACGATGATGGCAAGACCGTGGCTGCTGCGGACTGTTTGGTTCCCGGTATCGGCGAGATCATTGGCGGCAGCCAGCGCGAGGAGCGTTTGGAGGTGCTCACCGCCCGTATGGCAGAGCTGGGCCTTGAGGAGAAGGACTACTGGTGGTATCTGGATCTGCGCCGCTACGGCAGCTGCCGTCATGCCGGCTTTGGCTTGGGCTTTGAGCGTATGGTCATGTACCTCACCGGTGTCAGCAATATTCGCGACGTAGAGCTGCACCCCAGAACGGTGGGCAACGCAGAATTCTAATGAAGAATGAGAAATGGGAGCGGCAGACGCCGCTCCCATTCTTTGCGCAAAAAAACGCAAGAAACGCAAAATTTAAAAACAGAAAAAATCCCTGCAGACCCGGAATGGATCTGCAGGGATTCTGTTGCAGGGGAATTGAGTGGGGTGTATCTTAGAAGATACCCTGAGCCATCATGGCGTCGGCAACGCGCTCGAAGCCAGCAATGTTGGCACCGGCAACCAGGTTGTAGCCCAGACCGTTGCGCTCAGCAGCTGCCACAGAGTTCTGATAGATGGTCTTCATGATCTGCTTCAGCTGGGCATCGACTTCCTCGGCACTCCAGGACAGACGCTCGCTGTTCTGGCTCATCTCCAGAGCGGAAACGGCAACGCCGCCGGCGTTAACAGCCTTGGAGGGAGCAACGATCATACCGGGCTGCTCCATCAGATACTTCAGAGCATCGTTGGTGGTGGGCATGTTGGCCACTTCGATGTAGTACTTCACGCCGGCAGCAGCGATCTTCTGGGCGTGCTCCATGTGAACGTCGTTCTGCATGGCGGAGGGCATGACAACGTCAACCTTGATGCCCCAGGGCTTCTCGCCGGGATGGAACTCGCAGCCGAACTTATCAGCGTAATCCTGGACTCTGTTGCGGCCGGAAGCGCGCATCTCCAGCAGATAGTCGACCTTCTCCTGAGTGCTGACGCCCTCGGGATCGTAGATGTAGCCGTCGGGACCGGACAGGGTCACGACCTTGGCGCCCAGATGCATGGCCTTCTGGCAGATGCCCCAGGTCACGTTGCCGAAGCCGGCGCAAGCGATGGTCTTGCCCTCAACGGTCTCGCCCTCGTGCTCCAGAACGTTCTGCAGATAGTAGACAGCACCGTAGCCGGTAGCCTCAGGACGGGTGCGGGAGCCGCCGTAGCTGAAGCCCTTGCCGGTGATGACGCCGTTCTCGAAGGCGCCCTTCAGGCGGCGATACTCACCGTACAGGTAGCCGATCTCGCGGGCACCAACGCCCATGTCACCAGCGGGAACGTCGATGTCGGGTCCGATGTAGCGATACAGAGCCTGCATGTAGCTCTGGCAGAAGCGCATGATCTCAGCGTCGGACTTGCCGGCGGGATCGAAGTCAGAGCCGCCCTTGCCGCCGCCGATGGGCAGGCCGGTCAGGGAGTTCTTGAAGATCTGCTCGAAGCCCAGGAACTTGATGATGCCTTCGTAGACGTTCTTCTGGAAGCGCAGGCCGCCCTTGTAGGGGCCAATAGCGCCATTGAACTGGCAGCGCCAGCCACGGTTGGTGTGCCAATTGCCGTTGTCATCTTCCCACACAACGCGGAAGGTGAACATACGCTCGGGCTCGACCATGCGGTTCAGCAGGTCAGCCTTGACATACTCGGGGTGCTTCTCGACGACAGCATCCAGAGAGGAGAAGACTTCTTCGACGGTCTGAACAAACTCGGGCTCGTTGGCATGCTTTGCTTTGACGTTTTCGATGACGCTTTCAATGTAGGCATTCATTGAGAACATTCCTCCTGTTTTTTATATATTTTGTATGGCTCCAGTGCCATACCATGGGATTTCAACATAAGCGTACCATGGAATCTGGGTATGTACAAGTGTAATTTTCTGCATGATACCCATGAAGTTTTGTTATGGTTGCATAAATTGTTATGTCCGGTCTGAGTGGGGACGTTTTTTCCATGATCCGGAGGGAAAGCTTTGGTAAAAAATCGGGAAAAACAGCGCTGATTCGGGGTTATCCCTGTTTCTGGTGGAAGGTGACTGCCTGTACCATTTCCATGAAGCAGGTGGCGGCAGCAGTGGGTGAAACATCCTGCAGTGTGCACATGTCCACGCTGCGTTCCGGGATGGTGAAGTCGGTGTTCAGCTTGCGGATCACGCCGGTGTCCAGCTCCTGCTGTACGAATTCCTGTGTTACACCGGCGATGCCCAGGCCAATCTTGGCCAGAGATACTAGCAGGGAGCGGGAACTGAGTTCGATCTCCGGCGTCAGGGTTACGCCGCACCTCAGGAAATAGTGTTCCATGAATACCCGGGAACTGGCCTTGCGTTCCAGCAGGATCAGAGGAAAGGCTGCGATCTCCTGGGCGGTGTAGCAGTGGTCGAAATCACAGGGATAGCTGCTTCCGGCCACAAATATATTGTGCGTGTGGAAGCAGGGCCAGACGTTCAGATTGGAAGGATCGGCGGGGGTAGAGGCAAAGGCAATATCCACCACGCCGGATTTCAGCAGGCTGAGAACCTTGGCGCTGCGTCCGCTGACGATCTTCAGGCGGATGCCGGGATGCTCTCGGTGGAAATGCTCCAGATACGGCGTCAGGAACCAGCTGGTCACAGTATCTGAGGCACCAATGGTGAGGGTGCCCAGCAGCAGCTGCTGTGCCTGAGAGAGCTTGTCCTCTCCGGTAGCCAGCAGACTCAGGGCGTTGCGGACGTATTCATATAACATTTGTCCCTCGTCGGTGAGGGCGACGCCCCGGGGGGACCGGGCAAACAGCCGCGCCTGCAGTGCAGTTTCCAACTGTTTGATGGACTGGCTGACAGCAGACTGGGAGATATACAGATTTCGGGCGGCTACGGAAATGTTGCCGGTTTCGGCAACCTCTTTGAACACGCGGTAAAGCTCCAGTTTGACGGCCATATGTACTCCTCCATATCGCATTACATGATAAAACCGCAGACAATTATAAGCGCAGCTGATGGGAAAAACAAGAGAAAACTGCAAAAAACGGCGTTTTGCAACCCTTGACAAAGAGGAAATGGGGTGTTATCATACATTTTAATTGCAAAAGGCATCGAAAAGGACGCTGTCCGCGGAAGTCGCCAGAGAGGAGCTGCCATCGGCTGTAAGCAGCTCTCGCCGGAAACGGAACAGTCACCGCCTTGGAGCCGCCCGCCGATCCCCCGCAAGGGAAGTAGACCGGGACGGGACCTCCCGTTACAGAGGACACGAGCGACGGACACAGTCCGTAAGCAGGGTGGAACCGTGGAATACGTTTTCGTATCTCACCCCTGATTTTCTCAGGGGTGGGATTTTTGTTTTTCACCCCTCAATACAAGGAGGAATGTACCATGTCCGAAGAAAGCATCTACACCTTTGAAAATCCCGAATACCGCAAGACCTACTGGCACACCTGCTCTCATGTACTGGCACAGGCCATGAAGCGTCTGCACCCTGAAGTGAAGCTGGCCATCGGCCCTTCCATTGATAACGGCTTTTACTATGACTTCGATACTCCCGTGCCCTTCACTCCTGAGGATCTGGCCGCTCTGGAGGCAGAGATGCGCAAGATATGCAAAGAGAAGCTGAAGCTGGAGCGCTTTGAACTGCCCCGCGCGGAAGCCATCAAGTTCATGGAAGACGCCGGCGAGCCTTACAAGGTGGAGCTCATCCACGATCTGCCCGAGGATGCCGTCATCAGCTTCTATAAGCAGGGAGACTTCACCGACCTGTGCGCCGGCCCCCATCTGGATTCCACCGGCCGCATCAAGGGCAACGCCATCAAGCTGACTTCCGCCACCGGCGCCTACTGGCGCGGTGACTCCAACCGTAAGATGCTCCAGCGCATCTACGGTGTGGCCTTTGCCAAGAAGGACGATCTGGACGAGTATATCCGTCAGCGCGAGGAGGCTCTCAAGCGCGACCACAATAAGCTGGGCCGCGAGCTGGAATATTTCACCACCGTGGATTCCATTGGCCAGGGTCTGCCCATCCTGCTGCCCAAGGGTGCCCGTGTTGTCCAGCTCCTGCAGCGCTGGGTGGAGGATACCGAGCAGAAGGCCGGCTATCTGCTGACCAAGACCCCCCTGATGGCCAAGCGTGACCTGTATCGCATCTCCGGCCACTGGGATCATTATCTGGACGGCATGTTCATTCTGGGCGATCCTCATGATGAGGAAAAGGAATGCTTCGCCATGCGTCCCATGACCTGCCCCTTCCAGTATCAGGTGTACCTGAACCGTCAGCGTTCCTATCGTGACCTGCCTATGCGTCTGGGCGAGACCTCCACGCTGTTCCGCAACGAGGATTCCGGCGAGATGCACGGTCTGATCCGTGTCCGTCAGTTCACTATCTCCGAGGGTCATCTGGTGCTGCGTCCCGACCAGCTGGAGGAGGAGTTCAAGGGCTGTCTGGAGCTGACCAAGTACTTCCTGGGCACTGTCGGCATGCTGGATAAGTGCACCTTCCGCTTCTCTCAGTGGGATCCCAATAATACTGCCAAATATGAGGGTACGGCTGAGCAGTGGAACGAGGCACAGCGCATTATGGGTCAGATTCTGGACAATCTGGGCGTGAACTATGAGATCGGCATCGATGAGGCTGCTTTCTACGGCCCCAAGCTGGATATCCAGTATAAGAACGTCTTTGGTAAGGAAGATACGCTGGTTACCATTCAGATTGATATGCTGCTGGCTCAGAAGTTCGGCATGTATTATATCGATGAAAACGGTGAGAAGGCGCTGCCCTATATCATCCACCGTACTTCTCTGGGCTGCTACGAGCGCACTCTGGCCTACCTCATTGAGGAGTATGCCGGTGCTCTGCCCACCTGGATGGCTCCCGAGCAGGTGCGCTTCCTGCCCGTCACCGACCGCGCTGCCGACTACTGCGCCGAGAAGGCCAAGGCTCTGGAGGCCATGGGCTTCCGCGTGGAGGTGGACTACCGCAACGAGAAGATCGGCAAGAAGATCCGCGAGGCCACACTGGACAAGATCCCCTATATGCTGGTGGTTGGCGACCGTGACATGGAGAACGGCACCGTTTCTCCCAGACATCGCTCCGGCGAGGATCTGGGTGCCATGACCTTTGACGCATTCGCCGCACTGCTGAAGGAAGTTGTGGATACCAAGGCCAAGAAGTAATTCAAGTGTATAAAAATCCGTCCCGCTCATTTCCTGGGCGGGACGGTTTTTTTATCAGGTGGAAGAGGTTGCTTGGGACATCGCTTTCATTTCCCACAGCACCTTGACGGTTACCGGTACGGCACACAGGAAGGTGACGATATCTGCGGCGGGCTGTGCCGCCTGCACTCCCAGAAGATCCAGCAGCGGCGTCAGGATCAGCAAAGCCGGGATCAGGAAAATGCCCTGCCGGCTGACAGCCAGGAAGGTGGCTGGAACCGTACGGCCAATGGTTTGAAGCATCATGCTGCTGGGAATGTACCAGCACATCAGCGGGAAGGTAATGCAGCGCAGCCGCAGTGCCAGTGTGCCGATCTTGATGACCTCCGGATCGTTGCGGAAGACGGCCACTACCTGCGGAGCAAAGAGGAAGCCCAGAACGGAGAAGGCGGTGAGTACCGTGGCGGCTACCTTCACGCAGAACCAGAAGCCTTCCATGACGCGGTGATAGAGCTTGGCACCGTAATTGAAGCCGCAGACCGGCTGGAAGCCCTGACCGAAGCCGGTGACAGCGGAGGTGGCGGTCAGCATGGCCCGATTCACTACGCTCATGGCGGCGATGGCTGCATCGCCGAAGGGGCCTGCGCACTGATTCAGAACGATGCTGGCAATGGCGCCCAGTCCGTTGCGGCCAAGGGAAGGCAGTCCGCCTCTGGAGATTTCGCGGAAATTGGTGGGCGTCAGTCGTGCCCGTTTGAGATGGATGGCCAGATTGCTGCCCCGGGAACACATCACCAGCAGGATACAGAAGCTGATAAACTGGCTGATAATGGTGGCCAGTGCCGCACCTGCCACACCCAGCTCAAAGCCGAAGATCAGGATCGGGTCCAGAATCATGTTCAGGATGCCGCCGGTAGTGATGCCCACCATGCCGTATATGGCGCTGCCCTGCAGCCGCAGCTGGTTGTTCAGGGTCAGAGAAGAAGCCATCCACGGTGCACCGATGAGGATAATGCCCACATAGCTTTTGGCGTAGGGAAGGATGGTCTCCGTGGAACCCAGAAGAAGCGCCAGCGGTTCCAGAAACAGCAGCCCCAGTGCAGCGATGAGGGTTCCTGTCAGGAAGGAGAAGCAGAAGCCTGTGGCTGCCATCTCCGAAGCACCCTCATAGTGCTGGCTGCCCAGAGCCCGGGAAATAAAGTTGCCGGAGCCATGTCCGTAGAAGAAGCCGGTGGCCTGAATGATGGACATCAGGGAAAAGGCTACGCCTACGGCGCCGGTGGCGCTGTTGCTGTTCAGCTGTCCCACGAAGAAGGTGTCTGCTGTGTTGTAGATGGCGGTGATCATCATGCTGATGATGCAGGGAACAGCCAGCCGAGAGATCAGCTTACCCACGGGCTCCTGCGTCATCCGGATATGCTTTGCAGTCTGTTTGTCCAAAGCAGCATCCCCCCTTGTGTGTTTCTGCCAGGATCGTTATACGATTTGGAACAGATAGAATTTCAGATAATTGGTTTCCTCCACGCCCCAGAGGATGGGGTGGTCACAGCACTGCTGCCGCGCTTCGATCTGGCGCAGCTGCACGCCGGCGTCCCGGGCAGCTGCACGGAGCATTTCCAGAAACTTTTCCTCCGTGGCGAAGTGTGAGCAGGAGCAGGTGGCCAGATATCCGCCCCGGGGCAGCAGCCGCATGGCCCGGTAGTTGATCTCCTTATAGCCTGTCATGGCGTTGTGCACGGTCTTCCGTGACTTGGTGAAGGCCGGTGGATCCAGAATGATGAAATCATATTTCCGGGGCTCTTTCTCCAGTGCCGGAAGCAGGTCAAAGACGTTGGCGCAGACGCACTCCATCCGGCCGGAAAGACCGTTGCGCTCTGCATTGGCCCGCGCCATGGCCACGGCGGATTCCGATACATCCACGGCGGTGACATGGGCGGCACCGCCCATAGCGGCGTTCAGAGCAAAGGAACCGGTGTGGGTGAAGCAGTCCAGCACGGTGCGGCCCTTGGCCAGCCGTGCCACTGCCAGACGGTTGTATTTCTGATCCAGAAAAAAGCCGGTCTTCTGTCCGTTGTCCACATCCACCAGATACCGGACACCGTTCTCGCAGATTTCCGTTACGGGAGATTCCGGCGGCATTTCGCCGGGAAGGGGATACCAGCCCTTGCCCTGCGCCAGACCTTCTTTTTCCCGCAGTGCTTCGTCATTGCGTTCAAACACACCCCGGATGACCTGTCCGTCCTCCCGCAGGATACGCACCAGCATGGGCAGCAATAGATCCTTGCGAACCTCCATGCCCACCGACAGCACCTGTACGGACAGAAGATCGTGGAAGCGATCCACCGTCAGGCCGGGAAAGGCGTCCGCCTCGCCGAAGATGATGCGGCAGCAGTCCAGATCCTGCGGCTGCAGCACGGTTTTGCGGTACTCCCATGCCCAGCGGAGCTTCCGTTCCCAGAAAGCCTCGTTAAACCGGTCGTTGGCGTTGCGGGAGAGAAGCCGCACCCGGATCTTGGAGACTTCGGAGAGCATACCGGTGCCCAGATACCGCCCCTTGCGGCTGATAACATCCACCAGACCGCCGTTTTCCACAGTGCCCTCCGTGTCGGTGATCTCCTCGGCATAGATCCACGGATGCCCCCGCAGGATGGCGTTTTCCGCCTTGGGGGTGACGGTATAGCGGGGATAGCTGCGCTCTGCTTTCATCGAAAGATTTCCTTTCCGATATATAAATAATGTACACTGTCACTCTAACACATTTTTTTTGTCGTTGCCACATAAAAATGAATGGTGAGGAAAGAAAGTTCGTTTTTGATCATGGGAAAGGAAGAATGTCATGCCTATCATCTATCTCAGCCCCTCCACGCAGGATTGGAATCCTTACGTGACAGGGAGCGGCTCGGAAGAATACCATATGAACCGGATCGCGGATGCCATGACGCCGTATCTGCTCAGCAGCGGCATCCAGTATACCCGGAATTCCCCCGATATGACGGCGGGCTCATCCATTCGTCAGGCCAACAACGGCTATTATGATCTGTATCTCGCACTGCACTCCAATGCCTCCGGGGAAGGGAGCTACGGTGCCAACCGCGGGATCATTGCCTTTTATTATCCAGGCAGCGGGGAAGGGGAGCGGGCGGCGGAGATCTTTGCGGACAATCTGCGGGACATTTATCCTCTGCCTAACAATGTGACTACCCGTGCCACCACCACATTGGGGGAGGTGAAGCTGTCCCGGTTTCCGGCGGTGCTGTTGGAGATCGGCTACCACGATAACCGTGCGGACGCGCAATGGGTGGAGAACAACACCACTGCCATTGCGCAGAATCTGGTGCTGTCGCTGACGGAGTTTTTCGGGATTCCCTTCATCTGGCCGCAGGATGTGCGTCAGGGTACGGTCAGCGTCAGCTACGGAACCCTGAATCTCCGCAGTCGGCCTGCACCCGACGGAACCATCATCGCCAACATTTCTTCCGGCGCATCGGTGTCGGTATACGGCGAGTGGGAAGGGTGGTATGTGGTTCATTACGGCGTATATGTGGGGTATGCGGCGGCACAGTATATTGTGCTGAAATAACAAGAATTGCACATTTTTTCTTGACAGTTGGGGTGTGAACGATTAAACTGTATTGGGAATCTTATTATGGGATTAAAGGGGATTTTCCCATGATTGTTTTCTGAGTGACCGAATGGTCAACGTTCGTACACATTTATGCGAGAAACAGGAGGTAGTGAATCGTGTTATACGCCGTAATCGGAGTAATCGGACTGATTGTCGGCGCAGCGATTTTCTTCCCTCTCGGTATCTACTATCGCAAGACCGTTTCTGAAAAGGAAATCTCAAGCGCAGAAGAAGAAGGCAAGCGCATTATCAATGAAGCCATCAAGAGTGCAGAGACCAAGAAAAAAGAAGCACTGCTGGAAGCAAAAGAGGAGATTTTAAAGAGTCGCAGCGAATACGAGAAGGAAGAAAAGAGCCGCAGAGCCGACCTGCAGAGACAGGAAAACCGTCTGCAGCAGAAGGAAGAGACCCTGGACCGCAAGACTGACGCCATCGAGAAGAAGGAAGAGGCTCTTGCCCAGAAGCATGCCCAGGCCGACAAGGAGCTTGAGGAGATCAAGGTTGTCAAGCGCAGCCAGACCGAGATGCTGGAGCGCATTTCCGGCTTTACCGCCGAGGATGCCAAGCAGTATCTGATCGCTCAGGTGGAATCTGAGGTGACTCATGAGACCGCCCTCAAGATCAAGGAAGTCGAAGCCCGCATGAAGGAAGAATGCGATCAGCGCGCCCGCGAAGTGGTGGCACAGGCCATCCAGCGCTGCGCCGCAGATCAGGTGGCCGAAATGACCGTCAGCGTGGTTCCCCTGCCCAATGACGA
>SVLJ01000001.1 GCA_015067995.1 Oscillospiraceae bacterium
TCGGGTAAAACCGATGGATAAATAGTTGGTGCTGATTAGGTCGAGGGTCCACCCGTTCCCATTCCGAACACGGTAGTTAAGCTCGTTCCTGCCCACAATACTTGGCTGGCGACGGCCCGGGAAGATAAGTAGTGCCAACACTGCGACGGTCTTTTGACCGTCGCTTTTCTTTTCACTTGACAAGCATCGGTCATCTATGTATAATAAGCATAGATGACCGATGTATCTTTTGATAGGAGGTGTGCTGATGAAAGAAGGTAACCAGACGTTTTCCACATGGTTTCAACATGTGCGGAAGCACATACGGTTCAAACCGGATCACGCTGCCATTGAACGGGAACTGTCGGCGCACTATGAGGATCACTGTCAGGATCTGCGCAGATTGGGCTATGAAGAGTTGCTGGCACAGAAACGGGCGGTTCTTGCCATGGGTGACCCTGTACAGGTTGGAAAGGCGCTGGATGCAGCACATAAGCCGTGGCTGGGGTGGTTATGGGTGATTAGCAAAGTTTTGTGTATCGCTGCGGTTTTCGTAGCCGTTATGTATTCTCTGACAGCGGGACCGCTTTCCGGACCGATTACAGAGATATTCCAGAAGAATGATAGCAGAACATGGGATGGTGATTATACACGGGTTCGAGAGATCTTCTTTACTTATGAGGATGCGATTGCGGAACCGTGGTTTCATTCCGCGATACAAATCGCGACAGGAAAAGGCACACAATCAATAGAGCGTGCTGGTTATACGATAACGGTTCCCTATGCGGAGGTATGGGAAAGAACGATAGGGGATGGACGTACAGAGCGGTTCTATATCATGGTGCTGACGGCTAAGGATCGGTATTTCTGGGATGATCGACCAAAGTATCTAACTGATCACCTGACATTACAGGATGCCTGCGGCCGCATCTTTGATAAAAATTACTACCACTATACTCTTGATGAAGAAGGGAAGGCGGTATGGCCGTCAGATGGCTATTTGCGCGCATATTCTGTAGAAAGGAATGCTTTTTCATCCACTTGGTTCATGGGAAGCAATGTGATTGTACAATCCGGTGACTTAGGAGAGAGCGCAGAACTGCAATATCCCTACGGGACACCGTGGACGCTGCCAATTTGCTGGGAGGAGGTGCCGCATGTTTCATTGGAAGCTCTCGCGTAAGCAGAAGCTGCTTCGCAATATCGTCGTAACGCTGGCGGCGCTCGGCTCCCTTTGGTGGATGCTCGGCTTCCCGGCATTGACGACAAAAAGCTTGCTGCGCCGGGCCGAACAGGCGTATCTGCTGGATGAGCACGGAGAGATCCTTTATACATGTAGTTGGCTGGATAACGGACGGACTTTGAGTCGGCACGGTGACCGCCTGATGTCCATGAACTGGGAACGCACTCTGCTGGGACGCCGGTTTCTTGGAGCGAAACTCTTTGATCCGGAGGTACGGCATATCCTGTTTTACCATGCCGAGATAGTTAAGGAGGCCGGGAAGACCTACTTGTATCCCCGGCCGGAACTGTGGGGACTGGTAGAGGATGCTGCATCCGCTGAACTGGAGTGGACGGTAATCGCCAAGGACGGCGCACAGATGACATGGACGATGCCCGGCGTGCGGAAGGATGACCATTGCCTGTCGTTCTCATTCCGGCGTAACTACGCGCCAGGAACAGACGGCGAAGAGTCCGCGATAGAGGAACGGCTTCTGTTAGGTGATTATTTGCGGGAAGATTATTCGGCTCTGATCCGTTTTTACGATGCAGAAGGTATGCTGACGGAGACGCATTGGTTTGACAATGTAGGCTATGGCTATAATATCAGTGCAGGAGGAGAAGAAACATGAAAGTCGACAAAAGTCTGATGACGGGCAGTACCACGCTGCTGATTCTGTCCCTATTAAAAAATGAGGAGATGTACGGCTATCAGATGATCACGGAGCTGGCGCGCCGCAGTGACCGTACATTTGAACTGAAGGAGGGGACCCTTTATCCTATCCTTCACACCCTGGAGGCAGAGAAGCTGGTAACGGCACAAGAGAAGACGGCTGAGAATGGACGGATGCGTAAATACTACCGCATCACGAAAAAAGGACTGAAAGCACTGGATGAGAAGAAGGAAGAGTGGCGCTTCTTTACGGAGAAAGTAAATGCTGTGGTGTCCGGTATTTCTCCTGCATGAATTCTTTGTAAAAGTCCCAATTTGATTTTGTGTTCCCGATCAATGAAAACACACTTGACAAATAAGAATTTAATGAGACAACTATTGAAAAATGCGTTGTAATGCGACTGGCAACTTCAAGTTGCACAAACGCAAAAACAGGTTGGTCGTGTTTTGTGTTTTTTGTGTTAAAATAAAGGCACCAAAGGAGGTGTTCATATGAGTTTTTCAGAAAATCTAAAGCAAATCAGAAAAGAACACCATCTATCACAGGAAGAACTGGCAGAACTTCTGGATGTGAGCCGACAGGCTGTTTCCAAATGGGAGCAAGGCATGGGGTATCCGGAAGTGGAAAAACTATTGCTGCTTTCACATAAGTTGAACATTTCGCTGGATGCCCTTATGTCTACCGGGAATGTCAGTGACTCCGGATTAAACGATATCCATGTAACAGGTTCAATTGTGATAACTTCTCCCCATGAGAATGTTATTGTCACCTGCTATAAGGTATCGGCATCCGAGAAGATGAAAGGTGGTAAAAATTCACCCCAATATGCTTTATTTGGTGTAAGCAATGGAGGTTCTTCTTTTTGGGGAGAGCCAACTACATTCTTAGCTTGGTATGCCAATCAAGAGTGTATATCAAAAGAAATTGAAGAAATCCACAAGGCTATTTCACAAGGCATTTCAACTTATACGCTGCAATATAGCGCAAAAACTAAGCGTCGATGGGCAAGTATAAAAGTGATTGAGGAGCAATGATTAACTTATCATGAGATAGACAAACTCCAATTTATCTTACTGTTTTTGATTGTAGTTTATAGGAACACAAAAGGTAATTGGGAGTTGTAAAACAAAAGAACCTCCGGAAAAACCGGAGGTTCTTTTCATGTAAATATCAGCCTTTCCACTCAACGTACACGGTGCGAACCTCGCCGGAAGCAGCGGGGGCTGCAGCGGGAGCAGCGGGCTTTGCAGGAGCGGGAGCGGCTGCAGGAGCCGGCTGGCGCTTCTCGGGATGATCCCGGTAATCCAGGAACTTGGGAGCCACCTGGGGGAACAGAGCCAGGCTCAGGACGTCCTCGTCGGACTTTGCGATGTCCTTGAACTCCTCACGGTACTTGGGCAGTTCGGGCTCCAGCAGGTCGGCGGGACGGCAGGTGATCACATCCTCGGGCTTGATGCCGGCCTTGGCGCGAACTTCCTCGTTCACCTTGCCGGGCAGCTGGCCGTACTCGCCCTTCAGCATGGCCTTGGATTCCTTGGTGAAGGTCTTGTAGCGCTCGCCCAGAACGATGTTCATAACGGCCTGAGTACCAACGATCTGGCTGGAAGGAGTGACCAGAGGAGGATAGCCATAGTCCTCGCGGACTCTGGGAATCTCGGCCAGCACGTCGTAATAACGGTCTTCCTTGCCAGCCTGCTTCAGCTGGGAAATCAGGTTGGACAGCATGCCGCCGGGAACCTGATACAGCAGAGTGTTGGTGTCCACGTTCAGGACCTTGGGATCCAGATTGCCCTCGGCCTTCAGCTTCTCAGCGACCTTACGGAAGTGAACGGCAGCATTGCTCATCTTGCCCAGATCCAGACCGGTGTCACGGGCGCTGCCCTTCAGGGTGGCGACCAGAGCCTCGGTGGCGGGCTGAGCGGTACCGTTGGCCAGGGGAGACAGAGCGCAGTCCACGATGTCAACGCCTGCATAGGCAGCCATCAGATAGACCATGTCGCCGGTGCCGGTGGTGTTGTGGGTATGCAGGTGGATGGGGACTTTGACGGTCTCTTTCAGCTTCTTCACCAGGGAATAAGCATCCAGAGGCAGCAGCAGGTTGGCCATATCCTTGATGCAGATGGCGTCAGCGCCCATCTGCTCCAGCTCAACAGCCATCTTCACGAAGTACTCTTCGCTGTGGATGGGGGAGATGGTATAGGACAGAGTGGCTTCGACTTCGCCGCCATACTTTTTGGTGGACTTGATGGCCTGCTCCAGATTGCGGATATCATTGAGAGCATCGAAGATGCGGATGATATCAATGCCGTTCTCAATGGACTTGGCGCAGAATGCGTCAACTACGTCATCGGCATAGTGCTTGTAACCCAGAATATTCTGGCCGCGGAACAGCATCTGCAGTTTGGTATTGGGCATAGCCTTGCGGATGGCACGCAGGCGCTCCCAGGGATCTTCATTCAGGAAACGCATGCAGGAGTCAAAGGTAGCGCCGCCCCAGCACTCCACGGAATAATAACCGATGGAATCCAGAATCTCACAGGCGGGGATCATATCCTCCAGACGCATGCGGGTAGCAGCCTGGGACTGATGTGCGTCACGCAGAATGGTGTCGGTGATCAGCAGAGGTTTATTGCTTAAGAATTCCATATCAGGAACCCCCTTTCAGAGGATTGGCCGGACTATGATATATGTCGGCCGCGATGAGAGTACCATGACGCCTAAACAGGAGGCCTCATGGGAAAAGTCCATTCTTACTGGATGGTGCACAGAGTGGCGCCGGCCTCAACAGCGGCACCCTTGGTAACGTTGATACCGGTAACGACGCCGTCCTTGGGAGCAACGATATCGTTCTCCATCTTCATGGCTTCCAGAACCAGCAGAACCTGACCAGCGCTGACCTTATCGCCAACGTTGACCTTGATGTTCAGCACGGTGCCAGGCAGGGGAGAAGCAACAGGCTCGCCGGCGGCAGCTGCGGGAGCGGGGGCGGCAACAGGAGCGGGAGCGGCGACAGGGGCGGGGGCAGCAACGGGAGCGGCTGCGACGGGAGCAGCGCCGGTCATCTCTTCCAGTTCGATCTCATAGGCGATGCCGTTGACGATAACCTTGTACTTTTTCATGTGCGTAATCTCCTTACACAAAAATTAATTGGATGATCAGATTTGCTTGATAGAATGGATGCGGATACTGTTGACATGAGTACCAAGCAGCTCTGCCAGTGCGGCAGAGATGGCGGCCATCATGTCAGGACGGACGGGCGCGGGAACGCCGACGCCGGACAGCTGTCTGATGGAATGAATACGGATGTTGCTCACATGCGTACCCAAGTTTTCGGCCAGTGCGGCGGAAACAGCAGCAACCATACTGGGCTGTACAGGTGCTGCCATCTGGACGCTCTGCCCGGACAACTGTCTGATGGAGTGGATGCGAATGTTGGTAACATGAGTGCCCAGAGCCTCAGCCAGTGCAGCGGAAACAGCAGCCACAGTCTCAGGCAGTACGGGGGTGGCGACAGGCACGCTGACAGCGGCCTCTGCACCGGATAACTGCCGGATGGAGTGGATGCGAATGCTGCTGACCTGAGTGCCCAGAGCTTCCGCCAACGCAGCGGAAATGGCAGCTACGGTCTCGGGGCGGACCGGTGCGGCAGGTGCAGCTGTGGGAATGGCGGCAGGTGCGGCCACGGGGGTGGCGGCGGGTGCAGCCGAAGGCACGGCGGCAGGTGCGTAAGCAACCGGTGCAGCGGGAACAGGAACTGCCTCAGGAGCGGGGGCGGAGGTAGGGACTGGGGTCACGGGCGCTGCAGGAGTCGATGATGTATCTGCAGTCGTTTGCCGTCGATTCTTCAGCAAGAGATAGCAGACCAAAACGGCCATCACAATGCCCACAACCAGAATGGGACTATCCATGGCGACCCTCCTTTAGGTAGTTGTAAATATTGTATCAATTCCGTTGCGTAAACGCAACAGGAAACCCAAAATTCATGCGGGGAATCTTGCATAAACAAACAGCTGATTTATGCAAAAACTTTAGCGCAATAGAGCAAATAAACGTTTAGCTTGACATTTTATGAGTGGACGGATATTCTATTAATGTCAACATAAGAAAAAACGAAAGAAAACATCTGGAGGATTAAGGGGAATGCGATATAATCAGGTGCTTCCTGCAACTTTTCTTGCAAGACCCAATCGTTTTGTGGCAGAAGTGCTACTTCCTGATGGGAAACAAATTGTCTGTCACGTCAAAAACACAGGAAGATGCCGGGAACTGCTGATCCCCGGAGTGCGCGTTTGGCTGGAAAGATCTGAGAATCCTGCCAGAAAAACCGCATATGATCTCATTGCTGTGGAGAAGGGAACACGCTTAATCAACATGGATGCCCAGGCACCCAATCGCGTATTTCGTGAATGGGCGGAATCCTGTGGTGTGTTCGGACGAGACGTGTCTGTCAGACCAGAGTACCGATATGGAGAATCCAGACTGGATTTTTGCCTGACAACGGAGAATGGCCTGCATCTGATAGAGGTGAAAGGCGTTACATTGGAGGATCATGGTCATGCGAGATTTCCCGATGCACCCACAGAACGCGGCGTCCGCCATATCCGGGAATTGCAGCGGGCTGTGGAAAACGGTATTGACGCAACATTGTTCTTCGTGATACAAATGGAGAATATCCAGTCATTACGTCCCAACGATGAGACGCATCCGGCGTTTGGAGCAGCTATGAGGGAGGCTGCGGCAGCCGGTGTACGTATGATGGCTTGGGACTGCACGACAGCACCGGATATGCTGACGATTTGCCGTCAGGTGCCGGTGGTATTGTGACCTTAAAGAGAAATTGCGTGCTTTTCGGTGTGAAAGGAGAAACAGGATGCATTATTCCGGCAGTGTTTATCGTCCGCCCAGCGAAGCGTACAGTCTGATCGTACAGGTGACGCTGGGCTGCAGTCATAACAAATGCGCTTTCTGCAACATGTATAAGGATAAACAGTTTTCCATTGTAGACATTGAGCAGGTGATGGGAGACCTTGCCTGGGCGCGGGAACGGTACAGCCGTATTGAGCGGATCTTTCTGGCAGATGGTGATGCTCTGATTTTGCCGATGGAGCACTTGCTGCGGATTTTGCACTATATTCGCGAGAATATTCCGGAGTGTACCCGCGTTACGACCTATGCCAGCCCCAAAAGCATCCTGAGAAAGACTCCAGAGGAACTGCGCGCCCTGTATGAGGCGGGATTGAGCATGGGGTATCTGGGTCTTGAGACCGGAAACGAGGCTTTGCTGCAGAAGATCAATAAAGGTGTCACAGTCACACAGCAGATTGAAGCGGCACAGAAATTGAAAGCCTCCGGTATGAAGCTGTCCGTTACAGCCATCAACGGTCTTGGCGGTACGGAGGATTGGGAATCTCATGCAGTGGATACAGCCAAGGCGCTCAGCGCTATGCGTGCAGACTATATTGCTTTGCTGACCTTGCGGATCTATACCGGCACGCCTATGGCGGAATGGGTCCGCGAAGGCAAGCTGACACAGCCGAATCCCATGGAGCTGATCCGTGAGACGCGTCTGCTTCTCAGTGAGATTGACAGCCCGGGAGCCGTGTTTCGATCCAACCACGCCAGCAACTATCTGGTGTTGGCCGGTACGCTGAATCAGGATCGTCGTGCGCTCATTGAAAAGTGTGATGCCGCCCTGCAGGGAGATGTGGCACTGCGTAAATATGTAGAGCTTGGACGCTGAGCATTCAATTAAGAAGACATCCTGCCCAATCGTGACAGGATGTCTTCTTGTTTATTCATTCAGAAGTATGGTTTTTCCCTGTACCAGACTTTCGTGAACCTGAATCAGACGTTGGTTGCGGCTGGAGCGCCAGGGGAGATCCTGCGTCCATTCCTCCAGAACGAATGGACCGTCTACCAGTACGTCGATTTCCTGCAGCAGCTCGCGCTGTGCATCTGTACCGTTGGAAAGCAGTGCTTCAAAGGTATATCCTGTCCAGCACCAGACATTCAGACCGGCCTGACGCGCTGCTTTTGCCAGTGCAGTGCAGTTTGCGGCCTGGCCGAAGGGCTCGCCTCCGGAAAAACTCAGACCGTTTGTCAGCGGATCGGAAAGCATTTGTTCCAGCAGTTCTTCAATGGGAAAGTCCACACCACCGCCGGCGTCCTGCGCGTCGGGATTATAACATCCCGGACATTTATGTTCGCAGCCTTGCAGAAAGACAACAAATCGCAGACCGGGACCGTATGCTGTGGAGTCGCGTTTCATACCTGCTATTCGCATAATGTCCTCCAGATGAAAATGATGTGAAGAAAATAACCTGATTCCCCTTACCATATCTTTCCCGGGAAATGTATGGAAGGGGAACATTTCAGCTCGAGAGTTTGCATTATGGTATCATGGGGCATCCGGGCTGTCAAGTGGTACATGCAGCAGTGCGGTGACAGAAAAAGCGCCTCCCTGAACAGTTGTACAGGGAGGCGTTGCTATGCTGTATGAAAGGCTGCTAATGCTTACATTCAGCAGCAGGCGCTGTTGGAATTGCCGCAGCCCCAGTTGTTGTTGCCGCAGCTGCTGCCGTTGCCGCAGCAGAAGATCAGCAGCAGAATGACAATGATGATCCAGCAGCAGTTGCCGCCAAAGAAGCCGTTGTTATTGCACATAACAGAACCTCCAACGAGATTGTAGGCTGATGGATCAGCCTCGATCTATTATATGCAGGAGGACGGCGCAGGTGTCAGGAAGGAGAGTTGGAATTGAATACAGAGACAGCGGCGTTGTAGTCATCTTCCGTGAAGATGCCCTTGGAGATCAGCTGTTCCCGAAGGAGAATGCCGCTGCCTGCGGTTGGAACATCCAGCGCATTGTAGGACAGATAAACCAGATGAGCGCGCAGAAACTGTTCTTTGATCATGGAGCTAATGTCCTCAGACGTCATCAGGCCGACAGCCTGCGCTCGCTGTGGAGCATCGGAGATGCTGTTGCCTACAACGCTGTATCCCAGTGCCCGCAGAAGGAACTCGGAATACTGATACATATTGGTGGCACCGCCGGGACGCCATGTGCCGTCTTTATAGCCGTTTGTATAGCCCATTTTATAGGCATAACCGACATATCTGGCGGCATTGGTATTGGGGGAAATGTCGCTGAAGGGAGGAAGCTCGGTGTTGGCCAAAGCCGCTTCTTCCTCGCCCAATACGCGGATAAACATGATCAGAGCCTGCAGGCGGGTGGGGGCGACTTCCAGATCGAATCCGCTGCCGTAGCCTGTGTAGCTGCCGCGGAACAGATTGATTTTTTTCAGGATGCTGGCCATTGCATTGTAATCTACAGCATCGGAGAGGATGGTTCCGTACTGTCCCATATAATTGACAACGGCAGTCTTGGAAGCCACTGTAAAATATGCCGTGGTATCCTCGGCTACCAGATATCTGTGGTTGGTGAAGAGTGTGGCACCGCTGGCCACAGATTCACCGGAAGAGACATCCACGATTTCGCCGGACTCAAAGGTAACGGTTACGTCACCGGCCAATACCAGCAGCGACAGGCCGGTGGAGCCGTAGAGCGTATCGTCCTGTTTCAGGCGAGCCTCCATCCACGTATCTGCCCATTGACGATCGAGATAAAGCCCTGCTGCATTCATTTTATCAGCAGTATCCTGGCGGATGGTTTCGGTTGCTGTATCCAAAGCATCCTGTACTGCGAAATGGATGGAGTCACGATATGTACCGGTCAGATAGGAGAGGGAGATCAGCGGATCGGCGGCATCCCCGGCAGCTGCCAGTGCGGAAACAATGCTCAGTGCGGAGGCCAGAATAATCGTCAGAAAAATGGCGTATTTTTTCATTGTGTCTCCTTAACACAGAAGATCAGTGGTTGGATATCCGGTAGCTAAGAGTCAGGAGGCTGTCAGCAAAGTGGATGTTTTCAAATTTGACGTCAGGCCGACTGCTGGCAAGCTCTATATTGGTGAAGTTCCAGAATCCCTGAATTCCGGACGCGATCAGCTGATCCGCGGTAGACTGTGCCACAGACTGGGGGACGGTCAGAACGACCACGTCTACATGGTGCTGCCGGACATAGGCGTCCAATTCATTCATGGAATATACCGGTATTCCATTGATCTGCGTACCAATGATTGCCGGGCTGATATCAAATGCAGCACCGACAGTAAAGCCGTTTTGTGCAAAGGCGAAGTTTTTCAGTAAAGCGTGACCTAAATTACCAACGCCTACCAAAATAATATGATGGTCGTTATCCACGCCGAGGATGTGGCCGATTTCCGCTTTCAGTTCTTCTACATTGTATCCATATCCCTGCTGTCCGAACTCGCCGAAACAGCTAAAATCCTGACGAATCTGAGAAGCGGTAATTCCCATTTCCTGACCCAGTGAATGGGAAGAAATGCGTATAATGCCGCGATTCTGCAAATCAGTCAGCTGGCGGTAATACCGCGGAAGACGGCGGATGACAGCGTCTGAAATGTTATCCTTTTTCATAAAGAAGTGCTCCTTGGAGAAAGGGCAAGCGCCCGCAGAATTTTATGGTAGTTTAACGCAAACAACGGGAATTGTCAATTTTTTTAACAAGCATTTCTATATGGCGAAAAATGTCGCAAAAATTTTCTGCAGGATGCTTTACAGATATTCTTTTTTCTGCTATACTAATTCAGCCGCTGCGAGAGAAGCTGAGGCAAAATGTTGTTTTCCATGCGCCCGTAGCTCAGTTGGATAGAGTGTCAGACTCCGACTCTGAAGGTCGCTGGTTCGAATCCAGTCGGGCGTACCAAAAAATAATCCAAACGGTTGATGCCACTGGCTAAAAGCCAGTGGCATCAACCGTTTCCGTACTTTTGTAAATCCATTATTTTATGAGACACTGAATTGGACCGCAGGTGCAATTCGGCGTTTCATAAAAATGTGATAAAAAGGTTTTAAACACTTTGATCATGTTTTCGTATGAAACCATCCGCTTCAGGTGATTTTGTTATATAAAAAAGTTAGACCGTACAGCGAAAAAATGCATTTACAATCCTTTCCGCAGGCCATATAATAAACCCGCAGAAGTTGGCTGTAAAAGGGAGCTGATACCGTGCAAAATCAGGAAGAGACACTTCGGGAAGACCGCGGAGCCGTAGAAAGAGAATGGCTTCCCATCGCTGCGGCCGGACTGGGACACGCGATATGGGGAACGGGATATTTGTTTTCGCGTGTTGCACTTCAAATCGCAGGGACAGACATCTTGCTTTCCATGCGGTTTTTGCTGGCTGTTCTGCTGATGACGGTGCTGATCCTTTTTGGGAAAGCGCAGGTATCTTTTCGCGGGAAGAACCCCGGACCGTTGATCCTGTTGGCTGTAACGGAGTTGGCTTGTTTTTTCTTTGAAAGCTACGGTATTCTTTATACAAACGCTACCTTTGCTGGCGTGGTATCGGCGGTTTCGCCGGTGGTTGCAATCTGGCTGGCAGTATTGTTTCTGCGCGAGTATCCGACCAGACGTCAGGCGCTGTTTTGTTTGCTGCCGGTGGCCGGTGTTATCATGATGACGGTTTCGGGGAATTCGCTTGGCATAGTGCAGCCCATTGGCGTAGTGTGCATGATTTGCACCTGCATCGTATCTGCTGCGTATAAAACAATAAATCGAAAGGCTGCGGAGGAATTCACACCATTTGAACGGACATATATTGTGCTGCTGATCTGCGCAATTGCGTTTACCTTGTCGGCGCTGCGGAAGGTGGGGGGAGATCTGGATGCTTATTTTGCTCCGCTGTCAGAACCGTCCTTCTGCGTATCTCTGATGGTTTTGAGTGTATTCTCCTCGGTGGCTGCCAATATGCTGATCAATTATGCTGCGGGAAAGATATCCGTGACGCAGCTGACGTCTATGGGATCTCTTACTACGCTTTGTTCTATGTTTGCCGGTGTTATATTCCTGAAAGAGCCCATGTCTGCCGGATTGTTCCTGGGTGCTGTGCTGATTTTGGTAGGTATCCGTCAGGTGATCAGAAAATAGATCAAAAGAGACGATGTACTGTTTGAAGTGCATCGTCTCTTTTCCGAAAAAACGCGCTGCAGGGAGGAATGATTGCTGTCATTGGTTCATAAGCTGTCCGCGGGTGATGTTTGCAATGAGAAAACTGTCATGGAATACGTATGCGTCGTGGATATTGCTGGTGGAAGCGGTGGGAGCGTTGTCTGGTTGGCTGACAAGGGAGGGAATGCGGCGATATCGTGCCGATTTATTCATCCAACAGCCGGCACTGTCGCCGCCGGGGTTCGTGTTTCCTGTCGTGTGGGTCATCCTGTATGCCCTGATGGGAATTGGCGCCGCCCGGATCTATGAGGCTGGGGCATCCAAAGAGCGGTCACGTGCACTGCTGATCTTTTTCCTACAGCTTGCGTTCAATTTCTTCTGGAGCATTCTTTTCTTTAATCTGCAGGCGTTTGGTTTGGCGCTGATCTGGCTGGTAATTCTATGGATTCTGATCTGTGGCATGATCATTTCTTTTTGGCATGTGGATAAAGCTGCCGCACTGCTGCAAATTCCCTATCTGCTTTGGGTGACGTTTGCGGCATATCTGAATTATGGAATCTGGAGTCTGAATCGCTGAAATGCACGATACACCCGCAAGTCATGGCCTTGCGGGTGTATTTTTGCGCTCTGATCCGGATAGATAGGTTTCCATTTCGGCAGCAGCCACAGCGCCGTCTGCCGCCGCTGTGATTACCTGCCGCAGACGCTTTCTGCAGACGTCTCCGGCTGCGAACAATCCTGCCTGTTCGGTTTCCTGCGCGTCGCTGACAATGATATATCCCTTCTCATCCAGTGTCGTATGATCCTGCGCCAGCGCAGAATCAGGCATATAGCCTGCGAATACGAATACACCGAAGCTGTCTCCTTTTTCCGTGCGGTGTTCCGTAACCAGACCGGTGAGGGTGTTGTGGTATCGGATATACTGCAGGCCGTTTTCACCGGATACCTCATCCAGAACGGTATGAGGAAGGACAGTGATTTTTTCGTGATTCTTAGTTCGTTCCGCTACCGATTCAGCGCAGGTGAAGTCGTCGCGGCGGATGAGGACGGTGACATGTCTTGCGAAACGGGTCAGAAATACGCTTTCCTCTGCGGCGGAATAACTGCCGCCTACAACAAAAAGCTCTTTTCCTTTGAAAAACTGGCCATCGCAGGTGGCGCAATAAGAGACGCCGCGGCCTGTATATTCTGTTTCTCCAAGGAAACCGACGGTTCTGGGGCGCGCTCCGGTAGCCAGAAGAACGGCGCGGCAATGATAATCGCCGGATGTGGTGTGTACCGTCTTGATATCGGTGTCGAGATGCAGCTGTGAGGCCTCTGCTGACAGGAATTCTGCGCCAAAGGACTCTGCCTGCCGACGCATGGTTTCTGCCAGTGCTGCGCCGCTGATGTTGTCCACACCGGGATAGTTCTTTACCTCGCTGGTAAGTGCGATCTGTCCTCCCAAAGTGCCTTTTTCTATCACCAATACGTGAAGCTTTGCACGAGCCAGATAAATTGCGGCACTCAGACCGGCGGGGCCGCCGCCAATAATGATGGCATCATATTGTGTTCCGGAAAAGACGGAATGGTTCTTTTCTTGCATGGCACGGACTCCTCCTCTTCTGTATACCAAAAGTATGCCCCCAGAGTCAGAGATAATCCAAAGCTCTTGGGACATACTACAATGGAAAAGAAGGATTGGAAGAGGTGACTATGGAAAGAAAGTCTGCTTCGTATATGCGAGGTTTTTTGCCCTATGCACTGGCCGCGTTTATGGTGGGAATTGCCGGAGGCTTTTCTACTGTACTTGGACCTGCTTTCGTGCAGGATCTGGATATCGGCTATCAAAATACCACCTGGACAGCGTTGGCGCAGGCGGTTTCCACCGCCACTTGTGCCCCTATTCTGGGAAAGCTGGGCGACGTTATCGGTCGCCGTCGGACGCTGCTGCTGGGGATCAGTGTATATACGATGGGCAGCGTTTTGACGTCATTGGCGGGTTCGCTGACAGCAATGCTGGCGGCCCGCTTCATCGTCGGTATTGGGACTGCGGCCATTGCTCCGATGGTTTTGGCGTATATCGTAACCGAATTTCCGGCGGATAAAGTGGCAAAGGGGTTTTCGCTGTATATGTTGATTTCCAGTGCGGCCGTCATTGTTGGACCGTCACTGGGCGGACTGATGGTTCAGTCCTATGGATGGCGGGGGATGATCTGGCTGTGCACGGCTGTTTGCGCGGTCGTGTTTACCGCATGTCTGTTTCTGACAAACCTGCGGCATGATGTCCGGAATCCCGTGGTGGACTTTGATGGAGGCGGGGCTGTGCTGGTCATACTCTTTTTCGGCCTGTTTTTGTGCATCCCCTCTGTTGGGCAAAACTTCGGCTGGACTTCTGCGATGTTCGTTGTGGTGCTGATCTCTGCCATTGCCGCGCTGGCTGCGCTGGTTTTTGCAGAAAAAAGAGCTGCGGTGCCGATTTTGCCGGGAAGCTTCCTGCTGCGAAGACGGTTTTTCATTCCGGTACTGGCGATGTTTTTGACGCAGGGACTGATGCAGGCCAACATGACCAATGTCATTGTGTTTGTCAACGAAACTCGACCTGAAAACAGTGTCATTTCCGGCTATGCCGTTTCCATTATGTATCTGGGCATGTCTCTGGGGGCGGTTTTGCTGGGGCCGCTGGCAGATCGTTTCGATCCGAGGTGGGTTCTCAGTTTCTCGCTGCCGCTGACGGGGCTTGGCTGTGCTGTGATGCTGTGGTTTTCCGCGGAGTCCTCGCTTTTCTTATTGGCGCTTTCCCTGGGACTCCTTGGCCTTGGGCTGGGTGGGAACGGTACTATTTTTATGAAGGTAGTCCTTGCGGATCTGCCGCCGGGACAGGCGGGCAGCGGAACGGGGACGTACGGTTTGTTCCGTGATATTTCCGCACCCTTTGGCGTAGCGGTGTTTGTACCCATGTTTACCAATCTGATCACAGCATTGATGGAGGACGGAGTTTCCCGGGAGGCTGCTGCAGTTTATGCTGTGCGAAGGCTGTCTGTTGTGGAGCTTGTCTGCGTTGCTGTCAGTGTCTTGGTGGTCAGGATGCTTCCCAAAACACAGAAGAAATGAAGAAGGAGGATGTCCATGCGACTGAAGGATAAGGTTGTTCTGATTACTGCCTCAACAAGAGGAATTGGTCTGGCCTGCGTTCAGGCCTGTGCCAGGGAAGGTGCGCAGGTTTATATGGCTGCCAGAAATCCAGAGCATGCCCGGCACGAGGCGAAAAAGCTGAATCAGGAAGGCTGCTGCGTCAAGTGTGTGTATCATGATGCCACAAAACCGGAAACATTTGCCGCCATGGTAGAAGAGACCGTGAAGGATGCGGGACGCATTGATGTGCTGGTCAACAATTTCGGAGGGTCTGACCGACAGAAGGATCTGGACTTTGCCAGTACCGATGCGGATGTGTTTCTGGATACGGTTTGTCTCAATTTGCGCAGCGTTTTTCTGGCAGGACAGGCTGCCGTTCCGTATATGCGGAGAAACGGCGGAGGAAGCATCATCAATATTTCGTCTGTAGGCGGGAGTGTTCCGGATGTTTCTCAGGTGGCTTACGGTGTCAGTAAAGCGGCAATCAACTATCTCACCAAAATGATCGCTGTGCATGAAGCAAGAAACGGAATTCGCTGCAATGCAATTCTGCCGGGGATGATTGCCACGGATGCGGTAGAAGAAAAGCTGACCGGTGAGTTTCGCAGCATGTTCCTGCGGCATATTCCGTTTGGTAGAATGGGACAGCCGGAAGAGATCGCTGCTGCAGCCGTCTATTTTGCTTCAGACGCTTCTGCTTACACGACAGGGCAACTGCTGGCGATTTCCGGTGGATTTGGTATCGCAACGCCGCTGTACAGCGATTTTTTGAACGGAAAAACCATATAAAGCACAAACCGCCTCTGTAAAGCAGAGGCGGTTTACATACTTTATTTTGCAGTGGATTTTAAAAGATTGATATGGAGCGTATTCATTGAATAGAAGGGGTTGCTGGCTGTGGGCATGAGATGCTCTGCCACGCCTGCCTCTGACAAAACCGTAGTGCGCTTGAAGCAAAGCGGCAGAATGGGTGCATTTGCCTGCAGATAGCGGCAGAGCTGACGCATAGAGGTTTCGCGTTTTTCGGAATTGGCAGACCGTGCCAGCAGGAAGTCCATGCCGTTGTCGGAATAGCCGCCGTAATTCATGCTGCCTCCGGTACCAACCAGCGGAGAAAGATCCCAGTCGGCGGTCAGACGCACTTCACCGTAGTAAAGGTCAAATGCACCGCTTTCCAGCGCGGCGATGTACTCGCCCCAGGGAAGTGCACTGACGGTGATTTTGATATCACAGAGGGATAGCATATCGGCGATATAGTGGGCGGCAGAGACCTTGTGCCGGTTGTCTGTGTTTACAAGAAGCGTGATCTCACGGGGCGTTCCGGTGCGGTATCCTGCATTTGCCATCGCATCCAGAAATGCCTCTTTGGAATAGACAGTGTCCAGAGAAGCCGGGTACAGGGGCGAGCACGGAGAGATGGGACTCTGCGCAGGAAGTGCGTGCCCGGCCAAATGTGCGGAGACCAGTGTTTGGCGGTCGATGCCGAATCCCAGAGCATTGCGAAGTTCGGCGGAGGAAAAGAGGGGATTGCCGATGTTGAAACCGATGAATTGCAGGACAGTGGTATCTGCGTCTGTCAGATCGACGCTGCCGCTGGGAACATACGTGCTCTGCGCAGTCAGATCAGTGCTGATCAGCTGTATCTGGTGTGAGGAGAACTGGTGATGCAGTGCCGTTGCTCCGGAACAGGGGGAAAGGTAGATGCATTCCGCAGGAAGCGTGGAATGGCGATATTCGGAGGGCAGCAGCACGGCCCCACCTTCAGATTCAGAAAAGAAATAGGGAGCCGTACCCAGCGGAACCAGTCTGGATTCTGTGCCTGCCTTTGTGATGGGAATATCCAGCAATGCCGGGAAGGCTGCGTTGGGAGAGAGAAGTGTTACAGTAATGGTGCTGCCGTCGTGGACGATCATATCCACATGGGAAAGGCGGGCACGGTAACGAGCAGTTTCCCGGGCCCGATCCAACGATGCGGCGGTATCTGCAGCGGTCAAAGGGGAACCGTCGCTGAAACGTGCGTCTTCCCTGAGCTGAAAGGTCCATGTCGTTTTGGATTCGTCGCAGCTGTATGCGGCGCAAAGCAGCTTTTGCGGCTGCATGGACGTGTCCAGCATGAACAGACCTTCGTACAGCAGTGCACCTATGACCTGATGGGGGCCATCAGGACAGGTGAGAGGATCCAGAGTGACCGCAGGGTCATAAGGCAGAGCGAAACGCTCCGGCAGTGTGACAATCGCAGGAACTGTCTCCTGTTCCGTAATGGTATCGTCGACAGTCAGATCCTCAGGCGGTGTATCGGGGAGCTCCTGTCCACAGCCGGACAGTGTCAGAAGTGCAGACAGAAAAAAGGCGGTTAGTTGTTTTTTCATATAGCGTCCTTTTCCGGGTCAGCAGAGAGAAATGAGGGCAACCTGTGCGCCTCGCTGTTCACCCATCTTTCGGTGGGACCAGAATAGTTCGGGGTGGCAGGCAGTGCAAAGACCGCATGTGTCGATGTTGGCGGAAAGCAATCCGGCGCGCAGCAGCCATTGCCGGTTCAGTCCCTCCAGATCCACATGGAATTTGGGATCACGCCATTGCAGATACGGTTCCGCATCCTGCCCCAGCGCTGCCCGCATAGCCTCCGGTACATCGCTGTCTGTTTCAAAGCAGCACTGGCCGATACAGGGGCCGATGGCGGCCAGCAGCTGCGCGGGATCGGAACCGAAGGCTGCCTGCATGTCGGCAACGGCTTTTTCCGGAATCCCGTTGGCGCAGCCGCGCCAGCCGGCATGGACGGCGCCTGCAGCGTGATGCACCGGGTCATACAAAAGAACGATTCCGCAATCGGCAGAGAAGACCACAAGGGAAAGATTGGGTTCGTTGGTAATCAGACCGTCCACCTGCTGATAATCCCGCTGATGCCAGAGTCCTTTGCCGGCATCTGCGGCGGTGACGCGGCGGATATTGATGCTGTGGGTTTGCTGTGGCAGGACGACGTTTTTGGGGTTGACTCCCAGCACACAGCAAAAGCGGCGATAGTTTTCCTGGACAGCCTCCGAGCCGTCCGGACGACCGATGGCAAGATTCAGGGAGTCCCATGGGGCGGGGGATACGCCGCCTCTGCGGGTAGAAAAGCCGTGTCGAATGGCTTTGCAGTCCTCCAGCTGTTGAGAGGTCAGCCAGACCAGCGTGTCTGCTTCGTGCATACGAAAGGCCATAGTGCGCTCCTTTCTGATAGTGGTGAATGCGGGGGAAATACGCTCCTGCTCTGTATTTCAGAGCAGGAGCGTACATGCTTTGGTGTAAAGGGTTTTTGCTTTCTGGTTATAGGAAGGATGGGGTTAAGCGTCTCTTCCGCAGCAGACTTTGTATTTCTTTCCGCTGCCGCAGGGACAGGGATCGTTACGGCCGATCTTGACCACCTTGCGGGGCTGGCGCTTGGGGCGGGAGCCGTCGCCGCCGACACCCTCCACCATGCCCTTGGCAACGCGTTCGCGCTTGACTTCCTGATCCTTTCTGAGCTGGACGGAGAACAGTCGGCGTACGGTCTCGCCCTGAATCGCTGCGATCATTTCCTCGAACATGTTCAGAGATTCCTGCTTGTAGGCAACTACGGGATCGGACTGGGCGTAGGCTCGCAGACGGATGCCTTGCTTGAGATCATCCATGGCGTCAATATGATCCATCCAGTACTCGTCCACCACACGCAGCATAATAACGCGCTCCAGCTCGCGCATGATGGTGGAAGAGATCTCGGCTTCCTTGGCCGCATAGGTTTTGTCAGCGGCATCACAAAAGAGGCCGGTCAGCTCCTCGGCAGACTTGTTCAGGTCTGCTTCTTCGTACCGGAAGGTGTACTTGGGGAAGAAGCGGCCTTCCAGATGACGCATCAGCTCACGGTAACCTGCGGTATCCAGCCGCTGCTGTTCACTGAAGGCCAGATTTACCTCGTCGGCGATGGCGGCGTGCGTCATGTTCTGGATCTTTTCCTTCATGTCCAGACCGTCCAGCACCTGCTTGCGCTGAGAATAGATGATCTCACGCTGCTTGTTCATGACGTCGTCGTATTCCAGAACTGCCTTACGGGACTGGAAGTTTCTGGACTCCACAGTGGTCTGAGCATTTTCAATGCTCTTTGTCAGGATCTTGCTCTCAATGGGGGTGTCCTCATCCAGTGCCACCTTATCCATGATGTTTTGAATTTTTTCGCCGCCGAACAGACGCATAAGGTCATCCTCCAGCGACAGGTAGAAGCGGGACTCACCGGCGTCTCCCTGACGGCCTGCACGGCCACGGAGCTGGTTGTCGATACGGCGGGAGTCGTGGCGCTCGGTGCCGATGATGAACAGGCCGCCTGCGGCACGCACCTTTTCCGCCTCGTCGGCAATGGCGGCTTTGTGGAAGGCGAGGCGTTGGGCAAACAGCTTTCGGGCTTCCAGAATTTCCTCGTTGTCGGTATCCGCAAAACCGGTGGCTTCCGTAATCAGTTCGTCGCTGAAGCCCTGCTTGCGCAGATCGGCGGTGGCCAGATATTCGGCATTGCCGCCCAGCATGATATCGGTGCCGCGTCCGGCCATGTTGGTGGCCACGGTGACAGCGCCCAGCTTGCCGGCCTGTGCCACGATCTCTGCTTCGCGCTCGTGGTTTTTGGCGTTGAGGAGATTGTGGCGAATACCGGCACGGGTCAGCAGTCTGCTGAGGGTTTCGTTCTTCTCAATGGAAACCGTGCCCACCAGAACGGGCTGCCCCTTGGCGTTGCACTCCTTGATCTGCTCCACGACCGCACGGTACTTGCCTTCAACGGTCTTGTATACCACGTCGGCGTGATCCTGACGGGCGATGGGACGGTTGGTGGGGATCTCCACAATGTCCAGATTATAGATGGTGGCGAACTCTTCCTGCTCCGTCATGGCAGTACCGGTCATGCCGGACAGCTTGCTGTACAGGCGGAAATAATTCTGGAAGGTGATGGTGGCCAGCGTTCTGTTTTCATCGGCCACAGCCAGATGCTCCTTGGCTTCGATGGCCTGATGCAGACCCTGAGAATAGCGGCGGCCAAACATAAGGCGGCCGGTAAACTCGTCGACGATGATGACCTGACCGTCCTTGACCACATAGTCGATATCCCGCTTCATGATACCATGGGCTTTGATGGCCTGGTTAATATGATGGGAGATGGTGGAGTTTTCGGGATCAGACAGGTTTTCCAGATGGAAGAACTGCTCGGCCTTGGCAATGCCATTGGCAGTGAGGGTGGCGCTGCGGGCTTTTTCGTCCACGATATAGTCGGCGGTTTCCTCGGAGGATTCCTCTTCTTTGGAGTCCAGCTCTGCCACCACACGCTTGCGCAGACGGGCAACAAACATCTCCGTCATATCATAGAGCTGGGTGGACTTTTCCCCTCGGCCGGAGATGATCAGGGGAGTGCGTGCCTCGTCGATGAGGATGGAGTCAACCTCGTCCACGATGGCGAAGTTATGACCGCGCTGTACCAGCTCGTTGGAGTAGATGCACATATTGTCACGGAGATAGTCGAAGCCCATCTCGTTGTTGGTGCCGTATGTGATGTCGGCTGCATAGGCTTCTTGACGCTGCTCCGTAGTCAGTCCGTGGACAATGAGGCCGACCTTCAGCCCAAGGAAACGATGGACCTTGCCCATCCATTCGGAGTCACGCTTGGCCAGATAGTCGTTGACGGTGACGATGTGAACGCCTTTTCCGGTAAGGGCGTTGAGATAAGCGGGAAGGGTAGCCACCAGAGTCTTGCCTTCACCGGTCTTCATCTCCGCGATACGGCCCTGATGCAGCACGATACCGCCCACCAGCTGCACCCGATAGGGACGCAGGCCCAGCACGCGGTCAGCCGCTTCGCGTACGGTGGCGAAGGCTTCCGGCAGGATGGCGTCCAGTGTTTCACCGTCAGCAAGACGGGCGCGGAATTCCTCGGTCTTGGCGCGGAGCTCGTCATCCGACTTGGTTTTATATTCATCCGCAAGAGCTTCGATCTTATCCACAATGGGATAGATGGACTTCAGCTCCCGGGAGCTGTAATCACCAAAGAGTTTTTGAAACAGACCCATGTTATTTGAAACATCCTTTCTCAGCTTTTTCCGCTCCACTGCAGGCGGGCGAAAAGTGTGCATACGAAAACAAAATTAGCATATCACAACAGCGGGAGGAATGCAAAGGGAAAACTGTGCTTTCGAAGAAAGTTTACAACTCATGGGAGGTTTTCGGCTTGAGAGGGCAGGAAAAGCATGGTACAATGATTGCAACAGGAATGTTCATTGCTTGTGCATGACAGATCGGAGACAGAAAGGAGCTATGCGTATGAAAATCAGCTTTTTTGGTGCAGATCAATGTGTGACCGGCAGCTGTCACTGTGTGGAGGCCAATGGGAAAAAGATTCTCATTGATTGTGGATTGCAGCAGGGAAGGGATGAAATTTCCAATGAAGAGCTTCCTTTTGAGGCGGGCGGCATCGACTGTGTGCTGATTACCCATGCGCATATCGATCATTCCGGCCGTGTGCCCATGCTGCTCAGGCAGGGGTTTTCCGGAAAGATCATTACGACCCGCCTGACGGCGGCGCTGCTGAAAGTGATGCTGCAGGACTCCGCACACATTCAGGAGCAGGAGGCGGAGTGGCAGAGCCGCAAGGCAAAGCGCTCCGGAAGGGGGGCGGTGGAACCGCTCTATACCGTGGCGGACGCCCTGACAACCATAGATCGCATCACCACCTGTGAGTATCATCAGCCGGTGGAGCTGTATCCCGGCATCGCGGCGGAATTCGTGGATGCCGGACATCTGCTGGGAAGTGCGTGCATCATCCTTACGGTGACGGAAGGCGGCGAGACCAGAAAGATCGTATTCTCCGGTGATTTAGGCAATATTAAGCAGCCTATCATCCGCGATCCCTCCTACATTACCGGAGCAGATTATGTGGTAATGGAATCCACCTATGGAGACCGGAACCATGGCGAGGGCTGGAGCTATACGGATGATCTGGCCGCGATCATCGACGAGACCATTGCCCGGGGCGGCAATGTCATCATTCCGTCCTTTGCTGTGGGTCGTACGCAGGAACTGCTGTATTTTATCCGTGAGATCAAGGATCTGGGATTGGTGAAATCCAATCCGGATTTCCCGGTCTATATCGATTCACCTTTGGCACGGGAGGCTACGGAGATCTTCGTGGGAGACCTCCGGGGATATCTGGACGAGGATGCGTTGGAGTTGGTGGCGGACGGCACCCACATGTTCAATTTCTCAAATCTGCGGATGACGGCCGGAGCGGAGGACTCCAAAGCACTGAATACCGACAGGACGCCGAAGGTCATTATCTCCGCCTCCGGCATGTGTGATGCCGGTCGTATTCGCCACCATCTGAAGCACAACCTCTGGCGTCCGGAGTGTACTGTGGTGTTTGTTGGTTTCCAGGGAGAGGGTACACTGGGACGTCATCTGTTGGATGGCGCCAAAACTGTGAAGCTTTTTGGGGAAGAAATCGCGGTGAAGGCCAGACTGGTGAATTATAACGGCCTGTCCTCTCATGCGGATCGCGACCATCTCATCGAATGGGTGCAGGGTTTCACCCAGCAGAAGCCGCAGCACATTTTTGTTGTGCATGGCGACAGGGAAGTGGCTCCTTATTTTGCAAAGACCCTGACTGACATGGGATACTCCGCGCATGCGCCGCAGTATACAGAGGAGTATGATCTGATTGACTGCAGACAGCTGAAGACGGGTTATCTGCCGGAGCGCAGGCAGCGTGCCTTCGAAGGCGCACCCAGAACCGGCTCGGCGTATCAGCGTCTGGTGTCGGTGGGTCAGCTGATGACCGAGTTTATCCGCCGCAGCAAGGGGCGGGACAATAAGACCCTGGCAAAGTTTGCCGATCAGCTGAAAGCACTGCTGGACAAATGGGAAGCGTAAGTTACATATTTATCGAAAAGAGGGCTCAGTGCCCTCTTTTTGCTGTTTTGATGGGAACAAAGGCTTGCGGTAAGGGAAAAATCGAGATATGATATAATCGATAAAATACGGCCAATATTGACCGGAGACACTGGGAGCATGTACATGGAGAAATTGAAAGAGAACCAGATTTATACCGGCACGGTGGAAGGGTATTCCAGCGAAGGTCTTGGCATCATCAAGCTGGACGGAGCCGTGGTGTTTGTGCCGCATGCGATCCGCGGCGAAGAAATTGAACTGAAGATTACCAAGGTGATGAAGACCAGCGCGGCGGGAAAAATCGTAAAGATCCGCAAGGAATCACCGGAACGTATGAAACCGGAGTGCCCCTATTACGGGCAGTGCGGAGGCTGTGACTTCCAGCACCTGAGCTATACGGAGGAACTGTGGGCCAAGCGTCAGCGGGTGCAGGATGCCCTGACCCGGCTGGGCGGCACGGACATCATGGTGGAGGAGATCCTCGGAGCAAAGAATCCGCTCCACTACCGCAATAAGAGTCAGTATCCTGTGGGCGCAGACGGCTCTGTGGGATTCTACAAGGTGCGCAGCCATCAGGTGGTGGATGTGAAGCGCTGCCAGATACAGACGGAGGAGAGCGATGCCACAGCCCGCGCAGTGGCGGAATGGATGCGCCGCTATCGTGTGGCGCCCTATGATGAGCATACCGGCAAGGGTCTGGTGCGCCATGTCTATGTGCGTACCAACCGGAAGGGGGAGACCCTGTGCTGTGTGCTGGTGAACGGAAAGGGACTGCCCCGTGAAGCAGAGCTGGTGGGGTATGTCCGGAAGGCTGCACCGAAGACTGTTGGTGTCGTGCTGGGGGTCAATACCAGCCGCAGCAACGTGATTCTGGGGGAGAGCTACCGTACCATCTGGGGTGAGGATTATCTGATGGACACCCTCTGCGGTCTGCAGTTTAAGCTGTCGGTACCCTCATTTTATCAGGTGAACCGTGATCAGGCGGAGGTGCTGTATAACAAGGCGCTGGAGTTTGCTGGACTCACCGGCACGGAGACAGTTCTGGATCTTTACTGCGGTACCGGCACCATTACCCTTTGCGTGGCAAAGCAGGCCGGCCGTGTCATCGGCGCGGAGATCGTACCGCCTGCCATCCGGGATGCCAGGGAAAACGCGGAACGCAACGGTATCGCCAATGCGGAGTTTTTCTGCGGCGACGCGGCAGACATTGCAGCAAAACTGGAATCCGAGGGCCTGCGTCCGGATGTGATTGTGGTAGACCCACCCAGAAAGGGGCTTGCACCGGAGGTCATTGCCTCGGTCTGTGAAATGAAGCCGCAGCGAGTGGTGTATGTTTCCTGTGATCCCGCCACTCTGGGCAGGGATGTGAAGATTTTTGCACGGCTGGGCTATACTGCTTCCCGTGCCGCGGCAGTGGATCTGTTCCCGGGAACCAAGCATGTCGAGACGGTATGTTTATTGTCCAAACTTAATGCAAAGCAACATATCGAGATTAACTTGGATATGGACGAGCTGGATTTGACCGATGCGGAGGAGAAAGCTACCTACCAGGAAATCAAAGATTATGTGTTGGAGCATAGCGGCTTGAAAGTCAGCAGCTTGTATATCGCACAGGTGAAACAGAAGTGCGGCATCATCGAGCGAGAGAATTATAATAAGCCGAAGTCTGAGGACGCTAAACGGCCCCAATGCCCGCCGGATAAAGAAAAAGCAATCAAAGAGGCGTTGACGCACTTCGGTATGATTTAAGGAGGGCGGATATGACGCATTTGATTTCTTGTGAGTTCAACATGGATACTGCCTGCGTTGAACTGAAATTCACCGATGGCAGCATGATTGCGATTGATACTATCGCTGTGGAGAATGAAGTTGCCGATAATATGTATCAGAGGTCGGAACTGGATTATCTGATCTACAATGACCCGATAGCATATGCTGATCTGATACTGAACGGCGATCCGGCAATATATTTGAAAACAGTAACTGAATATAAATCTCTTGATAAATAGAGAGTGGTTAAGCCGCCTGTACAAGCACTGTGCTTGTGCAGGCGGCATTCTTTCGTCTTAATACAGATTTAATGCCAGTTTTTATACGCTAATACCCATTTCATGGATGAAGTGCGATAATAAATACAGAATACTCCCAATGGAGGGATGGGCATGATTACGATAAAAAAACGCTTATCTTCATCACAAATTATTATTCTCGGGTTTGCCGGTGCTATTTTGTTTGGCAGCATTCTTCTGACGCTTCCTTTTTCTACTCGGGATGGGCATGGTGCTTTGTTTTCAGATGCTTTGTTTACCGCAACATCCGCTGTCTGTGTTACCGGACTGGTAGTACAGGATACGGCAACCTATTGGAGCACATTCGGGCAGGCAGTAATTATTGCGTTGATTCAAATTGGCGGTATGGGTGTTGTCACCGTTGCTATTGCCATTTCATCCTTCTCTGGAAAGCAAATCAGTCTGAAACAGCGCAGCACAATGCAGGAAGCTATATCTGCCCATAAAGTGGGCGGGATCGTCCGACTAACCGGATTTATCATTAAGATGACGATTATCTTTGAACTTCTTGGTGCTGTCATCATGGCTCCGACATTCTGTAAGGAGTTCGGCGTGCTGAAAGGAATATGGTATGCCGTATTCCACTCCATTTCCGCATTTTGTAATGCCGGATTTGATTTGATGGGCGTAAAAACACCGTATTCCTCTCTTGCATATTTTGTGGATAATCCGGTCATCAATTTTGTAATCATGTCGTTAATCATAATCGGCGGTATTGGATTCATGACGTGGGATGACATTAAGGTAAATAAGCACCATGTTCGAAAATACAGGATGCAAAGCAAGGTTATCCTGATAACTACTGTACTTCTGATTTCACTTCCAGCTCTGTACTTTTTCTTATTTGAGTTTGGAGACAAACCGATGGGCGAACGCATTTGGAGTTCCTTATTCCAGTCCGTTACGCCAAGGACTGCAGGATTCAACACCGCAGACTTGACGCAGATCAGCGAAACAGGTACAGCAATCACTATCATGCTGATGCTCATCGGCGGTTCCCCCGGTTCAACGGCAGGCGGTATGAAAACCACAACACTCGCTGTTTTGTTTTCTACCGCAATCTCTGTATTCAGACGCAGGGAGCATACACACTTTTTCGGGCGCAGAGTGAATGACGATACTATCAGAAATGCAGCAACAATTCTGATGATGTATGTCATCCTGTTCCTGACAGGCGGGTTCTTGATTAGTCACATTGAAAGTCTTCCGTTGCTTACCTGCTTGTACGAAACAGCGTCCGCAATCGGAACGGTCGGATTAACTCTCGGCATTACACCAAATCTTGGAATTGCATCTCAGATCATTCTGATTGTCTTAATGTACATTGGCAGAGTGGGAGGACTAACACTGATCTTCTCGGCTCTCTCAGGGAATCAAGGAAATACGGCACGGCTGCCGCAGGAAAAGATAACGGTTGGCTAAGGAGGTACCTATGAAATCCATATTATTAATTGGGCTTGGTCGTTTTGGCAGACACATCGCCCTAAAGCTGAACGCTTTGAACCATCAGGTGATGGCTATTGATCACAATGAGGAACGTGTAAATGCGTTGCTGCCCTTTGTAACAAATGCACAGATTGGTGACAGCACAAACGAAGAATTTCTTGCGGCTCTTGGCGTTGGAAACTACGATGCCTGTATCGTAGCGATTGGCGATAATTTTCAAAATTCGCTGGAAACTACATATCTTCTGAAAGAACTTGGCGCAAGAAAAATCATTGCCAGAGCATCAAAGGAAATGCAGGAGAAGTTTCTCCTGCGAAACGGTGCTGACGAAGTGGTTTATCCGGAGAAGCAGCTGGCAGCATGGACAGCGATCCGTTGTTCCTCTGAACATATTCTGGAGTACATCGAGCTGGATGATGAATATGCCATTTTTGAGGTGGAGATACCATCCGATTGGAGCGGCAAAAGTATTCTGGAACTGGATATTCGAAAAAAACATGGTATCAACATCCTCGGAGTCAGAACAAATGGAAAACTGAATATGAACATTACTCCAAACACAGTGTTTGGACATGGCACATCTGTTTTGGTACTTGGTCAAGAAAAAGCAGTTCACAAGTGTTTTCGCATTTGATAAAAATCCCGATAAAAGGTGGAGGAGGTGTTCCTGATGAAAGACTTATTCTTGATTCCCATCATGCTGGCAGTATTTGTCTTTGGTTATTTTGTGATGGCGAAGATTGACAGCTTCATAGAGGAAAACCGCCGCCTGATCCATGCGGAAAACAGACAAAACAGAGCGCACATCCGTATTGCCGCAGAGTCTCCGATGCTTCTGGATTCGATTGCAGTACAGCTCACATCGTATTCTCGTGCCAACCCATTTGTCGAGTTTTTTCTGAGTTCGGGAAAAGCAGAGCGCATCTTGCAAAAACTCATGGACGGCACATTGGATATCGCAATTCTGGCAGAAGATAACAATCTTTCTTTGAATGAAAACCATTCAATGTTTCGCATTCCATGTCGAACAGGAGAAGTTTTATCTACAGCACTTGGTTTATCTGTTGAAAGTATTGATGAAGAAAAATGGGCTTTCGTTGTATGGAATAAATCGATACAGTCCAAATCTCGTGACCGTGTATTATTTGCCATAGAAACAGAGTATTGTTCACTGAAATGCGGATATGCGGATTATCTGGAGTGATTGTTTACATCTGATCGGTGGAAAAAAGAAATTCTTTGTGATAAAATATTAAAAAGGAGGTGAGGATGATGACACAGAGCAAACAGGAACAAAAAAGAATGGATTCGAATGAGCACATCCTTGCTTGCCTTTCTTCCGCCCCTTCCAACGCAAAAATCATCCGAACTGCGGCACGAATGGCAAATGCCTTTGGCAGCCAGTTTACGGCTTTGTTTGTGGAAACACCGGATTTTTCTGTTGCTTCGAAAGAAAACAAAGAACGTTTGCAGGAAAACCGGAAGCTGGCAGAACAGCTTGGAGCTAATATTGAAACCGTGTATGGCGAAGACATCCCATATCAGATTGCAGAGTTTGCACGCATTTCGGGTATTACAAGAATCGTTCTTGGACGTAGTGCTGTTACCCGCCGCCATCTGTTTGGAAAGCCGACTTTGACAGAATTGCTCCTGACCTACGCTCCGGATATCGACATACATATTATTCCGGATAAAACCGTTGACACCACATATTACCCCAAAAGAGCGAGAAAAAAGCATCATAATCTGCGTGTGCTGAAAAATGCATTCACAAGTCTGCTCATTTTGCTTTTTGCAACGCTATTAAGTCTGCTTTTTCATGAGGTCGGCTTTACGAACCCCAATATCATCATGGTCTACATTCTTGGGGTTCTCTTGACCTCTGTCGCCACATCACATCAGATATATAGTTTGATATCTTCTGTTGCCAGTGTGTTTGTTTTCAATTACCTGTTTACGGAGCCTCGTTTTTCACTGACGGCTTATGAAACCGGTTATCCGGTCACCTTTGTGGTTATGTTTCTGACCGCTTATATTACCGGTACGTTTGCCATTCGTTATAAGGAGCAGGCACGAGAGTCCACGAAGATCGCACGCCGCACAAAGGTTCTGTTTGATACGGATCAGATGCTTTCCAAGGCACATGGACGAAATGAGATCATTCATGTGGCTGCTGAACAAGTTATGAAACTGTTGGGACGAAGCATTGTAATTTTTGACAATCTGAGCGGACGGTTGTCAGAGCCGATCCTATTCCATACAAAAACAGACAAGACATATGATTGGGGAAAAGAACAGAAGGCTGCGGAGTGGGCATTGAAAAACAATCATGCTGCCGGTGCCACAACGGAATTGTTCCCTGAGAGTCACTATCTATATCTTGCGATTCGGGTTAATGAACGGGTATACGGTGTAATTGGAATTGATGCTTCTGCCGGGGAACTTGATGCGTCTGAGCATGATGTTCTTCTTTCAATCCTCGGTGAAACCGCACTGGCTTTGGAAAACAATCGAAATGCTCGTGAAAAAGAAGCCGCTGCCATTTTAGCGGAAAGTGAACAGCTTCGTGCAAATCTGCTCAGGACAATCTCCCACGATCTACGTACTCCGTTGACTACCATTTCCGGCAATGCCAGTAATCTGCTCAATAATGCGGAATATTTCGATCAAGAGACAAAGCAACAGATATACGCTGATATTTATAATGATTCCATGTGGTTGACCGATCTGGTTGAAAACCTGTTATATGCCACACGAATCGAAGATGGGTGTATGATGCTGCAGACATCTACTGAGCTGCTCAGCGAAATGATAGAAGAAGCGATGCAGCACATCGGCAGGAAAGCAGCGGCCCGTCCGATCAGGGTAGTTCAAGAGAATGAGATCCTGCTGGTCAAAGCTGATCCCAAGCTGATTGTTCAAGTCATCACTAATATTGTAGATAATGCGTTGAAATACACGCCTGCCGACACTGCTATTACGCTGACGGCAAAAAAGACAGACGACATGGCGGAGATCAGGATCGCAGATACAGGCAGAGGTCTTTCAGATGAAGAAAAACGGAAAGTTTTTGATAAATTTTACTGTGGCAAAAATAAAATAGCGGATAACCGTCGCAGTCTTGGCTTGGGACTGTATCTCTGCAAGGCAATTGTCGAGGCGCATGGAGGAGCAATTCGTGTTGAAGACAATCAGCCGCAGGGTGCTGTCTTTAGCTTTACTCTTCCGCTGGAGGAGGTTGTTTACCATGAATAAATTTCAAATATTGGTTGTTGAGGACGATGCGCCTGTACGCAACCTGATCACCACCACATTAAGGGCGAATAACTATCGCTTTATTACTGCCGGAAGCGGTGAATCTGCTGTGTCAGAAACCGCATCACACAATCCGGATATTATTTTGCTGGACTTGGGGCTGCCTGATATTGATGGCGTGGAGGTTATTCGGCGCATTCGCAGTTGGTCGAATGTCCCTATCATTGTAATCAGCGCCCGTAGTGAGGACAGTGACAAAATTGATGCATTGGATGCCGGGGCGGATGACTATCTTACGAAACCATTTTCTGTTGATGAGCTTCTTGCCCGACTGCGTGTTACGCAGCGCAGGATCGCCTTGATGCAAAGCATCGGCAATGAGCAGGCGATCTATCAGAACGGCGCTCTAAAGATTGATTATTCTGCCGGATGCGCTTGGATGGGCGAAGAAGAATTGCGTATGACGCCCATGGAATATAAGCTCCTATGTCTTTTGGCGAGAAACACAGGCAGAGTGCTTACTCACAAATTTATTTTACAGAATGTGTGGGGAAGCAGTTGGGAAAATGATGTTGGTACCCTTCGTGTGTTTATGGCAACACTGCGAAAAAAGCTGGAGACAGCACCCGGTTCTCCGCAATATATCCAAACCCACATTGGCGTGGGCTATCGGATGCAGAAGGTGGAATGAGAACGCAGGATACATTCTTGCATACGAGTAACTGTGTGGCACACGTAAAAACCGCTGCAATTTTCATCCCTGCAGGGATGGAGATTACAGCGGTTTTGTATTTTCTGAGGAATGGTGTCAAACTGCATTTTTACAGTTTGGGTACCATTTTCGAGGAAAATATGTGGGTGTCCAGAGGGATGCAATCCCTCGGCTCTGGGTTTCCAATAGGGGCGAGAAGCATCCCTGTTGGCACACGATTTTGCTTGCAAAATCTAGTGTGTTATACCTTTTGCGACCGCTGACGCTGGAAAGGGACTGTCCCACGCTCGACAGACACTTTCCGGCTGTTCGGGTGTAGTTGGCATAGGAAACCTTGCAGCGAAGCGGAAAGGTTTTCTGTGACAACGGGGGCGCAAGAGGTATATAAAACCCGCCGCAGCATCCGTCTCTCCCGTCAGTGAAACCACCATGGCAACTCCAAGAAAAACTGAATATAAAAACAATTTACGCTTTGCTCTCGTCTTTTGACAAAATCTATGCTATGATGACCAAAGAAGAGCGGCGATCGCTAATTAAGTATCTGATCTCCGATGTTCAGCTATATATGCCGGAGGAACGCAAGATGAAGGCTCGTTTCTGTAAGTCCATAACATACAGATTCCCGATAGAGAAAGAAGTGCTGGCAGAATTTAGCGACAGCGGAGTACACGTGGAGAGCGTTGTGCTGCTGACAACAGGTGATCCCGTCGAAAATACGGCAGCTGAGGTTTGTGTATGAAAAAAGGACACTCGTTTTTTCAGGCAAAAAATGCCTTTCAGGAGGATTCCGGATTCCGGACATTCCTGCTTTCTATTCTGATCGCCGGTCTCGCCTATGGCCTTTATAAGGGCATGCTGGACAATTTCCTGGCAGAAGTTGTAGGGATGGGTGAGATGGGCCGCGGTGTCACGGAGTTTTTCCGGGAACTGCCGGGGATTCTGCTGATTTTTATTCTGGCGGCATTTTACATGCTATCTGCGGAGACACTGTACAAGGCCGGCGCGGTGATCATGCTGGTTGGTATGGGTATGCATGCCGTGCTGCCGCCTACCAAAGTGCTGGCGACGCTGGCAATTTGCGTATATTCTCTGGGCGAGCACATTCAGATCGGCATGAAGAGCACTTTGGCACTGAAGTATGCCAGACCCGGCTGCGGAGGCCTTGCGTTGGGTGCGCAGAGTGCTGCGAATCAGGTGGGTACACTGGCGGGTTACCTGGTGATCGTCTTTGTATTCACTGTGTTTGCGGCGCAGTCGCCCTATACACTGTTTTTCGGCATTGCCACTGTGCTGGTGGGCGTGAGTATGATCTGCGCGCTGCGGATTCGCGGCAAGAGCGAAACGGATTCCAACAAACGGCGCTTTTACTTCCACCGGAAATATTATAAATACTACATGCTGGAGATGTTCTACGGCGCCCGGAAGCAGGTGTTCTTCACCTTTGGCCCCTATGTGCTGATCCTGTTTTACGGTGCCAATGCAGCCACCATCAGCCTGCTGTTTGCTGTTTCGGCCATTGCCTGTTTCTTTGCCTCTCCGGTGGTGGGAAGAATCATTGACCGGCTGGGCTACAAGATCGTCATGATCTCCGATACGTTGATTCTGGTGATTGTTTGCTTCTTCTATGGCTTTGCGCACCATCTGTTTCCCAGAGATGTTGCCTTTGTGGTGTGCTGCATCAACTATGTGCTGGATTCCGTGATCTCTCTGGCATCCATGGCGTCCAATCTGTACGTGCAGGATCTTTCTGACAATGAGGCGGAGGTGAAAGCCACCATTTCCACGGGTGTTTCCATCAATCATCTGATTACCATTTTCATTGCCTTGTTCGGCGGCTGGATCTGGAAGACACTGGGGATTGAACTGCTGTTTATCATCTCAGCAATTCTGGGACTTTGCAACAGCGCCTACGCTGCGACCATCAAAACGAAAGCGAGGAAAAATACATGAGTAACGGCGGTTCCGGCGTGCCGGAGGTACATGCAGCTCCGGGAAAAACACGGAATTATGGCATTGATCTTCTCAGAATACTGGCCATGCTTTACGTGGTGATCCTGCACGCGGTAGGCCCCGGCGGCATTCTGGAGGCTGCGGCTGTGGGAACGGCTCAATACAAGGTCGCCTGGTTTCTGGAGACGTGGACTTATTGCGCGGTGAACATTTTTGCCCTTGTCAGCGGCTATGTTTCCTATACAGATCAGGATAGGCGGACAAACTGGTCCGGCTACGTGATGCTTTGGCTCCAGGTGGTGGTATACGGCGTGGCCGTGACACTGGTGTTCAATGCGTTCCATCCGGAACTGGTGACGAAAGCCGATTTGATTCGGATGTTCCTGCCGGTGACCGGTGGACTGTATTGGTATCTGAATGCTTATACAGGCCTGTTTGTTGTGATGCCGCTGCTGGATGCAGGGGTACGCAAATGCTCCGCGGAAACGGCACGCAAGGTTTTTGTGCTGCTGTTTGTGATATTCTCCGTGTACGAAGCGGTTGTGTGGAGAATGGCGCTGTCCGGCGGATATTCGTTTGCCTGGGTGATGATTCTGTATTTGCTGGGCGCTATTATCAAAAAATGCGAAATTGGCAAAGGATTGACAGCCTCTCAGGCGTGGATCGGGACTGCAGTTCTGTGCTTTATGGCGTGGTTCTGGAAAATGTATGTGCCGGAATTCAGCGTGCGCGGAATCTGGGTGGGCAAGGATGTGTGGATTTCCTATCTGTCGCCCATGGTACTGGGAGCGGCTGTTCTTCAGCTGATCGCGTTTTCCAAGCTGAAGGTAGGTAACGGCTTGCGGAAGGTTGTTGCTTTTGCTGCGCCGGGTTCTTTTGCGGTATATATCCTGAACTGCCATTGGGTGATCTGGAGACACATGATGACTGCGAAATTTGCGTCTCTTGCATCACGGCCTGTCTATGTTCTGGTATTCTGGGTGCTGGCGTTTTCGTGTGCATTTGTCGTGATCTCGATCCTGATCGATCGTGTGCGCATATTCTTCTTTGAGCTGTTCCGTGTTCGAAAGATCGTGGACAGGCTTGTAGGTGTTGCCGGAAGAGCGGTAACCGCCGTGGCAGACCGACTCTGAGAGAGGAGGAGGACGATGGGATGATCCAACCGGGAAAAATCAATCTGAGGAATATTCTTGTGGCGGCCGTGGGCGTCTTCTTTACCGCTACGGGCGCGGTGTTCAACATGTGCGCCGGACTGGGCAATGACTGTATTGGTATTGTCTATGATGGTATGCGCTGCTTTTTCGGCCTGAGTCAGGAGCAGCTGGGTACGGCCTCCAATATTGTGAATGTCGTGCTTGTGATTCTGCTGCTGATCATTGGCAGGCGATACATCAGCGTGGGTACACTGGTGTATTTTATCCCCTACGGACTCTATGCCAATATCGCTACGAACCTTTACGGCCTTCTGTCGTTTTCCGACGGTCTGGTCAACAACATTCTGTTTTCGGTCATTGGCTGCCTGTCGCTGTATTTCGGCGTGGCTACGTACATAACCGTGGACATCGGTGTGGACCCCTTCACAGGAATCGTTCTTTGGCTGACGGATAAGCTGAAGAAGGAGTACCGGTATGTCAAAATCGTATTTGACATCGTGATGATCGCTCTGGGCTGGGCGCTGGGCGGAAAAGCCGGTGTGGTGACGCTGCTGACCGCGTTTACGGCAGGCCCCTGCATCCAGTTCTTCCATCAGAAGATCCGCAGAGTGCTGGTAGGTGAATAAACAACATCGCCCCCGTTGGTATTTCCTGATACCAACGGGGGCGATGATTGTCAGCGGAAAATTTTGGCTGCCGCGGCGGTGCTGCCGTCCTGTTGAAGAACACCGATCTCCATGCCGTCCGATACATCTCTGCGGCAAATGGAGAGAAGGTCGCCCTCGTAACAAGGGGAGCGGAACAGAATGTCCACTTCCCGTATGGGCATGTCGGCCATCTCCCGGCAGGAGAATGCACCAAAAATCGCGTGTACATAGGCTGCATTGTTCATATGCTGCCCCAGATCGATGTCTGTGGAGCGTACCGTGTAGCGACCGATCTCCGGACATGCGGAAAAATCATCCGGGATTTTGGCATAAGCGCCTTCGCAGGCAGTGCGTTCACAATGCTCCAGCGATGGTGGATAGTTGTCGGCAATGCGCGCCAGTCTGCCGGTTTTTACCTCCAGCATGGCCCATTCAGTTTTTCCGGCAGCCACAAGCTCACCGTTGTGGGTCAGCTGGTAGGAGCGGTCACACCGGATTCGCCCTGGAACCTCCGGCCATGTAACGGCGTTGAGCGTCTGTAAAAGTCTTGGCCGCTGATAGATGCATATTTTGGTTTTGACGGTCAGCCAGAACAGTCCTTTATTGGACAGGACATCCATGCCAACGCCAATGGCGTCTCCGTGTTCTGCGGCCAGATCCATAAAAAGAGAAAAAATGTGGGGAATGGCAAGCCTGCCGGTGTTGTCGCACATGCTGAGCGCCACAGATACTTGTTTTTCCAGTTTACATTCCATTGTTGCCGTCCTTTGCTTCGTGTTCTATTTTGAAATCATATCACCCGGAGAGAAAAAGTTCAAAGAGTTTTTGCCGGAAGCTGTTTTTTTCGCATAGAATCTGTTATGCTGTCAGTGAATAAACAGGGCGAATGAGGCCGGAACGGAGGAGTGTATGGATCCCATTTTGTATGTTGTTAAGAAGATTGACGGAGATTATGCCTGGCTGGAGAACGCAGAGCATCCTGAGCGTGAGCCGGTATTTATAGCGCGGGCGCTGCTGCCGGATACCGTGTTTGAAGGCGCACGGCTTCGATTTGAAAATTTTGAATATACGCAGCTGTAAGTATGCGCCATGTATATGAAAAACCGGAATTGCACCGGGCGAATGGTTGAGATATAATTAATAAAAAATATTTAAAATGGGACGATGTACCCGGTTGACACAGGAAAGGACTGCCAATATGGATATTTCTCGCTTTACAGAGTATCGCAGCAAAGTGCTGGAGAATTGCTCACGGGTCATTGTGGGTAAGGAAGACGCTATCTCTTTGGTCTTGACGTGTTTTATTTGCTCCGGCCATGTTCTGCTGGAGGATGTGCCAGGTACAGGCAAAACGATGCTTCTGCGCGCATTTGCCAAAACCATCGGCGGTGATTTTAAGCGAATTCAATTCACACCGGATCTGCTGCCGTCAGATTTGACCGGCATTCATTTCTTCAGTCAGAAGAGCAGTGAGTTTGAGTTCCGCCCCGGTCCGTTGTTTTCCAACATTGTGCTGGCAGACGAGATCAACCGTGCTACGCCCCGTACGCAGTCCAGCCTGCTGGAGGCTATGGAGGAGCGTCAGATTACCGTGGATGGTGTTACCACGCGTCTGGCGGAGCCGTTCATGGTTATGGCTACACAGAACCCGCTGGAGTCCTATGGTACGTTCCCACTGCCGGATGCGCAGATTGACCGCTTCTTTATGCGGCTGTCTTTGGGATACATGACCCGCGAACAGGAGATGAGCGTTATTTCTCGCCGTTCTGCTGTGGATATTATTGAATCTCTGGAGCGGCGTGTGACGGATGAGGATACCGCATACGTCCGCAGCGCCTATGCCGAAGTAACGGTGCCGCGGGATGTTCTTGGGTACATGATGGATATTGTGGAAGGCACCCGCAATGGCGGCAGCTTTGTCAGTGGCGTGTCTACCCGCGGTGCCATTGCGCTCTATAAAGCGTCTCAGGTAACGGCGGCACTGCATGGCCGAGACTATGTGATTCCGGAAGACGTCAAATATGTGGCGCCCCATGTGCTGGTCCACCGCATTTCTGCCGGCAGCGGTTCCAGAAGCGGAGCGGCGGCAAGCTTTCTGGATGATATCCTGAAGAGTATTCAGGTTCCGCTGGAAACGGTATGATCGTATTTTTTGTTGTATTTCTGGCTGCGCTGGCGCTGTATATGCAGAATCGCTCCATAACGAAAGGATTGGATTCTGTAAAGGAAGACCATTGGATGGACGCCGCGATTGTTGAGCCGGATGAAGAATTTCATATCGTGATTTCCCTGAAGAACACCGGTCGGGGGCTGATCCCGTTTCTGCGGGTCAGCGAGAGCATTCCCTACCGCATGGATTTGCTGATGGAAAGCGGATATATCATCAAGGACTCCCGGGGCGGTAAGCAGGTGAGTTATACCACCTGGCTTCGTCCACGGCAGGAGGTGCGGAAGTATTTGCCGGTGTCAGCGCCGCAGCGCGGACGGTATTTTTTGCAGGAACTGGTGCTGGGTGGCGGCGATTTTCTGGGGCTGAGTGAACGTACCCGGCATTACAATGGCTTCCGCGAGGTTGTGTCCGTTCCCAAAGCTGCCCCGGAGCAGGCGATAGGTGAGGTGCTGGGTGGATTTATGGGTGATGTGTCGGTGCGGCGCTTCATTCTGGAGGATCCGGTGCTGACGCTGGGGTACAGAGAATATACCGGCCGTGAGCCTATGAAGATGATCTCCTGGACACAGAGCGCCAGGGGAATGGGGCTCATGGTAAAGAAGTATGATTACACGCTGGAGCCTGCCGTTTCTGTGCTGTTGAATATCGAGAGTATATCAGACGGCTGCGACGAGGAACTTGAGCGCTGTTTCTCTTTGGCCAGAACCGTCTGCAGCACGCTGGAAGAACGGGGGATCCAGTATGATTTTGCCACCAATGCCGTGATAGCGGGTGCCATGTCGGATCTGTCCACCATGAGTGAGGGCCTTGGCCAACGGCATTTTGAAGGCATCCTGGAGGCTTTGGGTCGTGCCACCTATTCCGTTTCCCGTTCTGCAGATAAGCTGCTGTCAGGGGCTGCGTCTGCCGGTTATGGCTCTGCAAGGGGGCGAATCCTCATCACACCGGATCGTACTGCGCTTCATCCGCAAATACTAAACCGGCTGAGAGAGGTTTCCGGCGGAAATCTGCTGGTGATTGCTGCATCGGAGGTGGAACCATGGTGATGATGCATGGCCTTCGCGGCCTAACGGAGCTGGCTTTTTACTATGCTTTTGCATCCTTTGTGGCTGTCTGCGGCGGCAGTCGGTATGCGTTGGCGGGGCTGATGCTTCAGACGATCTGCTTCACGCTCTCGGCAATGCTGAAGAAGCGCCGATGGCTGCGCATGGCTGCATTGACACCCATGATGCTTTTTTGGCTGCTGCCGGGTATTCGGATGGCAGATACGCTGCTGTTTCTTCCGCCGGCGGTTTATGTGATCTGGTTGGTATATAGCGGTTCGTATTCGCTGGATTGGGGCCGTCATGTGGAACTGTTTTCTGTTTTTTGGAAATCGTATGCCATATTTGCCTTTATTCTGCTGCTGATCGGAATGCTTCCGGAAATGTCGCAGGCGTCCATTCCCATTGCGCTGATCATGCTGGTGGGATCTGTTTTGCTCATGCGTTCTTTGCGGCATGAACCGGAAACGTATTGCCGGAAATCGTACCAGCTGGCCAATGCGGCCACTGTGGCGGTTGTGATGATGGTGGCGGCTTTAATGAGCACCAGGGCGTTTTTGGAAACATGTGCATCTGCTTTCGCAGCAGCGTACAGGATGTTTGTGCTGCCGATGCTGATGCTGGCTCTGACGGGCTTTATTTACATTCTGCGAGTGGTGGCGTGGCTGGCATCCTTGCTGAATATCCATCTGCCGGAAAATCGGGAGGAGCCTCCCAAACTTCAGCTGGACGGATTCGTTGAGGATCTGGGGCTGGATCAGCTGGGCGGAGAGACGGTGGGGGAGGAGTTCCTGATCCTGCTGTGCGTTTTGTTGGCTGCGGCTGTGCTGTACCTGTTTTTCCGCTGGATGATGCGGCTTGGCTGGGGTGAGCGGCGGCCACCTGAGACACGTGAGGAACGGTTTGATATATCCGGAGATACCGGCGAGAAGATGCGGCCTGCACGGCCAGGAAACGCTGTGCAGCGTGTAAGAGCACAGTACCGGAAATTCCTGAAGCTGTATCTTTCTGCGGGCGGTGAACTGGACAAAACGCACACCAGTCTGGATGTGGAACAGGGAGCCAAACGGTGTCGTTTTCCGCAGGAGGATGTTGAGGAATTGCGGTCTGTCTATATTCGTGCCCGCTATGCAGAGCGCGCGGAGGCAAAGGATGTTTTCCGGGCGAAAGAGCTGTATGCTGCTATGAAGAGAGCACATCGTACCGAGGGAAAATAGTTGTATTTTTCTCTGAAACAGTGTATGATAAAATTCAGTAAGGACAATGTACAGGAGGAATCGCAATGGGTAAGACTGCACGTATGGTCATGAAAATTGTTGGAGCAAGCCTGGCACTGGCAGCCGTGATTTGTTTGCTGATCGGCGGCTGGCATGACCTGGTTGTGGCCAAGGAAGGCCTGAAGGCTCGTATGTCTGGTAAACGGTCTGAGTATGATGACTACAACGACAGCGAGCTGTACGGATAAACAAGCTTACAAAGAGTAAAAAGAGCAGAAGCGGTACGCCGCTTCTGCTCTTTTGTTTACAAAAGGAGAAATAAAAAATGGATGAATCCCATTCATCCCCAAAACATGTATTGACATTAAAAAAAATATATGGTAGAATAAATCGCTTGCAATAACGGGATTGAAAAATAACTTCCCCTGCCATTGCAAGATAAAGATAGCATATCTTACTGCGAAAAGCAATAGCTGACATTTGCGATTTTAACAACACCTCCGTGTGTGTCGGAAGCGGAGATGCATCGGCGTTGCTCATCGCAAATGAAAATACTCTGCTTCAGGGAAGAGGGGCAGCTCATTCCTGCGGCAAAAGAAAGGTTGCGTGAATTACAGATGGCCAAAGACAAGTATTACGGAAAGACTCTTCGTAAGAACTTTGCCCGGCACGAGGAAGTCATGCCCATGCCTAACCTGCTGGAGATCCAGAAGAAGTCCTATCAGTGGTTCTGGGACAGCGGCCTTCAGGAAGTCTTTGCAGACGTGGGCTGCATCAATGACTATCAGGGCAATCTGGAGCTGAGCTTCATCGATTACAAGATGGATGAGCCTCCCAAGTATGATGTGGAGGAGTGCAAGGCTCGTGATGCCACATATGCTGCACCCTTGAAAGTGAAGGTGCGGCTGCACAACAAGGAAACGGAGAACTTTACCGAGCAGGAGATCTTCATGGGCGATTTCCCCCTGATGACCAACTCCGGTACCTTCGTCATCAACGGCGCAGAGCGTGTGGTGGTTTCTCAGATCGTGCGGTCTCCTGGCGTTTATTACGGCAAGGAGATGGATCTGAAGACCGATCTGCCCCTGCTGACGGCCACTGTGATCCCTTACCGCGGTGCCTGGCTGGAGTATGAGACGGATGCCTCTGAAGTGTTCTGGGTGCGTATCGACAAGAATCGTAAGCTGCCCATTACCTGCTTGATTCGTGCTCTGGGTGTCAAGACCGATGCTGAAATCAAGGAGCAGTTTGGCGGCGATCCCCGCATCATGGTTACGTTGGAGAAGGATCCCTGCAAGACCTATGAGGATGCACTGCTGGAGATCTATCGCAAGCTCCGTCCCGGCGAACCCCCCACTGTGGAAGCTGCCGAGACTCTGATGAAGAACCTGTTCTTCGATCCCCGCCGCTATGATTTGTCCACCGTGGGTCGCTACAAGTTTAACAAGAAGCTGTCCCTGTGGGCACGTATTGCCGGCCGCCGTCTGGTGATGCCTGTCACAAATCCTGCCAACGGTGAGATCGTGTTTGAAGAAGGCCACGTCCTGTCCGACGCTGATGCTAAGCTGCTGGACACCATCGGTGTTGGCGAAGCCACTGTGGATGTGGATGGCCGCGCACTGAAGGTAACCTCCAACAAGATGTGCGATATTCAGCACTATGTGGATTTTGACGCATATGCCGAGTGCGGCATCAAGGAGCGTGTTCGCTTCAGCGTGCTGCAGGAACTGCTGAACCAGTACAGCGGCGAGGAGCTGAAGGAAAAGATTCGCGCCCAGAAGGATGCGCTGGTTCCCAAACATGTTGTGGTGGATGACATTCTGTGCTCTATCCACTACATGAACGGTCTGGCGTTGGGCGTTTCCAACAAGGACGATATCGACCATCTGGGCAATCGTCGTCTGCGCTGTGTGGGTGAGCTGCTGCAGAACCAGTTCCGCATTGGCTTCAGCCGCATGGAGCGTGTGATCCGTGAGCGCATGACCATTCAGGATCTGGGCGCGGTTACGCCTCAGAGCCTCATCAATATCCGTCCTGTGACGGCTGCCATCAAGGAGTTCTTTGGCTCCAGTCCCCTGAGCCAGTTCATGGACCAGACCAATCCTCTGGCAGAACTGACCCACAAGAGACGTTTGTCTGCTCTGGGCCCCGGCGGTCTTTCCCGTGAGCGTGCCAACATGGAAGTTCGTGACGTGCATTACAGCCACTATGGCCGTATGTGCCCCATTGAGACTCCCGAAGGTCCCAATATCGGCCTGATCTCCTATCTGGCCACCTATGCCCGCATCAATGAATATGGCTTCATTGAGACGCCTTACCGCAAGGTAGATAAGACTACCTTCCATGTTGCGGAGGATGTCACCTATATGACTGCCGACGAAGAGGACAACTATATCGTCGGCCAGGCTGCCGAGCCTCTGGACGAGAACGGCTGCCTGATCAACAGCCGTATCACCGCCCGTCACCGTGACGAGATCGTGGAAGTGGATAAAGAGCTGGTGGATTACATCGACGTCAGCCCCCGCATGATGGTTTCCATCGCCACGGCCATGATTCCCTTCCTGCCCAATGACGACGCCAACCGCGCGCTGATGGGTGCAAACATGCAGCGTCAGGCTGTGCCTCTGCTGCGTCCCGAGGCTCCTATCGTCGGTACCGGTATGGAACACAAGATCTGTATCGACTCCGAAGTGGTCATTCTGGCAGAGGGTGAAGGCGAAGTTGCCGCAGTGGATGCCCGCCACATTACTGTCAAGTACGATGATGGCGAGGTTAAGGATTACAAGCTTACCAAGTTCCTGCGCTCCAACCACGGCACCTGCATTAACCAGAAGCCCATCGTTTCTGTAGGAGAGCGTGTTCACGGCAAGCGTGTGAACGCCAACGGAGAGGTGGAGGATCCCACCGTTCTGGCAGATGGTCCTGCTACCGATCAGGGCGAAATCGCTCTGGGCCGCAATATTCTGGTTGGCTTCATGACCTGGGAAGGCTACAACTACGAGGACGCCGTGCTGCTGAACGAGCGTCTGGTGCGTGAGGATTATTATACTTCCATCCATATTGAGGAGTATGAGATCGATTCCCGCGACACCAAGCTGGGACCCGAAGAGATTACCCGTGATATCCCCAATGTGGGTGAGGATGCTCTGAAGGATCTGGACGAGAACGGCATCATCCGCATCGGTGCTGAGGTGCGTTCCGGCGACATTCTGGTGGGTAAGGTTACTCCCAAGGGCGAGACCGACCTGACTGCAGAGGAGCGCCTGCTGCGCGCCATCTTCGGCGAGAAGGCACGCGAAGTTCGAGATACTTCCCTGAAGGTACCTCACGGCGAGGCCGGTATCGTAGTGGATGCCAAGGTCTTTACCCGCGAAAACGGCGATGAGCTGGGACCGGGTGTCAACAAGGTTGTCCGCGTTTATATCGCACAGCGCCGCAAGATCCAGGTGGGCGACAAGATGGCCGGCCGCCACGGCAACAAGGGCGTTGTGTCCCGCGTGCTGCCTCAGGAGGATATGCCCTTCCTGCCCGACGGCACTCCGTTGGATATCGTGCTGAACCCCTTGGGCGTTCCTTCCCGAATGAACATCGGTCAGGTGCTGGAGGTCCATCTGGGCTATGCGGCACACGCTCTGGGCTGGAAGGTAGCAACTCCCATTTTCGATGGTGCTTCTTATCAGGATATTCAGGAAGCTCTGACTCAGGCCGGTCTGGATCCTGAAGGCAAGAGCGTTCTGTATGACGGACGTACCGGTGAGCCCTTCGAGAACAAGGTTACGGTGGGCTATGTCTACTTCCTCAAGCTGCATCATCTGGTTGATGATAAGATCCATGCCCGTTCCACAGGCCCCTACTCTCTGGTCACTCAGCAGCCGCTGGGCGGCAAGGCGCAGTTCGGTGGCCAGCGCTTCGGCGAAATGGAAGTTTGGGCCCTGGAGGCATATGGTGCTGCATATACTCTGCAGGAGATCCTGACTGTCAAGTCCGACGACGTGACGGGACGTGTCCGCACCTACGAGTCCATTGTCAAGGGTCACAATGTGCCTCAGCCCGGCGTACCCGAGTCCTTCAAGGTTCTGGTGAAAGAACTGCAGTCTCTGTGTCTGGATATTCAGGTTCTGGACGAGAATGGCGAGCCCATTGAACTGAAGGAAGACGAGGATGCCATGGATACCTTCAATCTGGCCCGCATGGATGCTGATGACGATCGTCATCGTGCCTATGCTGATGACGCGGCCTTTGCCGAGTCCGGTTTTGAGATGGAGGATGCACCGGAAGACGCCGGCGCTGATATCGGCTTCGGTGACAGCGGCGTTTCTTTTGACGACGATTGATTTGGAATTGATCCACTCAAATGATGTCGTTTGATTCTAAATCATCTAAGGAGGAATACAGCCATATGACTGATACTAATACTGGCAACAACATCACATTTGATGCCATCAAAATCGGCATGGCATCTCCGATGCAGATCAGCGAGTGGTCCTACGGTGAAGTCAGAAAGCCGGAGACCATTAACTACCGTACCCTGAAGCCCGAACGGGATGGCCTGTTCTGTGAACGGATATTTGGACCCACCAAGGACTGGGAGTGCCACTGCGGTAAGTTCAAGAAGATCCGCTATAAGGGTAAGATCTGTGATCGCTGCGGTGTCGAGGTGACCCGCGCAAAGGTGCGCCGTGAGCGCATGGGCCATATCAATCTGGCCACCCCCGTTTCTCATATCTGGTATTTCAAGGGCATTCCTTCCCGCATGGGTCTGCTGCTGGACATCAGTCCTCGTATTCTGGAGAAGGTTCTGTACTTCGCCAACTATATTGTTACCGATCCCGGCGAAACACCCCTGAGCCGCAACCAGATTCTTTCCGAGAAGGAATATCGCGACTATCGTGAGAAGTATGAGGACGACTTCAGCGCCGGAATGGGTGCTGAGGCTGTCAAGAAGCTGCTGGCTACCGTGGGCCTGAGTTCTGAGGATGGTGCACGCAAGCTGCAGCTGATGGCAGAGTATGACGAGCTGAAGGCCAAGCGCGACATTCTGCAGGAAAAGGGCATGGATCTGAAGGAAGACGAGCTGGAGAAGATGAAGGCTCTGGATTCCGAGATCGATACCTTCCATGGCCTGGACGCTCTGTCTGAGCAGCTGCATGCCGAGCTGCGCGGCGCTGCCGGTCAGAAGAAGGCGCGCATTGTCAAGCGCCTGGAGGTAGTGGATGCCTTCCGCATTTCCCACAATCGTCCTGAGTGGATGATCATTGACGTTCTGCCGGTGATCCCGCCCGAACTGCGCCCCATGGTGCAGCTGGACGGCGGCCGCTTCGCTACTTCCGATCTGAACGATCTGTATCGCCGTGTTATCAACCGCAACAACCGTCTGAAGAGACTGATCCAGCTGAAGGCGCCTGACATCATCGTGCGCAATGAGAAGCGCATGCTGCAGGAGGCTGTGGACGCTCTGATCGACAACGGCCGCCGTGGCCGTGCCGTTACCGGTGCCAACAATCGCGCTCTGAAGTCTCTCAGCGATCTGCTGAAGGGCAAGCAGGGACGCTTCCGTCAGAACCTGCTGGGCAAGCGTGTTGACTACTCTGGCCGAAGCGTTATCGTTGTCGGTCCTGAGCTGAAGATCTATCAGTGCGGTGTGCCCAAGGAAATGGCCGTGGAGCTGTTCCGCCCCTTCATCATGAAGAAGCTGGTGGAGGACGGCACCGCCAACAACATCAAGTCTGCCAAGAAGATGGTGGATAAGGGCGTCACCGAGGTCTGGGATGCTCTGGACTTCATCATCAAGGACCATCCTGTTATGCTCAACCGCGCACCCACCCTGCACCGTCTGGGTATCCAGGCCTTTGAGCCTGTGCTGGTGGATGGCCGCGCACTGAAGCTGCATCCTCTGACCTGTACCGCTTTCAACGCCGACTTCGACGGTGACCAGATGGCCATCCATGTGCCTCTGTCTGCGGAAGCACAGGCTGAGGCACGTCTGCTGATGCTCTCTGCCAATAACTTGCTGCGTCCTCAGGATGGCGGCCCTGTTACCGTTCCCACACAGGACATGGTGCTGGGTTCCTACTACCTGACCATGGATCGCATGGGCAAGAACGAGACTGGTGCGGAGACCATCTGGTGTGATGATGCTGGTGAGACCGATCTGCCCGCGCAGAGCATCGTGGACGCGGATGAGTTCCTGGCCGCCAATGCGGCTGCCAAGGCGGCGGGGAAGAAGCAGGCTACCTACAAGCCTCTGCACGTTTATGCCAGCGAGGAAGAGGCTATCATGGCCTACAATGCCCACATCATCGGCATGCATTGTCCCATTGGTGTCCGTGTGACTCGTTCCATCAATGGCGTAGACTATACCCGCGTTGTGGAAATTACTCCCGGTCGTATCATCTTTAACCAGAACGTGCCTCAGGATCTGGGTTTTGTGGATCGTACCGATCCCGAGCATGTGTGCGACTATGAGATCACCTTTACCTGCGGCAAGAAGCAGCTGGGCAAAATCGTTGACAAGACCATCCGCAACCACGGCTTCACCGTTGCTGCCGAGGTGCTGGATGCCATCAAGGCCACCGGCTACAAATACTCCACGGTGGCTGCCATCACCGTCTCCATCGCTGACATGACCGTGCCTCCCAAGAAGTATGAGCTGGTCAGCCAGACGGAGAACCGTGTTCTGGCCATTGAAAACCAGTATAAGATGGGCTTCATGACGGATCAGGAGCGCTATAAGCAGGTGGTTCAGGAGTGGGAGAAGACTACCAATGAAGTCTCTGATGCTCTGCAGGATAACCTGGACCGCTACAACCCCATCTATATGATGGCTGACTCCGGCGCTCGTGGTTCTATGAAGCAGATTCGTCAGCTGGCTGGTATGCGCGGCCTGATCGCAAACACTGCTGGTAAGACCATTGAGATTCCCATCAAGGCAAACTACCGTGAAGGCCTGACCGCTCTGGAGTACTTTATCTCCAGCCGTGGCGCCCGTAAGGGCTTGGCGGACACCGCTCTTCGTACCGCTGACTCCGGCTATCTGACTCGTCGAATGGTTGACGTTTCTCAGGAAGTCATCATCCGTGAGCAGGACTGCGGCATCAGCCATGGCATCACTGTTCGCGAGATCAGCGAGAACGGCCAGGTGATTGAAAAGTTCTCTGACCGCATTTTCGGCCGTTATCCCATCACCGATGTGGTGGATCCCGCTACCGGTGAGCTGCTGTGCAGCGCCGATCAGATGATCGGTGAGGACGAGGTCAAGAAGATCGAGAAGGCCGGCATTACCGAGCTGGGCATCCGTACTGTTCTGACCTGTAAGGCACGCCGCGGCGTCTGTGCCAAGTGCTACGGTATGAACCTGGCTACCCGTCAGCCTGTCGGCCCCGGCGAGGCGGTCGGCATCATTGCCGCACAGTCCATCGGTGAACCCGGTACTCAGCTGACCATGCGTACCTTCCATACCGGCGGTCTGGCCGGCGGCGATATCACCCAGGGCCTTCCCCGAGTGGAGGAGCTGTTCGAGGCGCGCAAGCCCAAGAGAATGGCTCAGCTGGCTGAAATCGGCGGTAAGGTCAAGTTCGAGGAGACCGGCAAGAGCCTCCTGAACATTGTCATTACTGCAGATGACGGCGATACCCGCACGTATTCTGTGCCCCACACCGGCCTGCAGGTGCGGGACGGCGAGATCGTCGAGAAGGGCGTTGCTCTGACTTATGGTGCATTGAATCCCCACGATGTTCTGCGTATCCGCGGCAACGACGCCGTGTACAACTACCTGATTCAGGAAGTTCTGCGCGTGTACCGTCAGCAAGGCGTTGACATCAACGATAAGCATATCGAGGTTATCGTTCGCCAGATGATGCGCAAGGTTCGTCTGGAGGATGCCGGCGATACCAAGCTGCTGGATGGTTCCATGGTGGATGTGCTGGAGCTGGATGCCGCCAACGAGGAGATCGACCGCCGCAACGCTGCGGGCGAGCGCCGCGAGGATGGCGAGCCCCTGCGCCACGCAGAAGGCACTCAGCTGCTGATGGGTATCACCAAGGCCTCTCTGGCCACGGATTCCTTCCTGTCTGCCGCATCCTTCCAGGAGACTACCAAGGTTCTCACGGAGGCTGCCATCAAGGGCAAGGTGGACCGCCTGGAAGGTCTGAAGGAGAATGTCATTATCGGTAAGCTGATCCCCGCCGGTACCGGCCTGACTGCTTACAAGGCGTTTGCTGAGGAGATCGTCCCCGATGTAGTCCATGAGACTGAGGAACCTCTTGCCGAAGCTGCTGATTTCACAGAGTAATTTCTGATTTTTTTGAAAGGATGCTGCCTGAAAAGGCAGCATCCTTTTGTATATGAAAAGTGACAGGGAAAGGGATGAAAAAGTGCCAAAAAATCACAAAAAAAGCAGTAGGTTTTCACAAAGAGTACTTGACTAACCAGAATGCTGGTGCTATAATTTATAACCGCGCGGGAATGTCCTGCGAATTTTTCCATGCGTTTCAGGAGGGACTCCCGTGCTGAATGAACTTGCTTCATCCAACAAAGTCGCCGGCGTGAAGCAGTCCAGAAAAGCCGTTAAGGAGGGCCGCGCCGCCAAGGTGTTTCTGGCTCGTGATGCGGATCCGGCCATCACGGAACCTCTGGAACAAGAGTGCACCGCTCTTGGCGTTCCGGTGGAGTGGGGATTCACTCTCAATGAGCTGGGACGAGCCTGCCGGATTTCGGTGGGTGCCGCAGTGGCTGTGATTCTGCGATAATTTTTGGTTTTTTCAGAATAACCGCAAGGTTTTCTGTAAAAAATAAACAGGACTGGCAAACAGTTCAGAATTTTAAAGAAAGGAGAAACACATGCCTACTTTTAATCAGTTGGTCCGTAAAGGAAGACAGCAGGTTACTTTCAAGTCCGCTTCTCCCGCAATGCAGTTTGGTCTGAACACTCTGAAGAACAAGGAGACCGATCTGCCTTCTCCCCAGAAGAGAGGCGTCTGCACTGCAGTCAGAACCGCGACCCCCAAGAAGCCCAACTCCGCACTGCGTAAGATCGCTCGTGTGCGCCTGACCAATGGCTATGAAGTCACCGCTTATATCCCCGGTGTTGGCCACTCCCTGCAGGAGCACTCTGTGGTTATGATCCGTGGCGGCCGTGTCAAGGACTTGCCCGGCGTTCGTTATCACATCATTCGCGGCGCTCTGGATGCTCAGGGTGTTTCCGGCCGTATGCAGTCTCGTTCCAAGTACGGTGCCAAGCGTCCCAAGCAGAAGTAAGAGCTGCTTGAAAATTCTGAAAGCTTTGCCGAATAGGTTTAATATATATTTTAATGTATTACCTCTTTGGCAGGCATTCACGGAAGGCTGAAATAACGCCTTTTGAGTACCTATGAGATCATAAAATATTATGAAGGAGGGAAGTACAGTGCCCAGAAGAGGTAATGTTCCCAAGAGAGAAGTTCTGCCCGATCCCGTATATGGCTCCATCCTGGTGACCAAGCTGGTTAACAGTGTCATGCTGGATGGCAAGAAGGGCGTGGCACAGAAGGTTGTCTACGGCGCCTTCGATCTGATTAAGGAAAAGACCGAGAAGGATCCCGTCGAGGTCTTTGCACAGGCTATGGAGAATGTGATGCCCAGCCTGGAAGTCAAGGCTCGCCGCGTTGGCGGTGCCAACTATCAGGTTCCTATGGAAGTCCGTCCCGCACGTCGCCAGACCCTGGCTCTGCGTTGGCTGACCGTGTATTCTCGTTCCCGTGGTGAGCGTACCATGGCTGAGCGTCTGGCTGGTGAGCTGATGGATGCTGCCAACAACACTGGCAACGCCGTCAAGAAGCGCGAAGATATGCACAAGCAGGCTGAGGCCAACAAGGCTTTCGCACACTTCCGCTGGTAAGTTAAGGAGTTTAATATGCCGAGAAAGACAAGCCTGGAAAACACCCGTAATATTGGTATCATGGCTCACATCGATGCTGGTAAGACCACGACCAGTGAGCGTATCCTGTACTACACCGGTGTTAACTATAAGCTGGGTGAGACCCATGATGGCACTGCCACCATGGACTGGATGGCTCAGGAACAGGAGCGCGGCATCACCATCACTTCCGCAGCGACCACTTGCTTTTGGTCTGGTTCTCAGCAGCAGTTCCCCCAGACCCGTATCAATTTGATTGATACTCCGGGCCACGTGGACTTCACCGTTGAGGTCCAGCGCTCTCTGCGCGTTCTGGACGGCAGTGTTACCGTTCTGTGCGCCAAGGGCGGCGTCGAGCCCCAGTCTGAGACCGTTTGGCGTCAGGCTGATAACTATCGCGTTCCCCGCATGATCTACGTCAACAAGATGGATATCATGGGCGCAGACTTCTACAACGTTCTGCGCATGGTGGAGGAGCGTCTGAAGTGCAATGCAGTGCCCATTCAGCTGCCCATTGGTGCCGAGGATACCTTCTGTGGTATGGTCGACCTGGTGAAGATGGAAGCTGACGTCTATTATGACGACAAGGGTCAGGACATGCGCGTTGAGCCCATCCCCGAAGATATGGTGGATCTGGCCGAGGAGTATCGTGAGAAGCTGCTGGATGCTGTTTCCATGTTCGACGAAGAGATCATGGAGCTGTATCTGGAGGGTGAGGAGATCTCCGAGGAGCGTATCCGCACTGCTATCCGTAAGGCTACTATCGCCAACGAAATGGTTCCCGTTGTCTGCGGCACCTCTTATCGTAATAAGGGTGTTCAGAAGATGCTGGATGCCGTTGTTGATTATATGCCTTCTCCCCTGGACGTTGAGGCCATCAAGGGCATCAACCCCAAGACCGAGGAAGAGGAAGATCGTCCTTCCGACGATAACGGCCCCTTCTCCGCTCTGGCATTCAAGATCATGACCGACCCCTATGTGGGCCGTCTGAGCTTCTTCCGCGTGTATTCCGGTACTCTGACTGCCGGTTCTACTGTGCTGAACGCCACCAAGAACCAGCGCGAGCGTATCGGCCGCATTCTGCAGATGCACGCAAACCATCGTGAGGATATCGAGCAGGTTTACTCCGGCGATATCGCTGCCGCTGTTGGCCTGAAGAACACCACCACCGGTGATACCCTCTGCGATGACAAGGCTCCTATCATTCTGGAGTCCATGGAGTTCCCTGAGCCCGTTATCCGCGTTGCCATCGAGCCCAAGACCAAGGCTGGTCAGGAGAAGATGGGCGTTGCGCTGGTGAAGCTGGCTGAGGAGGATCCTACCTTCAAGACCTACACTGATGAAGAGACAGGTCAGACCATCATCGCCGGTATGGGCGAGCTGCATCTGGAGATCATCGTGGACCGCCTGCTGCGCGAGTTCAAGGTGGAAGCCAATGTCGGTGCTCCCCAGGTCGCCTACAAGGAGACCATTAAGAAGTACGTTGAGCAGGACACCAAGTACAAGCGCCAGAGCGGTGGCTCCGGTCAGTACGGTCATGTCAAGATCAAGGTTGAGCCCAACGAGTCCGGCAAGGGTTACGAGTTTGTCAACGCCACTGTTGGCGGCTCCATCCCCAAGGAGTATATCCCCGCAGTCGACGCCGGTATCAAGGGTGCTCTGCAGTCCGGTGTTGTTGCCGGCTTCCCCGTGGTTGACGTCAAGGTTACGCTGTACGATGGTTCCTATCATGAGGTTGACTCCTCTGAAATGGCATTTAAGATCGCCGGCTCCATGGCCTTCAAGGAGGCCTGCCGCAAGGCTGATCCCGTGCTGCTGGAGCCCATCATGAAGGTTTCCGTCATTGCTCCCGATGAGTATCTGGGCAGCGTCATTGGCGACCTGACCGCACGCCGTGGTCAGATTCTGGGTCAGGAAGCTCGTTCCGGTGCCCAGCAGGTGGATGCTCTGGTGCCTCTGGCAAACATGTTCGGTTACGCAACCGATCTGCGCTCCAGCACTCAGGGCCGTGGCCAGTATACCATGGAACCCCACAGCTACAGCGAGCTGCCCAAGAGCATTCGTGAGAAGATCATGGCAGAGCGCGGCAAGGCAGAGTAATTATTTACTTGCTTTTCTGTGGATTATACGATACAATAAGCAATGTTGGTTATTGCATTGCATAAAAACGGATTTTGTAATTAAAATAGGAGGATTTTCAAATGGCTAAGCAGAAATTTGAAAGAACTAAGCCCCATGTTAACATCGGCACCATCGGTCACGTCGACCATGGCAAGACCACTCTGACCGCTGCTATCACCAAGTACCTGGCAATGCAGGGCAAGGCCGAGATGCAGGACTACGCTTCCATCGATAAGGCTCCCGAAGAGCGCGAGCGTGGTATCACCATCAACACCGCTCACGTTGAGTATGAGACTGACGCTCGTCACTATGCTCACGTTGACTGCCCGGGCCATGCTGACTATATCAAGAACATGATCACCGGTGCTGCCCAGATGGACGGCGCTATCCTGGTCATCGCTTCTACCGACGGCCCCATGGCTCAGACCAAGGAGCACATCCTGCTGGCCCGTCAGGTCGGCGTGCCCGCAATGGTCGTCTTCATGAACAAGGCTGACCTGGTTGACGACGAGGAGCTGCTGGAGCTGGTCGAGATGGAGATCCGCGAGACTCTGTCCTTCTATGAGTTCCCCGGTGATGACATCCCCGTCATCAAGGGTTCTGCTCTGAATGCTCTGATCTCCGAGTCCACCGATCCCAACGCTCCCGAGTATGCTTGCATCAAGGAGCTGATGGACAACGTTGACGAGTATATCCCCACTCCCGACCGTAAGGCCGACATGCCCTTCCTGATGCCCGTCGAGGACGTCTTCACCATCTCTGGCCGCGGCACCGTCGCTACCGGCCGTGTTGAGCGTGGCCAGCTGAACCTGGGCGACAAGGTCCAGATCGTCGGCCTGCAGGAGGAGCTGAAGGAGACCACCATCACCGGTATCGAGATGTTCCACAAGCTGCTGGACTACGCTGAGGCTGGCGACAACATCGGCGCCCTGCTGCGTGGTATCGAGCGTACCGGCATTGAGCGCGGCCAGGTTCTGTGCAAGCCCGGCTCCATCAAGCCCCACACCAAGTTCGTTGGCCAGGTTTACGTCCTGTCCAAGGAAGAAGGCGGCCGTCATACTCCCTTCTTCAACAACTATCGTCCTCAGTTCTACTTCCGTACCACCGACGTTACCGGCGTCATCACTCTGCCCGAGGGCACTGAGATGTGCATGCCCGGCGACAACGTCGATATGAACGTTGAGCTGATCACCCCCATCGCCATCGAGAAGGGTCTGCGCTTCGCTATCCGCGAGGGCGGCCGTACCGTTGGTTCCGGCGTTGTTATCGACATCGCTGAGTAATTTGCTCCATTGAAAGAGACCGGACGAAAGTCCGGTCTCTTTTTTGTTATTTCCGGGAACCTTTTGCCGTTCTGGTTCGTGTTATTATCGGAAAGCTTTCTAAGAACTTGCAAGGAGGAGTGCTTATGACGGAACAGAAGCTTCGTGACGCTATGGAATTATATGGCGACACGGTCTTTCGTCTGGCGCTTTGCCGTTTGCAGAACACTGCAGACGCGGAGGATGTTTATCAGGATGTGTTTCTGAAGCTGTTTCAGCAGGAACACCTGAGTAACAGCGATCCGGAGCATATCAAGGCGTGGCTGATTCGATCAACTGTAAACCGCTGCACAGATTTGATGCGTTTCCATTTTCGCCGCAGTACTATTTCATTAGATACGCTCGGTGAAGCTGCGGCGATGGTGGAAGAATCTGCGGCAGAACTCTGGACAGCGGTAAACGATCTGCCTGCAAAATTTCGGGTCGTTGTACATCTCCATTATGCAGAGGGGTATTCCACAGAGGAGATTGCCGCTTTGCTGGAGATCCCGGTTGTCACGGTAAGGACGCGTATGCGCCGTGCACGAATGAGATTAAAGGATGTGCTTGGAGGTAACGAAGATGGATAAATATCAAGAGATGGAAGCATGCATCCATGTACCGGATGGGTTAAATGAACGCGTCATAAGAGCTGCCCGTGAAGGAAACCGCAGAGAGCGTGGGCGTATGGTTTTTCGCAGTGCGGTGTGTGCAGCTTGTGCGTTGGCGTTGGTATTGGGAACCGTCTCTCTGGGTGAGTTAGCTGTGCCTGCACCGGAACAGCCCGGAAGCACTGTGGAGCATTTGTACAGTCCCCTGGTTTTAAATTACTCCTTTGGAATTACAGCGGGTGCTGTAGAGAATGCAGCGAACGGAGGCCTAATTTTTCGCTGGGAAAACGGCAGTGGCAGCTTTCGGATCAGTGGTGAGAATATTCGTGAGATTTTTCTGCAGACAAGTAAGGGCACTTTGATGAAAGAAGGTGAAGAACATGGCAGCTGTATCCGAGAACCCTTTTGTTCTGATGCGGTATATCGTCTTGCAGCGACAGAGGGGGATCGGGTAGAGACTGTGGATCAGGCAGAACTGCTGCTGGAGGTCACGTTTGTCGACGGTACGGTGAAGGAGGAGCGGTACACTCTGCACGCGGAAAAACTCAGAGCATTTTTCAACGAGGACGGTGGGGAAGTGCTTGTGCCGGCGCTGAAAGGTGACAGGGATGGAAATATTCCGGCTCTTTATTTGGAAGGAAAAGATGCCAGATGGCTTGTGTGGCCTGTGGCGGACAGCCAGACGGTTAGCCTGAGTATGAGCTATGGATTTCAGAAAAGAATTAACGCAGATAACAGTGCATTTCATACAGGGATTGATATTCCCGGTGCAGGTGGTATGAAAATTGCCGCGGCAGAAGCCGGCTGCGTAGTTGAGACTGGATATGATTCCCGTCAGGGAAACTATCTGGTTATTGATCACGGAGATGGACTGACCACGCGATATGCCCATTGTCAGGAAGTGATGACAGCTCAGGGAGCTGTAGTGGAGAAGGGGCAGGCGATCGCACTTATGGGCAGCACGGGTATGTCTACAGGCCCGCATCTTCATTTTGAAGTACGGCAAGATGGTGCAGCACAGAATCCAGTGGCATATTTTACGGGAGAGATTCGTGATACGCTGCATGCGCAATAAAATGCAAAATCCCCACAGGTACAAACGGCCTGTGGGGATTTGTATATTCAGGGTTCTGCTGCCTGACGCGGGAAATGGATTCCTGCCTGAAAACCATTTGCACCGGTGGCGATGATGTCACCGGCGGCAACCCTGTCGCTGCAGATATACAGATTCAGTTGTACGCCTTTTGGATAATTGGGATAGTTATTCACCGTGTATGTGTACCTTGTCAGTTGTTTTCCGCAGCAGGTATTCAGATCAAAACCCTGTGCCAGCTGAATCTGATTATAAGCTATGTAGTTGTCGGGTAGCGTCTCCGGAAGGAGCAGCTGCAAAGATTCTGTGGGTTCCGGCTCTACATCCCAGCCCAGTGACTGGAGATATGCAATCCGATCGGCGTTGTTTTTCAGAACAGGCTCCGCCTCGGTATCTTCTGACGCGCGCGGCATAAAACACAGCAGTAGGATCAATGGTATTGTCAATGTGATCAGCAGAATACGGAATATTTTTTTCCTGGATAAGCGTGCAGTAAGAATGAACATGATAATCCCTCCCAAGAGGTTAGTATTCCCATTCAAGCGTTTTTATGCTAAGATGACATATATTCCAAAAGACAGCCGTAGTTCCGGCAGTGGAAATACAGGAGGAATTATGGAAAAACAGCGGTTGGACAAGATTATTGCATCTACAGGAAAGTGGTCTCGAAAGGATGTCAAGCTTCTGATAAAACAAGGTAGGGTGCTGGTGAATGGCGTTCCTGCCGGATCCGGTGATGAAAAATGTGATCCTTCGGAAGCAATCATTGCTGTGGATGGCGAAGATATCGGATACCGTAAGGTTACCTGGCTGATGATGAATAAACCGGTCGGATATCTCTCAGCCACGGAGGATGGCAGGGGAGAAACCGTGTTGGATCTGCTGCCTCAGGAACTGCAGCGTCAGAATCTTTTTCCGGTGGGGCGCTTGGACAAGGACACCGAGGGTTTGCTGCTGCTGACCAATGACGGAGTACTTGCGCATAAGCTGCTTTCGCCTAAATATCATATAGATAAGGTTTATTATACCAGGGTGCAAGGACAGCTGGAGGAGGCGGACTGCCGGGCGTTCCGCGAAGGAATTGTTCTGGGGGATGGATTGCACTGTATGCCGGCTGAGTTGGAGATTTTGTCGGTGGGAGAGGTCAGCGAGGCACATGTAACGCTGCGTGAAGGAAAGTTCCATCAGGTCAAGCGAATGTTGGCAAGCCGCGGAAAACCTGTACGATATTTGCGAAGAATCAAAATGGGCAAAATGACATTAGATCCGGACTTGTTGCCGGGAAAATACCGTTTTTTGAGTGAAGACGAAGTGGAAAAATTGAGGGAATAAGTATAAACTGAATGTGAAATTCAAATTTTCCACAAAAACAGAGGGTGATTTTTGTGGAAAAAGGAAATAACATCTTGCATTTCGACAAAATATCAGTATAATTATGGATGTTGACAGATTGCACAAAAGATTGACATTTCTTCTTTGGGAGGCCAGCTATGTCGGGAAGAATTTTTCAGAATGTAGTTCTTCAACTGAAAGATAATACTGATCGGACCATTGGCGTTATTGATAGTGAAGGCGTTATCATTGCCTGCAGTGAGCTTTCGATGATTGGCCAGAGATGGGCGGAATATGTACCCGCTGTTAATGGAGCTGCTGGCGCCATGTTCTGCACGGACGGCAAGACGTTTAAGGCCTTGAACGGCTGGGGCTTCCAGTATGATTATACTGTGTTTGTGTATGGTGACAATGAGATCAGCAAAACGGTTTGCTCCTTGGCCACAGTGACCTTAAATGCAGCCAAGGCCTATTATGAGGAAAAGCATGACCGGGGTTCCTTTATTAAGGATATTATTTCGGACAATATCATGCTGGGAGATATCTATGTGCGGGCAAAGGAATTGCGCGTGGCAGCAGATGTATCCCGCGGAGTGTTTGTGATTCGCTCCCTGAAAAAAGGTGAGTCTGTTCCCACGGAAGCCATTCAGACGCTGTTCCCTGATCGCCGCAACGACTTTGTGCTGTCGATTGGAGAAGGCGATGTGGTTCTGATCCGTCAGTTGACGGAGGCAACCGCCACTTCCAAGGAACTGAACCGCATTGCCGGGTTTATTGAGGAAACTCTGCGGGTGAATGGCAGCAGCACCGTGGTGGTTGGTATCGGTACTGCGGCACAGCATCTGCGAGATCTTGCCAAATCCTATAAGGAAGCACAGATCGCTATTGAGGTTGGCAAGGTCTTTGATACGGAGAAGTACGTTATCAACTATGAGAATCTGGGTATCGGCCGCCTGATCTACCAGCTGCCGACAACCCTGTGCGAGATGTTTCTGCAGGAGGTTTTCAAAAAGAACCCCATCGATGCGTTGGATAAGGAGACTCTGTTTACGATCCATAAGTTCTTTGAGAACAATCTGAACGTGTCAGAGACGGCGCGAAAGCTGTTTGTGCACCGGAACACGCTGGTGTATCGGCTTGAGAAGATCAAAAAGCTTACCGGTCTGGATCTTCGGGAGTTTGATGATGCCATCACCTTTAAGGTGGCGCTGATGGTTAAGAAATACCTTACCTCGCGGGGAATTGAGGCCTGATGATTGTTTAACAGAGAAGAGACGGAGGCATCTCCGTCTCTTTTTCCGTTTTGGGAACGATTATGGAGGATGAAACGTGTTTATATCGGGGGAGAACTATATCTTGCGGTAAAGTATGGGTTATTCTCCAAAAAATAGTTATGAATTCTTTGGATTAAAGGTTGCGTCTGCCTGTAAAATCTACTATAATTTTGATGTATGACGAATTATGTCGACTATGGTTTTTTGATGAACCGAGTTGAATGACACAACAGATATCTGACAAGAGGTGTTCCCATGATCCGAATGACAGACGTGGAAATGGAATATGGCAATGGCACGGAAGCGATCCGCGGCCTTTCGATGGATGTAGAAGATGGAGAATTTGTGTTTCTGGTAGGCCCCTCCGGCTCCGGAAAGTCGACCCTTACAAAACTGCTGACCGGCGAGGTTACGCCGTCTGCGGGACGGATTATGGTCAATGGCTTTGCTGTTAGCAGCATTACTGATCGTAAGCTGCCGCTGATGCGGAGGACGCTGGGTGTCATTTTTCAGGACTTCCGCCTGATTGAGAAGAAGACGGTCTATGACAATCTGGCTTTTGTAATGCGCGCTGTGGGTGCCAGTGGTAAGGATATCCGTCATCGGATTCCCTATGTGCTGAAGCTGGTGGGACTTGAGGATAAGGCGCGCAGTTTCCCCAATGAGTTGTCCGGTGGTGAGCAGCAGCGTGTGGCCATTGCGCGGGCGTTGGTAAACAACCCGGAAACCATCATTGCGGACGAGCCCACCGGCAATCTGGATCCGGAACGCTCCTGGGAACTGATGGAACTGCTGGTGCGCATTAATGAACTGGGAACTACAGTACTGGTGGTTACCCATGAAAAAGATCTGGTCAACCAGTTCAGCAAGCGGGTTGTCACCATCGACCAGGGCCGCATCATCAGCGATCAGATTGGCGGCTATGTGGGAGGTAGTATCCATGCGTAATATTGGCTATTACATCCGGGAAGGAATCCGGAATATGTTCAGCCATGGTTTTATGTCTTTTGCGGCTGTTGGCATTACGGTAGCATGCCTCGTCATTATGGGTACGTTTACGCTGGTGGCGGTGAATTTGAACGAGAATCTGAAGGATCTGGAACGCGAAAATGAGATCATGGCTTTCGTGGATGACTCCTATACGGAAGACGAGGCCAGAGCCCTTCAGGAAACTCTTGAAAAAATCGACAATGTACGGTTGGTGAACTTCATTACTCGTGCAGAGGCTTTGAAAATCTTCCAGTCGGAGCATCCGGATCAGGAATTGTATCAGGATCTGGATCCCCAGATTTTGCGGGATCGGTTCGCGATCCGTGTAGAGTCTTTGGAGGAACTCCGGGAGACCAAGGAAAAGATAAAGGCTGTCACCGGTATTGCGGATGTGAATGCCTATGAGAATATCTCTGACGGTTTCATCACTCTGCGCAATGTAGCGACGGTTCTGTGTGTGTCATTGATCCTGATCCTGTTTGTTGTGTCTGTGTTCATCATTGCCAATACCATCAAGCTGACTACCTTTGACCGCCGCGAGGAAATTGCCATCATGCGTATGGTGGGTGCAAGGAACAGCTTTATCAGCTGGCCGTTTGTGTACGAGGGTTTCCTGCTGGGTATTTTCAGTGCAGTGGTTGCATTTTTGCTGCAATGGGCACTTTATGAGGGTGTTACCCGCGGCGTGGCAGAGAGCCAGTCTCTGCAGTTGTTCCGGATTCTGGCATTTTCTGAATTCTGGAAGCCTGTGGCGGGCTCTTTCCTGGCTGCCGGCATGCTGATGGGTGTCGGAGGCAGTCTTTCTGCGATTCGGAAATTCCTGGATGTGTAATGTGATTGTGCTTTACGAAGTTTGTTGTATAAGGAGATATCATGCGTATAACTGACAGAAAGTACAGATGGCGCAAGCTTTCCTGCTCTGTGGCTGCTATGTTGCTGGTGGTCATGATGATCTTGCCGGAAATGGTGGTTCCTGCAGCTGGTGCCCGTATTTCTCAGGCAGATATTGACAAGCTGGAAAAGGAATCTGACAAGCTGGCGGATGAAAAAGCGGATCTGGAGCGGCAGCTTTCGCAGCTGGCGAAAGATAAGTCTAAAGCGCTTGAGAGGAAAAGACTTCTGGATCAGCGAATCGGAGTTGTTGTCAATGAGATTGCCAACACAGAAGAACTGATTGCCAATTATGAGCAGCTGATCGCACAGCGCCAGGAGGAATTGTCTGAGGCACAGGGACTGGAAGCGGAGCAGTATGCTTTGTTTTGTCGTCGTGTGCGAAATATGGAGGAGCGTGGTACCATCAGTTACTGGTCGGTGCTGTTTGACTCCAGCAGCTTCAGTGCGATGCTGTCGGCGCTGGATTCCATCTATGAGATCATGTCCTCCGATCAGAAAGTGATTGATAATCTGAAAGCAACGCAGGCGGATATCTCCCAGCGAAAAGCAGAGCTGGAGACGAATAAAGCCGGTGCGGAACAGGCACGAAAGGATCTGGTCAGCAAAAAGGCGGATCTGACCAATCAGTATGCCGAGGCGGAAGCACTGGTGTATGAGATTCAGAACAATCAGGCAGAGTATAAGGAAGTTCTTGCTGAACTGGACGCGGAAGAAGAGCGAATCCGCAAGGAGATTGTGGAGATGTCCAAGAAGCTGGCGGAGCAGCAGGCGGCGGATGCAGCCAAGGCGGGCGGCTATATCTGGCCGACAGACAGCCGCTACATCACCTCTACCATTGGCGGGCGGGAATCTCCGGGCGGCATTGGTTCCACCAACCATAAGGGAACGGATATCGGCCGCGTGGGCTATACCTCGCCCATTTATGCATCCAAGGCCGGCACGGTTATCGTGTCCCAGTATTCCAGTTCCTACGGTCACTATGTGGTCATTGCTCATGGCAGCGGAAATACCACGCTGTATGCACATATGAGCAGCCGCAAAGTGAAGGTTGGTGACGTTGTGAAGCAGGGACAGACCATCGGCATCAGCGGTTCCACAGGAAACTCCACCGGACCGCACCTGCATTTTGAGATCATGGAAAACGGTGTGATCATCAATCCGCTGGATAAGAACGGTGCGCATCCCAGAAAAGGGTATCTCACAGGATATACCTTGTCCAGTTCGGCCTGAGATACATAAATATCCCCTCCTGTCCCATACCATGGAACAGGAGGGGATCATGCTATGTATGGTTATATCGTGTGGACGAAAGAGTTGCGGCGTCCTGTCGTTACAGAATGGGAAATTCAGCAGCTGCGTTTTCGATGTGTTGCGATTCCGCTGCGGAAGGGGATCCCGCAGTTTATTCAGCGTCGGCTGGTGTCTCGCGCAGCTGGACTTCTGCATAAAGAGGGCGTTACCAGAGCGGTTTTTCCAAAGGCTTTTCCATGGCTGGATATCTTTGCGGAGTATCATGTTTTTCCGGCAGATCCCATGGTTCTGTGCCGTGCACTGGCAGCGGAGCTGGTCCAGACGAGGCTGCATGCGCGGGGGCAAACAGGGAAAGGCGTATTGGTGGCTGTATGTACCCACCGCATCACGGAAGAGGTGCGTAGAACGGTTACGGAGCTCTGCATCCGAAATCGTTATGTGATACTGGCAGCTGCGGAAAGGGATGACGGGTTTTGCCGGAGACTGCGCAGGGAGTATGGGATTCCTCTGGTGCAGACAGAGAATCCGGAGCAGTTGGCAAAAGCAGCGGTGCTGGTACGTTTTTCTCCGGAGATGCAGTATACGAAAGGGCAGGATGTGATTGATTTGTTCCATGGCGGGATACCGCTGAGAGAGACACTAATCCTTTCTTCAGAAGTGCAGCTTCCTGATGAGTGTGATCGCATGCAGCTGCTGGCTGCTTTGTATGGAGCGGGAGCCATTCGCCTGAATCAGGTTCGGATTCTGCAGGAGCAGGAGCGGAAATGATCGCTTCTTCTACACGAAAAGCCTCAGAAAACTCGAAAAGGCCGTAAAAACGCGGCTTGACATTCCGGAGAGCAATCCCTATAATACTATAGCATGGTATAAAATAGTATAGGTATGTGCATCTCCGGATTTTCGGGTGCATAGCCGTGAATATGAAAGGACGAACCGCAATGGAAAAAGAATTCCGGATGAGCCAAGCACGCTTCGATGAACTGAGTCAGGAGCTGAACTATCTGAAAACAACCCGCAGTGACGAAGTGGCTGAGCAGATCAAAATTGCCCGCGGCTTCGGCGATCTTTCCGAGAATAGCGAGTATGACGAAGCAAAGAACGAACAGGGTAAGCTGTACTCCAGAATCGCTGAGCTTGAGAATATCATCCAGCATACTGTGATCGTGGACGAAGCCAATGCGCCAACCAATGTGGTGACCATTGGTAGCATTGTGATTGTAGAAGACGTGGCCGGGAATGAACTGCCTGCTTATAAAATCGTGGGATCTCAGGAGGCTGATCCCATGAACAATGCAATTTCTGAGGAATCTCCCTTTGGTAAGGCTCTGTTGGGAGCGCAGGAAGGACAGAAGGTTACCGTGGAGGCCCCTCGCGGTACCATCGTGTATACCCTAAAAAGAATTGAGCGCTAAGGAGGCTGCCATGTCTGAACAGAAGAATGCCAATCAGTCCCAGCAGGAACTGGGCGATCAGCTGAAGATTCGCCGGGAAAAGCTGGCCGCACTTCAGGCAGAAGGGAAGGACCCCTTCCGACAGACCCGTTATCAGTGGAATGCTACCTCCCAGCAGATCAAGGATAATTATGATGAGTTGGAGGGCAAGTCCGTCAAGGTTGCCGGTCGGCTTATGAGCAAGCGCGGCATGGGCAAGGTCAGTTTCTGCGATCTGCAGGATCGCGATGGCCGCATCCAGCTCTTCGTCAAGATTGACGAGGTAGGCGAAGAGACCATGGCAGCCTTTAAGAAGTATGATATCGGTGATATCGTGGGCGTTGAGGGTGAGGTCTTCCGCACAAAGATGGGTGAGATATCTGTGCGCGCCAAAAGCATCGTACTGCTGAGCAAGTCTCTGTTGCCTCTGCCTGAGAAGTTCCACGGCCTGCAGGACAAGGAACTGCGTTTCCGTCAGCGCTATGTGGATCTGATGGTGAACCCCGATGTGAAGCGCAACTTTGTGATTCGCTCCCGCTTCATCAAGTATATGCGCAATTATCTGGACAACATGGGCTATATCGAAGTGGAGACTCCGGTGCTGAATACCATTGCCGGCGGCGCTTCCGCCCGTCCGTTCATTACCCACCACAATACGCTGGACATTGATATGTTCATGCGCATTGCCACCGAGCTGCCTCTGAAGCGCCTGATCGTGGGCGGCATGGACCGTGTGTATGAGATTGGCCGCATTTTCCGCAATGAAGGCATGGATCCCAAGCATAACCCTGAGTTCACCACCGTGGAGCTGTATCAGGCCTATGCCGATTTCCATGACATGATGGATATCGCTGAGGGAATTATCTCTGGTGCAGCCAAGGAGATTCTGGGCACCTATGAGATTGAGTGGATGGGTGAGAAGATCGACCTGACGCCCGGTTGGCGCCGTCTGACCATGGTGGATGCCGTCAAGGAATATGTGGGCATTGATTTCAGCGCCATCACCGATGACGCTGAAGCTGTGGCCGCTGCCAAGGCCATTGGCGTGGAACTGGCCGACGCCGCCGAGAAGACATGGGGCAACGCTCTGTACGCCTGCTTTGACCAGCGGGTGGAGGAGAAGCTGATCCAGCCCACCTTCATCACCATGTATCCTGTGGAAGTCAGTCCCCTGACCAAGCGCAGCCCCGTTGATCCCCGCCTGACGGAGCGCTTTGAGCTCTTCGTCTGCCACAGCGAGCTGGCCAATGCCTACTCTGAGCTGAACGATCCCATCGATCAGCGTCAGCGCTTTGAGAAGCAGGTGGAGCAGCGTGAGCGCGGCGACGATGAGACGGAGATGATGGACGAGGACTTCCTCACTGCACTGGAGTACGGCATGGCGCCTACCGGCGGCATGGGTATGGGCATCGACCGCTGCGTCATGATGCTCACCGGTCAGGATACCATCCGCGAGGTCATTTTGTTCCCCACAATGAAACCTCTGGATTAAACACGATCAAACGAGTCTGCATGTGCGCTCAGCGTATATGCAGACTCGTTTCTGTTAATGAGACTGTAGAGTATTTGCATCTGCATGTTCTGACAGGTTTTATATTTTAATAAGTATATGCGTACTATTTTCTTGACAATCAGAAAAGATACCTTTATTATATAGGCGTTTAGACTGCAGAATTATGCACATTTGTTGCAAGAATGGCATCAGGATGCGGAAAATGTTATGTTGCGGTGCTGCCGACAACAGATCCATGGCGAAACAGGAGGCGATCAGCGGTGGAGAGAATTACAAGTCGGACAAATCCATTGTGTACCCATCTTCGCAAGCTGGGCGCTTCAGCTTCTTACCGGCACAGAGAAGGGCAGTTACTTTGTGACAGTCCCAAATTGGTTGCAGAGGCTGTTCGGTGGTGTCCTGAATCGATCAAAACTGTGGTTTGCACGCAGGGAATGGAAGTGCCTGCGCTTCCGAAGAGTGTCCGCGTGGTAGAGGTACCTGGCGATGTGATGGAGAGCATTTCGCCGGCGAAGACACCTCAGGGCGTGCTGGCGGTATGCTCCATTCCGGATCGGCCTATGCCTGCCAAGCTGGATGGAAGTCATTATGTACTTCTGGATGGTGTGCAGGATCCTGGCAACGTGGGAACCATCCTGCGGACGGCAGATGCTTTCTGGGCAGACGGTTTGTTTCTGGTGAACGGCTGCGCGGATATCTGGAGTCCCAAAACTGTACGCGCGTCCATGGGAGCGGTATTCCGCTGCCCGGTATGGAATGCGGAGGCGGGGGATGTGATGGCGCTGTTCCGTGACAGTGGGATTCCTCTGTACGGAGCGGCGCTTCGGGATGACACTCTGGATGCAAGAGAAGTGGATTATACCCGTGCGGCAGTTGCCATCGGCAGTGAGGGAAGCGGCCTTTCACGGCAGGTTCTTGAACTTTGTGACAGAACGATCCGAATCCCCATGCGGGATCGCTGCGAATCTCTGAATGCGGCTGCGGCGGCTACTGTGCTGCTGTGGGAAATGTCCAACAGCCGTTGAATACAAAAGGGGGAAGAGAATGTCTGGCTTGAAATATTGGATCTGGCTGGCAGAACTGCCGGGCCTGCGCAGTCAGACACGCTTGTCGCTTTTGGAGTATTTTGGAGACCCGGAGAATATTTATTGTGCAGATGCCGGAGAAATTTTTCTGGTAGAGAATATGACCCGGGAACAGGCTGCGGTGCTGGAGAACAAATCTCTGTCCAATGCGGAAAGAATTCTGGGCGAATGCCGCAGGCTGCGGCTGCGGATTCTGACACTGCAGGATGCGGATTATCCGGATCGTCTGAGGAATATTTACGATCCGCCCTGCGTGTTGTATGTAAAGGGGCACATGCCTGCGTTTGATGAAGAGGTAGCCGTGGCGGTGGTAGGGACCAGAGACGCTACGCCATATGGTGTCCAGTGTGCGGATAAGATCGCCGGACAGCTGGCTGCAGGCGGCGCGGTAGTGGTTTCCGGTCTTGCTCGCGGTATTGACACCATGGCGATTCGTGCGGCTCTGCGCTCCGGCGGTGTGACTGTGGGCGTTCTTGGCGGCGGTGTTGATGTGATCTATCCGCCGGAGAACCGTTATCTTTACGAGGATGTCGCAGCTTCCGGTGCGTTGATCAGCGAGTATCCGCCAGGCACGGAAGCCAAAGGAAAACACTTTCCTGTGCGCAACAGGATCATTTCCGGCTTGTGTGCCGCCACACTGGTGGTGGAAGCGCCGGAGGGCAGCGGCGCATTGATCACAGCGGATCGTGCCATTGAGCAGAGTCGTGATCTGTACGCGGTTCCGGGTCCCATTGATGCCAGAGAAAGCGTCGGCTGCAATCGCCTGATCCGTCAGGGAGCGGGACTGGTGACCTGCGGGTGGGATATCCTGCAGGACTATCAGGCGCGATTCCCGGGAAAACTCCGTTGTGAAGAGGGAAGACCGCAGCCGACTGAGGAACGGAAACCGGCAGAGTCGGCAAAAAAACTGCCGCGAATGCTGGATGTTCATAAGGAGGGCGCGGCACTTTCGGACGATCAGCTGGTGGTCCTGCGTGCCCTGACGGATGAACCGATATTGTTGGATGATCTGATCGATCTGGTACAGATCCCTGCCAGACGTGTGTTATCGGCGCTGACAATGTTGGAAATGGATGAATATGTGCTGCAGTATCCCGGCAAGCGATATGCCAGGAATGTGCTGTTAAGCGAATAAAACCGGCCCGCAGAAGGCGGGTATCTGGAGGTACCTATGGCAAAGCAGAATCTGGTCATCGTGGAGTCTCCTGCGAAGGCCAAAACCATTAAAAAATATTTGGGCAGTGATTTTGAAGTGAAGGCCTGTATGGGTCATCTGCGTGACCTGCCCAAGAGTGTCATCGGCGTGGATCTGGAAAATGATTTTGAGCCGGAATACAAGCCCATTAAAGGAAAAGAAGATATTATCAGCGACCTGAAAAAATCTGCTGGTGCAGCTGATACCGTGTATCTCGCCACTGACCCTGACCGTGAGGGTGAGGCGATCTCCTGGCATCTGAAGACGCTGCTGGAGCTTCCGGACGAGAAGACCAAGCGGGTGACATTCAATGAAATTACCAAGAGTGTTGTGCAGGAAAGCATCCGCGATCCCCGAAGCATTGATCAGAATCTGGTGGATGCCCAGCAGGCGCGGCGCATTTTGGACCGCATCGTGGGTTATAAGATCTCGCCGGTTATGTGGAAGAAGATAAAACCCAAGCTGTCTGCAGGCCGTGTTCAGTCGGTAGCTACCAGAATGGTGGATGACCGTGATGCTGAGATCGAAGCATTTCAGCCCGAGGAGTATTGGACATTGGATGCGAAACTGGCAGTGGCCAATAAGCCCCAGAGTGCCTTTGAGGCTCATTATTATGGGAAAGACGGCAAAAAGGCTGAACTGAAAAACCAGGGAGAGGTAGACGCTGTGATCCGTGAGGTGGAGCAGGAGTCCTTCCTTGTGAAAAGTGTAAAACGCGCAGATAAGCAGCGCAGTCCTTCTCCGCCCTTTACCACCTCCACCATGCAGCAGGAAGCTTCCCGCAAGCTCAGCATGACGCCTCGACGCACTATGGCCATTGCGCAGCAGCTGTATGAGGGCGTCGATATTGCTGGAGAAGGCACTGTGGGTCTGATTACCTACATGAGAACGGACTCACTGCGCATCAGCGAAGAGGCACTGACGTCTGTTCGGAAGTTTATCTCTGGCCGCTACGGTCAGGCATATTGCCCGACCTCTGCCCGCCGCTATAAGGCTAAGGCCAATGCACAGGATGCCCACGAGGCTATTCGCCCCAGTAATGTGGAACTGACTCCCGAAAGAGTGCGCGGCGATCTGACCAATGAGCAGTATCGGCTCTATCGCCTGATCTGGAGCCGCTATGTGGCCTGCCAGATGTCCAATGCCGTGTATGACAGCATAGCGGTGGAAATAGCGGCGGGAAGCCACAGCTTCCGCGCCAGTTCCAGCAGCCTGAAGTTCTCCGGCTATACCGCCGTATATGAAGAGGGCCGTGATGAGGACAAGGAAGAGAAGGTCTCCGCCTTGCCGGAACTGCATGAAAATGATGGGCTGGACAATCTGGGATTTGCTCAGGAGCAGCACTTTACACAGCCGCCTGCCCATTATACCGATGCCACACTGATCCGCGCCATGGAGGAACAGGGAATCGGCAGACCTTCCACGTATGCTCCCACGGTTTCCACGATTCTGGATAAGCGGTATGTGAAGAAGGATGGCAAGTATCTGGTGATCACCAATCTTGGCAGAGCCGTGACGGAGTGGATGAAGGAATATTTTGCGGACATTGAAGAACTGAAATTCACTGCAGGAATGGAGCAGAAGCTGGATGCGGTGGAGGAAGGCAGCGTTGTTTGGAAGGATGTTCTGCGTGACTTCTACTACGATGGCTTCGAAGAGCGTCTGAAGGCAGCGGAATCCGGTGAGCGCAAAATGGTGCCTCCCACCGTCAGCGATGAGATATGTCCGGTATGCGGCAAGAATCTGGTGGAGAAGGATGGCAAATTCGGTCCATTCCTTGCCTGTCCCGGATACCCTGATTGTACGTTTACCATGCCGCTGGTGGAAGTGATGCCTGGTCGCTGTCCCAAATGCGGCGGCCGTTTGATGAAGCGCACCGGCACCAGCAAGCAGGGAAAGCAGTATACCTATCATTGCTGCGAATATACCACGGCTCGCGCAGGTGAGGAAAAATGTGACTTTATGACCTGGGATGTGCCGGTGAAGGACGATTGTCCTGTTTGTGGTCAGACGATGTTTAAACGAGCCGGCAAGGGCTTCAAGAAACCCTTCTGCATCAATGCTGCCTGCAGCAATTTCCTTCCGGAAGAAAAGCGCGGCTATCCCAAGGGCAAGGGAACAGAAGAGAAGGGTGAGGCTGAAACGGCCGCATCTGCCAAAAAGACGACGAAAAAGACCGCAGGGAAGTCTGCCGCGGCGAAGAAAACCACTGCGAAAAGCACTAAGAAAACCACTGCGAAGAAGACTTCCGGCAAGACAGCAAAGAAAAACGCGGATGCCGGTGAATGACGCCGGCCCCTTCGTGGAAGAGGACAAATTATGAAAGTAACAGTAATCGGTGCCGGACTTGCCGGCAGTGAAGCTGCCTGGCAGCTGGCGCAGCGAGGGATCGATGTAGAGCTCTGGGAGATGAAGCCGCTGAAGCGCACTCCTGCCCATGTGACCGATGATTTCGCAGAGCTGTGCTGCTCCAACTCCCTGAGATCTGATCAGCTGGAGAATGCGGTGGGACTTCTGAAAGAGGAAATGCGCCGACTGGGATCTCTGATTCTGGAGTGCGCAGAGGCAACCCGTGTGCCGTCCGGCGGCGCTCTTGCGGTGGATCGTAACGGATTTGCCGCCATGGTGACGGAGAAGATTCGCTCCCATCCCCGCATTACCGTATGTGAGGGGGAGGTGACGGAGCTTCCTCAGGGCGAGGTGATCGTTGCCAGCGGCCCCCTGACCTCAGATGCTCTGGCAGAGCATCTGCAGACGCTGCTGGGTGCGAATACAGATCTCCACTTTTTTGATGCGGCCGCACCGTTGGTGACGGCGGAGAGCATCGATATGGAGAACGCCTGGATGGGCTCCCGTTATGACAAGGGAACGGCGGACTATGTGAACTGCCCCATGAACAAGGACGAGTATGATGCCTTCTGGGAGGCTCTGACCACAGCGCAGGAGGCGGAGGTTCACGGCTTTGAGGATGGCATGGTGTTTGAAGGCTGTATGCCGGTGGAGGTCATGGCCCGCCGCGGTCACGATACATTGCTGTATGGCCCTCTGAAAGCCCGTGGTCTGGATGATCCCAGAACCGGACGCTGGCCCTATGCGGTGGTGCAGCTGCGCCGGGACAATACGGATGGCACGATCTATAATCTGGTGGGCTTTCAGACCCACCTGCGATTCCCTGAGCAGAAGCGTGTGTTTTCCATGATCCCCGCCCTGCGTAACGCGGAATTTGTTCGCTATGGTGTGATGCACCGCAATACCTTTCTGGATTCCCCCAGACTGCTGAACCGCTACTACCAGCTGAAGACACAGCCCCGCATCTCCTTTGCTGGACAGATGACCGGCGTGGAGGGCTATGTGGAGTCTGCGGCATCCGGTTTTCTGGTCGGCGTGGAGACGGCGCGGCGTCTGCGCGGCATGGCACCGGTGGATTTCCCGCAGGAAACAGCAATCGGTGCTCTGGGCCTGTATGTCAGCAATCAGAGTGTGACGCAGTTCCAGCCCATGAATATCAATTTTGGTATTATTCCGGCATTGGGACACAAGGTAAAGGGAAAGCGCAATAAGAATGCGGAGATTTCGGCCAGAGCATTGGCTGTGATCGATGCGCTGCGCGAGGAGGTTCTGAAATGAAGATCATTGTAGATGCCATGGGCGGCGACAATGCGCCGGGTGCGATTGTTGAAGGCGCACTGCAGGCCAATCGTGAGCTGGGCGTTGATATTCTGCTGGTAGGTCGTACGGAAGCTATTCTGAAGGCTATGGAAGCGGCAGATGTGAAGGAACTTCCTTCCGGTGTGGAAATCCACAACGCAACCGAAGTGATTGAGATCGAGGATGACGCAGCCACGGCCTTCAAGAAGAAAAAGGATTCTTCTATGACCGTTGGACTGACGCTGCTGCGCGACGGAGTGGGTGATGCATTTGTGTCTGCCGGTTCCACCGGCGCGCTGCTTTCCGGCTCTACGTTGTTGGTAAAGCGCATCCGCGGCATCCGTCGTGCGGCCATGGCGCCGACAGCTCCGGTTTTTGGCGGACGTGCCATTCTGTGTGACTGCGGCGCCAACGCGGAATGTACGCCGGAATATCTGCTGCAGTTTGCCTATCTGGCCAGCCTGTATGCCCAGAAAACGCTGGGCGTGGCAAGCCCCAGAGTAGGCCTGCTGAATATTGGTTCCGAGCGGGAAAAGGGCGATTCCCTGCGTCTGGCAGTTTATCCGCTGCTGGAGGAAGCCCATGCTGCCGGACGGATCAACTTCATCGGCAACATTGAGGGCAATACTGCTATGATGGGCGCTGCGGATGTCATCGTGGCAGACGGCTATTCCGGCAACATCTTCCTGAAGAGTGTGGAAGGGGCCGGTAAGCTGATGGCCAAGGAAATGAAGAATATGTTTATGCACAGTGCCAAGACCAAGGTGGCTGCGCTGCTGATGAAAGAACGGATTGCGGAATTCAAGAAGATTCTGGATCCCAATGAAGTGGGCGGCGTGCCCTTCCTGGGAATCTGTAAGCCCGTTATCAAGGCGCATGGCTCATCCAATGCATGGGCGATCCGCAATGCGGTGCGTCAGGCCAGAGATTTCGCCCAGAGTACATACATCGAAGATGTACAGGCGAATATCGAATTTATGAAAGTAAGCGTTCCGGCAGAAAATGCCTGATTTCCCTATTGACAGAAGAACTGGTATTGCCGTATGATTACCCCAGTAATGATACCAATATCCGGTAAGGAGAATTGAACAATGACAATGGAAGAAATTTTCAAGAAAATGCAGGAACTGGTGGCTGAGCAGTTTGCCACCGAACCCGAGGAAGTGACCATGGAGACTTCTTTTGAAGAAGATCTGGGTGCTGATTCTGTGGATCTGGTGGAGCTGGTCATGGCCATGGAAGAGGAATTCGATGTGGGCGAGATCCAGGAGGATGAGATGCCTGCCATCAAGACCGTGGGTGACGCAGTCCGCTATCTGGCTGCAAAGGTAAAATAATCATAAACGCCCCGCGAAAGCGGGGCGTCCTCATGGAAAGAAGGCGTCTTATGCAGGAACTGGAGAAAAAACTGAATTATAGGTTTCGTGACCGGGGGCTGCTCAGTGAGGCGTTGAATCATAGTTCCTATGCCAACGAACACCGCAGCGCAAATATCCGGAGCAACGAGCGTCTGGAGTTTCTTGGTGACTCTGTCCTTGGTTTTGTGACGGCGGAGTTCCTGTTTGCCAGACATCCTGATTTGCCGGAGGGGGACCTGACACGTATCCGCGCAGCGCTGGTATGCGAACAGAGTCTGCATGAGGTAGCGCAGAAGCTGGAGCTGGGGCGCTATCTGAAGCTGGGGCGCGGCGAAGAAAGCGGCGGCGGTCGGCAGCGCCCATCCATTTTGGCAGATGCCACCGAGGCTGTGTTTGCGGCTGTCTATCTTGATGGCGGCATTGCGGAAGCATCTGCGCTGATTCACAGAGTACTGCTGGACACGGAGAAAGAGGAGGCTGTTGAAGAGCGTCGGCGAGACTATAAAACGGCGCTTCAGGAGCTGGTGCAGCGCCAGTCCGGCCAGGAACTGTTCTATCGTATGATCGGTGCCTCCGGCCCTGATCACTGCAAGGTTTTTGAGGCTGAGGTTTGCCTGAACGGCAAGCGTGTAGGTACGGGAACAGGCCACAGCAAAAAAGAAGCGGAGCAGGCGGCTGCAGCTGCAGCTCTGCAGGTGTTGGCTTGAATGAAAATGAGCGGATCGTATTTGACGGATTGCACGTTGGATACGATTCGCTTTTTTGTGACAGAGATATTCAGGATTTATGACTGGTATTTGCGCGTATGCTGTGGTATAGTTTATGATAGAAGTGTTATAAGCATTACATTGAGGAGGGAGCTACTATGTCTTGGATTGCTGCTGTTATCATGGGCCTTGTTCAAGGTGTTGCAGAATTCTTGCCAATCTCCAGTTCCGGTCATCTTGCCATTGCCGGCGAATTGCTGGGAGCAACCACGGACATCCCTGAATTTTTTGATGTTCTTCTGCATTTGGGGACGTTAATCGCTGTGTTTATCTTTTACTGGACGGATATTCTGGATATGATCCGGGAGTTCATTGCCGGAGTTCGGGATCTGACACAGCACAAAACGCCTGTCCCTGTTCCTCCTGCGCGGAGGTTGATCCTTCTTTTGATCATTGCCACCCTGCCTCTTGTTTTGGTGCTGCCCATCAAGGACTACATAGAGAGAATGAGCGGCAATATGTATTTTGTGGCGTTGGCCCTGATGATGACAGGCTGCCTGCTGTTTCTCAGTGACCGTGTCCGGAAGGGGCGGAAGAATGAGAGAACGGCTTCAATGATGGACGCACTTCTTATTGGCTTTGCACAGGCGCTTGCTACCTGCCCTGGAATCTCCCGCTCGGGCACGACCATTACCGCCGGCTGTCTTGTGGGACTGGATCGTAGATTTGCGGTGCGCTTTTCCTTTTTGATGTCCATTCCCGCTGTGCTGGGTGCGAATCTTCTCAGTCTGCTGGATGTAATGGAGACTGGTGTAAATTGGCCGGAGGTGCCGGCTTATCTGCTTGGTGTTGCAGTGGCTGCTGTCAGCGGATATGCGTGTCTACGGCTGCTGAAGTTGATTGCAGAGAAGGGCCGCTTTGGCTGGTTTGCATATTATTGCTGGGGAATAGGCCTGGTAACGATGTTTCTGACCGTGATCATGAAATGATAGACTGTGTCAAGGAAAGCAAGTATAAGGGGGTTGAATCGTGAGCGGTTCTACACAGAAGAAATCTGCTGCAGAAAAAAAGACTGCTGCAGGCAGTAAGCGGAAACCGGAACAAAAACCACCGGTTCGTCGTGAAATATGGGCACTGGTGTTGTTAGCTCTGGCTCTTTTTGTAGTGGTGAGTTATTTTGGCGGCGAGGCTGTCTTTGTTGATATTGTCGCAAAGCTGCTGAAGGGTATACTGGGATATGGCTACTGGCTGACGGCACCGGCAATGCTGATTGCGGGCATTATCCTGCTTTTCCACCGCGGCCGGCCTGTCTATCTGCGGGTTATATGCGCATTGCTGCTGCCGCTGATCGGAAGCTCCCTGTGCCATATGATACTGGTGGAACCTGCTGCATCGGAGAGCATCATAAAAGATCTCTGGAACGCAGGCCTTGCCGTTAAAAGCGGCGGTGTCATCGCCGGAGGACTGGCGATAATCTTTGTGAAACTGTTTTCCAAAGTGGCGTCGATTATCATTTTTATGGCGGTGTTTGTGGCGGCTGGCATGATGGCCTGCAAAATCTCTCTGCTGGAGTTGGTTGAGCGATATCGCAACCGTCCCCGCTATGAAGAAGTGCCCGAACCCGAGCCTGCACCGCCGCCAAGGAAAAAAGAACCGGCTATTCGGACGGTTCAGACCACCGGGAAAACTTCCCGTGCAGACTTCGACATTCCGTTGGATGGAGAAGAACTTCCGGCGAAACCCGAAGAGCCCAAAGAGGAAAAGAAGAGTGGTATTCTGACCGGCTTCTTCCGCCAGAAGTCCTCGGAGCAGAAGACGCCGGGGCAGCTGCTTCACGAGCAGGAGGTGTCTGTTCAGCCGGAACCTGCTGAGGTGGAAATGGAATATGAACCGGAACCTGAACCAGAGCCGGTGCAGCCTGTTCCTGTTGTGCCTCTGACTCCGGTTGTTGCTGCCAAGCCCGCGGATACTCCTGTAGTGAAGACAGAAACTCCGGAGAGCAAAAAAGAGACCGCAAAGCAGGTGGCGGAAGCCACAGCCGAAGTGACATCTGCCATTGAGGAAAAGCTGGCAGAGGAGGAAGCTGTGTACCATTTCCCGCCTCTGACGTTGCTGAATGCCAATCGCGGAGGCAACTATGCAGAAGCTGGTGCGGAGGTGCGGAACAATTCCCGCCGTTTGGCTGAGGCACTGGCCAGCTTTGGCGTAGATGCGACGCCGGGCGATGTTGTGCGCGGTCCCTCTGTTACCCGCTATGAGTTTACGCTGGATCAGGGAGTCAAGCTCAGCAAGGTTACGAACCTGGCTGTGGATATTGCGTTGGCGCTGGGCGCACCCAGTGTACGCATCGCGCCCATTCCGGATAAGATTTCCGTGGTGGGTATTGAGGTTCCCAACAAGCAGGTAAGCTCCGTGCTGATTCGGGATGTGTTGGAATCCCGGGAGTTCACAAATCATCGATCCACAACGGCTTTTGCCGTGGGCAAGGACATCGGCGGCAACAATGTGGTGGGCAGTATTCAGAAGCTGCCCCATGTGCTGATTGCAGGTACCACCGGTTCCGGTAAGTCGGTGTGCACGAACTCTCTGATCATCAGCTTGCTGTACAAGTCTTCTCCGGAGGACGTTCGCTTTATCATGGTGGACCCCAAAATGGTGGAACTGGCGCCGTACAACGGTATTCCGCATCTGCTGATTCCGGTAGTCACTGATCCTAAGAAGGCCGCCGGAGCACTGCAGTGGGCGGTTTTCGAAATGATGAAGCGTTACCGTATCTTCTCTGAGAATAATGTGAAGGATCTGGAAGGCTATAACGCGTTGGCAAAAACCAGAGAGGATCTGGAGCATCTTCCTTCTGTTGTGGTGGTTATTGACGAGCTGGCTGACCTGATGCTGGTGGCGGCGAAGGAAGTGGAAGAGTCCATCTGCCGCGTGGCACAGATGGGACGAGCTTCCGGTATGCATCTGGTCATTGCCACCCAGCGTCCCTCTACGGACGTTATCACAGGCTTGATGAAAGCAAATATTCCCAGCCGCATTGCCTTCGCGGTAGCTTCCTCGTTGGAATCCCGCATCATCATCGATGTTCAGGGCGCAGAGAAGCTTGTTGGCAAGGGCGATATGCTGTATGCACCGCTGGGTGAAGGAAAGCGTCGAATTCAGGGCTGCTTTATCACACCGGAGGAAATTGAAAAGGTCGTCGAATATGTCAAACAGGGCGGCGAAGTCAAGTACTCTGATGAAGTCATTCAGAAGATAGAGGAATCCATGGCGGAGAAGGAGAGAGCGAAGGGAAGCGGCAATGCACCTGCGTCTCAGACAGATCCTGCAGGAGATTTTGACGAGCTTCTGCCTGCCGCAGTGGAGGTGGTGCTGGAAACGGGGCAGGCATCGGTTTCTATGCTCCAGCGCCGTCTGAAGCTGGGTTATTCCCGCGCTGCGCGATTGGTAGATCAGATGGAGGAACGAGGCATTGTGGGTCCGTTTGAGGGCTCCAAACCCCGTCAGCTGCTCATCAGTAAGGAACGCTGGCAGGAACTGCAGATGGCAGGCGGCCTTGGCGCGGACCTCTCTGATTCGTCCGCCGGAACCGGAGCGGCCGGAACGTCGGATATGTGATTTTGAACGGGTGGGCAGACATGCCCACCCGTTCAAAGAAACTTAATGTTTTGTACGTTAGTATATTGACAAACCCAACATTCTGGATTAAACTTTGTTTAAATTCGCTTAAACTTTTAAATGTGGTTATAGACGTATTCTAACTTACTATATTGTTTTGAGAGGGTGTTTTTATGAAGTTTTCTGAAAAAATCCAGCGGTGCGGACTGTCTCCCATGCGCAAGTTCACTCCTTATGCAGTGAAGGCCAAGGAAGCAGGAAAGAAGATCTATCATTTGAATATCGGTCAGCCGGATATCGAGACGCCGCCGGTGTTCTTCGATGCCATCACCAATTTCCGCGAGGCAGTTCTGGCCTATGCACCTTCTCCCGGTATTCCCGCTTATCTGGAGGCTGTGCGCGGCTATTATGCCAAGCTTGGCATTGCTCTTGAGACCAGTGACATTCTGGCTACTACCGGCGGCAGTGAGGCGCTGCAGATCGCACTGAGCTGCATTCTGGATCCCGGCGATGAGATTCTGGTTCCCGAGCCCTTCTATCCTAACTACAATACCTTCGTGAACCTCACCGGCGGCAAGATCACTCCCATTCCCACCTCTCCTGAGGAAGGCTATTTCTATGCCGACCGTGAGCGCATCGTTTCCCGCATCAACGAGAATACCCGCGCCATCCTGCTCAGCAACCCCGGTAATCCCACTGGCGTGATCCTCAGCAGAGAAGAGGCTCGCCTGATTGCGGACATTGCCAAGGAGTATGGCCTGTTCCTGATTGCAGACGAGGTCTATCGTGAGTTCGTTTATAACGGCGAGATCACGGTCAGCATGGCTTCCTTCGAGGACGTGCAGGAGAACGTGATCCTCATTGACTCTGTTTCCAAGCGCTTCTCCGCTTGTGGTGCCCGTATCGGCGCTGTGATCTCCCGCAATAAGGAGTTTATGGCACAGGCTATGAAGATCTGCCAGGGCCGTCTGTGCTCCGCTACGCTGGATCAGGTGGGTGCAGCTGAGCTGTATACCGTTGGACCCGAGTACTTCCTTGCACAGCGTGACGAGTATCGCCGCCGTCGTGACACGGTTATGTCCAAGCTGGCACAAATCCCCGGCGTGATCTGCAAGCAGCCTGAAGGCGCTTTCTATGTGATGGCCGCTCTTCCTGTGGACGATGCTGATAAGTTCCAGCTGTGGCTGCTGGAGGAATTCCAGGACAACGGCGACACCGTGATGTTTGCACCCGGCGAGCCTTTCTATGCCACTCCTGGCAAGGGCAAGAACGAGATCCGCATTGCTTATGTGCTGAAGCAGGCTGATCTGGAACGTGCCATGGATCTGCTGGCCTTGGGCATTGAGGCTTATAACAAGCGGTAAACATGATTCGTCATATCGTGATGTGGAAGTTCCGCCCCGGCACGGAGGAGGAACAGAAGCAGTTTCTGGACGGACTGCGTGGTTTGCAGGGTGTCATTCCGGAACTGCTGAAGTGCGAAGTTGCTGTGGCTGTAGGCGACAGCTATGATGCTGTGCTGGTTTCTGAGTTTGCGTCTCTGGAGGCCTTGCAGAGCTATAAGACCGATCCGCGGCATCAGGCGGTATCTGCCCTGTGCAAGTCCATCCGGACAGACAGAGCGGCTGTGGATTACGAATTCTAAACAGAGAAGGACGGGCATCTGCCCGTCCTTCTTATGCTATTTGCAATTGCTTATCCCAGCAGCACATCCGTTGCCAGCATGATGCAGAAGCCTGCCAGAAGTGCATAGGTGGCTCCCCGCTCATTACCGTGTGCGTGGGTTTCAGGAATCATTTCATCACTGATCACATACAGCATGGTGCCGCCTGCAAAAGCCAGCGCAAAGGGAAGAATGGCCGAGGCAATGCTGACTGCAAAGTAACCGATCAGCGTTCCTGCCACCTCCACAAGGCCGGTGATCATGGCGCTAATAAATGTCTTGCGGGCGGAAACACCGGCAGCCAGCATGGGACCGATGATGACCATGCCTTCGGGAATATTCTGCAGAGCAATGCCGCCTGCAATGATCAGTGCCTGAGACGTATCGCCGGAGCCGAAGCCAACGCCTGCGGCGATTCCCTCCGGAAGATTGTGGATCGCAATAGCTGCCACGAACAGCAATACTTTGCTGAGATTGGCATTGTGGTGTTCTTCTGTATCATTGCCAACCAACCTGTGCAGATGCGGTACCAGCTTGTCGATAAGGTTAAGACAGACTGCGCCTGCAAAGACTCCTGCAATGGTAATCAGGAGTCCGTACTTACCGCCGTACTCCAGTGATGGGAGCACCAATCCAAGCACTGCGGCGGCCAGCATAACACCGGCGGCAAAGGAAAGCACGATGTCTGAAAAATGGTGAGATACTTTTTTGAATGCAAAGCCGATGAGGGAGCCGAATATGGTAGCGCCGCCGACACCTATTGCGGTCAGTAATACAAGCTTCAAATGCAGCGCCTCCTTTACATGAATGATGGTATCTGAAAAGTGAGATTATTTGATTTCCTCGAAATCAGCTGCACCGTGCTTGCAAAGGGGGCAGATGAAGTCTTCGGGAAGCGTTTCGCCCTCATAAACGTAGCCGCACACCTTGCAGACGAAGCCCTTCTTGCCCTGCGTCTGGGGCTTGGGCTTCACATGATTCTGATAATAGGTGTAGGTCATGGTGTTCTTGTCAGAGAGCACTCTGGCCTCCGTGATGGAGCAGATAAACATTCCGTGGGTATCCAGATCCACATACTGTTCCACCTTTAGAGACATAAAGGCATTGATATATCGGGAAAGGAAGACCAGACCGTTATCGGAGCGGAGAAGTTCGTCACCGGCGAATTTATCCACATTTCTGCCGCTGACAAAACCGAACTTTTCGAAGACGGAGAAGGGAGCATCTTCCGTCAGACAGTTGATATTCAGCTTACCACTTTGCTTGATGACATGATGAGAGTAGTTGTCCTTGTTGATGGTCACGGCGATTCTGTTGGGAGTGCTGGTGACCTGAGAGACGGTGTTGACAATGAGACCATTGTCCTTTTTTCCATCGTGAGAAGTGACGACATACAGGCCGTAGCCGATCCGGAACAGGGCACTGAGATCGCTCTTGTTGGCAGTGGAATCCTGACGGGCCAGATACTCCTTGCACAGTTCGTTCACCAGAGCATCCAGCTGCGCGGAACTTTCCTCGTTCAGAGCGGACATGATCTTTACAGTAGTGTCAGCGAAGGTGAGGTTTTTGCTCTTTTCCAGCATGCCGCGCATAACCTTTGCGGCGAGAGGCGCCCAGCTGCCGTTTTCGATAAGTGCCACGGTGCGGTTGCTGTAGTTGCGCTCTGTCAGATGGTGAATGAAGTCCCGCATAAAGGGAAAAATCTCTGCATTGTAGGTAGTGGTTGCCAACACGAGCTTGCTGAAACGGAAGGCGTCTTCCACAGCTTCCGCCATGTCGCATCTGGCCAGATCGTTCACCACTACCTTGGGACAGCCGTTAGCTTTCAGCTTTTCGGCCAGCTGCATGACGGCTTTTCTGGTATTTCCATAGACGGAGGTGTAGGCGATAACAATGCCTTCTTCCTCCGGCTGATAGCTGGACCAGATGTTGTACAGATTCAGATAATAGCCGAGGTTTTCAGTGAGAATGGGGCCGTGGAGGGGGCAGATGGTCTGAATATCCAGACCGGCGGCCTTCTTCAGCAGATTCTGAACCTGCATGCCGTACTTGCCGACGATACCGATGTAGTAGCGTCTGGCTTCGCATGCCCAGTCTTCCTCCACATCCAGAGCGCCGAACTTTCCGAAACCGTCGGCGGAGAAGAGGACTTTGTCGGTGCTGTCATAGGTGACGATCACTTCAGGCCAGTGCACCATAGGCGCGGTGACAAAGGTGAGCTGATGCTTGCCCAGAGAAAGTGTGCTGCCCTCACCAACCACCAGCTGCTTGTCTGTAAAATCGGTGCCGAAGAAGTTCTTCATCATCTGGAAGGCTTTGGCGGAAGAGACAATGGTGGCTTCCGGATAGGCCTTTGCGAAATTGCGGATATTGGCAGAATGATCCGGTTCCATGTGCTGAACGATCAGATAGTCTGGCGTTCTGTCTCCCAGTGTGTTCTGGATATTGTCCAGCCACTCATGGGTGAAGGCGGCATCCACAGTATCAAAGATGGCGATTTTCTCGTCCATGATGGCGTAGGAATTATAGGACATACCGTTGGGGACGACATACTGGCCCTCAAACAGATCGATCTGATGATCGTTGACACCGATATATCGAATGTCGTTTGTAATGTGCATAACGATGTACCTCCAGGTCAGTTTGTTTGTAATGCAAGTATAAATGATGGCGGATCATTTTTCAATGGTATGGAAACTGGTTTTCTCTGAGTTTTTGCAGGAAATATTACAGAAAAACAAGTCGACGAGACGAGGAAATCCCTCGCCTCGTCATATTTTCGCGTCAGCGTTTGTCACTGGGACGGAACAAAAGTGCAATCAGAACAGCGAACACAACTGCGGCGGTAATTCCACCGGAAGCGGCTGTGAGACCACCTGTAAAGACGCCCAACCAGCCGGACTCTGCGACGGCTTTTTTTACGCCTTTTGCAAGAAGGAAACCGAAGCCTGTCAGGGGAATGCTGGCTCCGGCACCGCCCCAGTCTGCGATGGGTTGATAGATACCCGTGCCGCCAAGAATCACGCCGGTCACCACATAGCCTGTGAGAATACGCGCAGGTGTCAGCTTTGTTTTATCAATGAGGATCTGACCGATGGCACATAGAATTCCTCCGCAGAGAAATGCTTTGAGATACTCCATGATAATACCTCCGAAACAAATCAGTTTAAGGGGTCTGAACAGATGCACACCGCATGGCAGATGCCTGGGATGGATTCTCCCTGAAAGCTGGAAGTAGGGGAGAGAAGAGCACCTGTTGGCGCGAAGAGGATTTTCTTCCATTTGCCGGAATGCATGCGGGGGAGCAGATGTGCATTCAGCACTGCGGCACTGCAGCCGCAGCCGGAAGCACCGCAGTGCATGTCCTGCTTCTTCAGATCATACAGCAGCATTCCGCAGTCCTGATAGCGATCCCCGAGCTCCACGCCGTCTTTGCGAAAGAAGTCCAGTACGATTTCGCGTCCCAGCTTACCCAGATCTCCGGTGATGATCAGGTCATAATCATCGGGAGCGGTTTTGGTGTCCCGAAAGAACGCTGAGAGGGTATCGTAGGCTGCGGGAGCCATGGCGGCGCCCATGTTGCTGACGTCATTGATTCCCTTGTCCACGATTTTCCCGCAGGTAACATGGGTGATATGCGGTCCGCCTCCGCTGGCAGCCAGAATGGTACAGCCGGCAGCTGTGGCAGTCCACTGCGCAGAAGGGGGACGCTGGCTGCCATAAGGGACAGGCATGCGGTACTGACGTTCTGCGGTGCAAAAATGGGAGGAGGTCATAGCTGCGGCATGCTGAGCAAAGCCGCTGTCAATGAGCATAGCGGCCAGAGAAAGTCCTTCACCCATGGTGGAACAGGCACTATACAGCCCGTAGAAAGGGAGATTGGAGTCCCGCAGAGAGAAAGCAGAACCGATGCACTGGTTCAGCAAATCGCCTGCAAATACATAGTCCAGCTGGTTTTTCCGGAGACCGGCCTTGGAAAGTGCGGTTTCCAAAGCTTTCTTCTGCATCGTCGACTCGCCCTGTTCCCATGTTTTCTGGCCGAACATGGAGTCCTGCTCCAACAGATCAAAGCTGTCGGCCAGAGGCCCCTGAGATTCCAATTTTCCACCAACAGCCGCGAAGCCCACTATGGATGGAGAGGATGGTAAGACCACGGTTTGTCTTCCCATGCGCTTATTCTTCATGAGGCTCACCTCGTTCATGATTTACGGTAGGATTCCCGGTTTTCCCAGAATTATCAGAATTTCGCATCTATGATCCATTGAATGGGAATATGGTGACAAAACTCTGTACATGAAGCTGGAAAAGTGTTAAAATATTAAGTTAACGAATAAATTAAGGAGTACGGTCGTGATGGAAGAGATGAGAACATTTGGATATATTTGCCCTGCCTGTGGAAAGCGTGTTTTAGGCAGCCGAAGCGTATTTGCCCTGGAAGCCTCCAACGCGGAAGTGGAGTGTGGCTGCGGCGGAAGTGCGCTGCGTGTGGAGTTTGACGGACAGCGCTACCGTGTATATGTGCCCTGCGGTCTGTGCGGCGAGACCCATGTGGCAGTTTGCACGCAGGAACAGCTGATCTCGGGTTCCGGAATCGGTCTGAGTTGTGCAAAGACAAAGCAGTTCAGCTGCTATATCGGCGATGAAGGCACGGTGGAAAAGCGGCTGCAGGAACTGGAAATCCTTTCTCAAAAGGAGAAGCAAAGAGAAGGGGAAGAGCAGCCGGAAGTGTTTGTGGACAGCATCATTATGTATGAAGTCCTCTCGGAACTGAAGGATATCGCTGCCCGTCCGGGCGGCATCACCTGTGGCTGCGGCGGCAATCGGTACGGAATGGATGTGCGGCGCAGTGCAGTGGATCTGGTCTGCCATGACTGCGGTGCCAAGCTGCGGATTCCGGCAGTGACGGACAGCGATCTGGATGATCTGTGCTGTCATATGAAACTTGTGATACCCGGAGGGAAAACATGATCCTCTGCTTTGCGTTGTTTATGGCGGCGGTAGTCGCCTGTCTGGTGACGGGGAAATCTCTGGTCTGGGCCATTCTGTGGGGGCTGTGCCTGTTTTTCGCACTGGGACTGCGGCGGGGGTACAGCACCAGAGAACTGTTTGCTATGGCCTGGAAAAAAGGAAAGAGCGCACTCATCGTGGTTCCGGTCTTTTTGATGATCGGTATGGTCACCGGACTGTGGCGCTCCAGCGGTACGATTTCATTCTTTCTCTATCATGGCCTGAAAGGGATTGATCCCACATGGTTTGTGCTGATGGCTTTCCTGCTGTCGGCGGCGCTGTCCTTTGCGCTGGGTACATCCTATGGCGTCTGCGGAACGGCCGGTGTTGTGCTGATGACCCTTGCCCGCAGCGGCGGCGTTTCGATAGCTGTGACAGCCGGTGCGGTGATTTCCGGTGCCTATTTTGGAGATCGCTGTTCGCCAATGTCGTCCTGTGCCAATCTGGTGGCGGCCTGTACAGGGACTAAGCTTTACAGCAATGTTAAGGAAATGCTGAAGACTGCTTTGCTGCCCACGCTGCTGACCATTGCATTTTACGGAGTGCTTTCTGTGCGAAACCCCATCACTGAGGTGGACGCGGCAACACTGGATGCACTGCAGGCACACTTCTATCTCACCTGGCCGGTGATGATCCCTGTGGCTATGATGCTGGTACTTCCTCTGCTGAAGCTGCCGGTCAAGTGGGCCATGACTGCCAGCGCTGCTGCGGCGTTACTGGTGTCTGTGCTTCTGCAGGAAATGCCGCTGATGGATGCGCTGCGCACAGCGATCTTTGGCTTTGCGCCGGAGCAGCCGGAACTTTCCATCCTATCCGGAGGCGGTCTGATGTCCATGACAACGGCATCTGTTATTGTATTTGTAACCAGTTTGTATTCCGGTATTCTTGAGGGGATTGAGGCACTCCTGCCCGCCAAGAAAACGGTTGACCGGCTGGCGGATCAAATTGGCCTTTTCCCCGCTATGACGCTGGTCAGTGCGTTGGTGGTGATGGTTTTCTGCAATCAGAGTGTTATGGTCATCATGGATGAGCAGCTGTTGGGCGAGAGCTATGAAAAGCGAGGCGGAAGCCGTATGGAACGGGCGATGGACATTGCCAATTCCGGTGTTACCATTGCGGGATTGGTTCCCTGGAGCATTGCCATTTCCGTACCGCTGACGATGCTGGGGGCCGAATATTCTGCGGTTCCGTTTGCGGCATTGCTGTATTTGATCCCGTTGTGCTATCTGTTTACCAGAAGATTCTTTTTGCCGTCCCAGCGTCTTTGGAGGGCAGAGTAATGAAAACTGAATTGCGAGGAATGATACGATGATCGCCTTGTTGGCACGAGCTTTGATCAAAGATACTGAGCAAAAAACGTCTGCGCAGATACGGCAGGCTTATGGTATGCTGTGCGGCGCTGCCGGTGTGGCGCTGAATATTCTGCTGTTTATCGGCAAAGTTCTGGCTGGTGTATTGTCCGGATCCATTGCCGTTACAGCGGATGCGTTCAACAACTTATCCGATGCTGCTTCTTCTGTGGTGATGCTTCTGGGATTTCGCCTGGGCGGACAGAAGGCGGATCGGGACCATCCCTTTGGACACGGGCGATTTGAGTATCTGTCCGGCCTGGTAGTGGCTATGCTGATCGTGCTGATGGGATTTGAACTGGCGAAGACCTCGTTGGATAAGATCCTGCATCCCCATCCGGTGGAGGCAGGCGGCATGATCGTGGTGATCCTGCTGGGCTCTATTGCCGTAAAGTTTTATATGTTCCTTTATAACCGTGCATACGGTAAGCGATTTGACTCTGGTGCCATGCTGGCTACAGCCACGGATTCTTTGTCCGACTGTGCCGCTACGACAGTGGTTCTGGCGGCAACTCTTGTAGGACACTATACCACGCTGCAGATTGATGGTTGGTGCGGTATTCTGGTGGCGCTGCTGATTTTCTGGTCTGGTATCAAGGCGGGGAAAGAGACGCTGGATCCGCTGCTGGGTACGCCGCCTGCACCGGAATATGTGGAACAGATCCGTGAGCTGGTTATGGCGCACGATACCGTGATCGGCATTCACGATCTGGTGGTTCATGATTACGGTCCCGGGCGCTGTATGATTTCGCTCCATGCGGAGGTCTCCTCTGCGGGCGATGTGCTGGAGATCCATGATGTGATCGATAACATTGAAAAGGAACTGCAGGAAATCCTGGGCTGTGAGGCAGTGATCCACATGGATCCTGTTGTTACGGACGATGGGATTACCGGTGAGACCCGGGAAAAAGTTGCAGCGCTGGTACATTGCATTGATGATGCCATTTCTATCCATGACTTCCGGATGGTAGCTGGGCCGACGCATACCAATGTGATTTTTGATGCTGTGGTACCGTTTGGCTTCCGTTTGAAGGACGAGGAAGTACGCCGTAAGATTGAGACGGCGGTGCGAACGCTGGATGGAAATTTCCATGCAGTGGTGAATGTGGAGCATTCTTATGCCGGATAAAAAACAGGGGAGAGGGCCAAATGCTCTCTCCCCTGAAACGTTATGTCTGAATGGGAAATTACTCCCAGGTCTGCCAGATCTCCGGATGATACCCAACGGTAGCCTCTTTTCCATTGCGGACGATGGGCGCATTGAAAAGTTCCGGATACATTAGAAGCTTTTCCTCCTGTGCGTCCGGCGTGATGTATGCCATATACAGCTCATCATAAGCGCGGCATTTGGTGTTGACCAGTGCCTCGAAACCAACTTTTCTCTTGACGGCGTCATACTCTCTGGGAGATAATCCTTTTGAGGCAAGGTCGATATATTGATATTTGATTCTGCGTTCTTTGAACCAGCGCTCTGCTTTTTTTGTGTCAAAGGATTTGGACGAGCCGAAAATCTGAATATTCATACAGATACTCCCCGATATCAATGATTTTGCAAGAAAGGTGTGTTTTCTATGGAAGAGAAGATCCGGAAATTGAAAGAACTGGTGGACAGCAGCCAGAGCATTGTCTTCTTCGGCGGAGCCGGCGTCAGCACAGAATCCGGAATTCCGGATTTCCGCAGCACAGATGGTCTGTATCATCAGGAATGGAAGTTCTCTCCTGAGACAATTTTAAGCCATACCTTCTATGAATGCAACCCCGAAGAATTTTTTCGCTTTTACCGTGCGAAGATGCTGGCACCGGATGCGCAGCCCAACGACGCCCACCGCAAGCTGGCAGAATGGGAGCAGCAGGGAAAACTGAAGGCAGTCATTACCCAGAATATTGATGGACTTCATCAAAAGGCCGGCAGCCGGAACGTGCTGGAGCTGCACGGCAGTGTTCTGCGCAATTTTTGTGAACGCTGTGGGAGATTCTATGATGTGGAGTTCATTCTGAAGGGGAGTGGCGTACCTCATTGTGAGTGCGGCGGCAGGGTGAAGCCGGATGTGGTCCTTTATGAGGAGGGCTTGGATCAGAACACCATTGAGCGTTCCGTGCGGGCAATCTCTGAGGCGGATGTGCTGATCATCGGTGGTACATCCCTGAATGTATATCCGGCGGCGGGGTTGATCAATTATTACCGGGGAAACAAGCTGGTTCTGATCAATAAGTCTGCTGTCGCAAGAGATTTGGCGGCAAATTTGGTGATCACCGATCCGATCGGAGAGGTGCTTTCGCAGATATAACCACTTTTTGGGTGTCCGATCTTGTTCGGGCACCCAAAATTCGGAAAACTGCAACCCTTTCGGTGTGTTCAAAAAAACTTGCGAAAAATAGAAAATTAAGGTTGACAAATCCGCTGGTTCTTTATATAATAATCAGGCAGTCTTCCCCCGGGAACAGAGATTTGCGGCTGTGCTGGAACTGGTAGACAGGCCAGCTTGAGGTGCTGGTGTCGATTCGACGTGTGGGTTCAAGTCCCGTCAGCCGCACCAGTTTTCCAACTGGTTCCCAATAAATGCGCGCGAGTGGTGGAATTGGCAGACTCGCTAGATTCAGGTTCTAGTGTCCTTTACGGACGTGCGGGTTCAAGTCCCGCCTCGCGCACCATAAACCCATCGGAAGTGATTCCGGTGGGTTCCCTTGAGGGGAAGTAAAGTTTATATTGATACGCGCGAGTGGTGGAATTGGCAGACTCGCTAGATTCAGGTTCTAGTGTCCTTTACGGACGTGCGGGTTCAAGTCCCGCCTCGCGCACCAAAGAAAAGCAACCATCTTACGATGGTTGCTTTTCTTTGGTATGAGGTATTGTGAAGAATCCGGCTGAAATCAGGGTTTTCAAATGTGCGAGTGTGTGCTATACTTTCGTAAGTGAAATATCTTGATGTCAAGTAAAGCCATTTACCGTATAAGACATTTTACAGGGAACTCAATCAAAAAACATAAACGAAAGTGAAAGGGCGTTATTCTACTATGGCTGATATTAATCAGAGAATCATCGAAATGGTCGACGGCATGGAGAAGGAACTGGTTGCCTGCCGCCGCGACTTCCACCTCCACGCCGAGAGCGGCTGGTTTGAGATGCGTACATCTTCTTTGATTGCCCGCCGTCTGACTGAGCTTGGTTATGAAGTTTTGGTCGGTGAGCAGGTTTGTAAATCCGATGCCCGTATGGGTCTTCCTTCGGAGGAAGCTCTGGAGGCTCATTATCAGAAGGCTCTCACCCAGGGAGCCGATCCTGAGTTTGTTGTGCCGACCCGCGGTGGTCATACCGGCGTTATCGGCATTATGAAGTGTGGTGAAGGTCCCACTGTTGCCATGCGTTTTGACATCGATGCCCTCGGTGTCATTGAGGATGCCGGCGATGAGCACCGTCCTGCCCACGAGGGTTTTGGCTCCATGAATCCCGGCATGATGCACGCGTGCGGCCACGACGGCCACGCTACTATCGGTCTGGGCGTTGCCCGTGTGTTGGCTTCGCTGAAGGATGAACTGCACGGCACCTTCAAGCTGATTTTCCAGCCTGCTGAGGAAGGTGTTCGCGGCGCTAAATCCATCGTTGAAAATGGCCATCTGGACGGCGTTCAGTATTTCCTGGGTTCCCACGTGGGAGGCCTGCGTCCGGGTGATCCTGGTATGATTGCTCCCGGCAGCTATGGTTCTCTGGCCACTACCAAGTATGATGTTGTCTTCCGAGGCCGCTCCGCTCACGCCGGCGCCGCTCCTCACGTGGGCAAGAACGTCATGCTGGCGGCTGCCACCGCCGTTCTCAATCTGTACTCCATTCCCCGTCATGGCAAGGGCATTACCCGTATCAATGTGGGTACCCTGAACGCTGGCAGCGGTCGTAACGTGATTGCCGACGAAGCCAAGATGGAGATTGAGGTTCGCGGTGAGAACACGGAAATCAACCAGTATGTGTCTGACTACGCTGTCTCTGTGCTGGAGAATGCTGCCAAGATGCACGGCTGTACCTGCGAAATCAAGCTGATGGGTGCTGCAGACTCCCTCAGCAGTGATCGTGAGTTGGCTGAGCGTGTCGGAAAGATCTGTCAGGAAAAGTTGAATATTCCTGTTTGCGCCCAGCTTATGATCCGTGGCGGCGGCAGCGAGGATGTTTCCTACATGATGAACCGCGTTCAAGAGCAGGGTGGTCAGGCTACCTTTATGCGCATCCTCAGCCAGCAGTATGCTCCCGCTCACAACCGACGCTTCGACTTCGATGAGGTTGTTCTGAGCAATGCTGTTAAGATTTTTTGCGCTGCCGTGTACGATATTCTGAAGTAATTCTGCTCTTTTCAATATACCGCTCCGTAAAACCAAAGAAAAACAGTCATCGTGAGATGACTGTTTTTCTTCATTATGGGAGTGCAATTTTTCGGTGGTTATTTCTCCGCAAGCTTTCGGATTACCTCGTCGCCCACCTGACCGGTGGTGGCTGTGCCGCCAAGATCAGGAGTGAGGTATTTCTTCTCTGTCAGGATCTCTTCGATGATCTCGATCAGGCGATTCGCCCAGTTCTGATACCCGAAGAATTCCAGCATCTGGCTGGCAGACCAGACCGTTGCCAGAGGATTGGCGATTTGCTGTCCTGCAATGTCGGGAGCCGAACCGTGGATAGGCTCAAACATGGAGGGGAAATTTCTCTCCGGATTCAGGTTTGCGCCTGCTGCCAGTCCCATGCCGCCCGCAATCGCTGCTCCCAGATCCGTCAGAATATCGCCGAACAGGTTGGAGGTGACAACCACCTGAAAACGTCCGGGATCCTTTACCATAAACATACTTGCGGCATCGACGAGATACGTGTGGGTCTCCACAGCGGGATACTCCTTTGACACTTCGGCGAAGATCTGATCCCAGAACACCATGGAATAGTTCAGTGCATTGCCTTTGCTGATGCTGGTCAGGCTGCGCTTCTGTGCCTGTGCGACTTCAAACGCATAACGGATGATCCGCTCACAGCCGTGGCGGGAAAATACACCGTCCTGAATGACGACCTCGTTGGGTTTGCCCTTATAGAGCCAGCTTCCGCTTCCGGCATATTCGCCCTCGCTGTTTTCGCGGACGAACAGCATGTCGATATCTTCGACGGCGGCATCCTTTAAGGGACAGGGGGCACCGTTTAACAGCTTTACTGGGCGCAGGTTCACATACTGGTCAAAGCCTTTTCGAATGGTCAGCAGAAGATCCCAGAGGGAGATGTGATCGGGTACGCCGGGGGCGCCTACGGCACCGAGGAAGATGGCATCATGCTCGGCAAGCTGGTCCATGCCGTCTTCGGCCATCATTCTGCCGGTTTTTCGATAGTACTCACAGCCCCAGGGATACTGGGTAAATGCAAAGGAAAACGTGCCGTCTATTGCGGCGACCGCATTCAGAACTTTAACACCCTCGGCAATTACCTCCGGGCCGATGCCATCGCCGCCGATGACAGCTACTTTGTACGTTTTCATGTCGAAGCCTCCTGAAAGTTCGGATATCGACTTCATTATAAAGGCATGCTTCGCATTTGTGAAATAGAATTCTTCTAATGCTCATGCTTGTTCGGAAGGTGCCTGGGAATTATACTTGGTCAGCCATTTGCCTCTGGCGTAATGTACGGCAAAGATTACCGCTCTGAACAGCCAGTCACATCCCATGGCGACCCATACGCCGATGAGGCCGAATTCCATAACTTCTCCAAAAACAAAGCTCAGTCCTACACGGAAGATCCACATGGAGAGGATAGAGATGGCCATAGGATAGCGGACGTCGCTTGCCGCGCGGAATGCGTTGGTCAGCGTAAACGCGGCTGGCCATACGGTGCATACCATGACGCTGTGCATCAGCAGAAGCTGCACACCCAGAGCTGTGGATTCCTCGGAGAGATGATACAAGCCGACAAACTCCCAGGAGAAGAGACAAAGAGGGACAGACATTGCAATGTTGAACAGGTAGGTGGCAGCAACCAGTTTTTTCGCGTAGTGTCTCGCCTGAGAGAATTCTCCTGCGCCGATACATCTGCCTATCACGACAGTCATGGCCAATCCCATGGCACCTCCAGGGATATATTGCAGCGCGGTCAGGGGATTGGCGGCTGCGTTGGCTGCGATTTGCACAGTGCCGAAGGTGGAAATCAGACTTTGGGTGATGACTTTCCCGAATTGGAACATTCCGTTTTCAATACCGTTGGGAATGCCGATCTGACAGATGGGTTTGATCAGGGACCATTGCGGACGGAAAGCAAAAAGGTTTTCCACGGGAATGGGGCTTTTGGGTGTGCAGGTACAAAGGAGCATAATGACTGCTCCGGCTACACGGGAAATCAGTGTTGCAATGGCAGCACCGGCAGCGCCCAAATGGAGTATATAGATGAGAATCGCGTTTCCGGCGAGATTGAGTGCATTGATGACGATGGATGTGTACAGTGACGTTTTGGAATTGCCACCGGCCCTGAAAATGGCAGAACAGGCGTTGTGAATGCCGAGGAAGGGATATGAAAGAGCGGTGTACAGGAAGTACACCTGCGCATTTTTCATAATCTCGGAAGGAATGGCTCCAAATATCAGGCTTAGGATCGCATCCCGGAAAATGGCGGCCAGGGTCGTTGTCAGAAACGCTGCCAAGAACACGACCCAGATCAGCTGTTTTGCGGCAGCCTTTGCACGGGAAAAGTTTTTGCATCCCAGAGACTGCGATATGGTAACAGCTCCGCCGGCGGCCAGAGCGGAAAACACATATATCAACAGATTGTTGACGGTATTGACAAGGGAAACACCGGAAACAGCAGCTTCTCCTGCACTGGATACCATCACGGAGTCCAGCATGCCGACGGTCACAGCTAACGTCTGCTGAAGCAGCAAAGGAACGATGATTCCGGACAGATCCCGCTTTGAAAACAGCACGGCAGCTTACCTCCCAGCTTTTGAATATGTCTGTATTATAGCGACAAAACCCAGCCGCTGTTAGAAGCATGCATATAACAACTTGTCCAAAAGATAGATTTGTGCTATTGTAGCAGACAAGGGGGTGACAGCATGTTTCAAATGGGGTGCACTGCATATCAGGTGAATCATCTTCCAATGCATTCACATAAGGTATATGAGATCACTGCGTATTACCATGGAAGCGGAACGGTTTACACAACAGCAGGCGACATTCCTGTGATGGCCGGAATGATCACGATTATGCCTCCGGGAATACTGCACCAGGCAGTATCTTCCTGTGATCTGGAAAGCATCCATATATCCGGTGATTTCCGGGGCGTTTTTCATTTGGAAAAACCGGTTCTGATCACAGACAATGCGGAGGGAGAGGGACAGCAGCTGCTCTGGATGCTTTACCGCAATCGCTCCGCAGGCGGCGACTATGTCTCTGCTCTGTGCAATGCGATGGCGCATTTTCTCCTGCAGAATCTGGCTGCGGAGGATGCCATCAGTCAGACAGTGCGAAAAATCGTGGGAGAAATCACAGACAATTATCACAACAGCAATCTTTCTCTACATGCGCTGCTGAATAGAAGCGGTTATGCAGAGGATTATATTCGTGCTCACTTTAAACGGATTACCGGAAAAACACCCACGATGTTTCTCCATAACTTGCGTGTCAAACAGGCTTGCTATTTGATCGAGGTCTATCGCAATACAATGTCTCTTTCTGAGATTGCCGCTCAGTGCGGATATACGGATTATGTATTCTTTTCCAAAAAATTCAGATCCATCACAGGTGTCTCACCGCGGGAATACAAGAGTACGCTGCAGACATGACCACGAGGGAAATGTCTTCCGAAATGTATTCGGGAGGCATTTCCCTCGTGTATTTCTTATAAGATCAGCAGCAATCCGAGCGCGAACAGAAGTTCTTCGTCAGCATCCTCTTTAAAAAGCAGGAACAACAGCAACAGCAGCAAAAGATCGCCGGTATCTACATTTTCCAGATGAAAACGATCCAATAGCCGCCGAAGCGTTCCAGAGAAGCTGTCATCACATCTGCTGCCGGATGGCTGGGGTGGCGGCGGAGCTGGCATTTGCGGAGGCGACTTGATGTGTGATGTGTTTTGGTGCTCCTGTTTTTGCTGTGCCATATCTGGAAAGGCAGGGGGCTTCTCGGATTCTGCTGACGATGTGGGCGCGGGCGGTTCGGTCTCCGGGATGCGGGTGTAAACGCCGCGGTCGTTGCGAATATAGCGGTTATACACCGTCAGCCCTCCCAACCTGCAAATAGTTTCTTCCCGATGTGCAGCAGCTTTGCCAACTGCAGGGCACGCTCCACCCGTGCCTGCCGTTCCTGCTTCAGATATGGACGCAGTGCATACAGAAGGGTTCTGGCGCTTGAATTGCAGTCAGAACCCAATTCCTGAATGACAGGCAGCAGCCGCATCAGCAGCTTGGGATCCAGGCCGCCTGTCAGCGAGGAAAGAATATCTCCGCCGGGCACCGATGGCGCTGGCTGAGGTGGGGACGGCGGTGGCTGCTTGGACTGAGCGGATGCTCCAGAAAGAGTCTGTGCCATTTGCATGATTTGCGCCATACGATCCGGATCGGACAACAGCGCATTCAGTTTTTCATCAAATTCCGACACGCTGCTGCCTCCTGCATGTTATTTTTGCGCGGCGTCACTGATGCGTTTTGCCAGCGCCGCGCCTTCAGGACTTGTCATGACCTGCCGGATCATCTGCACCATTTCATTAATGTTGCCTCTGGAAGCGTTCTGAGCGGCTCTTTGCAGCGCGGCTCCCTGATCGGCTTGTGTCAGCATTTCCATGAGCCGATGGCCATCCCGAGACTGAAACAGCGCCTGAGCGGCGGCTGGGTTTGCCTGAAGGGCTTCTATGGTTCGTTTCATGTTCTCGTCCATACGCATACTCCTTCCGATTGACCGAAGCTGGATCGATTGTACAGTACAGTATATGTACGGGAAAAGAAAATGTGTCTGCCAATCGGCAGACACACTGTGCGATTATTTGCTTTTTTTTCCTGTGCTGCAGTCATTGCGCAAAGGACAGACTTCGCACCTGGGGGAGCGTGCGCTGCAGATATCCCGGCCGAACAGTACCATTCGATGGCAGAAATCCGAGGATTCCTCCGGCGGCAGAACCTCCCGCAGCTGACGCTCCACCTGCAGAGGATCCTTGCTGCCGTCGGTGAGTCCCAGACGTCCGGTGATGCGGATGCAGTGTGTGTCACACACGTAGGCGGGCTGATGATAAATATCGCCCAAAATCAAATTGGCTGTTTTGCGTCCGATGCCGGGGAGGGAAATCAACTCCTCCATAGTACCGGGAACCTTTCCGCCGTGCTTTTCCAGCAGCATCTGTGCACAGGCCACCAGATCTCTGGACTTGGCGTTGTAAAAACCGCAGGAATGGATATATTTTCCTACTTCTGCCGGATCTGCTTCCGCAAAGCTCTCAAGTGTGGGGAAGCGCTCAAACAGTGCAGGCGTGATCATGTTCACTCTGGCATCTGTGCACTGGGCGGACAGCCGTACGGCGAACAGAAGCTCGTAATCCTTCTCATACTGCAATGAGCAGAGTGCGTCCGGATACAGTTCCTTCAGGTTTTCAATGATGCGCTTGACGGCGGCCCTGGATTTCATGAGTTGATCCTCCTGGAATATGTTTTTTTGACAGTATACCAGAAGAAACAAGGGATTTCGAGAGGAAATACAGTGGAAAATGAGAAAAAACTGTGGTAAAATAAAATGTCAACATTCTGGAAGGAGGCGAATGATATGCACAGACCGCTGGCGGATGAAATTCGCCCCAAAACGCTGGATGAAGTGGTAGGACAGCGCCATCTCATTGCCAAGGGTGCCGTGCTGCGCCGTCTCATCGAGAGCGGTACATCTGCCAATATGGTGTTCTATGGGCCTTCCGGCACAGGAAAGACAACTGTGGCAAATATCATTGCCAAGAGCACCAGCAAGACACTTTATCGCCTTAATGCCACGACAGCATCATTGCAGGATGTAAAGGACATCATTGCGGATATGGATACCCTGATGGCGCCGGGCGGTATTCTGCTGTATCTGGATGAGATCCAGTATTTCAATAAAAAGCAGCAGCAGAGTTTGCTGGAGTTTATGGAAAACGGAAAGCTGACGCTGATTGCATCCACCACGGAAAATCCATATTTTTATGTATATAATGCGCTGCTGTCCCGCAGTACGGTATTTGAATTCAAGCCGGTGTCGGCGGAAGATATGTGTCCGGCTGTGGAGCGCGGACTGATGATTCAGAAGGAGCGAAGCAGCTTGCCCTTGGAGTGGGAAAGCGGTGTTCCCATGCAGATCGCGCAGGCCTGCGGCGGTGATGTGCGGAAAGCCATCAATGCCGTGGAGTTGTTGTGTCAAGCGGCACAGCCTTGTGACGGAAAGTTAGTACTGACAAGTGAAGATGCTTCACAGCTTGCGCAGCGCAGCGCAATGCGCTATGATCGGGATGGAGATTCTCATTATGATATCCTCTCTGCACTGCAAAAGTCCATTCGCGGTTCGGATCCGGACGCAGCGGTGCATTATCTGGGCCGCTTGTTGGAGGCCGGGGATTTGTTGTCTCCGTGTCGGCGCCTGCTGGTGATTGCGGCAGAGGATGTGGGTCTTGCCTATCCACAGGCAATTGTGATTACAAAGGCCTGTGTGGATGCGGCGGTGCAGTTGGGGTTACCGGAGGCTCGGCTTCCGCTGGCAGAGGCGGCCGTGCTGCTGGCTACGGCGCCAAAGTCCAATTCTGCCCATGACGCCATCAATGCCGCCATGACGGATTTGAAAAAAGGAAAGACGGGTGATATTCCCAGGCAGCTCCAGAATGTCCATGCGGATACAACCGGTTTTGACAATCGTCAGAACTATCTGTATCCTCATGCCTATCCCAATCATTGGGTGGAGCAGCAGTATCTGCCAGACGCATTGAAGGGCGTTTGCTACTACGAATACGGTGACAACAAAACTGAGCAGGCTGCACGTACTTATTGGGAACGCATCAAGGGAAAGTGAATGTCGTTTCAATGGCAGCCTTTTCGTAATTGGGCGGGGAATAGACCCAGTGGGCGATTTGCCCGTCTGTGATCTGATAACGGATGGCGGCGGGAATTTCTTTGTCCGGCAGACTGCGGATGATCTGTAGTTTGATTTTCATGCGTTCCGGGCGAATACTTTTGATGTATACAGAGACGCGATCGCCGGGAGCGATGCCTTCTTTCCATTCCGCCAGACCTGAGAGATTGGGCGTCAGCTCAATGAAGCACCCATAGTCTTTGACTGCGCGGACGATGCCCGGAACAGTTTCTCCCGGCTGAAAAAGGCTGGCATTTTCCAGCCAGGTTCCCAGCAATTCCTTGTGAGACAAGGTAAAACGTGGGATAGCGGGATTTACGGCGGCAATGACAGACAGAATTTTTTGCCCGATATGAAAACGCTGGGATGGGTGCTTGATCCGTGAGAACGAGATGTTTTCGATGGGCAGCATAGCGATAATGCCGCAGCCGATATCGGCAAAGGCACCAAAGCTTTCCAGATGTGTGATTCTTGCGGAAATTACGGTGCCGGGAGTATAGTGCTTTAGAAAATAGTCTTTGGCGGTTTCCTGTGCCCGGCGGCGTGAGAGAAGGATGCGCGGTGCGCCTCGCTGATCGGCATCAATTCCGGTGACCTGAAAGCATACCGGATTGCCGACGCAGGTGAGCAGCGAGATGTCGCGGCCGGCGCCGCTGATCCAGGGAGACAGGGCTTCTTCCCTTGGGATCATGCCCTCCATGTTACCCAATGAGACGTGGAGTGTGCGATTAACGCCGCAGCGAAGGACGGGGCCTTCCAGAATGGTTCCGTTTTCCCGGGCGGAGCGCAGCGCTGCAATGTCATAAGCGGCCGAGGGACGGAATCCCTCGGGCAGATAAAGATGGTTGATTGGCAAATATCTCATTCCCTTCCTTGTATTTTGGCAGACAGCTATGGGCGGGGATATAACCGAAAACCGCTGCATGGGGCGATGGGATCAGACTATCCTATGCGCTGTTTTCGGCGGGATTGACAGGAGGAGTATAATGGATTTACATTTGCATGATATTGTGGAACTGAAAAAACCCCATCCCTGCGGCAGTGTCACGTGGGAGATTTTGCGCGTGGGTATGGATATCAAACTGAAATGCTGCGGCTGCGGTCATGAGCTGATGCTTCCCAGAAGCCGCTGTGAAAAGAGTATCAAAAAGATCCTGGAGGAAAAAGGACATGAATAAGTTTACCCGTGGCATGGCAATGGCGCTGATCATTATTCTGGTACTGTCGATGCTGTCATCGCTGATTGTACCCTTCCTGTAATGATCCTGTTACCCCGGCGCATAGAAAGAGGACGCTTCCGTTGGGAGGCGTCCTCTTTTTGCGACGTCTTTTACAGAATCACACGGGTATAATAATGGCGGACAGGGGGATGAAGGATGACGATAGTATACATAGACAGCGTTTTTCTGCTGAATGCATTGATGGATGCCATTGTGCTGCTGGCAACAGCCCATTTGGGAGGAATATCCGTAAAGAGAGGACGGTGCTTTTGGGCGGCCGTGCTTGGAGGATGCTATGCTGCGGCAGTATTTCTGCCTGGTGCGAAGAGCTTGGGTAGCCTGCCGGGAAAGCTTACAGCAGGTATTCTGATGGTGCTGATCGCATTTGTCGGCGAACGCCGTATGCTGCGCCTGATCCTGTTGTTTTTTGCCGTGTCCTGCGGACTGGCGGGTTGTGTGATGGCCTTGGGGATGATTGCGGGTGGGGTTCCTGCAGAGAACGGTATATTCTATACCAATGTGGATGCCGGCGTTCTGTTGATTGCCTCCGCTGCTGCGTATATTGTGCTGACGGTAGTATTTCGCGCATCGGCAGCCAACCGAGTGAAAGGTTTGCTGATACCGGTAACGCTGGCGTGGGATGACAGACGGGTACATCTGACCGCATTGTGCGACACGGGGAATGCGCTGCGTGATCCTGCTACTGGGCGTCCGGTATTGATAGCAGAAACTCTGCAGGTTCGGGAACTTTTTCCTGCGGAGCTGCGTCCGCTGTTATCGTCCGGACCCCTGTATTCGCCGGCGGATATGCTGGGGAGGCTGGGAGAAGTGCGTACGCGGTTTCGCCTGCTCCCATATCAAGCTATCGGTGTTACTGGCAGAATGCTTCTGGCTGTTCGGACAGATTGGGGAGAAGTGGGAGGGAGACGATACGACCGACTGATGGTGGCCTTGTCGCCGACAGGACTGGGGGACGGATTTACAGCGTTGTGGGGAACATGGGAAAGGAGTGACGGATATGAAAAGCGTTATGGAGTATCTGAGACTGCTGGTGGAAGTGCTGGGGGTAACACCGCAGCAGACCGTGTTTTACATCTGCGGAAGTGATGTTCTTCCACCGCCGTTGCCTCGTGACAGGGAGGCGGAACTTCTGGAACGGCTGGGCGAAAATGCCGCGCGTGCAGAACTGATCGAGCACAATCTTCGCTTGGTTGTGTATATTGCTCGGCGGTTTGAAAATACCGGGGTCAATATTGAGGACTTGATTTCCATCGGGACCATTGGCCTGATCAAGGCGGTGGAAACGTATCAGCCGTCGAAAAACATTAAGCTGGCTACCTATGCATCCCGCTGTATCGAGAATGAGATCCTGATGTATCTGCGCAAGAACGCCAACCGCAAAGGGGAAATTTCTTTTGACGAGCCGCTGAATACCGATTGGGACGGAAACGAACTGCTGCTCAGTGATGTGCTGGGCACAGACGCGGATGTGGTGATGCGCCCTATTGAGGAGGATGCCGAGCGGAGCCTGCTGATGACTGCCATGCAGGTGCTCTCTGAACGTGAAAAGCAGATCATTACCATGCGCTTTGGCCTGGACGGGAAGACAGAACGCACGCAAAAGGAAGTGGCGGATCTGATGGGGATCTCCCAGTCCTATATATCCAGATTGGAGAAACGTATTATTTCCAGACTCAGGAAGGAAATGCTGCGTCTGTCCTGATGGACTTTTCCCGGGAAAGTGCGGTAAACGTACCTGCCGGACTTGACAAAATTCCGGGAGTGGCATATAATATTTGGCAATATTGCTACTGCAATGATGGGAAGCAGTAACCGTGCGGCGGATGCACAGAGAGGGAACGGATGGTGCAAGTTCCTGTGAAGCCGGCGGAGAAGTCGTCCCGGAGCATTGCGCTGAACAGAAAGCCAGTAAGCGTCAACGGAGGCCCACCGTTATCGGGGCAGCGGCGTTATTACGCCGAATGAGTGCGGGAGATTCCCGAATTCAGGTGGTACCACGGACTGTTGTTCGTCCTGAGCCTATTGGCTCAGGGCGTTTTTTGTTGTCGAAATAAAGAACAGCTATGTTCAAAAGATAGGAGAATTGATCATGAGAAACGAACTCCCCAAGGTGTATGATCCCCAGCAGGTGGAAAGCCGCATCTATCAGATGTGGATGGATGGCAACTGCTTCAATGGTGATCCCGATCCCAAGAAGAAGCCCTTTTCCATTTCTATGCCGCCTCCCAATGTCACCGGTCAGCTGCACATGGGTCATGCTCTGGACTGCACTCTGCAGGACATTTTGGTCCGCTTCAAGCGTATGCAAGGCTATTCTACTCTGTGGCTGCCCGGTGTTGATCATGCCGGCATCTCTACGCAGGTAAAGGTTGAGGAAGAACTGCGCGTGAAGGAGGGCAAGTCCCGTTATGATCTGGGCCGTGAGAAGTTCCTCCAGCGCGTCTGGAAGTGGAAGGAAGAATACGGCAACCGCATCGTGGAGCAGCAGAAGAAAATGGGCGTTTCCTGCGACTGGAATCGCGCTCGCTTCACCATGGACGAGGGCCTTTCCAAGGCTGTCCGCGAGGTCTTTGTCAATCTGTACGAGAAGGATCTGATCTACAAGGGAAGCCGTATCATCAACTGGTGTCCTCACTGTATCACGGCGCTTTCTGACGCTGAGGTGGAGTATCAGGACAAGCCCGGCCACCTGTGGTATATCCGCTATCCTCTTGCTGACGGCAGTGGCGATATCACCATCGCCACCACTCGTCCCGAGACCATGCTGGCGGATACCGGCGTGGCCGTAAACCCCGAGGATGAAAACTTCAAGCACCTGATTGGCAAGAAGTGCATCCTGCCCATTATGAATCGCGAGATCCCCGTCGTGGGCGATGAGTATTGCGAAATTGGCTTTGGTACCGGTGCAGTCAAGATGACCCCCGCTCACGATCCCAATGACTTTGAGGTGGGTCTGCGCCACAATCTGGAGGTGATCCGCTGCATTGCTGATAACGGTACCATCAATGAGAACGGCGGCAAGTACGAGGGTATGGATCGCTACGAGTGCCGCAAACAGATCGTGAAGGATCTGGAGGAGCAGGGCTATCTGGTGAAGGCTGAGCCCTACAGCCACAATGTTGGCACCTGCTACCGCTGTCACAACGATGTGGAGCCTCTGATCTCCGCACAGTGGTTCGTGAAGATGGAGCCTCTGGCCAAGGAAGCTCTGCGCGTGGTGAAGGACGGCGAGGTGAAGTTTGTTCCCGAGCGTTTCTCCAAGACCTATATCAACTGGATGGAGAATGTCCATGACTGGTGTATTTCCCGTCAGCTCTGGTGGGGACATCAGATTCCCGCATGGTACTGCGACGAGTGCGGCCATATCAATGTGGATCGCGAAGATCCTACCAAGTGCGCCAAGTGCGGCTGTACCAGCCTGACCCGGGACGAGGATGTGCTGGATACCTGGTTCTCCTCCGCACTGTGGCCCTTCTCTACGCTGGGCTGGCCTGAAAAGACAAAGGAGCTGGACTTCTACTATCCCAACTCCGTCATGGTCACTGGTTATGACATCATCTTCTTCTGGGTTGCCCGCATGATCTTCTCCGGATGTGAGCAGATGAAGGATATTCCGTTCCACACCGTGCTGATCCACGGTCTGGTTCGTGACGACAAGGGCCGCAAGATGTCCAAGTCTCTGGGCAACGGCATCGATCCTTTGGAGATGGCAGAGAAGTACGGTGCTGACGCACTGCGCTTCAACCTGATCACCGGCAACTCTCCCGGCAATGACACACGCTTCTATACCGAGAAGTGCGAGGCTATGCGCAACTTTGCCAACAAGATCTGGAACGCATCCCGCTTCCTGCAGATGAACCTGACCATCGAAAAGTGTGCTCTGCCCGAGAAGCTGGAGCTGGAGGATAAGTGGGTTCTCACCAAGCTGAACACCCTGATCCGTGAAGTTACCGAGAATCTGGACAGCTACGAGATCGGTGTGGCGTCTGCCAAGGTCTATGACTTTATCTGGGATACCTACTGCGACTGGTATATCGAGCTGACCAAGACCCGTATGAACGGCGACAATGCCGAGTCCAAGCTGGCTGCTGAGAACGTGCTGTGCTATGTGCTCACCGAGATTCTGAAGCTCATGCATCCCTTTATGCCGTTCATTACTGAGGAGATCTGGCAGGCACTGCCCCATGAGGGTGATTACCTGATGACCTCCCAGTGGCCTGTCTACCGTGAGGAGCTGAACTTCCGCACTGAGGCCGATGCAATGGAGGCAGTTATGGACGCCATCCGCGCTGTCCGTGCACGCCGCGCCGAAATGAATGTGCCGCCCTCCAAGAAGACCGAGATGATCCTGGTCACCGGTGAGCCCGCTATCTTTGAGCAGGCAACCCATTTCATCAGCCGTCTTGCTTATGCTGAGAAGATCACCATCTGTGATCAGGCTCCTGAGGAGCTGAGTGGTCTTGTGAACATCGTTACCCACAAGGCTAACGTCTATATTCCCCTCAATGAGCTGGTGGATTTCAAGGCTGAACTGGAGCGCATCGCTAAGGAGAAGGAAAAGGCTGAAAACGGTCTGCGCATCACTATGGCGAAGCTGAGCAACGAAAAATTTGTTGCCAATGCACCGGAGGCTGTGGTCAATGCAGAGCGGGAAAAGGCAGAAAAGTACCGCCAGATGATCGCCAAGCTGGAAGAGTCTGCAAAGGCCATGCAGGGCTGATAAACAGCGAAAAATGTAAGATAAATACAGAAAGTCCGGGGCGTCCGCAATTTTGCGGATGCCCCGGACTTTTTCGACAAAAAAGAGGAAAGCGGACATGTTATCATCGTCCCAGACGAAAGCGGCAGAGTCCGCAGAAAATACAGCGAAGGAAGAAGGAACATGGAGATTACAGCCAAAAGCACAGACAGGAATCTGCTCTTGCAGTTTTCCGGCGAATTGGATCATCATGCTGCCCGGGATACCATTCGGGAAGTGGAACTGGCCATTGATGCGGCTTTGCCGCGAAATCTGGTGTTGGATATGGAGGGTGTGACGTTTATGGACAGCTCAGGGATCGCAGTAATCCTGCGTGCACACCGACGAATGCAGCATCTGAATGGCAGTATGATGGTCTGTCATGTGCCAAGACAGGCAAAACGAGTGCTGGACGCAGCGGGTGTCGGCAGACTGGTCAGAATCCAATGAGGGGGAGAGTAGCATGAAACAAAAGATATCCAACTACATAACGCTGGAATTTCTCAGCCGCAGTACCAATGAAGGGTTTGCCAGAACTGCTGTCGCCTGTTTTGCGGCCCAGATGGATCCTACATTAAATGAACTGGAGGACATCAAAACCGCAGTCAGTGAAGCGGTGACCAATGCCATTGTCCATGCATATCCGGTGTCTTTGGGGAAGGTTACGGTAAAAGCTGCTGTCTGTGAAGGAAATCTTCTGGAGATTACCGTGAAAGATCGCGGGCGCGGCATACCGGATATCGACAAGGCGCGTCAGCCCATGTATACCACCGGCGGAGAGGAGCGAAGCGGCATGGGCTTTACCATTATGGAGAGCTTCATGGATCGGGTATCCGTCCGGTCGGTGCTGGGAAAGGGGACAACTGTTGTTATGCGCAAGAAGTTGGCGGCCAGACGTTCTGCGGTAAAATGAGTACGCAGTCCACAATGGAGCTGCTGCGAGCAGCACAGGAAGGGGACAGCGATGCCTGTGAGCGGGCTGTTCGGGAAAACAGTGGTCTGATCTGGAGTATTGTACGGCGCTATTATGGCCGGGGTGTGGAACCGGACGATCTTTACCAGCTGGGGTGCCTGGGTTTTTTGAAGGCAGTACAGGGATTTGACTTCTCCTATGGGACTTGTTTTTCCACGTATGCAGTACCGAAGATCGCTGGAGAGATTCGCCGCTTTCTCCGTGACAATGGAAGCGTTAAAGTTGGACGCAGCATAAGGGAGAAAGCATATCTGCTTTACAGCGCGAGAGAAAAGCTGCAGCAGATGGAGGGCAAGGAACCGACCCTTTCGGAGCTTGCTGAACTGACGGGGATGACACCGGAGGAGATCGCTCAGGTGGAGATCGCAACAGATATACCGGAGTCACTGCAGGCGGAGAATGAAGATGGCCTCTCACTGGAGGGAGTGCTGGGGACAGATGCGCCGGAAGATGCGCTTGTGGAGCGGATTGCTCTGCGGGAGGCTGTTGAGCAACTGCCGGAAAAGGAGAAGATGACGATTTTGCTCCGTTACTATCGAGGATTTACACAGGCGCAGACGGCGCGGGTGCTTCAGGTGTCTCAGGTGCAGATATCCCGTCTGGAGCGTAAGGGATTGCTTCGGCTTCGAACGCAGTTTGAGGAATAAACCAGGATGCACCCTGAAATTCGGTCATGGTGTTCCAGAACCGCTTCGGCATCTGTGTCATACGGCATCGCGGATTTTCTCGCTCCTTGATGGCAATCGTATCATAGAAGCGTTTCCAAAGAAGCCGATAGGCGGCTTCCTGTGTGTCCGGCTTTGCCATTTCAAATTGTTCCAGAGGAGTGATTGCGGATTTGCCGGAGGAATAGAAAAGTACCTCTCGATATGTCCGATCATAGATAAAAAAAGTCTCATTATAGTAACGGGAACAGAAATGACTGCGAAGCAGAGGGAGAACGCGGTTTTTCGGTTCAATTTCGCTGCCGAGTACGCCGTTCAGGTCTGAGAAACGCACAAATCCTTTAAGTAGATGTGCTTCGCCGTTCATGGCACGGATGGCTTTGATAATGGGATAGAGAGTAGGATCGGTCATGCTGCGCAGAAAGCCGGGGCCATCCCTCAAAAGAGTACGAATCATCTGGTAGAGATGCATCTCTCGTTGAGGCAAACAGGTCAAAAAACCGCGCCGCAGGATTTGCCCTGCATCCTGTGAAAGAGCAAATACCTTGCGGTAAACACGGTTGGCGTGCTCCTGAACTGTCTGGATATACCGGGTATCGTAAAGAGTGGGTTCAAAGTCCTCATCGCTGACAATAGCGGTGAGGACTTCGTGTTTGGCATAGCTTTCAAAGACGCAGCAGAGAAAGCCTTCAAAGCTGCCGTCATAGCAATATATCAGAGGCGTCATATACTACCTTTCAGACTGCGTGATCGAAAAGGGACAACTGTTGGAATTGTGGATGCGGCAGGGAAGAACGTTCTGCGGCAATCAGATTCTGCAGCAGGCTGTCCGGAGTAAACCGCAGACCGGGAATGGTTCTGTGACTGGCGGTGAGAAAATACTGGGCTCGTTTCATCACCACTCCCAGCTTTTTCAGATCGTCTGCATGCAGCGGCCCTATGCGGCGTGCCGCAAGGATACGCTTGGCGGAAGTTACGCCGATGCCAGGAACGCGCAGCAGTGCTTCGTAATCTGCTGTATTGACTTCCACAGGGAAGAAATCCAGGTGTGCCAAAGCCCAGCTGCACTTGGGATCTACCAGCGGATTGAAATCGGAATTTTGCTCATCCAGCAGCTCCTCGGCACGAAAACCATAGAAACGCAGCAGCCAGTCGGCCTGATAGAGCCGATGCTCCCGCAGCAGCGGCGGTTTTACATCCTTTGCCGGAAGAAGTGCGTGTTCCACCACGGGGACATATGCAGAATAAAATACCCGCTTTAGGCGATATTTGTCATACAGTCCCTGTGTCAGCCGCAGGATGTGAAAGTCGCTGTCCTGTGTGGCGCCTACGATCAGCTGGGTGCTTTGTCCGGCGGGAGCAAACCGGGGTGTGTGCCGGTATTTGACCAGTTCCTCTTTATTCTGCTGGGTGGCAGTGTCGATTTGACGCATGGGAGTAAGGATTGCCTGTTTGGTTTTGTCCGGTGCCAGAAGCTTCAGTCCTGCTTCGGACGGAAGTTCAATGTTCACGGACAGGCGATCTGCCAACAGACCCAACTGTTCCACCAGTTCCGGAGCTGTACCGGGAATGGTTTTGGCGTGGATATAACCGTTGAAGCGGTATTGCTCCCGCAGAAGGCGCAATGTGCGGATCATCAGTTCGGTTGTATAGTCCGGACTGCGGTATACGCCGGAGGAGAGGAAGAGTCCTTCGATATAATTACGGCGGTAAAACTGGATGGTCAGATCGGCCAGTTCTTCCGGTGAGAACATGGCGCGCGTGGTCTCGTTGCTGCGCCGGTTCACGCAATACTTGCAGTCGAATACGCAGCGATTGGTCATCAGTACTTTCAGCAGAGTAACGCAGCGGCCGTCTGCTGAAAATGTGTGACAGCAGCCGGCCAGCGAAGAAGATGTGTTTCCGATATATCCTTGTTTTGAACCGCGACGTGCGCCGCTGGATGTACAGGCAGCATCATATTTGGCTGCGTCGGTGAGTACCGTCAGTTTCTCGAGCAGATCCATCGGTCATCAGCGAGCGGCAACTGCCCGGCGACGATTGTGCTGCTTTGCAGGGCGTTCGATTATATCGATAATCCGAAACAGCTGCGCAGCCAGTGTAGTGATTCCCATAACCGTAAAGAAAAATGCCCAACCTGTCATATTGAAAACCTCCAATCGAACAAATGTCCTAATATGACTATACTATAACCCGAACAAGTGTTCTTGTCAATAGAAAATCGAAAAAATGTTCGATTTCTTGAAAAAAGTCTGCCGGAAGAACAGTGCGTTCTTCCGGCAGATGTAAGAAGCTTGTTGTAAAGGTGGGAGGTCAGCGGCATTTGGCCAGATCGGCCAGGAAGGCATCCACTGCCTCGGCAGGTGTTGTCCAGCTGGTGACAAGGCGGATGAGGGTGTTGTCCGCGTCGATGGCGTGATCGATTTCAAAAGTATAGTTTTCCTGCAGCTGCTGAATAACCGTGTTGGGGAAGATTGGGAAGAATAGGTTGGAAGAAGAGGGAATGGGGATCTCGTAGCCCATTTCCAGAATACCCTGACGGAGACGGTCTGCCATAGTGTTGGCATGACTGGCAAGCTGGAAATAGAGATCATCCTTCAGCAGCTCCAGGAACTGAATCCCCAGCAGACGGCCTTTTGCCAGTATGGCGCCCCGTTGCTTCATATGCCAGCGGAACTGTGCCTGCAGGGCGGGATTTGTCAGAACAATGGCTTCTCCCAGAAGGGCGCCGTTTTTAGTGCCGCCGATGGTAAATGCATCGGTCAAGACTGCCAGATCCGCAAGGGTCAGGTCACCGTTGGAAGCGGCCAGAGCGGAGCCGAGCCGGGCTCCGTCCAAGTAGAGATACAGGCCCAGGGCATCGCAGCATTCACGCAGGGCGGTGAGCTCTGCCTTTGTGTAGATGGCACCCATTTCCGTGGCGTTGGAGATGTACACGATTTTGGGGTGTACCATCATTTCGGTGGAATGCTCACTGCATACGCTGCGGATCATATCCGGAGTCAGCTTGCTGGAGTCACTGGGGACGGCGCAGACCTTGTGAGAGGTTCCCTCGATAGCGCCTGCTTCATGGACGTTGATGTGTCCGGTGTGGGCTGAGATCACCGCCTCAAAGGAGCGCAGTGCTGCATGGATCACCAGTAGGTTTGCCTGTGTGCCGCCGGAGACGAAATGTACATCAGCAGAGGGGGCGGCGCATTTGTTGCGGATCAGTTCCACCGCCTCCTGGCAGAAGGGGTCATAGCCGTAGCCGGCAGACTGGGTATAGTTACAGTCGCTCAGTGCCTGCAGGATTCTGGGATGTGCACCTTCGCTGTAATCGTTCTGAAAGCGATAGATCATGTTTATTTCACCTCAAAATAATGTCAAAAATCGCAAATTGCGAGAAGGAAATCTGTTTTCTGCTTGCAATCATACCTGATGATGGGGAATAATACAAGAGAGTTGCACGATGCTGAGAAAAAATTTATCCATGCGGGAACTTTTGGTGTCGGAGTTACGTCATATAGCAGGGAATCTCAAAAGGAAACAGGCGGAAAGTCTGTGAAGCGATAAAAAGAAATGTTTCAGGAGGAGAGAATAAAGTGGTATTCAGTTCGCTTACATTTATGTTTGCCTATCTGGTGGTGACACTGGCAGTCTATTTTGCCGCGCCGCTGCGTTGGCGAAACCTTGTACTGCTGATCGTAAGCCTGTTTTTCTATGGATGGGGCGAACCGGTCTATATCCTTATCATGTTCCTGTCCACCGTCATCGACTATACTCATGGTCTGCTGGTGGAGAAGTACCGGCATGATGACAAGAAGGCGCGCTGGTTTGTGGGACAGAGCGTGGTGTTTAACCTGCTTCTGCTGGGCTTCTTCAAGTATTATGACTTCATTGTGACGAACCTTTCCCTGATCCCTGGTATCGATATCGAGCCTCTTGGAATCCCGCTTCCCATCGGTATCTCCTTCTTTACCTTCCAGACTATGAGCTACACCATTGACGTCTATCGCAAGGATGCTCCGGCGCAGAGGAATATCGTGAATTTTGGTGCATTTGTAACCATGTTCCCGCAGCTGATTGCCGGTCCCATCGTCAAGTACAAGACGGTGGCGGAAGACCTGAATCACCGCGTTTACACCACGGAGAACTTCGCCCTTGGTGTCCGACGTTTCTGCGTTGGTTTCGCCAAGAAGGTGCTGTTGGCTAACTCGGTGGGTGCTCTGTGGGATGCATCTCTGGCGGCGCAGGGTGACGGTACGCTGACTGTGGTGGGCGGCTGGCTGGGCCTGCTGGCCTATACCTTCCAGATTTATTTCGATTTCTCCGGTTATTCCGATATGGCCATTGGTCTGGGACAAGTCTTTGGTTTCCGGTTTGAAGAGAACTTTAACTATCCGTATCAGGCAAACTCTATCACTGATTTCTGGCGCCGCTGGCACATCTCCATGGGCAGCTGGTTCCGTGAGTATCTGTACATTCCTCTGGGCGGAAACCGCGGCGGAACGATGAAGGCGCTGCGCAATACCTTTATTGTGTGGCTGGCCACCGGTATCTGGCACGGCGCCAGCTGGAACTTCATCCTGTGGGGACTCTACTTCGGTGTTCTGCTTGTGCTGGAAAAATATGTTCTGCGCAATGCGCTGGCAAAAATGCCGATGATCCTCAAGCATATGTACACGCTGTTTCTGGTGATGGTGGGCTGGGGTCTCTTTGCCATTGAAGATCTTGGCCGATGTGGTGCGTATCTGAAGATCTGTTTCGGCGGCGGTGAGCTGTGGAGTGCAGCCAATGGCTATGATCTGCGCAGCTATCTGGCAACCCTTGTGATTTTGGCGGTGTCCTCTACCACACTGGGCAGGACTGTCTGGCATCGACTGCCTGAAAAAGTGCAGAAGGTGGCCACTCCGGTGCTTATGCTGACCAGCCTGCTGATCGGAACCGCCTATCTGGTTTCCGGCAGCTACAATCCGTTCCTGTATTTCCGTTTCTGAGAGGAGGGAGTCAATCATGACAAAAGCATACAGTCGTTTTATCACTATTTTGTTCTGCGGCTTCATTGGCGGCATGTTTTTCCTGTCGCTGCTCCTTCCGGATCGCGAGCGCTCTGAGACGGAGAACCGTTTGCTGGCCCAGTGGCCGGAGTTTTCCTGGGAAACGCTGAAGTCCGGTGAATTTACCGATGGTGTGGAGGAATACATTGCCGACCAGTTTCCCCTGCGTGATGCCTGGACAGGCGTCAAGGCCCGTGTGGAGCAGCTCATCGGCAAAACAGAGTTTAACGATGTTTATCTGGCGGGAGATACCCTGATCTCCAAGGTAGAGACACCGGACAGCGCACTGGTGGACAAAAATTTCGGTTATATTCAAAGTATGGCAGATAAGACCGATGCCAAGGTGCATCTGGGACTGATCCCCTCCGCGGCGGAGATCTGGCGTGACCGTTTGCCTGCCGGCGCTTACAGTTGGGATCAGACACTGCTGCTGGAGATGGCGGAAAAGACCGGTCTGAATACTGTGGATTTCCTGACTGCTCTGAAGGAGCATGCGGGAGAAGAGATCTTCTACCGCACGGACCATCACTGGACCACTCTGGGCGCTTATTACGGCTATGTGGCGATCATGGAGGCTCTGGGAAGAGGCAATGAGGTGCTGTCCATGGACAGCTTTACCCCGGAAGTGGTCACCACTGCGTTTGACGGCACACTGTATTCCAATTCCGGTATCCATTGGCTTAAGTCCGATAAGATGGAATACTGGGTGAAGGAAGATGGACTGACAGTTACCTCCTGGCGTACAGGAAAAGAAGAGATCGCTTCCCTTTATGACCGCAGTTACTTGTCTGTAAAGGATAAGTACTCGTCATTTCTTGGCGGCAATCAGCCCTTGTGTGTCATCCGTAATGAGAATGCAGCGGGCGGAAAACTGATGATTATCCGCGATTCCTATACAGATTCTGTGGCACCCTTCCTGGCACAGCACTTCTCTGAGGTGCATCTGCTGGATCTGCGTCAGTATCGAGCATCCATGGTGAACTATGCCCGTGAGAACGTGATTGATGACATTCTGGTGATGTACAGCGTTCCCAATTTCATTACCGATGTAAATATGGTGTTTATGGGTCTGTGATGACTGCAACGCCCCGCTCTTTTGAGCGGGGCGTTGGTTTGTGCCTGAGAAAGAAGGCAAACAAGATATTGACCACGAGGTTTTTTTCGCCTACAATACCATCAGTTAACGTATCGAAGCCGCTGTCTGTTTTGCCGGACGGCGACATGAGCTTTAAAGGAACCGGTGAATTATGACAAAAGAGCGTTTTATCAAGGCCCGGCGTGCGGTGATCGCCCGGGATTTTCGGCGGTTGAACCCCATGCAGCGTCAGGCGGCGCTGGCAACGGAAGGGCCGCTTTTGCTGCTGGCCGGTGCCGGCAGCGGCAAGACCACTGTGCTGATTCAGCGTGTTTATAATCTGCTGACATACGGACGAGGCAGTGATTGTGAGGAAATTCCTGCCGGTGTTACAGAGGATGATCTCCTGTTTCTGGAGAATTATCCTGCCGTGCCCACACCTGAGGAGCAGATGCGTGCGCGGCGGCTGTGTGCGGTAGAACCGGCGCCGCCCTGGTCGGTGCTGGCGATCACGTTTACCAACAAAGCAGCCGGTGAGCTGAAGGAGCGTTTGGCCGCTCGTCTCGGCCCGGCTGCCAACGATGTGTGGGCGTCTACGTTCCATTCTGCCTGCGTTCGGATTTTGCGCCGTTACATTGACCGTCTGGGCTTTGAAAAGGATTTTACGATTTACGATACCGATGACTGCAAGCGAGTCATTCGTGATATTGTAAAAGAAATGAATCTGGATGAGAAAGCCTTTGGCCATCGTGAGGTTATGGGCATCATCAGCAATGCCAAGGATCGATATGAGACGCCGGAACAGTTTGCAGCGGCCAATGCGTCTTCCAATGACTGGAAAATGACACGCATAGCGAAAATATACTCCCAGTATGCGGAGAAGCTCCGCAGCGCCAATGCTTTGGACTTTGATGATCTGATTTTCCATACGGTGACCCTGCTGCGAGCCTGTCCGGATGTGCTGGAGTATTACCAGAACAAATTCCGCTATATTCTGGTTGACGAGTATCAGGATACCAACCATCTGCAGTATCTGCTGACCAGCTTGCTGGCAGGCGGCAGAAAAAATTTGTGCGTGGTGGGCGATGATGACCAGTCCATTTATCGTTTCCGCGGTGCCAATATCGAGAATATTCTCGGTTTCGAGAAGCAGTATAAAAATGCCCGTACCATCCGCTTGGAACAGAATTATCGCTCCACCCAGAATATTCTGGACGCAGCCAACGCTGTCATCAAGAATAATCTGGGCCGAAAGGGGAAGACCCTGTGGACGGACAACGGCGAAGGCAGCAAAGTGGCGGTCCGCACTGTGTTCAGTGAGAGTGACGAGGCCAATTTCGTGGTGGGGGATATCCTTATGGGCCGCAACCGCGGCCGGAACTTCCGCGAAAATGCAATTTTGTATCGCACCAACGCCCAGTCCAACGCATTGGAATATGCGTTGAAGCGCAATGGCCTGCCTTATAAAGTAGTAGGCGGCACCAAGTTCTTTGACCGCACTGAAATCAAGGATATACTGGCCTATCTCTGTGTTCTGAATAACCCTATGGACGACTTGCGTCTGCGGCGGATCATCAATGTGCCTGCCCGTGCAATCGGAAATACCACGGTAGAGAAGGTGCAGGTGGTAGCGGCGTCGCAGGGTGCATCCCTTTATGAGATTGTCCGGAATGCGGATTTGTTCCCGGAATTGAAGTCTGCTGCGGCTAAGCTGATGAAGTTTGCGGATCTTATTGATGACTTGCGGCGACTGGGCGGGGAGCTGGCGCTGCCGGAATTCTATGATGCCGTTTGTGACCGCACCGGCTATATCCGTGCTCTGGAAGAGAAAAACGATATGGAGAGCCGCGGACGCATTGAAAACGTGCAGGAACTCAAGTCCAACATTATGGGTTTCCTGGAGCAGCAGCCTGAGGATCCTACGCTGTCCGGCTTCCTCAACGAAATTGCTCTGTATACGGATCTGGACGCACTGGAAGGCAGCGATGACTGCGTTACCATGATGACTATGCACGCGGCCAAGGGCCTGGAGTTTCCTGCGGTATATGTTGTGGGTATGGAAGAGGGACTGTTTCCCAGCGCAAATGCGGTTTACAATGCGGAAGAACTGGAAGAAGAGCGCCGACTTTGCTATGTTGCCATGACCCGAGCCAAGGAACTGCTGACCATGACCAATGCCCGCCAGCGTATGCTGTACGGTAAGACAACGCCCTGCAGACCATCCCGCTTTTTGGAAGAGATCCCGGAGGAGAATATGGAGTGGCACGGTAAACCGCAGCCTCGTGTGGAGCGTTCCGGATGGGATGATGGCTGGGGCGACAGCAGCTGGGAACATTCCGACTATGGAAGCCGGAGCAGCTATGGTGGAGGCTATGGCGGGTATTCCTCGGGACGAGGAGGGGACAGTGAAAACCGGTTTTCCGACCGCTCTGATCACTTCTGGTCTGACAGCCCCAGAGGCGATTATCGAACTGCTCGTACTGCGCAGGAAAAGAAAACGGCCGCCGGTTTGGAAAAGCATCAGGCGTCTGCTGCACCACAGCAGCTGCAGTTGCAGGTGGGCGATATGGTAGAGCATACCGCATTTGGCAGGGGAGAGGTGCTTTCTCTCAAACCTATGGGCGGAGACGCCATGCTGGAAGTGAAGTTCGACAGTGGTGCAACCAAGAAGTTGATGCTGAAGGCAGCCGGTGTTTACATGAAAAAACTGTAAAAAGATCTCCGAAGAACCGCTCAAAATACAAGAGAGGTTCTTCGGAGATTTTGCTCATGCGTTCAGCAATTCTTCAAAACTCCTGATATACTCATCGCAGAGGCTGCGCATAGCCTCCTCATCTGCGGCGAAGAAGCTGTCGTAGACGCCGATGATGCGCATTCCGGCGTTTTTTGCGCCTTTGCAGGCAGACAGAGAGTCGTCAAAGACCGTACAGTCCTCAGGAGCAACGCTGTGCTGTTCTGCGACAGCCAACCAGATGGCTGGGTCCTTTTTCTCCAGTCCCAGTTCTTGAGCGAAAGTGATGCTTTCGAAATAATCCGTCAGCGCAAGATGCTGCATAGCAGTATAACAGTGCTCCGGAACACTGGATGTCACCAGAGCCATTCGTTTTCCTTCGGTACGGCACTGCTGCAGGTATTCCCGGACGCCTGCCTTGATCGAGACTGTGGAATAGAGCCCCTTGGCCAGCTCCATCCATTCCTGCATGATTTCTTCACAGGATTCTTCCAGGGAGCAGAATTCCTTGGTGAATTTTGCTGCCAGAGGAAAAATGGTATGCGCCACGCCTTCGTAGTAAGCTTTGGAGTATTCTATCCCACGGCGCTCCAGAAAACGAACGTCCACATCCTTCCAGATTCCGTTGGAGTCGATTAAGGTTCCGTCCATATCCAATAAAAGAAGTTTTGACACGTTGTTATTCTCCTTTTTTTAACAGGAATCGCCAGGGAAGATTCTTATCTTCTCCGGCATAATCTACACCGATGCGCGGTCCACATTGAAGAATCTCGCGCACTGTGATGGCAGAACGCGAGAGTCCGATATCCTCGGGAGAATCGCAGAGAAACAGTTCGTTTCCAGTGAGATCCATTGCGTTTTGAACTACAGAAAGGGAAAGAGCTTTACAGACTTTTCCGGGACCATTCATGAAGTTTTTACGCTGATAGGGAGACATTTCGCTGCAGCTGTTCAGACCGAAACGCGCTTTGCACATTCTGTCCGTTCCATATATGGGTTCTGCACCCCGCAGCAGTACAGCGGAAGGCTCTCCTTCCGGTTCCGTGACGAAATTCAGACAATGGTGCATTCCGTAAACAAAGTAAATATATGCATGGCCGGGAGGGCCGAACATAACAGCGTTTCGGTTTGTTTTGCGGTAACCGAAAGCGTGACAGGCTCGGTCACAGCGCCCAACATAGGCTTCTGTTTCCGTGATACGGCATACCAGTATTTCTGCACCGATACGCCTGACCAGATATTTTCCCAGAAGAGTGCGGGCGATTTCCACTGTGTCTCCATTGTAAAACTCCCGGGCGAGTATTGCCATTTTACGCCTCCGATGATACAATTCCTTTGTATTCTACAGCACCGCTGCGATTTGACCCGGGTGGGTCGTGATGAAGTGCTGAGCTTGACGGAAATTATAACATGTAGCGTACTTTCTATGCAATAGGCGGACATGTTGGAAAGGCTGGAAACCATATGAATCGATCTTTTTTCCATAATGCCTGTGCGATCCTTACTGCAATGATTTGGGGCTTTGCGTTTGTAACGCAAAGCATGGGTGCCATGTATGTGGGGCCGTTTACCGTCAATGCAGTGCGATCTGTCATTGCTGTAGTTTTTCTGACATTTCTTGTGCTTTTTCTGCGGAAGCACCGCGGAGAGAGCTGGGCGACATCTCTGGAAAAGAATCCCCACTACCTGCGGGATTTGCTGTTGGGAGGCGTTTGCTGCGGTGCTGCGCTGACCATTGCCACCAACCTGCAGCAGAAGGGAATTGAGACCACTACTTCCGGCAAAGCCGGATTTCTCACGGCGATGTACATTGTGATTGTACCGCTTTTTGGGCTGGTACAGAAGAAGCGGGTGGGGAAATCCGTTTGGCTGGGAGTTGCCGCTGCAGTGGCAGGGTTGTATTTCCTTTGTATCCAACAGGACTTTACCGTTGCTGTGGGCGATTTTTATATTATGCTTTGCGCGGTGTTTTTTGCTGTGCAGATTCTTCTGGTCGATCATTTCGTGGTGAATGTTGACAGCGTGGAGCTGTCGCTGATACAGTTTCTTACGGTAGCTGTCATTTCCACCATATTCATGCTGACCATGGAAAAGCCCGAGATCACAGCCATCCGTGCAGCCATGTGGCCGCTGCTGTATCTGGGCGTTTTTTCCAGCGGTATTGCCTATACGCTGCAGATCGTAGCGCAGAAGGGATCGAACCCAACGGTCATCTCCATTCTGATGAGTCTGGAATCGGTGTTCGCGGTCATTGGCGGCGCACTGTTCCTGAAAGATCAGCTGAGCGGCAGGGAATACTTTGGATGTCTGCTGATGATGGCGGCTGTTGTATTGGCCCAGCTTCCGGATAAAAACGCTTCCGAAAAAACAGCGGAGTGATTGCATATCCGCGCTGCAGAGAGATCTGCGGCGCGGTTTTTGCTGGAGCTTTAGCGGAAATAAACCACCAGTTCAACTGGTGGTCGAAAAAAACACTTTAGTAAAAGGAAGAACCTCCTGTGTTAGAATGAGAGCGGTCTGGCAACCACACTCAAAAACACAGGAGGTTCATGTCAATGGATGACATCAAAAGTTTATCACACAGTAAGTGGCGGTGCAAGTATCACATCGTGTTTGCGCCCAAGTACCGAAGACAGGTAGTGTATGGGAAAATCAAGGCAGATGTAGGGAAAATCTTGCGAGAACTGAGTGAAAGAAAGGGAGTAGAGATTGTGGCGGCAGAATGCTGCCCCGATCATATCCATATGCTGGTGTGCATACCACCGCATTTGAGTGTGGCTCAGTATATGGGATACCTGAAAAGCAAGAGTAGCTTAATGATATTTGACCGGCACGCCAACCTAAAGTACAAATATGGAAACAGGCACTTTTGGTGCAGAGGGTATTATGTAGATACGGTTGGCAAGTATGAGAATGCGATAAAAGGATATATACAAAACCAACTGCAGGAGGATATCATGAGCGACCAGATTAGCTTGAAAGAATATATTGACCCGTTTACGGGTGAGCCGGTAAAAGAAGGCAAATAAAGACAGCCCCCGAATAGGGGGCTGCCAGAGATAATCTTGTGGTTGTCAGATCTACTCGGTGCCCCCTTTAGGGGGCGACCACAGGAGATAGGCCCTTATAGGGCCTGGTCAAACCACGCGTTCAACGCGTGGTTTTGATTGTGATATTTGTTTACAAATTCCGTGCAGAATCAATCTGTACAAGCAGCGGCGGGTGTGGTATAATTCTATACTGTATGAGTATATGTTTTGTGTCTTGAGGTGTTTTTGTGCGTATCGATATATTGGGAATTGGATTTGACAATGTTACCATGGAGGAAGCAGTATCTGCGGGTATGGAACTACTGCGCGGGGAGACTGTCGGCTATGTGGTTACGCCCAATCCGGAGATTGTAGAGGTGTGTCGGCAGGATTCTGCCGCTATGGATGCTGTCGCGGGTGCTGCTCTGGTGCTGCCGGACGGCATCGGTGTGGTAAAAGGCGCGGCGATTCTGGGCACGCCTTTGAAGAGCAGGGTTCCGGGGATCGAATTTGCCGCTGGGCTGATGGAGCGGATGGCAGAAAGCGGATACAGCCTGTTCCTGCTGGGCGCCAAGCCAGGCGTTGCGGAGGCAGCTGCGCAAAAGCTTACGGAGACATACCCAGGACTGCGAATTGCCGGAACCCATGACGGATATTTCAAGGAAGATGCTCCTGTGGTGGAGGAAATTGCTTCCAGCGGAGCGGATTGTGTTTTTGTGTGTCTGGGTGCACCGAAGCAGGAGCTGTGGATGAAAAAGAACGGACATGCCACCGGTGCGAAGCTGTTGTGCGGCCTTGGTGGAAGTTTGGACGTATTTGCCGGTGTCGTGGAGCGTGCTCCGAAATTCTGGTGTGATCATGGCCTTGAATGGTTCTACCGGCTGTGCAAGGAACCGAGGCGCATCGGACGCATGATGAAGCTGCCGCTGTTTTTGCTGCACGTGTATCAAGAGAAAGGAAAGCGCAGATGAAGGGGAAATTAATTGTTTTTGAGGGAACAGACGGTTCCGGAAAGGCTACACAGACGGCAATGCTGTGTCAGCGGCTGGAACAGGAAGGAATCCCTTATCGGAAACTGACCTTCCCTCGCTACGGAAAGCCTTCTGCGGCCATGGTGGAGGAATATCTTCAGGGAAAACTGGGTAAAAAGCCAAGTGATGTAAATGCCTACGCGGCATCCATGTTCTATGCCATGGACCGGTATGCCTCCTACAAGCAGGACTGGGGCGATTTCTATAATGCCGGCGGTCTGATTGTGGCGGATCGCTATACCACATCCAATGCGGTTCATCAGGCATCCAAGCTGCCTGAGGAAGAGCGCCGGGAATTTTTGGAGTGGCTGTTTGATCTGGAGTACAGGCTTCTGGGATTGCCGGCGCCGGATCTGGTGTTTTATCTTGACATGCCCACGGAAGTTACTGAGAAACTGATGCGCCGCAGGGAGATGGCAGAGGGCAGCGCTGCGGATATCCACGAACAGGATGCCGCCTATCTGCGTGCATGCAGGGACAATGCCCGCGCCATTGCGGATGCCTGCGGATGGCGTATGGTCAATTGTGCCCGGGATGGCGAACCCCGTATGGTGGAGGATATTCACGGAGAGGTTTATAATCTGGTGACCGGTCTGCTGTAAGACTTGTCCTTTTCAACAGGCTGCAGAGGAGCGCCGCAAGCGCCCCTCTGCATGGATGGCGGAGGTCAGCAGCAGGGATTGCTGTTGTGATTTCCGCATTCGCAGTTGTTGCCGCCCCAACTGCCGCCGCAGCAGCAGAAGATCAGGATGAGAATCAGGATCAGCCAGATGCAGGAGCAGTTGTTATTGTTGCCGGTAGAAAAGCACATATATGTCACCTCGCTTACAGAATTCAAGATATTCTATGCAGCGTGCTGACGATGTGGGCATGACCGCGCAAAAAAATAATGGTGACATCAACCAGCGGCGGGCAATATCCGTTGCTGTATCGATAAGGAGGTTTCTATGTCTGATTATCATAACGAAGATACTACCAGCTGGGATGCCAGACAGGTAAAGGAGGGTGCAGAAGCGGCGGCACAGCCGGAACCGGCGGAGGTGTCTTCTGAAAGCAAGCAGGAGGAGATGTCCTCCATGCCTGGGGAAGAACCTGAGCGGAAGGAGCGTGAACCCGTGACAAAAGGGAAGCGTCCCAGACAGAAGAAGGAATACCGGCGCCGGAGAGGTGTGAATCCGGTACTCTATGTCATTATGGTGATGATCATATCCGGTCTTGCTGCCTGCATTGGCTGGCTTCTGATGGATGATGCCTGTTCGCTGAACAAACCCTGGGTGGAGGTATCCGTGCAGATCACAAAGCAGGATGATTTGAAGAGTATTGCCAGAAAGCTGAAAAACGCCGGTCTGGTGAATTATCCATGGTTCTTTGAACTGTTTGGTATGGTGGTTGGTGCGGAGGAAGATATCGGCGTGGGCACCTTTACGCTGAACAGCAATATGGACTATTTCTCTTTGGTGGACGGTATGTATGTCAAGACGTCCAAGCCGGTGGACAAACTGGAGACGGTGACGGTTTCCATTCCGGAGGGCTATACTGTTCGGGAAATTATCCATCTGTTGGCTGATAAGGGAGTGAATACCGAGGAGAAGCTGACGGAGATTGCTCAGACGGCAGACTTTGACTACGAATTTATTGACAACGAGTCTGAGGACGTCTCCCGGCTGGAAGGATATCTCTTCCCGGACACCTACGAATTCTATGTGGGACACGATCCCAAGAGCGCCTTCGGCAAGCTGCTGAGCAACTTTAATAAGAAGATGACGGCAGAACGCAAGGGTGTCGCTGCGGACATGGGCCTCTCGGTGAAGGATATCGTGATTGTTGCGTCTCTGATTGAGAAGGAAACGGATGGTACAGACCGTGAAAAGATTGCATCGGTGATTTATAATCGTCTGAAGGATACAGCCGGCAAGCACGGTACCAACGGTATTCTTGGCATTGATGCAGCTTTGCTGTATGTTCTGCCCGATGCCCATGGTGTGATTACGCAAGCGGATCTGGAGATGGATTCCCCCTATAATCTGCGTAAATATCCCGGACTTTCTCCGACACCCATTGCCAATCCCGGCCTGGCATCCATTGACGCGGCGCTGCATCCCGCTGATACGGACTACTATTTCTATGCGCTGGGCAAGGATGGCCGGCATCATTACTTCAAGACAATGAGAGAGCACACCGCATTTGTGCAGAGTGGTGAGTATGGTGGATAAAAAGAAAATGCCGGAGCTGCTGGCTCCGGCGGGAGATTTTGAAAAGCTGAGAATGGCGGTCCTGTATGGAGCGGATGCTGTCTATCTGGCTGGAACCAGCTTCGGTATGCGCTCCTTTACCGGCAACTTTACGCCGGAGGAACTGCCGAAAGCTGTGAAGTATGCCCATGACCATGGCGTCCGGGTGCACTGCACAGTCAATACCATGCCCCGCAACGATGAGATCGTGCATTTGCCCGAACATCTGGAGCTTTTGCAGGATGCCGGAGTGGACGCCCTCATCATGGCGGATGTTGGTGTATTTACACTGGCGGGAAAGTATGCGCCCCGCTGTGAGCGCCATATCAGTACTCAGGCCAGCGTTTCCAACTATGAATGCGCCAGAGCCTGGTATGATCTGGGCGCTCAGCGGGTGATTCTGGCTCGTGAATTGAGTCTGAATGAGATCAGGGAGATTCGCGCCAGAACGCCACGTGAGCTGGAAATCGAGACATTTGTCCATGGCGCGATGTGCGTCAGCTATTCCGGCCGGTGCCTGCTGTCCAGCTATATGACCGGGCGGGACTCCAATCGCGGTGCCTGTGCGCAGCCCTGCCGCTATGAATATGCTCTGATGGAAGAAAAGCGTCCGGGAGAATATTTTCCGGTTTTCGAGGATGAAAAGGGCACTTATATCATGAATTCCCGGGATATGTGCATGATCGATCATCTGGATGATCTGATCGATGCGGGAATCGCCAGTCTCAAGATTGAAGGACGGGCCAAATCTGCCTATTATGCGGCCATCGTGACCGGAGCCTATCGCCACTGTCTGGATGCAGTGGCGGCAGGGAAGGAAATCGACCCTGTTTGGCGTGATGAAGTGGAGCATGTCAGTCACCGACATTACTCCACCGGCTTTTTCTATGGTGAGCCGGGGCAGTATATCAGTAATTCCCGGTATATCCGGGAATGGCAGGTAGCGGCTATCATTACGGATTGTGATGAGGATGGAAATGCAACACTGTCGCTGCGCAATAAGTTCCGCGCCGGAGATGAAGTGGAGATTGTGGGACCGGATACCCGCCCCTTCCTGATGACGGTTCCTGAGATGCAGGACACGGACGGAAATGCTATCGAGGAAGCTCGTACGCCGCAGATGACATTCAGAATGAAACTGCCTTGCCGGGTTCCGGCTATGTCCATTGTGCGCCGCAGCGTTGAATTGTCTGCCAGATAACCGTTTGTACTTGCGATTTTTTACCGTCGGACAGTTTATCGGGAACTGTCTGACGGTTTTTGCATATGTTGCTGGAAAGTTTGCGCAATTTGCGGCAGTTAAAATTTCTAATATTAAAATAAATAAATTATCTTGCGAAAAGCGATTTATTTCGCTAAAATGGGAATGAAACGTACGGGAAGAAGAAACACTGGGAAGAACGGATCACCCTGAAAAGCTTACAGCGCAAGGGCAAATCCATTCTTTTGTCGAAAAATGAATCCTTGCGACAAGCTTGCGACAAGAATACTGCATTAAGAAAAATGAATGTTACCTTTATCGTGAGCTTAAAAAATACAGTTTCACACTTGCACAATGGTATAGATTGGAATATAATTCAAGCGTATTCACAGTTGCATGCTATAACAATTTTCAACAGAGTTTTTTGGCGTTTCCGTAAAATTCGGATATGCGGAGAATCGGAGAATGTCGGAGGAGGAGCCTATGCACTCCATGTATAAATTTGTGCAGGGAATTACCTTTGTCGGGCAGCTGGGATTTATGATTGTTACTCCGCCACTGGTGCTTGTGTATCTGGCTTATCAGATGCAGCTTCACTTTGGACTGGGACCCTGGATCATGGTTCTGGCGATTTTGATCGGCATTCTTTCGGCGATATCCAGTACATTCAGCACATTTTATAAAATGCTGAATAAAAAGAGACCCGCATCGGAAGAGAAGGATGAAGGGAATACGAAGTTGTGAAGGAGGGACTGCGCATTTGAATATACAAAAGGCGATCCTTGACGAAACCCGCCACATAACCATTGGTGTTTTGCTGGCGGATGTCGTTATGTGCATTGTATTTCTGCTGCTGGGACGATTCGATTACACAGTGGTGCTGGGCACGCTGTGGGGATCGATATTTGCTGTGGGGAATTTTTTCTTCATGGGTCTTGGCGTACAGAAGGCGATGGACAAGGGGGACGGTGCGAAGCGTTATATGCAGAAGAACTATACGCTGCGTATGTGCGCTTGCGTTTTTGGCATGGCCGTCGGCGTTAAGGTGCCTGTTTTCCACAGTATTGCAGCGCTGATCCCGTTCCTGTTTCCGAAACTTGTGATCTACGCGATGCAGTTATTCGGACATTACCGTCCCGGCGAAAAGAAATGCGAGGAAGGGGGGGAAAAAACAGAATGAATGTAGATATCAAAGGTGCACCGATATATTTTGAGATCCCGATTCTTGGTGGCATACCCATCTCCGCATCGCTTTTGGTGACATGGGGCGTCATGCTGGTCTTGACGGGACTATCCATCTGGCTGACACATGATTTGAAGGTGAAGAACATCTCCAAGCGTCAGGCGGCTGCAGAGTTTATCGTCAAAACAGCGGAAAACTTTGTGCATACCAATATGGGTGAAGCTTGGATGCATTATACGCCCTTTATTGCAGCGATTTTTGGCCTTTCTATCTTGGGAAGTCTTTCTTCGCTGCTGGGACTGTTCTCCCCAACAGCAGACATCTCTACCACTATGGCGTGGGCATTGGTGGTCTTCGTAATCATCACAGCCACCAAGCTTCGCACAAACGGCCTTGGCGGATACCTGAAGGGGTTCTGTGACCCGATTTTTGTCATGGCTCCGTTCAATGTTTTGGGCGAAGTATTTACGCCAATCTCTATGGCGTTCCGTCATTTCGGCAACATCGTATCCGGAATGGTTATCTCTGCGCTGATCTATGCGGCACTGACGGTCGCAAACCAGGCTTTGTTCGGCCTGCTGCCGGGTGTCATCGGCGACTGGCTCGGCGCAATTCCGTTCCTGACGGTTGGCATTCCGGCCATCGTCTCTCTCTATTTTGACTGGTTCGGCAGCTTTATGCAGGCATTTATTTTCTGTATGCTGACCATGATGTTCATCGCCAGTGCGGCTGAATAAACAATACTCAAATAAATTAATTTTGGAGGATTACAATTATGGAAATGGCAAGAGCTATCGTTCTCATGGGTTGCGCAATTGGCGCAGGTCTCGCTCTGATCGCTGGTATCGGCCCTGGTATCGGTGAAGGCTATGCTGCCGGTAAGGCAGTCGAAGCTGTGTCCCGTCAGCCCGAAAGCAAGGGTGATGTGACTTCCACTCTGCTGCTGGGTGTTGCTCTGTCCGAGACCACCGGTATCTATGGCTTTGTTACCGGCCTGCTGCTGATCTTTGTTGCTCCTGGTATGTTCCTCGGCATGCTGTAAGCGGGATCGTCCCCTTCGGCAAAGCTAAGAGAAAGGAGTGAACATAAAATGAACTACCAATCGCTGGTCGAATTCCAGTATTGGACAGTGATCGGGCAGATTTGCAACCTGTTGCTGCAGATGTATCTGTTTAAGCGCTTTTTGTTCAAGCCTATCAAGAATATCCTGGCACAGCGTCAGAGTGAGGTGGACAGCACCTATGATGAGGCTGCAAAGGCAAAGGTAGATGCGGAAAACGCAAAGGCTGAGTATGAGAGCCACCTGCGCGAGGCGCGTGCTGAGGCTGCGGCTATCACCAGTCGTGCAGTGGAGACCGCAAAGCGGCAGAGTGCTGAGCTGGTGAAGGCGGCTGAGGCCGAAACCGTTGCTCTGCGCGAGAAGGCTACCCGGGATATTGAACTGGAGCGCCGGAAGGCCATGAATGAGGCCAAGGGCGAGATATCCTCTCTGGCTGTGGAGCTTGCTTCCAAGGTCGTGAAGAAGGAAATCGACCAGAAGGATCACGAAGCGCTTTTCGAACAGTTTATCGATGAATTGGGTGAAAAGCTATGACAAAGACAGCTAAGACCTATGGTGGTGCGCTGTATGATCTGGCAAAAGAAGAGGCACTTTGCGAAGAGCTTCTCAAGCAGCTGCAGCTGATCGCGGCAGTGTTTGATGAGAACCCCGAGTACCGTAAGCTGCTGCTGGAGCCTTCCATCCCGAAGGAAGAGCGCCGCAAGCTGCTGGATGACGCATGGCAGGAAAGGGTACACCCGTATGTCCTGAATTTCATGAAGATTCTTTGTGACAATGGAACCGTCGGGCAGTTCGGCGACTGCGTCGAGGCGTTCCGCAAGCGTTATCATGCGGATGAAGGGATTATGGAAGTGCGTGCTGTCTGCGCAGCCCAGCTGCGCCCGGATCTGCAGGACAAGCTCCGCGAGAAGCTTGCGCGCATGACCGGCAAAAAAATCGAACTGACTGCCTGCGTGGACGAAAACCTGATCGGTGGTATCCGGCTGGAGCTGCCCGACCGCCAGTATGACGGCAGTGTGCAGCATCATCTCCACGAGATTGAGCGTCTTCTGCAGGGCTCTGCAGTATAAGGCAGGGAACTGCCCAAAAGTAAAACAATACTGAAAGCTGGTGAGGCTATGGAATTGAGACCGGAAGAGATTTCGAACATTATCCGTTCCCAAATCAAACATTATGAGACCCGCATCAATCAGTCTGAGACCGGCACCGTGATTCTGATCGGCGACGGTATCGCCCGTGCTGCCGGTTTGGAAGGCTGCATGGTCAATGAGCTGCTGGAGTTCCCCGGCGGCGTATATGGCATGGCCCAGAACCTGGAAGAGAACTCTGTTTCCATCGTTATGCTGGGCGACAACGAAGGTATTCGTGAAGGCGATACGGTGCGTCGTACCGGCCGCGTGGTGTCTGTTCCCGTTGGTGAGGCACTGATTGGCCGTGTTGTGGACGCGCTGGGCCAGCCTATTGACGGCAAGGGCCCCATCGACTGCGGCAAGTATGCCGCTATCGAGTCTCCTGCCCCCGGTATTCTGGAGCGCAAGAGCGTTTCTGTGCCCCTGCAGACCGGTATCAAGGCAATCGACTCCATGATTCCCATTGGCCGCGGTCAGCGTGAGCTGATCATCGGCGATCGTCAGACCGGTAAGACCGCTCTGGCGGCAGATACCATCATCAACCAGCGCGGCAAGGACGTGATCTGCATCTATGTGGCCATCGGCCAGAAGCGTTCCACCGTTGCACAGCTGGTGAACACGCTGGAAGCCGGCGGCGCCATGGATTACACCATCGTGGTCAGCGCCACTGCATCCGAGCTGGCGCCCCTGCAGTATATTGCTCCGTATTCCGGCTGCACCATGGGTGAGTACTTCATGCATCAGGGCAAAGATGTTCTGGTGATCTACGACGATCTGAGCAAGCATGCCACAGCTTATCGTGCCTTGTCTCTGCTGATCCGTCGTCCTCCCGGACGTGAGGCCTATCCCGGCGACGTTTTCTATCTGCATTCCCGTTTGCTGGAGCGCGCGGCCCGTATGGCCCCTGAGTGCGGCGGCGGTTCTCTCACTGCACTGCCCATCATCGAGACCCAGGCCGGTGACGTTTCTGCATATATCCCCACCAACGTCATTTCCATCACCGATGGCCAGATATTCCTGGAGACCGAGCTGTTCCACTCCGGCGTTATGCCGGCAGTCAACCCCGGTATCTCCGTGTCCCGCGTAGGCGGTGCTGCACAGATCAAGGCCATGAAGAAGGTGGCTGGTCAGCTGAAGCTGCTTTACTCCCAGTACCGTGAGCTGCAGGGCTTTGCTCAGTTTGGCTCCGATCTGGACCGCGATACCCGTGAGCGTCTTGCGCAGGGCGAGCGTATTGTGGAAGTGCTCAAGCAGGACCGCAACGCACCGGTTGACGTTGCCTATCAGGTTTGTATCCTCTTTGCGGTTATCGGCGGTTATCTGAAGGAAGTCCCCGTCGACAAGATCCGTACCTTTGAAAAGGAACTCTATCCCTGGCTGGAGGCCAACTGCAGCGAAGTGCTGGAAGGCATCCGTACCACGGGTAATCTGTCTGCCGAGCACGAGGCGGCTCTCAAGAGCGGCATTGAGGCACGGGTGGCGGAGTTCATGGCAAATTTGTAAGAAGGAGGCGCGTACATGGCCGGCGTATCCATGAAAGCGATTAAGCTTCGCATCAAGAGCATGGAATCCACGAGACAGATTACCAAGGCCATGGAGTTGGTGGCAGCCTCCAAGCTGCGTAGTGCGCAGGCTCGCGCCATTGCGAGTCGTCCGTATTTCGGAGCGCTCTACGAGGCGATGAATGAGATCTATAATTCCAGTCCCTGCTTCGCATCTCCCTATATTTGCGGTCCGAAGACAGGCAAGCCTCTGTTCATCGTAATTGCAGGTGACCGCGGTCTTGCCGGCGGCTACAACAACAATGTGCTGAAAATGGCATACAGTGCCATTGCAAAGCAGGAAGCGGTTGTGCTGCCCATAGGCAAGAAAGCACTGGAGTTTATCCAGCGCCGCGGCTGTGAGATCCTGACAGAGGACTATGCCGAAGCCGGTGTGATCACCGCGGAGGATTGTGAGCTTCTGGCAGAGAGAATCGCCAAGGGTTTCCTGGCCGGTAAATTTAATCAGATCTCTTTGTACTACACCAATTTTGTCTCCATGCTCTCACAGGCACCTGCCGGAATGGATATCCTGCCCATCCAGCCCAAGGCGGATGGCACCAGCAGAAAAAATATCATCTATGAAACCGGCAGCGAAAGCATCTTCAATTCTATTGTACCGAACTACATCGGCGGGTTGTTGTACGGTGCACTTTGCGAATCTCTGGCCTCTGAGCAGGCCGCCCGCCGCACTGCTATGGATGCTGCCAGCAAAAATGCTGACGAGATCATCGAAGATCTGAATCTGCGCTATAACCGTGCCCGTCAGGGTGCCATCACGCAGGAGATCACCGAGATCGTGGCCGGCAGCGACCAATCATGAAAGGAGTGACAGCTTTGTCCAATCAGAATATTGGCACTGTCATACAGGTCGTCGGACCTGTTCTGGATATTCGTTTCCCGGATAATCAGCTGCCCAATCTGCTCAATGCAATCGAGCTGGACAATAACGGCAAGAAGCTGACTGCTGAGGTTGCTCAGCATATCGGCGGCGGTGTTGTCCGCTGCATTGCCATGAGCTCTACGGACGGTCTGGTGCGCGGCATGAAGGCTGTTGACACCGGTTCCTCCATTACGGTTCCCGTCGGCGATGCCTGCCTGGGCCGTATCTTCAATCTGCTGGGTGATCCTCTGGACTCTGGCGAAGCGCCCAAGGCTGCTGAGCGATGGCCCATCCACCGCCCGGCTCCCGCCTATGATGAGCAGGAATCCTCCACGGAGATTCTGGAAACCGGCATCAAGGTCGTTGACCTGATCTGCCCCTATGCCAAAGGCGGCAAGATCGGTCTGTTCGGCGGCGCAGGCGTTGGTAAGACTGTTCTGATTCAGGAGCTGATCTACAACATTGCCACCGAGCACAATGGCTGCTCTGTCTTCACCGGCGTTGGTGAGCGTACCCGCGAGGGTAACGACCTGTATTATGAAATGAAGGAATCCGGCGTTCTGGACAAGACTGCTCTGGTCTACGGTCAGATGAACGAACCCCCCGGAGCCCGTATGCGTGTTGGCCTGTCCGGCCTGACGATGGCAGAGTATTTCCGTGATGCCAAGCATCAGGACGTGCTGCTGTTCATTGACAACATCTTCCGCTTCACCCAGGCTGGTTCTGAGGTTTCCGCTCTGCTGGGTCGTATGCCTTCCGCAGTTGGTTATCAGCCCACTCTGGCAACGGAAATGGGTGCCCTGCAGGAGCGCATTACCTCCACTAAGGACGGTTCCATCACGTCCGTTCAGGCTGTTTACGTCCCTGCGGACGACTTGACTGACCCCGCTCCCGCCACTACTTTTGCTCATCTGGATGCCACCACGGTTCTGGACCGCGGCATCGCCTCTCTGGGTATCTATCCCGCAGTGGATCCTCTGGACTCCACCTCCCGTATCCTGTCTCCCGACGTGGTTGGTCAGGAGCATTACGATGTGGCCCAGTCTGTTATCCATATTCTCCAGCGCTACAAGGAACTGCAGGACATCATTGCCATCATGGGTATGGACGAGCTGTCTGAGGCTGATAAGCTGACCGTCAACCGTGCCCGCAAGGTGCAGCGTTTCCTGTCTCAGCCCTTCCACGTTGCAGAGCAGTTCACCGGTATGGCTGGTAAGTATGTTCCCATCAGCGAGACGATCCGCGGTTTCCGGGAGATCGTCGAAGGCAAGCATGACGACCTGCCCGAATCTGCGTTCCTCTTCGCCGGCACGATCGATGAGGTCGTTGAGAAGGCGAAAGGCGGTAAAGCATGAAAACGTTTCACCTTCAGATCGTGACGCCTGACGGCGAATTTTTCGACGGACAGGCGGAGCGTGTGATCGTACGCACCAATAACGGTGATGTGGCGATTATGGCCGGTCACTCCAATTATGTGGCTGTACTTGGCGTGGGTGCTGCCGTGGTGGTAACCGAGAACGAGCGCAAAAGAGCGGCCTGCATGAACGGTATGCTGGCTGTGACCAATGGTGAGGTTCGTGTCATTGCTACTGCCTTTGAGTGGGCAGAGCAGATCGATAAGGAGCGCGCCAAGCTTGCGCTGGAAAAGGCGGAGGCCAAACTAGCGAACAGCTCTCTTTCCAAAGAAGAGCATGAAGTGGCTGAACTGGCCCGTCGCCGTGCCAAGGTACGCCTGAGCATGTAATAGAAGCTCTGCCGCAGGACATTCTGCATGAATGCTCTGTGGCAGAGTTCTTCATTGACAAGATGAAAACACCCGTTTTCCACTGGAAAACGGGTGTTTTCTATGTAAAGTGCGTTCGCATTACAGAAGTTGTACGCCAGCTTTTTTGCAGGTATCAATCGTATACTTATCCCACAGACTGACCTGCACCTCGCCGATATGGCAGGCGCTCAGCAGCAGCATGCACAGGCGGGACTGGCCGATACCGCCGCCGATGGCCAGAGGCAGCTGGCCGTTCAGCAGCATCTGATGGAAGAGAAGGTTGCGGCGGTCATTGCAGCCACGCTCTGTCAGCTGACGATCCAGAGATTCTTCATCGACGCGGATGCCCATGGAGGACAGCTCAAAGCGGCTTTCCAGAACGGGATTCCACATCAGAATATCACCGTTGAGCTCCCAGTCATCATAGTCAGGAGCGCGTCCGTCGTGAGGCTTGCCGGACTTCAGCTTCTTACCGATCTGCATCAGGAAGACTGTGCGGTGGATGCGGCAGATTTCTGTTTCCCGCTCGTTGGGAGTCAGATCGGGAAACATATCTTCCAGTTCCTGAGAGGTAATGAAGAATACTTCGCGCTCCGGCTTGAAGGTCAGAGCGGGGAACTGCATACGCAGAGCTGCGGAGGTATCGCAGATGGCACCTACAATATCCCGTACGGTTTCCTGCAGATAGTGGATGTTGCGGGATTCGCGGCTGATGTGCTTCTCCCAGTCCCACTGATCCACATAGATGGAGTGGAGGTTATCCACCTCCTCATCACGGCGGATGGCGTTCATGTTGGTATACAGGCCGGTGTCTACAGGGAACTCGTAGAGTTTCAGCGCCAGACGCTTCCACTTTGCCAGAGAATGCACCACAACGCCGTTGGTGCCAACGTCCGGAATATCAAAACAGACGGCACGCTCAATACCGTTCAGGTCATCGTTAAGACCAGTACCGCCATCCACAAACAGAGGAGCGGACACACGGTGCAGGGAAAGTCTGGCACAGAGGTTGTGCTGGAAATCTGCATGAATGAATTCGATAGCACGCTGCAGCTCGTTGTTGGTCAGCGGCATTTTGTAACCTTCAGGAATGAAAACCTTGCTCATGGAGAATACATCCTTTATTCAGAATTCTAAGTGATGGATCGGTGTTGATTATCCCAGCTTTTCCAGACCGAGATTCAGACGGCGCAACGTCTCATCCTTGCCCAGAATGTGGCAGATCTCCACCGCGCCGCCGGGGGTAACCAGCTTGCCGGCGGCAGCAATGCGGACAGGCCACATCAGGGTGGCGTTCTTTACTTCCAGAGAAGCGGCCAGATTGATCAGCGCGTCGTGAACGGCTTCATTGGTCCAGCTGTCAATAGAGGTCAGAGCAGGGATGGCAGCTTTCAGCATGTCGCGGCAAATATCCGGATTGGTCTTGGACTTCTTGTTGGTGAAGAATTCGATGTCATATTCGGGCAGCTCGTCAAAGAAGTCTACCTTCTCGGGAATATCGGTGAGATGCTCGCAGCGTGCCTGCAGCAGGGCAGCGATCTGTGCTGCATCGATGTCGGGATTCTTAACGCTCTGGCGGATATAAGGCTCGGCAACTCTGGCGAATTCCTCGGGAGTCAGAGCACGCAGATAGGTGGCGTTGAAGTGATCCAGCTTCACAATGTCGAAGATGGCGGGAGACTTGGAGATACCGGCAATATCAAATGCATCTACCAGCTCTTCCAAAGAGAAGATCTCCTGCTCGGAAAGCTCACCCTTGGGAGACCAGCCCAGCAGTGCAACATAGTTCAGCACGGCATTGGTGAGATATCCCTTGGCGATGAGATCCTCGTAGGAGGGATCTCCGTGACGCTTGGACATTTTGTTCTGTGCATCACGCATGACAGGGGAGCAGTGAACATAGGTGGGGATCTCCCAGCCGAAGGCCTCATACAGGAGATTGTACTTGGGAGCGGAGGAGAGATATTCACTGCCGCGCACCACGTGGGTAATGCCCATCAGATGATCGTCCACCACATTGGCGAAGTTATAGGTGGGGAGACCGTCCCGCTTGATCAGAACCTGATCGTCCAAAGTCTTGTTTTCCACGGTGATATCACCAAAGGAAACATCGTGGAAAGTGGTGGTACCTTCGGTGGGAATGCGCTGACGGATCACATAGGGCTTGCCGGCGGCCAGATTGGCAGCAACTTCTTCTGCACTCAGCTCGCGGCAGGGATCTGCGGCGCGATTGAATTCACCGGAATCTTCCTCAGACTCGCTCTTTTCGCAAAAGCAGTAGTAGGCAGCTCCCTTTTCCACCAACAGCTGAGCGAAAGGAAGATACAGGTCGCGACGCTCCGTTTGCACATAGGGGCCAACAGGGCCGCCGACATCGGGTCCTTCATCGTGGGTGAGACCGCACTCTGCCATGGTTTTGTAGATGACATCCACGGCACCTTCTACCAGGCGGCCCTGGTCGGTATCTTCAATGCGGAGGATAAATGTGCCGTCGTTGTGGCGGGCGATGAGCCAGGTATACAATGCGGTACGAAGATTACCCACATGCATGTAACCGGTGGGAGAGGGGGCAAAGCGTGTGCGCACTTTTCCCTTGGGAATCCGGGATTCCAATTCTTCGATGAACTTCATATCAACAGCCATAAAGGTTGCCTCCAAATACATAATTTAACAGACTACATTATCGCGTTAAATCTATGGATTGTCAAGGAGAGAATCAGGAGTTATTTTTGTTGAAGAAACTCGAAAATGGATTTGCTCTTTTGCAGACGATGTGGTATACTACACTGGTTAAAGTATATCCAGAAGCATTTTGGCCTTGCCGATTGTCTGATTATTTCGATAACGAGGTGTCTTCCATGGAAAACGAAAAGAAGAAAAGAATTTTCAGCGGTATTCAGCCCAGTGGTGATCTGACTCTGGGTTCTTATATGGGCGCTATCAAAAACTGGGTGGCGCTGCAGGATGAATATGAGTGCATCTACTGCATTGTGGATATGCATGCCATTACGGTTCGGCAGAATCCTGCCGAGCTGCGTCAGCGCAGCATCCATCAGCTGGCACAGTATATTGCCTGTGGTCTTGACCCCAAGAAAAACATCATGTTCATCCAGAGCCATGTTCCACAGCATGCGGAGCTGGGCTGGATTCTGGGCTGTTATACCCAGTTTGGCGAACTGAGCCGGATGACCCAGTTTAAGCAGAAGTCTCAGCAGCACGCAGATAACATCACTTCCGGTCTGTTTACCTACCCGGTTCTGATGGCGGCAGACATCCTTCTATATCAGGCGGATCTGGTGCCTGTGGGGGCAGATCAGAAGCAGCATGTGGAGTTGTGCCGTGATATTGCAACTCGATTTAACGGCATCTATTCCGATACCTTTGTTCTTCCCGAACCCTTCATTCCTAAGATGGGTGCCCGTGTCATGAGTCTGGGCAATCCGCTGAACAAAATGAGCAAGTCGGATCCTGACGGCTGCGTCTATCTGATGGATAAGCCGGAGGACATCGCCAGAAAGTTCAAGCGTGCTGTGACCGACAGCGAAACTGCTGTCCGTTATGATAAGGAGAATAAGCCCGGCGTCAGCAATTTGTTGACCATTTACTGCACGGCGACCGGTAAGACTCTGGAAGAGGCGGAGGAAATCTTTGCCGGTCAGGGTTATGGCGTATTTAAGCCTGCAGTGGCAGATGCCGTGATCGAACTGCTGCGTCCCATTCGCGAGGAGTCTCAGCGTCTGATCGCAGACAAGGCCTATCTGGAAGGCATCTATCGTGAGGGTGCCCAGCATGCTCAGTATCTGGCCAATAAAACCCTCTCCAAGGTCCAGCGAAAGATTGGCTTTGTTGCCCGCTGATGGAGGTTTGCGGAATGGAGTTTGAGTATTCGCTGCTCGGTACAGTATTGTTGTCTGTGGCAACTGCACTGATCGTCAGCTTCCTCATGACGCCTGTGGTGAAAACTTTTGCATATAAAGTTGGCGCTATTGATGTTCCGAAGGACAATCGCCGTATGCATAAGACACCGATACCCCGGTTGGGTGGGTTGGCGATTTTTCTCGGGTTTATGGTAAGTACGCTGCTGTTCAATGAGATTGATGTGCAGATGCGGGGAATCCTGCTGGGTTCAGTCATCATTGTGCTTCTGGGCGTGGTAGATGATATCACGCCTCTGCCTGCCATGCTGAAGTTTGTGGTTCAGATCATTGCGGCACTGATACCGATCTCACATGGTGTGGTTATCAAGGCTCTGTCCAATCCGAATATCTTTTCCGGGAATCTCTATTGGGTGCTGGGAGGGCTTTCCATCCCCATTACGATCCTGTGGATCGTGGGCATTACCAATGCTGTCAATCTGATTGACGGCCTGGACGGTCTGGCTAACGGTGTGTCTGCCATTTGTGCGACGACCATGCTTGTCATCGCTCTGCTGGTGGCAGATGGTCATGTGGCTACCAGCATGGCTGCGCTGGTAGGCGCGTGCGTCGGCTTTATGCCCTATAATACCAACCCTGCAAAGATGTTTATGGGAGATACCGGCGCCACATTTTTGGGTTTTATTTTGGCAACAATGTCCATTCAGGGCTTGTTTAAGTTCTATGCGCTGATCTCCTTTGCGGTTCCGTTCCTGATCCTTGGCCTTCCGATTTTTGACACGGCTTTCGCCATGATCCGCCGTATCGCCAAGGGACAAAGCCCCATGAAGCCTGACCGAAGCCATGTGCATCACCGCCTGATCGATATGGGACTGAATCAGAAGCAGGCGGTGGCAACACTGTATGTGATCTCTGCGATTCTGGGCATGTCTGCTGTTGTGCTGACCACCAGCGGTGAACTGAAGGCGATGATGTTTTTCGTAGCTTTGTGTGTGGTAGCTGGCGTTGCGGCAAGAGTGGTCTTTCCCAAGGAGGTTCAGGAAGGCCTGCGCGAGGAAATGGCAGAGCTGATGGATCACAACCATCACAAAACCGAGGAGCAGGAAAAGGGAGATGACAGTGCGACCGGGGAAGGGGAGGACAAATGAGCAAATTGAGAATCATGAGCGTGTTTGGAACCCGGCCGGAAGCAATCAAAATGGCTCCTCTCGTGAAGGAACTGGCTTCCCGTGATGGGATCGAAAGCCTTTGCTGCGTGACTGCTCAGCATCGTCAGATGCTGGACAGTGTGCTGGATGTTTTTGCCCTGAAGCCCGACTGGGATCTGGATATCATGACGCCGCGCCAGACGCTGTCTACTATTACCAGCAAATGCCTGCTTGGCATGGATGAGGCAATTAACGTGCTGAAGCCGGACATGATTCTGGTGCACGGCGATACATCCACAACGTTTGCAGGTGCGCTTTCTGCATTTTACCATCAGGTTCCGGTGGGACATGTGGAAGCTGGTCTCCGAACGTATGACAAGTATTCTCCCTTTCCAGAGGAGATGAACAGAAAGCTGGTTTCGGCCATTGCAGAGCTGCATTTCTGTCCCACGGAAAGCAATCGGGAAAACCTGATCAGAGAAGGAATCGACAAGGGGCTCTTTGTCACCGGGAATACGGTGATCGATGCATTGAAAACAACGGTTCGCAGTGATTATGCATTCTCCACGGAGCTTTTGAATCGATTGGATTATCAGAGGAAAAAGGTTTGCCTTGTTACCTGTCACCGACGGGAGAATTACGGCGAGCCGATGAAAAACATCATGCTTGCACTGCGGCAGATCGCCGAGGAAAACCGTGATGTGGAACTGGTGTATCCTGTCCATTTGAGTCCTGTAGTACGCGATGCCGCAGATCAGTATTTGCGTGGAGCACCGAGAGTTCATCTGATTGATCCCCTGCCTGCGGACGAAATGCACAACTTGATGGCACGCTGCTATCTGGTGCTGACGGATTCCGGTGGTTTGCAGGAGGAAGCACCTGCGCTGGGAAAACCTGTACTGGTACTGCGCCGTGAAACTGAGCGTCCCGAAGCTGTCGCAGCAGGTACTGTTGCGTTGGCGGGCGTGGTGCAGGATGATATCGTTACCATGGCGACCCGACTGCTGCAGGACAGGAATGCATACCAGAAGATGGCTCGTGCAGTGAATCCGTACGGTGATGGAAACGCCTGCGGCCGCATTGCAGATGCCATTCTTTGGCATTTTGGTCTGGGAGAAAGGCCAGCTGACTATCGGACTTAACCGGAAAAGAGGTGCGGTATGGGCAAGCGTCGTTTTAATACGGCTGCCATGGGATTCATTATTTTGATTGTGCTGGTGGTCGGCTTTTTGATGTCCGGAAGTCTGCGCCGCACATCCCATGTAGCTTTGCCGGATACCACACATCCGTCAACGGTCAGTCCGGACTCTTCCCAGTATGGTGAAGACGCTGTCAATAAGATCGAAATTACACCGGAAACGGTGCAGTCTGCGATTGCAACGCTGCAGCGTCCCGGTTCCTATATCCAGATCCTGGTTGTAGAGTGGCTGTGGGAAAATACCAGCGCTCTTTCAAAAATGACAGCCTATGTGCATGATACGCTGACTCGTGTTGACTCTGTAAAAACGGACGGCGGAACGCGTCATGTGGTTACGGATGGTATTCGCACAGCTGTGTGGTACGATGATGAAGCTGCTTACTATATAGGCAATGCGGGAGATGTGTCCGCAGATCAGGAGCAAAGTCTTCCTACGTATGAGGAAATTCTCCTGATTGATCCGCAGCAGATTGCCAAAGCGGATTATCGGGTCTTCTCCGAAGAAAACTGCATCTTTGTGGAAACGATTCCTGATGAATACGGAATCGTTCAGAGGTATTGGGTAAGTGTTGCTTCCGGACTTCTGATCGGCGCGGAGCGCATGGAGGACGGCATCACTTTTTATCGTGTAGCATCACAGCAGATTACAAGAGAAAGTACGTTGACTGAGCAAGTATTTTTACTGCCGGACGGAACAAATCTGCATGATTCCCGATAATTGAAACACTCTGCAGAAGGCGAGTCTTTCTGCAGAGTATTTTTTTTTGCAGAAAAAACACTTGAATAGATTTAAGTTATCGTGTAATATGATAATGAAAACCATATTATACTGATGAGCGACGAAAAGGAGAGTATAGAACGATGAGAGCGTTTTTTTCCGGGGCACAGGATCCTGTTAGCTGTCATACCCATGCTTTGGGTGCGCTGGCAGCATTGGTAGGCGGCGCTGTTATGCTGATGCGCGGCATGTATACGGGCGCATCTGCGGCGGCATTGGCTGCAGCTATGTGCTTTGTGCTTTCATTGATTGCGTTGTATTCCGCCAGTGCAATTTACCATTTTTGTCCCGGGAATTCCGCGGTGGACGGTACCAAGCGCTTTTTCAGAAAGATGGATCACAGCATGATCTATATCCTGATCGCCGGAAGCTATACCCCGTTCTGCACGGTGCTTTTGCCGCAGCCTATGGGAGCGCGCTTCTGCGGGATTCTCTGGTGCATTGCCATCACAGGTGTTGCTGTAAAGTTAGCGTGGGTGAGTGCACCGCGAATTCTCTCTACGATTGTGTATGTCGGTATGGGATGGGCTGTGGTATTTGTGATCCGTGACTTTGCTTCAGCGGGGCCCGGCTGTGTGTTTCTAACGGCGGCAGGAGGTATATGCTATTCTGTGGGGGCGGTATTCTACGCAATCAAGAGGCCGAATATCAATGCGGAGTGGACCTTCCACGAGTTGTTTCACCTTCTGATTCTGGCAGGATCCTTCTTTCACTATCTGGCAGTTTTCTTCTGTGTGCTATAAGTCGAAAAACGCTGTACCTCTCTTTCGGAAGAGGCACAGCGTTTTGTTCGAAAGAATTATTTGGTGCCGAAAATACGGTCGCCTGCGTCACCGAGACCGGGAACGATATAGCCGACCTCGTTCAGCTTCTGATCCACAGCGCCGCAGTAGATATCCACATCGGGATGCTCTTTATGGATGCGTTCAATGCCTTCGGGAGCTGCCAGAAGAACCATCAGCTTAATATTGGTGCAGCCGTACTCTTTCATAAAACCGATAGCAGCGGCTGCGCTGCCGCCGGTAGCCAGCATGGGATCTACGATGAGAATATCACGATCTGCAACGTCCGGCGGCATTTTGCAGAAATACTTCACCGGCTCCAGCGTTTCCTCGTTGCGGTAAAGGCCGATGTGGCCGACGCGGGCGGAGGGTACCATGCGCAGCACGCCCTCCACAAGGCCGAGTCCGGCGCGAAGAATGGGGACGACAGCAAATTTTTTGCCCAAAATTGTGGGAGCCATAGTTTTACAGATGGGAGTTTCGATTTCCTTTTCCGTCAGAGGCAGATCGCGGGTTGCCTCATAAGTCATCAGCATACCGATCTCAGAGACAATTTCACGGAATTCCTTGACACTGGTATTCTTGTCACGGAGAATGGTCATTTTGTGTGCCACTAGGGGATGATTTACAACATGCAGCTTCTCATTCATAGTCAACAACTCTCTTTCTGTTTTGTATATTTGGCAAAATCATGACTTTTGGGTTTTCAGCTTATCTGCCTGGGCGGCCCGGAGATAGACGGCTTCCAAATCCTGAGCAGAGCAAAGGCGTCCTTCTGTGACGGCGTACTCGGCGGCAAGAGCCACAGTGACGGCATTCTGCTGCAGCAGATGCGGGGGCACCAGTACACAGTCAATCCCTGCTTCCGTCAGATAATTATGGCATAAGTGTGCGCCATCACCCACAACGACAATGTGCGCTTCCGAAGAGCGTTTGATTTCTTCTGCCAACTCGGCCAGAGCGATCGGCCGATCAGGGGAGAGGCGGGTCAAACGATTTCCATCGGAGAGGAACAAAGCGTTGTATATCTGCTGACGCCTTGCGTCCATGGCGCATATAATGAGGCCGACAGTTCCGATGCAGTTCATAGCCATGGCTTCCAGTGTGGAGATACCGGCCATGGGCTTTTCGGCGGCGAATGCCAGCCCCTTGGCAGCCGCAATGCCGATGCGGATACCGGTAAAGGAACCTGGGCCGTTGGCAACAGCGATAACATCGCAGTCGGCAAGCGTCAGATCGGCGTTGCGGAGCATGTCTTCAACCATGGGCATCAAAGTGCGGCTGTGTGTCAGGCCAGTGCATTGAAAGGCGGAGGCGACCACGCGTCCGTTTTCTGTAACCGCGGCAGAGCAGGCTTTGGCAGAGGTTTCCAATGCCAGAATTTTCATTCTGCAGAGCCTCCTTCCGTTGTGATGATGCGCCAACCCTCATTTTCCGGGTGGCGGGAGATGGTTACATATAGGGTGTTTTCCGGCAGTGCGTCAGAGATACGCTCACTCCATTCCACGGCACAGACACCGCTGCGCTCCAGATAATCTTCCCAACCGATGTCAAAGAGATCATCGGAATCCGTCAGACGATACATGTCGAAGTGGAATAAGGGGATTCTGCCCTCATATTCATTTACGATGGTAAAGGTTGGACTGGTTACGCGTCCGGGACAGCCGAGCCCCCGGGCAAGTCCGCGGGTAAAGGCGGTTTTACCCATACCCAGATCCCCCAAATAGGCGAGCACGGTTCCGGGGCGGAGCTTTTCGCCCAGAGCCTGTCCTATAGCCTCTGTTTCAGAGGGACTGTGTGAAATGTATTCCAAAAGGAGAAGCCTCCCTTCCTTGAGATCAACGGTGTCAAACGCCACCGCATGCAGTATACCACAGAAGACGTGACAAGGCAAAAGAAAATTCATCGGTTTACAGAGATATGCGTATGTGGTATACTAAATCATCAAAGGGAGGCGGCGGATGCCTCTGTAAAATGACGAAGACTTGGAGTTTGCTATGGTCAGACGCCTGAAAAATATATTGTTTGAATTTGTGCGGCAGGCGGATCTGGTTCTGCTGTCGCTGTGTGTAATATCCACTCTGTATGGTCTTGTACTGATCTCCAGCGCCACCCGTTATATGGGAAGCAGCCGTTCGCTCCGTCTCATGCTGGTGCAGGCGGCTGCCATGGGGATCGGCATCGTTCTGTATGTCCTGTTTTCTATCCTTGATATGGAGGATCTGATTCGGAAATGGAAATGGATGCTGGTGTTCAATATCGGCTTTATTTGCCTCCTGCGCACCCCTTTTGGCGTGGATGACGGCACCGGAAACCGTGCTTGGCTGAAATTTCCGGGAGTGCCGGTTTCTATTCAGCCTGCCGAGATCGTGAAGATCACCTTTGTGCTGCTTCTGGCCAAGCAGCTGGAATGGACGCTTCGGGAACGGAAGGAACTAAAGAGTCTGGCGTCTGTCTCTTTTCCGACGGGCCATCTGCTGTTCATGGTGGCGCTTATCTATGTGCTCTCGGGGGATATGGGCAGCGCACTGGTGTACGTATTTATTTTTATTTGTATGATGCTTTCTGCCGGAACAGCGTGGAGGTGGTTCGCGTTGGGTGCCGGCGGCGGTGGACTTGGGTGCTTTTTGCTTTACAAATTGGGGAAGATCCCGGTTTATATGGTGGAGCGCTTCAAGGTCATATTTGACCACGAATATGACAAACTGGGCAAAGGCTGGCAGCAGACCCGCAGCTTACTGGCCATTGGCTCCGGAGGATGGTGGGGACAGGGACTCTATCAGGGTACACAGACCCAGAGCAAAGCGGGCAACTCCCTTCCCAAACGGCACACAGATTTTATTTTTTCTGTAGCGGGAGAGGAACTCGGCTTCTTTGGATGTCTTGCGATCATCATCCTTTTGTTTGCCATCGTATTTCGTTGTTTTCAGGTCTCCCGTGAGACCCATTCTCCTTTCGCGGCCTATGTATGCGTTGGTATGGCGGGTATGCTGATGTTCCAAACCATCGAAAATGTGGGTATGTGCCTGTTTGTAATGCCGGTGATTGGATTGACATTACCGTTTTTCAGTTATGGAGGTTCCTCCATTGTGACTCTGTTTGCTGCCATGGGAATTGTTTCAGGAATTAAAATGCATGCGCTTCCTGAACGGCTGCGCAGATGAAAACACTGCCAGGAATTGCTCCTGGCAGTGTTTGTGCATAAAGGGACTTTCACGGGAAAGAATACTTCCATCAACAGGAATACCGCGGATATCCTGAAACATGATGGAGAGAGGTAATCAATTTGAAAAAAACATCGAAGATGCACCGGGTGCTTGCTGTGGTATTGGCGGTGTTTCTTGTGCTCGGCATCACTGCGCTGGCAACAGAGACTTCTGTCCTGGAGGAAGTACCGACTGCTCGTGATCTGAACGTGCGCACTTATCGTAATATACCGTACCGTGCTGCATTTCTGGAGCCAGATGCTCAGCGTGAGGTGCTGACCTACACGATTGTTCGGGAACCAAAGAAAGGGACGGTCACGATTGAGGGAACGGAATTCATTTATACTCCCGAGGAAAACAAAACCGGACGTGACAGCTTTACCTACACCGCAACAGACGCGGAAGGCAGAGTTTCTCGTGAGGCGAAAGTGACGGTTGTTATCCAGAAACCGAAAAGCGGAGTAGCGTATTCCGATATGGAGGGACATGCTGCAGCTGCCGCAGCACAGCAGCTGGCTGAGGCAGGGATCTTTGTGGGTGTCAGAATGGGAAGTGATTATTATTTTGAACCGGAACGTACCGTTACACGCAGCGAATTCCTGGCCATGACCATGGAGGCCGCGGGGATGCCGGTTACACCGGTTACCATGACCGGCTTTTGCGACGATGCTGTGATCCCTGCCTGGGCCAAGGCCTATGCGGCATCCGGACTCAGCGGCGGTGTGGTACAGGGCAGTGTTACCAGGGATGGTATTGCTTTCCGTGGTGATGAGCCCGTTACCTTCAATCAGGCGGCTGCCATTCTGAACCGTGTCCTGTCGGTTTCTGATGTGGATCTTGCAGTGTGGTACGCAGATAGGGACACAGTTCCTTCCTGGGCGGAACAGGCGGTGGCCAATATGGAGGCTGTCTGTGTTATGTCTGTAGGCAGCTTTGGCAGCGCTGCGCTGAATGCGCCGCTGACACGTGCTGACGCGGCGAGAATGCTGAGCAATGCGACTGTGCTGCTGAAAGGAGAAGAGAATTCTCTTCTCAGCTGGTTTGCGTAAAGAAAAGGGGATGTCATCCGGGTTCTGGGTGATATCCCTTCTTTGCATATGTAAGGCTCTTTTTGGTTGTATTTCGCGATGGACTGTGATAGACTAATTAAGAATATGCTATTATGCGCCTTACTATGCAATGAGGCAGCTTTTCGTAGAAATGAGGCACAATATGAAGATTGTGGTACTGGCTGGCGGCCTGTCTCCGGAGCGCAATGTATCTCTGGTAAGCGGCACAGGTATTTGTCGTGCGCTGCGCAAACGAGGCCATCAGGCGATTCTTGTGGATTTGTTTATGGGCATTGATCATATGCCGGATTCGACGGATGCTTTGTTTGAAGCGCCTGACGGACGATGCCGCGATGTGCGGATCAGCACACAGGCTCCTGATTTGGAGCAAGTAAGGGCGTCGAGAGAAGATCAGAGCCCCTCCAGGATCGGACCTCATGTTCTGGAGGCCTGTGCCGCAGCAGATGCGGTGTTTATCGGTCTTCATGGACAGGACGGCGAGGATGGGCGCATTCAGGCGGTTTTGGATCTGATGGGTATTCCTTATACCGGCTCTGGCCATCTGGCTTCTGCCATGGCTATGGATAAAGAGGCGGCAAAGCGTATGATGGATGCGCTGGGAATTCCCACACCGGCCTGGCGGATGCTGCAGTATACAGCGGAGGATGTGGAGCGTCTGGCAGAAGAGCTTCCCATGCCCTGTGTTGTTAAGAGCATTAACGGTGGATCGTCTCTTGGCGTTTATTTGCCGGAAGACCGGGAGGCGCTGAAGGCGGCGCTGCTGGATGTTTTGAAATTCCACCAGCGTGTATTGGTGGAGGAGCGAATCCATGGCCGTGAGTTGACGCAGGCCGTATTGGGTGAGCGATATCTGCCGGCGGTGGAAGTGATTCCTGCTGCAGGAACATTTGATTACACAGCGAAATATCAGGTGGGAGCTGCCGATGAGATATGTCCTGCACCCATTACCGATGAGCAGCAGCGTCTGTTGGGAGAGACGGCGCTGAAATTGCACCGAGGATTGGGGCTGGAGGTTTATTCCCGTGCAGACTTCATTCTGGATGAGTCGGGTGTTGCCTGGTGTCTGGAGATCAACTCTCTGCCAGGGATGACACCCACCAGCTTCCTGCCGCGGGAGGCTGCAGCTGTCGGGATGGATTATGGTGCGCTGTGCGAGGAGATTCTGAATCAATCGATGCAGCTGAAAAGGAGAGCAAGTGTATGATGCCAATGACAATCCGGGAATTGGAGCATGCTGTAGGCGGCGTGTGGCAGTCACCCGGAGAAGAGAGCGCACCTATTTCCGCGGTTTCTACAGACAGCCGTTCTATTGAACCTGATTGCCTGTTTATTCCTTTGACAGGTGAGCGGTTTGACGGACATCGCTTTATTGATGCGGCATTGGATGCGGGTGCTGCCGGTGTTCTGTGCGCCAGACTACCGGAAGTGCTGCGGCCGGATAAGTTTTACATTCAGGTGGAAGATACCCGTCTGGCGCTGAAGCTGCTGGCGAAGGCATATCGTGAGCGCTTTCAGATCCCGGTGATTCAGATCACAGGCTCTGTGGGAAAAACCACCACGAAGGATATGATTGCGTCGGTTCTGGCGACCCGCTTCCATGTGTTGAAAACGCCGGAAAATCTGAACAACGATATTGGTACTCCGCTGACGTTGCTGCAGCTGATGCCAGAGCATGAAGTTGCTGTCATTGAAACCGGCATGAATCATTTCGGGGAGATCCGCTATCTGGGTGATTTGGTGCGGCCGGATATTGCGGTGATTTCCAATATCGGTGATGCGCATATTGAGTTTCTGGGCAGCAGGGAAGGGATACTGCAGGCCAAAAGCGAGATTTTCGAGAATCTGAAGCCGGAGGGTGTTGCTGTTCTCAACGGTGACGATCCGCTGCTGAACACACTGGAGCTGCCTTTTGCTACCGTCCGCTGCGGTAAGACGGCTCACTGCAATGCGCGGGTTACGGAGATTCTGGATCTTGGTGTTTCCGGCGTGGAGTGCACGGTGACAACAGAGAAAAAGACCTATCAACTGGAGATTCCCTCTCCCGGCGAGCACATGGTCTATGCTGCTTCCATTGCGGCAGCCATTGGCGAGCGCATGGGCCTGACGGAAGAGGAAATTATTAGCGGTGTTGCTTCGTATCAATCCAGCGGATCGCGTATGCGGGTAGTTCGCCTTTCGGGAAATCGTACCATCCTGGATGACTGCTACAATGCCAGTCCGCAATCTGTTGCTGCGGCATTGGAGATTCTCGCCAAGACGGAGTGCGGCAGAACGATTGCTGTGTTGGGCGACATGGGCGAGTTGGGGGATCTGACAGAGCGTGCGCACTATAATATGGGCGCTTTGGCTGCCATGCTTGGAATTGATCTGACTGTGGCAATCGGGCCTAAGGCGGCGAAAATTGCCCAGGGTGTAGAGGCTGGCGGCGGTACGGTTTGCCATTTTGCCACAAAGGAGGATGCTGTCTCACTGCTGCTGGATGAGTTTGGCGGCGATGCGGCTATGTTGGTGAAGGCATCTCACGCCATGGAGTTTGAATGGCTGGTGGAGCAGTTGTGCAAGTAAGAGATTTACAGAAATAAAGATTGGTGCAAAGCTATGATTGATATCCAGGTCGAAGGCATTGTCAAATCCTTCGAGATCGGAAATAACATATTGGACGGCCTGACATTTCAGATCGATCAGGGTGAGCGTGTGGGTCTTCTGGGCCGCAATGGTGCCGGCAAGACAACGCTGTTTCGTATTCTCACCGGCGAGATTGATTACGATGAAGGCGCGGTAATGATTGCAAAAGGTCGGCGGATGGGCTTGATTTCCCAGATCCCTGTATATCCGTCCGGCTACACGGTGGAGGATGTGCTGCGCACTGCCTTTTCCCGTCTGCAGCTGCTTACCGATGAGATGGAACAGCTGACAGTGGCTATGGCGGCAGGCGAGAATGATCCTCAGCTTTTGCGCCGGTATGGCACGCTGTCAGAGAAGTTTGAACTGTTTGGCGGCTATGACATGGATGTGGCAGTGAATAAAATCGCCAACGGTTTGTCTATATCAGAGGAAATGCGCCGCCAGCAATTTGACAGCCTTTCCGGCGGAGAGAAGACCCGGGTGAATCTGGGACGTCTTATTTTGGAGGATACGGATATTCTGTTGCTGGATGAGCCGACCAACCACTTGGATCTGCATGCTACGGAATGGCTGGAGGAGTATATCCGCAGCTTCAAGGGAACAGTGGTGGCCATTTCCCATGACCGCTATTTTCTTGACCGCATTGTGACCCGTGTCATTGAGATTGCAGACGGAAAAGCGGAGTTTTACAGCGGTAATTACAGCTTTTATGCTGTGGAGAAAGAGCGGCGCTATCAGGAGAAAATGAAGCAATACCTGAAGGAGCAGGCCAAAATCGAGCAGTTGGAAAAGGCTGCCGATCAGCTGCGCCTGTGGGCGTTTCAGGGCATGGATAAAACCTATCGCCGTGCCATTTCCATGGAAAGGCGCATCGAGCGGATGCGCACCACAGCCAAGCCTACCAAGGCGCGGAAAATGGATGCACGCTTCAACGCTGCGGAATTCCATGGTGACGAAGTGGTGGGACTTCGGAATATTGCCAAAGCTTTTGGTGCAAAGCGCTTGTTTGACGGCATTACCCTGAAGGTAGAGGGCGGTGAACGCATTGCGTTGATCGGTGATAACGGCACCGGAAAATCTACGCTGATCAAGATGATCATGGATGAAGAGTATGCCGATGACGGCAGAATACGCCTTGGTCCTCAGGTGAAAGCGGCATATCTGCCGCAGATCATTCAATTTGATCATCCGGATTGGAATATGGTGGAGAATATGATGGCAGCCAAGCGTGGGCTTTCCGCGCAGAGTGCCCGGAATCGGTTGGCAGCCTACGATTTCCGCGGGGAGGATGTTTTAAAGCCGGTTTCCGTTCTGTCCGGCGGCGAGCAGAGCCGACTGCGGCTTTGCATGCTTATGGATGATGAGATCAATTTCCTGATCTTGGACGAACCCACCAACCATTTGGATATTGCTTCCCGGGAATGGATTGAGGAGGCAGTGGAAGCATACGACGGGACACTGCTGTTTGTTTCCCATGACCGGTACTTCATCAATCGGTTTGCCACCCGTATTTGGGAGCTGTCGGATGAAACCATCAATGATTATCCCATGGGTTTTCAGCAATATCGTCAATTCAAAGCGCAGGAAGCAATAAAGAAGCCCGCTGCAGAGCCTGTGAAGGAAAAAACCATTACAGAAAAGCCGCGTGGAAACAAGGCGCAGCAGGCGGCCCGCAGACAGTTGACTATCTGTGAGCGTGACATCGCCCGCGCGGAAGAGCGGATGGCAGAGCTGGATGCCGCGATGGAAGAGGCTGCCTGCGATTATGAAAAGCTGAATGCAGTATTGAAAGAGAAGGAGTCCTTACAGGAGCAGCTGGATGCTCTGTATGAAAAGTGGGAGGCGCTGAGTGAAGAGGCGGAAGGCTGACGAGAACAAGCGAAGACAAGGGAAGTGGCTGATTGTACTTGCCGCCATATGCCTTCTGCTCTCGGCGGTATGCCGATTTGTTCTGCCGGGGGTGCGCTTTTCTGCGCTGCTGTTTTTGGGCGGCGCAGTGGTGTGTCTTGGTTTCCGGGGGCTGGATCATTGGTCGGAGCGTTCCAAAGTGGGACGCCGCTGCCGCTTGGTAAGCGTCTTTGTGCTGGCGGCAGGATGTGTGCTGTTCTTGGCCGCAGAGGGCATGATCCTCTGGGCCGGGGAACGTCCGACCCCTGATGATGAACCGGTCGCGGTGGTTGTGCTGGGCGCCGGCGTCAATGGGACAATCCCTTCGCTCACGCTGCGTACACGTCTGGATGCGGCAGCAGAGTATCTTCAGATGCATCCGGATGTTCCGGCGGTGCTTTCGGGGGGACAAGGCCCTGGGGAGGATATTACGGAAGCGCAGGCCATGTATACTGCGCTGATTGGCTGCGGCATTGCTGCGGAACGGCTGCTGCTGGAGGAACGATCTACCAGCACGGCGGAAAATCTTGCGTATTCCATGCGCGTCTTGGAAAGTGCGGGGCTGGATACTGCAGGTGTCATTGCAATTGTTACCAATGATTTTCATTTGTTTCGTGCGCAGATGCTTGCACGGGATGCGGGCATGAACGTCATTGGCGTTCCGGCAGAGCTGCCCTGGTGGTGGCTGAATGCCAACTATTATATCCGTGAGTTTTTTGCACTGGGCAAGCTGTTGCTGCTTGGCTGAGTGATTTTGAATTGACTGCCCAACAGGAGCGGAGGGGTATTCTATGAGTGATATTTTGTGCGTTTATTATTCCCGCACGGGGCGGACAAAGCAGACTATAGAGGAAATCGGTGACGCTTTGGGTGCGGAAGTGGTTCGCATCCGTGACAGCGTGCCCCGGAACGGCTGGGTAGGCTGGCTGCGATGCGGACTGGATGCTATGCGCCGCGATACTGCGCCCATCGAACCCTTTGCACCGGAGCGTCCTCTGGGCAACTATCGGCTGGTGATCATTGGTACGCCTGTGTGGGCGGGGCGCTGCAGTTCTGTGGTGCGTTCCTTTCTGAAAACATACGGGAAAGCTATGTACAGTACGGCATATGTTGTGACCCGGGGCAGTGAGGGGAAGTTTGAGGAGATCTATCAGCAGATGGATTTGTATACCGCGGAACCTCATAAGCTGGCGGTATCTCTTCGGCCGAAGTCGGTAGGACACCATTTCTGGCAGGAGGACTTTATTCGTCAGGTACGCAGTTACATGGCGAAAATGTAGCAAAATCTTCTCCATGACACAGTGAGAGGAGAGGAAGAACAAGATGTTGGAGCGCCTGAAGGAACTGACAAAGAAATACGATCTGCTGCAGGAGCAGCTGGAGGATCCCGGTGTCTACGGTGATTCTGATAAGCTGAAAAAGTTGAACCGGGAGATTCGGGAACTGTCGCCTGTTGCGGAAGCCTATCATCGTTATGAGAAGCTGCAGGAAGACTGTAAAGAAGCGGAAGAACTTCTGGCCGATCCGGAAATGGCTGAGGTTGCCAAAGAGGAATTGTTCATGGCTCGTGCCGCATTGGATCAACTGGAGGCAGACCTGAGACGTCTTCTGCTGCCGAAGGATCCTGATGATCACCGCAGTGTGGTGATGGAGCTTCGCAGCGGTGTCGGCGGCGAGGAGAGTGCTTTGTTTGCGGCCTCACTTTTGCGAATGTACTCTATGTATGCCACGTCCCGCGGCTGGAAAACAGAGGTCGTCGGCATGAACATGACGGAGCTGGGCGGCATTAAGGAGTGCAGTGTTCTGGTGGATGGAGAGGATGTCTGGTCGCGTCTGAAATTTGAGTCCGGTGTCCATCGGGTCCAGCGTGTGCCGGAAACGGAATCCGGCGGTCGGATCCATACCAGCGCAGCCACGGTTGCCGTGCTGCCGGAGGCAGAGGAAACGGATTGTGTGGTCAACCCTGCCGATTTGAAAATTGATACCTATCGCGCTTCCGGTGCAGGCGGACAGCATGTCAACAAGACGGAATCTGCGATTCGCATCACGCATCTCCCCAGCGGACTTGTGGTGGAATGTCAGGATGAACGAAGTCAGCATAAAAATCGGGAAAAGGCTATGAAGGTACTGCGTTCCCGCCTGTATGAAATGGAAAGGGAAAAGCAGCAGGCGGCTACCGCGGCGGAACGAAAAAGTCAGATTGGCAGCGGAGACCGCTCCGAGCGGATTCGCACCTATAATTTTCCACAGGGACGGATTACGGATCACCGCATTGGTTTGACATTGTATAAGATTGATTCCGTGCTGAACGGAGATCTGGATGAATTGATCGATGCGCTGACTGCGGCAGATACCGCGTCCAGGCTGGCACAGCAGGGAAGCTGACAATGCTTCGAACAGAAGATAAATAGAAATCGAGGCGAATGTGAATACTATGCAGACGAAATATTTTGATTTGCGCGATACGAAGCGTCCGGTGAATGAGATAGAGAGCCAGATTGCCGATGCGGCTGCGATCCTGCGCCGGGGCGGACTGCTTGGCCTTCCAACGGAGACGGTTTATGGCCTAGGCGCCAATGGACTGGATTCGGATGCAGTGCGAAAGATTTTTGAAGCAAAGGGACGCCCTCAGGACAATCCTCTGATTCTGCATGTCTCCGGAGCGCAGTGGATTCCCCGCTATTGTGTGGATGTACCGCCGCTAGCCTATGAACTGGCGCGCCGATTTTGGCCGGGACCTCTGACGATGATTCTGAAGCGGGCGGCCTGTGTTCCGGATGTGACCACAGCCGGGCTGGATACGGTTGGCGTCCGATGTCCCAATCATCCGGTGGCACTGGCAGTGATCCGGGAAGCGGGTGTTCCTGTCGCGGCGCCCAGTGCAAACATCTCCGGACGGCCCAGCTGTACATCTGCGCAGGATGTTCTGGAGGATATGGATGGACGTATTGACGGTATCGTGGACGGGGGTCCCTGTGCCGTTGGCGTGGAGTCCACGATTGTGGATATGACCTGCAAGCCGCCCAGACTCCTTCGGCCTGGCGGGCTCTCGCTGGAAGAGCTGGAGGGCGTTCTCGGGCATGTAGAGGTAGACAAGGCAGTACTGGCACCGGTGACGGCGGGGGAGAGGCCCCGTGCTCCGGGGATGAAGTATCGGCATTACGCACCTAAGGCGCCGGTGACGGTAGTGACTGGTGCGCCGGATCGTTCTGCGCAGGAGATTCGACGCCGCATGCGGTCGTCTTCCGGTATCATCTGTTTTGAAGAATTTGTTTCTATGTTTCAGGGGCATAAAGTGCAGTCTCTGGGACCCAGTGGAGATAAAATGACGCAGGCGCAGCGTCTGTTTGATGCTCTGCGTGCTTTCGACAGCGACAGAACGGTGACAGAGATTTTTGCACAGTGTCCGGACAATCGCGGCATTGGTCTGGCCATCAATAACCGATTGAAGAAGGCCGCCGGGTTCCATCTGGTGGATGCGGATGAGGCTACCGTCATCATCGGAATTACCGGAGGTACCGGCGCGGGAAAGACCAGCGCTCTGCGGGCACTGGAAGCGCTGGGCGGCAAAGTGCTGGACTGTGATCAGGTTTATCATGAGATGCTTCGGGATAACCGTGAACTATGTGCAGCTATTGGTGCACAATTCGGCGATGTTTTTGCGGAAGATGGCTCTCTGGATCGTAAGAAGCTGGGGGAGATCGTCTTTGCAGACAGAGACAGGCTGGAAATGCTCAACGAGATCACTTTCCGTTTTATTCGACCGGAATTGCAGCGGCGCATGCGCGAGACTCCCTGTCTCCTGTATGGCATTGATGCAATCCGCTTGATCGAAAGCGGACTGGCAACCATGTGTGACCGTACAGTTGCTATCACATCCCCACAGGAGCTGCGGGTACGGCGCATTGTACAAAGAGATCAGATCGATGAGCGCTATGCCAGACTGCGTGTCAGTGCCCAGAGATCCGATGATTATTATCGTGAAAACTGCGATCTGGAGCTTTCCAATACTGCCGAAAGTGCGGAAGCATTTGAGGAGACGGCTCGGGAATTTTTTGAAAAACTGATCCTGCAGATCAAGGAGGAAAAACAGCATGGCAGAGAAGAATAAGGAACTGAAGGAAAAACTGTTCTCCAAAAGGAAGAATGGCTATGACCGCGTCAGTGACAAAGATTGCGGTGCGATAGAAGCGTACTGCACGGGCTATAAAGCGTATCTGGATGCCGGTAAAACAGAACGCCTTTGCGCTGCGGAAAGCATCCGCATGGCTGAACAGGCTGGCTATCGCCGTTATGAGCGCGGCATGGCGCTGGCGTCCGGTGACAAGGTCTATGTCTGCAACCGTGGAAAAGCCGTGATGCTGGCGCATCTGGGCACAGATACGCTGGATAACGGTGCCAACATCGTGGCAGCTCACATTGATTCTCCCCGACTGGATCTGAAGCCCAATCCTCTGTACGAGGAAGGCGAGGCTGCCTATCTGAAGACACACTATTACGGCGGTATCCGCAAGCATCAGTGGACCACCATACTGCTGGAGCTGCATGGCGTTGTAGTGAAGTCTGACGGCACGGTGGTGAATGTCAATATCGGCGCTGAGGAAGGAGATCCCAAATTCATTATCACCGACCTGCTGCCGCATCTGGGCGCAGAGCAGAATAAGAAGCCTCTTGGCGAGGCCATTCCTGCCGAAAACCTGAATCTTCTGGTGGGCAGCCGTCCCGTGGAGGACGAAGAAGGCGGCGAGCGTGTGAAGCTGGCGGTCATGCAGCTGCTGTATGACAAGTACGGCATTACGGAGGACGATTTTACCTCCGCGGAACTGGAGGCCGTTCCTGCAGCTAAGGCCAGTGATGTGGGGCTGGATCGAAGCTTCATCGGTGCTTACGGTCACGATGACCGCGTATGCGGGTATGCTGCGCTGAAGGCTCTGCTGGATCTGGAGGAGACGCCCCGGAAGACCGCGGTCTGCCTGCTGGCGGATAAGGAAGAGATCGGATCTATGGGCGTCACCGGTATGCAGTCTGCTGCCTTTGATACCTTCATGGAGGATCTGTGTGATGCACAGGATGTGCCGCTGCGTGCATGCTTTGAGAAGTCCTTCTGTCTCAGCGCAGACGTGAATGCCGCATATGATCCCGGTTTTGCCGAGGTTTACGAAAAGCGCAATGCTGCCTTTGTGAACTATGGCATCTGCCTGAGCAAGTATACCGGTGCACGGGGCAAGTCCGGCTCTTCTGATGCCACTGCGGAAACTGTGGCTCATGTCCGCGGGACCTTTGATCGTGCAGATGTCCTCTGGCAGATCGCGGAGCTTGGCAAGACAGATGTGGGCGGCGGTGGAACGGTAGCTATGTTCATGGCCAACCGCAACATTGATACGATCGACGCCGGTGTGGCGGTGCTGTCTATGCATGCGCCGGTGGAAGTGGTGTCCAAGCTGGACTGCTATGAGACTTACAAGGGCATGAAGGCCGTCTATCAGGCGTAATCAATACAGAACAGGAGGTTCTTCCTATGAATGCGGGAGATATCAGAAAGATTGTGGTAGCCGGAGCGGGCACCATGGGCGCGTCTATGGCGCAGATTTTTGCAAAATACGGATATGATGTTACTCTGTATGATATTAACGAGCCTGCTATCCAGCGCGGGCAGAATCTGGTGCGCGTTAATCAGGAAAGCCAGATCGCGTCCGGCGATCTGACGGCGCAGCAGTCGGAAGAGATTGTGGCGCATCTGCGCTATACCATGGATAAAACCTGCTTTGCATACTGCGATTTGGTAGTAGAGTCTATTCTGGAAAATCTGGAGATCAAGCAGAGCTTCTGGGAAGAGGCCTCCCGTATTGCGAAGCCGGATTGTCTTTTGTGCACCAATACCTCCGGCCTGTCTATTACCAAGATCTGTGAAAGAGTGCAGGGTAAGGAGCGCTTCTGCGGTATGCACTGGTTCAATCCTTCTCATATCGTGCCCCTTATCGAGGTGATCAACGGGGATGATACCGCAGCAGAGACTGCGGAGGCTGTCTATACCTTTGCAAAAATGATCGGCAAGCAGCCAATCTATGTGAAAAAGGATGCACTGGGTTTCATTGCCAACCGCCTGCAGGCGGCAATCCTCAGGGAGGCTCTGTACATTAAGGAACAGGGCATTGGCGATTTCTCCGACATTGACGGTGCCATGAAGTATGGTCTTGGCTTCCGCTATGCCTGCCTTGGTCCGCTGGAGGTGGTGGATCAGGGTGGTCTGGACATTCACCATCACATTGCTACATATCTGTGGGAGGATCTGGCAGACGACAAGTATCCCTCTGGTGTGTTTGAAGAGCTGTATCAGGCAGGAAAGTACGGCGTCAAGAGCGGTGCTGGCTTCTATGACTACAGCGGCGATAAGGCGGATGCCTCCATTAAGAAGCGTGATGCCATGTATCTTGCCATGGCGCGGGCAAACGTCACGGAGATCGAGCCTGAATAAACGAAAACGAACCAGCTTCAAAAGAAGCTGGTTCGTTTTGTACATTGTGTTTTATGCTTCCGGAGCTGGCTCTTCCTGAACTGCTGCGGGCGGTGTCCAGGGGGCCATAGTGGCCACCAGACGGTTGATGGGCTGGCCCAGCTCGTGGAATTTTGCCTCATAGTCTGTCATCACGCCCACAGGGCCGTTTTCGTGGAGATTTCGGGTGACCTCTGAGAGTGTGAAGCCGAATTGCGGGATTTCCTCCACAGAGAATTCGAAGAGTCCCTGATTATCTGTTTTAAAATGGATTTGGGCATTTTCTGCCAGCACTTTGCGGTAGAGCTGCAGAAAATTGCCATGGGTCAGACGCCGCTTGGCATGCTTCTTTGTGGGCCAGGGATCGCAGAAATTGATGTAGATCCGATCCACCTCGCCGGGAGCAAAGAATTGGGGCAGTTGATCGGCATTGGCGTCTACAAAAAAGACGTTTTTCAAACCGGCCTCCGTGCAGCGCTCCATGGCGACCACCATGGCATCCGGCACAAGCTCAACTGCGATGAACAATACATCAGGTTCTGCTGCGGCGACACCGGCGGTGAACCGCCCCTTGCCGCACCCCAGTTCCAGACGCAGTTCACGGGCACCGGGCATTAGTTCCCGCCACTTACCGGGCATCTCATAGGGCTCTGTTACCAGACAGGCTCCGCAGCGTTCCATCCGGGGAACGAGATTCTTCTTCTTGCGCATTCGCATAAAGTATATCCTCGCATTCTGCTGCTTTCGGGGAATGCAGCACCAAAAAATTAATTTTATTCATTGTAGCACAGAGGCAAAATTCTGTAAATAATTATTTCATTCGTGGTATGTGTGTCAAATGTTGTGCGGGAGGGGTTGCGATTCTGACTTTGATTGCGAAACAATGTCGGAAAAGACTCAAGAAGTGAAAAGATATTTGTTATTTCTCAAATTATCCTTGATAATTGCGAATTGGACTTCTATAATGAGAATGGGTATGTGGGAAAAAATGTTTTCCGCCCGAATCATCCGTAAATAGGAGGACTCTTATGGCTTTTGTTGAATTTACTGCCAAGGAGCAGATCGGTATTCTGACCATCAACCGTCCTAATGCTCTGAATGCTCTGAACGATCAGGTGATCCGTGAGCTTGATCAGGTGCTGGACAGCATTGATGTCGGCACGATCCGCTGCGTCATCGTTACCGGTGCAGGCGAGAAGGCTTTTGTAGCCGGTGCCGATATTGCGCAGATGAGCAAGCTGACCAAGGCGGAAGGTGAGGCCTTCGGCAAGCTGGGCAACGATGTTTTCCGCAAGCTGGAGACTCTGCCTGTTCCCACCATCGCCGCAGTGAACGGCTTTGCTCTGGGCGGCGGCTGCGAGCTGTGTATGAGCTGTGATATTCGTCTGGCATCTGAGACCGCTGTCTTCGGTCAGCCCGAAGTTGGTCTTGGCATTACGCCCGGCTTTGGCGGCACTCAGCGTATGGCCCGTCTGGTTGGCATGGGCAAGGCCAAGGAATTGATCTATACTGCACGCAATATCAAAGCTCCCGAGGCTCTGGCCATCGGACTTGTGCAGGCTGTCTATCCCGCTGCCGAGCTGATGGCAGAGGCAGAGAAAATGGCCAACCGTATCGCCGGCAATGCTCCCATTGCCGTCCGTGCCTGCAAGAAGGCCATCAATGATGGCATGCAGGTGGACATCGAGGCCGGTGAGGTCATCGAGGAGAAGCTGTTCGGTTCCTGCTTCGAAACGCAGGATCAGCAGAATGCCATGACTGCCTTCATCGAGAAGCGCAAGCATGATCCGTTTGTAAATGCCTGATTCAGGCTTTTATAAAAACAGAAGTTCTATATATCATCAATTACATTTTAGGAGGATACACACTATGAAACTCGCACTTTTCGGCGCCGGCACCATGGGCCGCGGTATTGCTCAGGTTTTCGCCGCCAAGGGTCACACCGTTCTGCTGTATGCCAGCAGCCCCGCTTCTGCTCAGCGTCATAAGGATACTCTGGGCAAGTCTCTGGACAAGCTGGTTGCCCGCGAGAAGATGACTGTTGAGGCCAAGGACGCTCTGCTGGCCAACATCCAGATTCCCGAGACCAATCAGGAAGCTGCCGATGTGGATCTGGTCATCGAGTGCGTCAAGGAAGAGATGGCTACCAAGAAGGCTCTGCTGGGCGAGCTGGACGGCATCTGCAAGGAAGAGACTGTGTTCGCTTCCAACACCTCCTCTCTGTCCATCACCGAGATGGGTCTGGGCCTGAAGCACCCCGTCATCGGCATGCACTTCTTCAATCCCGTTCCTGCCATGAAGCTGGTTGAGGTCATCCGCGGCGCCAACACCACTCAGGAGACCTTCGATTTTGTTTACAACCTGTCCAAGGAGATCGGCAAGGATCCCATTGAGGTTGCTGAGGCTCCCGGCTTCGTTGTCAACAAGATCATGATTCCCTACATCAACGAGGCCATCGGCCTGGTTGAGACCGGCGTGGCCAGCGCAGCAGACATCGACAAGGCCATGAAGCTGGGCGGCAACCATCCCATGGGTCCCCTGGAGCTGGGCGACTTCATCGGTCTGGACGTGTGCCTGGCCATCATGGAAGTGCTGCAGCAGGAGACCGGCGATGACAAGTATCGTCCCGCTCTGCTGCTGAAGAAGATGGTCCGCGGTGGCCAGCTGGGCCGCAAGTCCGGCAAGGGCTTCTACGATTACAGCAAGAAGTAATCCACAAAATTTTCGATGCTCCCAAAGGAGGAACGGCAAAACTGCCGTTCCTCTTTTTTACAAAAGGGAAGAAGAGGAAAAAATTTAATTATTCGCCGTGCATTTTTGGACACTTCTTATCAAAAAGGTCAAAAACAACAAATAATTTTGATTAAATTTGGCGAAAGGGATGAAGTTTTGAAATGCGCGGAATTATCCTTGCGAATTGTTTCCGAGAGCTATATAATATTGTGGAGATTGGTTTGTGAAAAAATGAGCAATCAATAAAGCTTTTGTAAAGGAGTAAGTACTTATGGATTTTCATCTGACAAAAGAACAGCTGATGCTCCGCAAGATGTACCGTGAATTCGCCGAGAACGAAGTCAAGCCTCTGGCTATTGAGATCGACGAAGAAGAGCGGTTCCCCATGGAGACCGTCGAAAAGATGGGCAAACTGGGCATGATGGGCATCTATTTCCCCAAGCAGTACGGCGGTGCCGGCGGCGATGTCCTCTCTTATGCCATGGCAGTTGAGGAAATGGCCAAGGTCTGCGGTACCACCGCTGTTATCCTCTCCGCTCACACTTCTCTGTGCTGCGCTCCTATCTTTGAGAACGGCACTGAGGAGCAGAAGATGAAGTATCTGCCCGACCTGCTCAGCGGCAAGAAGATCGGTGCATTTGGCCTCACCGAGCCCGGCGCCGGTACCGATGCTTCCGGTCAGCAGACCACTGCTGTTCTGGATGGCGATCACTATGTCCTCAACGGCACCAAGTGCTTCATCACCAACGGCAACGTGGCCGAAACCTTCGTTGTCTTCGCCATGACCGACAAGAAGGCCGGCAACCGCGGCATTTCTGCATTCATCGTTGAGAAGAGCTTCCCCGGCTTCTCTGTCGGTAAGCACGAGAAGAAGATGGGTATCCGCGGCAGCTCCACCTGCGATCTGATCTTCGAGGATTGCATCGTTCCCAAGGAGAACCTGCTGGGCAAGGAAGGCCAGGGCTTCAAGATCGCTATGAAGACTCTGGATGGCGGCCGTATCGGCATTGCTGCTCAGGCTCTGGGTCTGGGCGAGGGTGCCATCGATGAGGCCATCAAGTACACCAAGGACCGTGTTCAGTTCGGCAAGCGTCTGAACCAGTTCCAGAATACTCAGTTCCAGATCGCCGACATGCATACCCGCATGCAGGCTGCTCAGTATCTGGTTTATGCTGCTGCCATGAAGAAGGAGAACCATGAGGATTACTCCATGGATGCCGCTATGGCCAAGCTGTTTGCTGCTGAGTCTGCTTCCGATGTTACCCGTCGTGCCGTTCAGCTGTTCGGCGGCTACGGATACATCCGTGAGTACAACGTGGAGCGCATGATGCGTGACGCCAAGATCACCGAGATCTATGAGGGCACTTCCGAGGTTCAGCGCATGGTCATCTCCAGCCGTCTGGGCGTGAAATAAACAGGGAGGTATAGGTAGAAATGAAAATTATCGTTTGTGTCAAGCAGGTCCCCGATACCTCCGGTAAGGTGGCCGTGAATCCCGATGGTACTCTGGATCGTGCATCCATGCAGACCATCACCAACCCCGACGACCTGAACGCCGTCGAGGCTGCTCTGAAGCTGAAGGACGAAACCGGCTGCAAGGTCATCATTGTCACCATGGGTCCTCCCCCTGCAGAGGGCATGCTGCGTGAGATCCTGGCCCGCGGCGCTGACGAGGCTGTTCTGGTCTCCGGCCGTGAGTTCGGCGGTTCCGATACCTATGCTACTTCTCAGATCCTGGCCGCTGCCATCAACCGCATCGGCGTTGAGAAGGAAGATATCATCATGTGCGGCCGTCAGGCCATCGACGGTGACACTGCTCAGGTCGGTCCCCAGATCGCCGAGAAGCTGCACCTGCCCCAGGTGACCTACGCTGCCGACATCCAGAAGGACGGTGATACCGTCCTCGTCAAGCGCATGCTGGAGGACGGCTATATGACCGTCAAGGTTCAGACTCCCTGCCTGCTGACCTGTATCAAGGAACTGAACGAGCCCCGCTACATGAGCGTTGGCGGTATCTTTGATGCTTACAGCAAGCCCATGAGCGTGTTTGACTACGAAGCTCTGAAGGACGATCCCCTGATCGATCCTACCACCATTGGTCTGAAGGGTTCTCCCACCAACATCCTGACCTCCTTCACCCCGCCTCAGAAGGGTGCCGGCATGATGCTGGAAGGCGCTGACAAGGAAACCTGCGAGAAGCTGGCTGGTATCCTGGCCAAGAAGCACATCATCTGAGAAAGGAGAAAGTCAACATGTCTACTTTTAACAATACCGATCTGGCTGCTTTCAAGGATGTATGGGTGTTCTGTGAGCAGCGTCAGGGCAAGCTGATGCCCACCGACTTCGAGCTGATCTCCGAGGGCCGTAAGCTGGCCGATGAGCTGGGCGTGAAGCTGTGCGGTCTGCTGCTGGGCGACAACGTTGAGGGTCTGGCCAAGGAGCTGGGCGGCTATGGTGCTGACGAAGTTATCGTTTGCGAGAGCCCCCTGCTGAAGGATTACACCACCGACGCTTACACCAAGGTCATCTGCGACGTCATTCAGGAGATGAAACCCGAGGCTTTCATCATCGGCGCCACCAACATCGGCCGCGATCTGGGCCCCCGCTGTGCTGCCCGTCTGCACACCGGCCTGTGCGCTGACTGTACTCATCTGGACGTCGACATGGGCGTTTACAAGGACTTCCTGCGTGATGCATCCACTCTGCCCGAGGCAAAGATCGATGGCATGAACTATGCCATGGTTCTGGGCGAGAAGCATGACGTTTCCCGCGACATGAAGATGACCCGTCCTGCTTTCGGCGGTCACCTGATGGCTACCATCATCTGCCCCCGTTTCCGTCCCTCTATGGCAACCGTCCGTCCCGGCGTTATGAAGAAGGCTCCCTTCGATCAGGCCAAGGCTGATGCCTGCAAGATCGTGAAGCCCAACTTCACCCTGACTGCTGACGATATTCAGACTGAGGTTCTGGAGACTGTCAAGGCCGCCAAGAAGCTGGTTGACCTGGTTGGCGCTGAGTTCATCGTCTCTGTTGGCCGCGGCATCAGCAAGGATGTCGAGACCGGCATCAAGCTGGCTGAGGAGCTGGCTGAGGTTCTGGGCGGCGTCGTGGGTTCCTCCCGTGCCGTCGTTGACTCCGGCTGGATCTCTGCTGACCATCAGGTTGGCCAGACCGGCAAGACTGTCCATCCCAAGGTCTATATTGCTCTGGGTATCTCCGGTGCCATCCAGCACAAGGCTGGCATGCAGGATGCTGAGTGCATCATTGCTGTCAATAAGAACGACACCGCTCCTATCTTTGAGATCGCTGATTACGGCATCTGCGGCGACCTGTTCAAGGTTACTCCCATGCTGATTGAGGCTATCAAGGCTGCAAAGGCTGCAAAGTAAGATTGCTCATTTTAACGGAACGCCGTCCAGCTGGACGGCGTTCCTTGATAATTGCCATGGAGGTATGTATATGGAGCTGAAAGCATTACTGCAAGCGGATCAGGATGAAATGATCGAAAAGCTGCAGAAAGCAATTTCCTATCGCAGCGTGCGGGAAGAGGATGGAAGCGGCTATCCTTACGGTCAAGGTGTTCAGGATTGTCTGGAATATATGCTGTCTCTGGGAACTGAACTCGGTTTCCGCACAGCCAACATGGACAATCAGGTAGGCTGGTGTGAATTCGGTGAAGGCGAGGAAATGGTTGCTATTCTGGGACACCTGGATGTTGTGCCGGAAGGTAACGGCTGGACTGTGCCGCCCTATGAAAGTGTTGTTCAGGACGGACGGATTTACGGTCGTGGCTCTCTGGATAATAAGGGGCCGGTTGTTGCATCTCTGTATGCTCTGAAAGCTTTGCGGGAATCCGGTCTTCCTCTGCGTCGTCGCATTCGCATTCTGATGGGTACCAATGAAGAGACCGGCAGCGCAGATATGAAGCACTATCTTGCCCATGGCGGTGAAATTCCAGTAATGGGCTTTACGCCGGACGGTGACTATCCCGTGATCAACGGAGAAAAAGGCCTTGTTACCAGTACTTTTGCGAAGACATGGAAGCAGAGCGGAGAGATTCGCCTGACTAAGCTGATGGCAGGGGAGGCCCCCAATATTGTTCCTGCACATGCCTGGGCGGAGCTGAGGTGTCCTCCGGCTGTAGCGGAACGCATTTGTAAACGCACAGCAGAGAAGGTGCGTTTCCTGCCTGCCGAAGGCGGTGTGCGTATCGAAGCGGAGGGTACCAGCTGCCATGCAGCATCTCCCTGGAAGGGTGAGAATGCCTCTGGACGTCTTTTGCTTACTTTGAATGAACTGCCGCTGGAAGGCGAGTTGAAGGATACAGTGACATTCCTGGCAGAAAAAATCGGCATGGAGCACGATGGAACCGCTCTGGGTATTCGCCTGCAGGATGAACCGTCTGGACCTCTGACGGTCAACATGGGTGTTGTTTCTGCAGATGAAGGCAGTATTTCCGTAAGATTGAATTACCGTTATCCCGTTACCTATACTGCGGATGATTGTATTCCAATTTTGGAGAAACAGTTTGCGGATGCCGGTTTTGAACGGACGGCACATCTCCATAAAAGCGCACTGTATATGGCTCCCGACACACCGCTGGTGCAGAAGCTGACAGAGGTGTATGTGCGCTGTACCGGTCTGGACGGTACGCCGATCTGCATAGGCGGCGGAACCTACGCCAAGTCCATTCCCAACATTCTGGCGTTTGGTGCGATTTTCCCCGGTGAGGTTACCCGAGTGCACGAATCGGATGAATCCATTTCGATTGAAAACCTGATGCGGAACGCCGAGATTATTGCGGAGGCCATGTACGCCTTGGCGAAATGATCAAGAGCGTCAGAGAATGATGAAAACGGGACGCCCCTTCTCTGGGGCGTCCCGTTTGGCTGTATATGAAATTCTGCGTTATGCGTCTTCGGCTTCCGGGCGAAGAGAAGCTTCCAGGGTGTTCAGCTCGGTGCCGAGCTGATCCAGTGCACGGGGAAGCTGAGAAAGCATGACATCCAGTTTTCGCAGCTCTGTAGTTACATAGTTGCTGGTAGCATCAAAGGTACTGCTCAGCTGCTGGTATTTGCTGTTAAAATCAGTAACCAGTGTCAGCAGAGTCTGGTGTGTGTTCTCTTCCAGATCAGCAGCACGCTTGCGTGCCTCGCATTCAATGTCGCCAATGCGGTTGCGGAACTGACGGTAAGCCTCTGCGTCTGTGCGGAGAGAGAGGACTTCGGCCTTCAGTGCATCGATGGCTCGTATCTCCATCCGCAAGCTTTCATTTTCCGTAGTCAGGACTTCCACTTCCTGACGCAGATGTGCGCTTGTGTATTCCTGTTCCTGCTGAGTAGCTTCCAGAGTTTTGATTCTGGCTTCTAGTTGTTCGCATTTTGTAGTCAGTTCGGCATTCTGCGTATGCAGTGCCTCGTTCCTTTGCTGGAGAGCATCTGCTTCGGACTGCAGACTGCGAAGCTCCTCTGTGTGTTCTTTGACTGTATTTTCGATGTAGCGTATAACATCCTGCTTATCAAAACCACCGAATGCTACGCTTTTAAAGGTGTTGCTTTCCATGCATACCACCACTTTCTATAAAAAATCAAAGTTATTCTATCATGCTTTTTCGTATCTGACAAGTCTCTTAAAGAAACCTGATCATTCGACATCGATAAAATTGGGTATCCATAAAAAATATCAAAAAAATCTAAAAAAAGGCTTGCAATTTCAAAAAGTCTATGATAATATGATTAAGCTGTCTGCGAGACAGTGAGATGTGCGCTGTTAGCTCAGCTGGATAGAGCGTCTGGCTACGGACCAGAAGGTCAGGAGTTCGAATCTCTTACAGCGTGCCAAAAACCTCGTCAACGTAAGTTGACGAGGTTTTTGTTTGTTGGAGCTTTGGCGTAAATCAACCATTCTATCGCTTTGATCCGCTGGAGAGATGGATAGCAGGGCTAAGAGAGATATAGGATTGATACAGATACATAAAGAAAAAGGCGTGTGCCATCATAAAATTGACGGAAATTGAAAGAGTGTGAAAATTTTTGTTGCGCTTTGGCCAACTGGTATGTATAATGATAAAAACTGTCTGTGGTATACAGCGACAGCGGAGGATTTTATGCAGATGGAAATGGTTCTGTTGATTATGATTGGGATGATTATTATTCGAATTCCGGCCTGGAATCTGAATAGTACTTTTGGTCATGCCCATAACTGAGGATATAGCAGAACCATTGAAACGGCGAAATTGCTGAATGGAAATACTATCCTGAAGTCCGTGGCCAAAAGCAGGCCGCGGATTTATTGTTTTTGTAGCTGGACTTTGATTATGAAACGCAACTCAATTATTTGGGAGGAATGCACTTTGAAGATTCGCGCAACACAAGCTATCATGGAATGTCTGCTGGAGCAGGAGGTCGATACCATTTTCGGCTATCCCGGCGGTACGATTCTCAATTTATACAATGAGCTATACGACTATCAGGACAAGATTACTCATATTCTCACTGCACATGAGCAGGGCGCTGCCCATGCTGCGGACGGCTATGCCCGCTCTACGGGCAAGGTGGGCGTTTGCTTTGCCACTTCCGGCCCCGGCGCTACCAACTTGACCACCGGTATTGCCACGGCCTATCTGGATTCTTCTCCTGTGGTATTCATCACCTGCAACGTTGGTGAAAACCTGCTGGGTAAGGATGCATTCCAGGAAGTGGATACCACGGGTATTGCCATGCCTATTACAAAGGCTGCTTTCCTGGTGCGGGACGCGCAGCAGATTCCGGATGTCATGCGGCAGGCGTTTGCTGTGGCAGCTACCGGACGGCCCGGTCCGGTGATGATCGACTTTCTGAAGAATGTGACCGCGCCTACGGAGATGGTGGATTATGAATTCATTCACTGGTCGGAAAACCGCAGCTGCGACAGCATGCGCTCTCTCAGCGCCAACCATCAGCTGAAGACTGCGAATGTGGATCAGCAGGATGTAGACATTTTGCTGGAGATGATCGCCGAGTCCCAAAAACCCCTTCTGATTTGCGGTGGCGGTGTTATCCGCGGCCATGCGCACAAGGAATTCCGTGAGTTTGCAGAGAAGGTGGATGCGCCTGTTGCCATTACGGTTATGGGCGGCGGCGGCTTCCCCGGCTATCATGAGCTGGCCACCGGTATGATTGGCATGCATGGCTCTCAGGCCTCCAATGTTGCCTGTGATGAATGTGACCTGCTGGTAGCCATTGGCTGTCGTTTCTCTGATCGCGTGGCGCTGGATCCTAATACCTTTGCAAAACAGGCAAAGATCGTGCAGGTGGATATTGACCGTGCCGAGATTGACAAAAACATTCTGACCGATCACCATATCATTGGCTCTGCCAGAAAGGTTCTGGCGGCATTGAATGAGCGCCTGCCCCAGTATGACCACACTGAGTGGAAGAAATATATCCTTCCTATGAAAGTACCATCCACTGCGCCGGACAGCGAGAAACTGACGCCGCAGCAGGTGATGGAAGTGATTCGTCAGGAGGCTCCCAAGGACGCCATGGTGGCTACCGATGTGGGCCAGCATCAGATGTGGGCCATTCAGTATCTGCACTATGATTATCCGGGGCAGCTGCTGACCAGCGGCGGCTTTGGCACCATGGGCTTCGGGTTGGGTGCAGCCATCGGTGCGCAGGTGGGCAATCCCGATAAGCGTGTCATCCATATCACCGGTGATGGCTGCTTCCGTATGAACTGCCATGAATTGTGTACGGTGGAGCATTACGGACTTCCCACCATTACCGTGGTCTTCAATAATGGTACTCTGGGGATGGTACGTCAGTGGCAGAACCTGATCTACAGCAAGCGCTTTTCTCAGACCACGCTGGATCGTGGCCCTGACTTTGTCAAACTGGCAGAGGCATATGGCCTGAACGGTTACCGTGTTTCCTGTCGTGAGGAGATGGAGGCTGCGTTCCGGGAGGCTCTGGAGTGCGGCAAGGGTGCTGTCATTGATTGTGTGCTGGACATGGATGAGATGGTGACGCCCATGGTGGCGGCTGGTTCCCATATCACCAAGTTCCTGCTGAAGTAAGGAGGGAATTGTCGTGAAAAGAGAATTTAATACAGAACGTAAACTCTATACTCTTTGTATTCTGGTGGACAATATCCCTGGTGTTTTGAGTCAGGTAGCCCGACTGTTTTCCCGCAAGGGCTATAATATCCATTCCATCGTTTCCGGTGATACGGATCGTCCCAATACCACTCGTATTTCCATTGAGGTCATGGGTGACGAGCTGATGATCGAGCAGATCGCAGCCCAGTGCCGGAAGCTGATCCCGGTTCAGGCTGTTAAAATTCTGGATGAAGAGACCTGCATCCGCAGGGAGATCGCTCTGATCAAGGTGGCTGCGGCTGATCGCGTTTCCCGCGATGAGATCATTCAGCTGGCCAATATCTTCCACGGAAAGGTGATTGATGTTTCCCGGGAGGCGCTGACGCTTTGGGTCTTTGGCAGTGAGAGCAAGAACACTGCGCTCATCGATATGCTGGAGGACTTCGGTATTCTGGAGATTGCCAAAACCGGCAGTATTGCCATTGAACGGGGACGCAGCACCATTTATGACAGCAACAAGCTGCGCGACGAGTACGATTACGGAAAACAGCTCTGATTTTATCAAAGCCCCACCGAAAGGTGGGGCTTTTCTCATTGACGTTTTCTGCGGAGCGCCCATATGCCGTTGGTATTGGCCGGGTTGTTCAGCACATCTCCGGCTTCCGTAAAACGGGAACCATGACAGGGACAATCCCAGGAATGCTCCTGCGGATTCCATTTCAGGGCGCACCCCAGATGCGGGCATCTTGGTGTTGTTGGTGTTAAGAGGTGAAGTCCTGACTCCAGCACATTTTTCAGCAGTTGTGGGTGCAGCATGGTTCGCAAAGGAGAGAATACCGGAGCGACGCTGTTGTATCGACCCTGTATTAAGTCACAAAGTATATCTGCGGCTGCCATTGCGGAAGTAAAGCCCCATTTATTGAAACCGGTGGCTACATACAGATTGGGAGTGCTTTTTGAATATTCGCCGATATAAGGGATCCCGTCCAGTGTCATACAGTCCTGCGCGGCCCAGTGGTATTGCGCAGTGGCGCCGGGGTAATGCTGTTTTGCGAATACTGTCAGCTGATCCCAGCCTCCGCCGCGCTTTCCTGTGCGATGGGAGCCGCCGCCTAAAAGCAGAAGATCTCCATAGCTGCGAAAGGAAAAGCCGGTTTCCGCTTCGTCCAAATACATTCCGTCCGGCATTTTCACGCCCTCGAATGCAGTTACATAGGAACGCTGCTGATACATTTTCAGAAAATACGCACCATGCTTGTTGAAGACCGGGAAGTGCGTAGCGACAATGATGTGGGATGCTGTAATACCTGCGTGAGGTGTAATGATGTGTTGGCCATCGTAAGCCTGTACAGGTGTGTTTTCATAGATGTTCAGTTTCTTCACAAGACTGGCCGCCAGCTTCAGCGGATGGAGCTGTGCCTGATTTCGCAGGCGGATTCCGGCGGAAACAGGGAAGGGGAGCGGCAGGTCCTCTGTGTATTCTGCCGGAATACCAAGCTGTTGATAAGCCCCGCATTCCTGCTGGATTTTTTCGGGATTGTTCAATGTGTATATGAACGCATCCTGTATCTGATAATCACAGTCTATACTTTGTGCCAAAGTGCGGTATTGCCATAGAGCGGAGCGATTGGCCTCCAGATACATCTTTGCTCGCTCGATACCGACTTCCTGAATCAGTTTGTGGTAGATGAGACCATGCTGAAAGGTGATCTTTGCCGTAGTGCTGCCAGTAATCTTTTCACAGATTTGGCTGGATTCTACAAGCGCATAGTCAATGCCTTCCTGAGCCAGCTTGTATGCGCATAGAATGCCTGCCAAACCGCCGCCAATAACGAGAACGTCTGTGTGCAGATTCCTTTCCAGTCGCGGAAAGTGAGGGATACATACTGTGTTTTTCCAAAGAGAGCTCATGTTTTATCACCGAAAACAGTTTGCCATCTGCAAGAAGAATTATTCGGAAATATATTGAAAGCCGCGATCTCTTCGCTTCGAGAGATCACGGCTTCTCATCAGATGATAAATCCAGCGCCCAGTGCGGCTGCAGAAGCAGCCAGTGCTACAACAATCAGTGGCTGGCGCAAGTACGCGAGGATGACGGCAACAACTGTGCCCACCAATGCGGTGAGAAGATTGTTGGTAGAATAGAAAATGGCGGGGATAGTCATAGCAGTCAGTACTGCGTAGGGGACGTAGTGCAAGAAACTGCGAAAGAAACGGGAACGGATTTTTCGGCGAAACAGTGTGAAGGGGATCATGCGGATGAGATAAGTCACACCGGCCATTACAAAAATGTAAATTGCAGTTTGCATGATTCAGCCCTCCATTTCATCATCGACAGGGCGGATCAGTGCGCCGATGGCAGCGGCAGTCACTGCGCTGAGGATAATGGCGAAGCCGCCGGATATGGCTGTAAATACATAATAGAAGAGAATGCTGACAGCTGCGGCGATGGCGATTACCGTCAGAATGCTTTTTTCCTGTCTGGCGGCGGGGATGATCACGGCCAGAAACATGGCATACAGCATGATTCCCAGTGCGTCTGCCAATTGTCCTGGCAATTCTTCGCCGGCCATGGCGCCCAATATGGTTCCTCCGGTCCAGCCTATAAACGGAGTGATGATGAGACCATACATATATCCGGGGGTTAGTTTTCCAGCTTTGGAATAGGCCATGGCAAAAATCTCATCCGTGATGCCGTAGGATGTAATAAGTCTTTGTGGAGTTCGGAAAGAATCGTCCAGCTTCTGAGAGAGGGACAATGCCATGAGAGAATATCGGATATTGATGACCAGCTGGGTGAGTGCCATCTCCAGATAAGATCCGGCGGCTGCAATGATACTGACACCGGCAACCTGTCCTGCGGAAGTCATGTTTGTTGCTGAGATCAGCCAGGACTGTATAGGCGTGATTCCCAGACTTGCGGCCAGAATTCCGAATCCGAAACCAACGGAGAGGTATCCAAGTGCAATGGGGATACCGTCTTGCATACCAAATAAAATTTGTCTTTTCATGGGGGATGTGCTCCCTTTTGCCTTTTTGCAAATTCGAAAAGCATTATACAGCGATGCTAATGGAATCGCAAGAGCACGCACGGAGAAATTTGACAGGGACTGATGGGTTCGGAATAACGCTCTTGAGCTTTCACATGAAAATAGCTATAGTGGTTATAGAAACGATAAAACGATTTGGAGGCAGGTATGAAATATCGACAGGATAAATACGGCAATCCGATTTCGGCGTTAGGTTTTGGCTGTATGCGCTTTCCGCAGAATATGGGTAAGATCGATCTGGAGGAAACGGAGCGGGAGATTATGATGGCATATCAGGCTGGTGTCAATTATTTTGACACAGCCTATGTCTATCCTGGCAGTGAAGCTGCGCTGGGCGAAATTCTGGAGAAGAACGGCATTCGGGATTGTATCAATATTGCCACAAAACTGCCTCATTATTTAATCAAGAGTGTTGATGGGGTGGAAAAGCTCTTCGCCGAGGAACTGAGACGCTTGCGCACCGATCATGTAGATTATTATCTCATGCACATGCTGACTGATTTGGATACATGGGAGCGACTGAGGGAGCTTGGGATTGAGCAATGGTTGGAGGAAAAAAAGAGAGCTGGTGTGATCCGGCAGGTGGGATTTTCCTATCATGGCAATACGGATATGTTCTGTAAGCTGGTGGATGCTTACGACTGGGACTTCTGCCAGATTCAGTACAACTATCTGGATGAGCATTCCCAGGCCGGCAGACGGGGGCTGCACTACGCCCATGGGAAAGGACTTCCAGTGGTGATTATGGAGCCACTGCGGGGAGGAAAGCTGGTGAATCGCCTTCCGGAAGAAGCAATGCGCATTTTTGCCGAACATCATCCCCGTTATTCTCCGGCACAGTGGGCTTTCCGGTGGCTGTGGAACCAACCGGAGGTGACCTGTGTGCTTTCCGGTATGAATTCCTGTGACATGGTGGCAGATAATATCCGGACTGCATCAACTGTTTCGGTCGGGGAACTGGAGGCAGCAGATGAAGCTATGCTGGCACGGGTAGTTGCAGCTATCAACGCAAAGATGAAGGTTGGATGTACAGGCTGCGGCTATTGTATGCCCTGTCCCCAAAACGTGGATATTCCCGGCACCTTTTCGGCGTACAATCGAAGATATGCAGAGGGACGTTTCTGGTCGTTGGTAGACTATGTGATTTGTACTGCACTTCGAAAAAACTCCACTGCCGCGTCCAATTGTGTTGAGTGCGGCAGATGTGAAAAGCGCTGTCCGCAGCACATCGAGATTAGAAAAGAATTGAAGAATGCCCAGAAGGAGCTGGAAGGCCCTGTCTACAAGATGGTTCGAAAGATTTGTTCTGTATTTGCCAAGTTCTGATTTAGAAGGAATCGCGCGTAGTGCCGAATGGTTCGACACTACGCGCGATTCTTTTTGATTTTACTTATGACAACAACTCCAGAAGCTCCTGACGCAAAACAAGAATCTGTTCGACATGGTAATTGGTGATGACATCTCGTTTTGTGAGGGAATCCAACACTCTTTGATCTTGAATTTCTGCACCGCAGCGGATTAAACACTGACGGTTTTTCTCACTTAGGCGTCCGGGATACTCCTGCTGAGACAGAACCTCCATGTGTGCCACTAACCGACGCGCCTTGGCTTCATAAACCTGAAAGGAAACCAGTTCTCTGCGGCGCTTGCTGGGCCGAATCCATAGAATTTGATTCGCAAAAACCTTTAGTTGGCGGTCAATGTCGTTGATCTTTTTAGACAATGCATCCGAGAGCGGCAGAATATCATCGCCGTCAAACATTTCCTCCAGAAATCGAATGATCTCGCAGTTCAGGCTTTCCATAGTCGCTCGAATTTGCTGCCGATTGTCATAAGGAAAGATCAGCGTGTTGATCAGCATTCCGACGCAAAGACCGATGAAAGTATCCCATGTGCGGCCGAATGCATAGGATACCGGAGATATATCCGGCGTGGTGCAAAGCATTACAACGATGAAGCAGGGAAGAGATGGAGAATACCGGAGTTGCAGTGCATTGTAAAGTGTGATCACCAGAATGATGCCGATTCCGGTGGCGATGTGATGCGGAATTGGAAGAAAGAGAAGCGCGACGCCAATCATTGCGCCAAAGAGTACGCCTACAATCTGTGTCAGACAGGATACAAGAGATTCCCTGAATGTGGGCTGAACAGCAGCCATAGCGCCCAGCATGGCGAAGATCAACTTGGACGTGGTAGCACCATAAGCATCCACAATTACCATGGCGATCATCACTGCGGTGGCAGTTTTGACTGTTCGCAGACCAATATGAAACCTTGCGCCAATTTTATGCATAGTGCCCTCCTGCCAGAAAAAGCGAACGATTCTTCAGCGATATCATCGCTTTGAAGTGTGTGTTCCCAAACAAAGTATGATACCCGCTCCGATAAAAAATTTGCGGAGTACCATCAAAAGAACTTTTCAGATCCTTTAATGATACTCCGCATGGTCCGAGTGGCGGGATTTGAACCCACGGCCTCTTGGTCCCGAACCAAGCGCGCTACCAACTGCGCTACACCCGGATGCTGGCGACAGATACCTGCACAGCATGCCTATTATAAGGAAAAAACAACAGTCTGTCAAGAAAAAGCTGATACTCTTTTCTTTTTTAATTACCGGATGGCAAATACATAACAAGTTATTTTACTGCATATCGTGAATTACAAAAGAAAAAGGAGGGACAACATGAGCGAATGCCCGGAAAGAAAACACATGCGCCAACAGCTGCAGCGCAGATCGGGAAAGTCGCGTAAGTTTGTGCGCAGGCCACCGGAAATATCAGAACAGGAAGGATACCGGATTATGCAGCTTGTGGTTTCAGGGACTGTGTTCGTCCTGTTGGTAGCGGTGAAGTTGCTGTTTCCGGAGCAGATGAATTTGGTAGGGGCACCTCTTGAGCAGATACTGGACAAGAATATGGATGTTAATGAGGTTTTTTCCGCTGTTGGTAACGCGCTTTTTGACAAAGACTGGGAGAAAGATGTTTATCAGGCGGTGTTTGGTCCACAGGATGGCGGGGAAGATATTTCTGACATGGACGAAAAAGAGGACATCGTGTTCTTGGATGACGGGAATTCGGAAACTCCCTCATCCGTTCATTTCCCCATCCTTTACACGGATACGAATTTACCTGATCACGTAAATCTCCAGCAGATGGTGCTGGGATTTGATTACTGCACGCCTGTATTGGGAGAGGTTAGTTCTTATTTTGGTTATCGAAAGGATCCGTTAGTGGGGAAGGAGCGTTTTCATTATGGACTGGATATTACGGCTGATGAGGGTGCGGAGATAGTATCGTTTGCAGATGGTGTGGTGACGGTAACAGCGGACAGCAGCAGTTATGGAAAGTATCTGATTGTTGCGCATGACAATGGCTGCACGACGTTATACGCACATTGTAAAACAATTCACGCACATTCCGGACAAAACGTTAAAATGGGAGAGAGGATTGCTCAGGTGGGTGATAGTGGGCAAGCGACCGGACCGCACCTGCATTTCGAGCTGCAGCAGAACGGCGTTTATCTCAATCCGGTGTATTATGTGTTCTGAGCCGCAAAGACGCTGTTGGGAGATGCTGGGTTTTTTCCTGCTTCTTGCCTTTTTTTGCCGGTTTCAGGGGATCACTGCACTGGCAATGATCCTTGGCGCATCTGTACTCCATGAACTGGGGCACCTGCTGATACTACGGATCATGGGGGGGAAAGTTCGTTATTTCTCGGCGTCTGCCGGCGGTGTTCAGATACATACTGATTCTCTGGAACTGTCCTACTTTCGAGAGATGGCGGCGGTATTGGCGGGGCCGATGGTTAATATTTTGCTTGGCTTTCTTTTGGGAGGCATGTTTCCGTTCAGCCTGGCCTTTCAGGCTGCTGCAGGAGCAAATTTAGTGTTGGGCCTGTTTAATCTGATACCTGCGGCGCCGTTGGACGGCTGGCGTTTCCTGCAGTTGGTTTTATGCTGGTGGTTGGGGCCGACCCGCGGCGGCAGACTTGCGGCTCTTTGCGGGAGCGTCTGTGCACTTTTCCTGTCGGTGGGGCTCTTGCTGCTGATGTTCTACAGCGGGGGAAACCTTTGGCTACTGCCGACTGCCGCCGCAGCGGCTATTTCCGGGGACAGGATACTCCGGAAAGAGCTGTGAAAACACAAAATTCAAGAAAAGCATAAAAACTGAAATGTTTTGTAAAATAATAGTTGCAATTTATGAAATCCTATGATATTCTATCATGGCAATAAAAGGGCGGTCCTCTGTCACGCTCCGGTTTTGAGAATGTACGGATGCAGAAAATGACAAGAACGCCTATAAATAGGAGGAAATATCCATGGATCTCATTAAGGAACTCAACAAAGAGCAGCTGCAGAAGGAAATGCCCGTTGTGAAGGTCGGCGACACTGTCCGCGTTCATGTGAAGGTCAAGGAAGGCTCCCGCGAGCGTATCCAGGTCTTCGAGGGCACCGTCATTGCCAAGAAGCATGGCGGCATTGAGGAGACCATCACCGTTCGTCGCTTGTCCTATGGCGTTGGCGTGGAGAAGGTTTTCCCTGTCTATTCTCCCTCTATCGACACCATTCAGGTGGTTCGCAGCGGTGCTGTCCGTCGTGCCAAGCTGTACTATCTGCGCGGCCGCGTTGGCAAGAGCGCCAAGATCAAGGAGAAGCTGTAATCGTTATCCGGATCCAAGAAGAGAGAGGCAAAAGCCTCTCTCTTTTCCGTTTCGGAAGGCGCAGGGAAAAGAGTTGACAATCCTGCAAAAGCGGATATAATAGGTAACGAAATCATGTAAAATGCTGTGACAAAGTTAGTTTTTTGAAACGGGTTTTCAGCGAGAGGGGAGTGGTGCAAGCCCCTTGACCAACGCCAAAAAACAGCCGCTTTGGAGCATTCTGTGAGGAGCAGAACGGTTCATCTCCGTTATCAGATGGTGTAAGATGTCCTTGCTGAGGATAATCAGGGTGGTACCGCGAAGACTCCTTCGCCCCTGAGCCGGCAGGGGCTTTTGTTTTTGATAAGCGAATTTATAATAAACGGAGGTAAAATCCCATGAGAGATCCCAAGCCCTTTGGGCTCAACGACCTGCGTGAGATGTTCCTGAAGTTCTTTGAGAGCAAGGATCATCTGCGTCTTCCCAGCTTTTCCCTGATTCCCCAGAATGATGCATCCCTGCTGCTGATCAACTCTGGTATGGCTCCCATGAAGCCTTATTTTACCGGTGAGCAGAAGCCGCCCCGCAACCGCGTCTGCACCTGCCAGAAGTGCATCCGCACCGGCGATATTGAGAATATCGGTAAAACGGCTCGTCATGGCACTTACTTTGAAATGCTGGGCAACTTCTCCTTCGGCGATTATTTTAAGAAGGAAGCCATTGCATGGTCTTGGGAGTTCCTGACCAGTCCTGAGTGGGTGGGTCTGGATCCTGATCGCCTGTATCCTTCTATCTACGAGAATGACGAAGAAGCATTTGAAATCTGGAATAAGACCATGGGCATTCCAGCAGAGCGTATTTTCCGCTTCGGCAAGGGCGATAACTTCTGGGAGCATGGTGCAGGTCCCTGCGGCCCCTGTTCCGAAATTTATTATGACCGTGGTCCTGAGTATGGCTGCGGTGAACCCGGCTGTACGGTTGGCTGCGAGTGCGACCGCTATATCGAAGTGTGGAACAATGTGTTTTCCCAGTTCAGCAACGACGGCGAGGGCAACTACACCGAGCTGAAGCAGAAGAACATCGACACCGGCATGGGTCTGGAGCGTCTGGCCTGTGTGTGTCAGGGCGTGCCCTCCCTGTTCGATGTGGATACCGTGATGAACATCACCCGTAAGGTTTCCGAGATCACCGGCGCTCACTACGGCGAGAGCGATAAGACCGATATCTCCCTGCGTATCATTACCGACCACATCCGTTCTGCCACCATGATGATCTGCGACGGTGTTCTGCCCTCCAACGAAGGCCGCGGCTATGTGCTGCGCCGTCTGCTGCGCCGCGCTGCCCGTCATGGCAAGCTGCTGGGTGTTAACGATCCCTTCCTGTTCGAGGTTTGCGATACTGTCATCCGTGAGAACAAGAATGCTTATCCTGATCTGGTGGAGAAGCAGGGTTATATCACCAAGGTCATCCGCGTGGAGGAAGAGAACTTTGCCAAGACCATTGACGGCGGCCTGAAGATCTTCGCGGAGCTGCTGGCTGAGCACAAGGCAAAGGGCGAGAAGACCTTCTCCGGCGCAGATGCCTTCAAGCTGTATGACACCTATGGTTTCCCCATTGACCTGACCATCGAAATGGTGGAGGACGAGGGACTCACTTTGGATCAGGACGAGTTCCGCAAGCAGATGGACGAACAGCGCAAGCGTGCCCGTAAGGCGCGTGAGGCACTGGGCGATTTGGGCTGGGCCGGCGTTGAGTTCGGCAAGGACGTTCCTGAGACTGAGTTCGTTGGCTACGATAATACCACCTTCTCCGATGCCAAGGTCGTGGCTCTCGTGGTGGAGAACGAGCAGGCAGAAGAAATGATGAGCGGCGTGGAAGGCATCGTGGTGTTGGATAAATCCCTCTTCTATGCCGAGATGGGCGGTCAGGTAGCCGACCACGGCGTGATTACCGCTGACGGCATGACCTTTGCTGTTACCGATGTTCAGAAGAACAAGGGCGGCAAATATATGCATTACGGTAAGGTTACCGAGGGCGTCCTGAAGCTGGGCGATACTGTTACCGCTGCCATCGATACCAATCGCCGAAAGGCCATCATGCGTGCGCACTCCGCAACCCATCTGCTGGACAAAGCGCTGCGTACTGTGCTGGGCGATCATGTTCATCAGGCAGGTTCTTTGGTGGAACCCGACCGCATCCGTTTTGACTTTACCCATTTCTCAGCCCTGACCACCGAGGAACTGGCGCGGGTCAGCGCCATGGTTAACGAGGCTGTGCTGGAGGGCTACGATATCGTTACCGAGGAAATGCCTATTGAGGACGCCAGGAAGAAGGGAGCCATCGCGCTGTTTGGTGAGAAGTATGGCGATACCGTTCGCGTGGTAGATATGGGCAGCGGTTACTCCGTGGAGTTCTGCGGCGGTACGCATCTGGATAACACCGCCAAAGTGGGTGTGTTCCACATTGGCAGCGAGTTCTCGGTGGCGTCCGGTGTCCGTCGTATTGAGGCCACCACCGGCAAGGTCACTCTGGATGCCATGAACCATACACAGGAGGTTCTGTTCCAGACGGCCGCTGCACTGAAGACTAAGCCTGCCGAGCTGCGGGAGAAAGCAGAAGCCATTACCGCGGAACTGAAGCAGCTGCATCAGATGGTAGAGAAGTATAAGGCCAAGGAAGCCGCCGGCGAGGCTGACCGTATCTTGTTCGGCGCACATGAGGTGAATGGCCTGAAGGTCATCACCGCTACCATTTCCGATGCTGATGGCAACAAACTGCGTGGCATGGGCGACGGCCTGCGTGACAAGGCTGGCAACGTGGTTGCTGTTCTGGCCAGCGTTAACGGTGAGAAGATCACCTTTGTGGCTGTCTGCGGCAAGGATGCTGTTGCCAGAGGCGTAAAGGCCGGCGATATTATCAAGCATGTCACTGCCATCTGCGGTGGTAAGGGCGGCGGCAAGCCTGACAGTGCCATGGGTGGTGGCACCGATGTTCTGAAACTGGATGATGCACTGGCATCCGTGGATGACTTTGTGGCTGAAAAGACGAAATAAGGAGAACTGTAATATGTCCGATTGTTTGTTCTGTAAGATCGCGGCAGGGGAGATTCCCTCCAATAAGGTCTATGAAGACAACCTGTGCTTTGCTTTTTATGACATTGCACCTCAGGCACCTTCGCATTTTCTGGTGATTCCCAAAGCGCACATTTCTTCTGTGGCGGCAATTGATTCCGAAAACAGCAATCTGGTTGCACATATTTTCGAGGTCATCGCTGCTGTGACGGCTTCCGAAGGAATTGATAGCTACCGTGTCGTTTCCAACATCGGTGAGCAGGCAGGGCAGACGGTTCCGCACCTGCACTTCCATGTCCTCTCCGGCCGTGATATGACCTGGCCTCCGGGCTAAATCTGATATTCGATCAAGGGAGGCTTCCGTGTGCGGGAGCTTCCTTTGTCTTTTGTGGTCTAATGGGGAATCCAGACTTGCAAAGAGAGTGGGCATTTGATAACATCAAACTGTACTCGTATGCAGAGAGAATTTCACAAAGGACGGCAATTCATGAGAGTTCTTGCGACGGCTGCGTTTTCCTTTTCAGCAGGTATCTTTCTGGCACAGTATCTGCTGCCGCATGCATGGCAGCTGCCGCTGTGCCTTTGCTGCATTCTCCTCGGCGCTGCTGCGTTTCTCATCAAGGGAAATGTCAGGCATAGAATACTGTTGATCACCGGAGGCACCGCACTGGCAATGCTGTATAACTGGGGATATGTGCTTACCGTGCAGATGCCCGCAGAGAAACTGGCAGGTGCAGAGTATCCTCATCTGACAATGACGCTGACGGATTATGCAGTTCCTACGGATTATGGCGCGAAGGTAACTGTGCGCCCCGAGATCGAAGGTCTTCGCGGCGTGAAAGCTGTTTATTACGGTGATACTGCGTTGCTGGATATGTCTCCGGGCAGTGTTGTTACTGATGATGTACAGCTTAACAGCGCTGCCAGAATTCGAGATGACGATATTACGACTTTTACTTCTAAGGGTGTGTTTCTTCTGGCATACGGCAGGGGAGAGCCTGTGTATGATTCCGTCGGTACGGATTCCCTTCGCTGGCTGCCGCAGCGGACTGCCCGAATGCTGCAGGATCGGATTGCAGAGATATTTTCCGGAGATACAGCCGGATTCCTTTCGGCGATTCTCACGGGAGATAAATCCGGTATCTCCGAAGAAGCCGCAGTGACATTGTCGGAAGCGAGCCTCTACCATATTCTGGCCGTTTCCGGTATGCACTGCGCCTATCTCCTTGGAATGGTAACGATGTTTGTAGGCGGCCATCGTCGCCGCTTACAGGCACTGATTGCTATCCCCGTGCTGCTGTTCTATATGTTTCTGACGGGGTGTTCGCCGTCGGTCGTGCGAGCTTGCGTTATGATCCTGTTTGTGCTTATCGCATCGTTGTTTCGCAGGGAAAACGATATGCCCACCTCCATGTCTGCTGCGCTGGCGCTGATCTTGTTTCCAAATCCGTTTGCCGCCGCATCCATCAGTCTGCAGCTGAGCTTTGCCGCCATTGGCGGTATCATTTGGGCGGCGCCTGCCATTCAGAAGCTGTTTCCGCAGCAAAAGGGTCGGCGTGTGCTGAAATTTCTCTTGTTCAGTGTGACGGTTTCCCTGGGCGTGACGATATGCACAGCGCCTTTGAGCGCTTACTATTTCAACAGCCTTTCTCTGATTGCGCCGCTGTCCAATCTGTTGTGTCTTTGGGCGGCTGGTATCGTATTTACTTGCGGTCTGCTGGTGGTGCTGCTTAGCTTGATCTGGATGCCGCTGGGGATGCTTTTGGGTTTTGTGCCCAAGGTTCTCATATGGTATCTTCTTCGGATGGCTGAATTGCTGGCTTCTGTTCCGTACCATGCGGTATATTTTTCCAATCCGTATCTGAAATACTGGCTGCTGTTTGCTTACGGTCTGTTTCTGCTTTGCTGGCTGCTGAGACCCAAAGCCGTCCGTAAATATGCCGTTGCGGGTGTGCTGTGTGCCGCGTCTCTGGCAGTTACCGTTTGGCTGGGAAGCATTCGCTATACCTACGGATCACTGAATATTACCATGCTGGATGTGGGACAGGGGGCGTCTATCATCGTTTCCTCCGAAGATTCATTCGGACTGATCGACTGCGGCAGCAGAAACAGTTGGTACAGCGCCGGGCAGATCGCTGCAGACGCTCTGATCAGCATGGGGTGTCGTCAGTTGGACTATCTCATGCTGACCCATTATGATTCTGATCATATTTCCGGTATTCGGGAGTTGATGACAAGACTTCCTGTCAGGAGGATGATGCTGCCCGACAGCATGGATGACAGCGGCCTCCGACAAGTGGTGGAAAGTCTCGCAGAGCTTCATCGCGTTCCTGTTACATACGTCACTTCCAAAGTGCAGTATCCTCTCGGGGAAGCAATAGTGACAGTGTATCCTCCGGTGGGAAAGGAAGGGGATAACCAGCTGGGGTTGACCTATCTCTGCACTGCAGGCGATTATGATCTGCTTGTAACCGGTGATATGGACACAGCCACGGAAAAGCTTCTTCTGAAAAACTGGCAGCTGCCTGACATCGAAGCGCTTGCCGTGGGTCATCACGGTTCCGCATCCTCTACATCTGCCGAGCTGCTGAAAGCGCTTCGCCCCGAAATGGCGCTGATCAGTGTTGGTGACAATTCTTACGGTCATCCGGCCAACCAGACACTTCGGCGCCTGTTGGTCTCCGGCGCGGAGATTTTCCGCACGGACCTGCAGGGCGACATTCATATCACAGTAAACTGAGGGGTTTCTTATGGCGATTGCAAAGAAAACAACTAAATCAGATGCATTCCAGACCTTCAAGGCAGACCTGACGGAGGGTAGCGTCGCCAACGCATATATCTTTTATGGTGAGGAGAGCTACCTCCGGGAATTCTATTTGGGCGAGCTGCGTAAACGACTGGTTCCTGCCGGATTTGAAGAATTCAACTATCACACTGCGGAGGGAAAGAACCTCACTATACAGGCACTGGCGGAAATGGCAGAAGCCATGCCTATGCTATCTGAACGTACGCTGATCCAGGTGACGGATCTGGATATCTTCAAGCTCAACGAGGAGCAGCGCGAAAGACTGATCGCTCTGCTGGAGGATCTGCCGCCATATTGCTGCATTGTCTTTGTTTACGATGCATTGGAGTACAAGCAGAACCGCACCATGAAAAAGCTGTGCACAGCTCTGAATACCTATGTGCAGGCAGTAGAGTTCCGTCAGGCGGATAACAGCGATCTTGTGCCATGGATTATGCGCCGTTTCAAAGCTCTGGATAAACAGATCGACCGCCAGACAGCGGAGTATCTTATTTTCCTGTGCGGCAGTCTGATGACTGGTCTGATTCCGGAGATCACCAAAATCGGCACTTATGCAAAGGGTAAGGTTATCACGCAGAAGGACATCGACGCAGTGGCTTCACCGATCCTTGCCGCCGAGGTTTTTAAGCTGACGGATGCCGTTTTGAAGAATGATTACAACGAGGCGGCCAGTTTGCTGGGTGATCTTTTGAAAATGCAGGAGGAACCGCTGCTGATCAATGCAGCGCTGGGCGGTCAGCTGCGCCGTATTTATACGGCCCGTCTGGCCATTGACAGTGGTAAAGACAAGTACTGGCTGATGGATCTGTGGGGCATGAAGTCCGATTATCCGGTAAAGCTTTGGCTGAGTGCCGCTAAACGTACCAGCCGAGAGTGGTGCTCGGATGCTGTAAAGCAGTGTCAGACGCTGGATCGCAGACTGAAAAGTGAGCGCGGAGTCAATGGTGAGGATGAGCTGAAGCAGCTTCTGGTTCGGCTGGGAGTAAAAAAAGCATGAGAAAACTTCGGGAAGTCATCGTCGTTGAGGGACGATATGACAAAAATACCCTCTCGCAGGTGGTAGACGCCGTTATTGTAACGGTCAACGGGTTCTCCGTATTTAAGGACAAGGAAACGCTGGCTCTGCTGCGCCGCCTGGGGCGGGAACGCGGTCTGATTGTGCTGACAGACAGCGACGGTGCAGGCTTTGTGATCCGCAACCATCTGCGCAGCGTCCTTCCCAAGGAACAGGTCAAGCATGCCTATATTCCGGATATTTACGGCAAGGAACGTCGGAAACGTACGGCAGGCAAAGAAGGGAAGCTGGGCGTGGAAGGCATGAAGCCGGAAGTTTTGATTTCTGCTTTGGAAAAGGCGGGAGCAACCTTTGAGGATACTGGCGGGGTGCGGTGTAAACCGCGGCAGCCGGTGACCAAGGCAGATCTGTTCGCGTTGGGTTTATCCGGCGGTGCGGACTCTGCGGCGCGGAGAAGCGGGCTGTTGAAGCATCTGGAGCTGCCTGAGCATATGACGGCCAATGCACTGCTGGAAACCATCAACGTCTTGTATGATCGAAAGGAGTTTTTGGAGCTGGCTGCTGCGTTAACGGAACACCGGATTTGATTTTTGTTCTGTATGCGATTCTTTAATATTGCAATTCATCGGCGATTTTTGTATAATAGATTGACTTTTGTATACCAAACGGAAGGAATGAACATGTATGGCAGATGAAATCAAGACCATGGAGAACGAAGCGGCGGAGGGCCGAAACTTTATCCATGCCTTTATTGATGAAGATATTGCAGCTGGCGGTCAGTACGAGGGCATGACTGTCCACACCCGTTTCCCGCCGGAGCCCAACGGATACCTTCACATTGGACACTGCAAGGCTCTGATTATTGACTTCGGTACTGCAGAGAAATACGGCGGACTGTGCAATCTGCGTATGGACGATACCAACCCCACCAAGGAAGACGTTGAGTTTGTAGAGGCCATCAAGGAAGACATTCACTGGCTGGGCTTCGACTGGGGTGACCGCTTCTACTACGGTTCTGACTATTTTGAGAAGGACTATGAGTATGCCGTTGAACTCATTAAGAAGGGGCTGGCTTATGTCTGTGAGCTGACTCCAGAGCAGTTCAAGGAGTATCGCGGAGATTTGAACACCCCTGCCGTATCTCCCTATCGTGATCGTCCCGTGGAGGAGAGCCTGGATCTGTTTGCACGGATGCGCGCCGGCGAGTTTGAGGACAACAAGTATACCCTGAGAGCGAAGATAGATCTGGCATCCGGAAACTTCAATATGCGCGATCCCGTCATCTATCGCATTCGCCATGCGCATCATCACCGTCAGGGTGACAAGTGGTGCATCTATCCCATGTATGACTTTGCGCATCCCATTCAGGATGCGCTGGAGGGGATTACCCATTCTCTGTGCTCGTTGGAGTTTGAGAATCATCGTCCTCTGTACAACTGGGTGGTGGAGAATGTTTCTGTTCCCCATACGCCTCGCCAGATCGAGTTTGCCAGACTGGGCATCGACCACACGGTTCTGTCCAAGCGCAAGCTGAGAAATCTGGTGGAGAACGGCTACGTTTCCGGCTGGGATGATCCTCGTATGCCCACCCTGTGCGGTCTGCGCCGTCGTGGCTACACGCCCAAAGCCATCCGCAATTTCTGCGATCGTGTTGGCGTGGCGAAGTCTCCCAATACCATCCCCTATGCGTTTTTGGAGTTCTGCCTGCGTGAGGATCTGAACGAGACCGCGCAGCGTGTTATGGCAGTTCTGAAGCCTGTTAAGCTGACCATCACCAATTATCCCGAGGGTCAGTCTGAAACGATGGTGGTAGAAAACAATCCCAACCGTCCTGAGGACGGAACCCGTGAGGTTACCTTCTCCCGGAACCTGTGGATTGAAAGTGATGATTTCCTGGCACAGCCCATCCCCAAGTATAAGCGCCTGTATCCCGATGGTCCCGAGTGCCGTCTGAAAGGTGCATATCTCATCAAGTGCACCGGCTGTGTCACTGACGAGGATGGCAATGTTGTGGAAGTTCTGGCCACTTACGATCCCGGATCCAGAGGCGGTGATCCCGCTGACGGCCGCAAGGTGAAGGGCGCTACCATCCACTGGGTGGACGCAGCCACAGCTGTTGATGCAGAGGTTCGACTGTACGACAATCTGTTTGAAGATGCCGATCCTGATGCTGCCGGCAAGGATTATCTGGCCTGCCTGAACCCCAACAGTCTGGAAGTGCTCAAGAATTGTAAGGTGGAGGCATCCCTGCAGGATGCGGCGGTGACCACCGGTTTCCAGTTCATGCGTCTTGGCTACTTCTGTCTGGACAGCAAGGACTCCAAGCCCGGTAATCTTGTGTTCAACCGCAGTGTTTCCCTGAAGGATAGCTTCAAGAAATAATGATTTGACCCGCTGATTCGTAATCAGCGGGTCGTTTTTTTGCCTGCGGAAGAAGTTACAGGTTTTTACGAATGGTGTTGATAGCGCCCTTTTCCAGGCGGGACACCTGCGCCTGAGAGATTCCCACTTCTGCTGAGACCTCCATTTGGGTTTTCCCTTCATAAAAACGCAGGGAAAGGATGCGTTTTTCACGATCACTGAGGCGGCGTACAGCCTCCTTCAAAGCGATACGGTCGATCCAGTGCTCATCGGTGTTGCGGGTATCCCTTACCTGATCCATCACGCAGACGGTGTCACCGCTGTCTGCATATACGGGATCAAAAAGGGAAACGGGATCCACAATGGCATCCATGGCAAACACCACTTCTTCTCGTGGAATATCCAATTCCTTTGCGATCTGCTCTACCGTGGGCTCGCGCTGGTTTTCCGCCAGAAAGCGCTCGCGCACCTGCAGCACCTTATAGGCAGTGTCCCGCATGCTTCTGGATACGCGAATGGCGCTGTTGTCCCGCAGGTATCGGCGAATCTCGCCGATAATCATCGGGACGCCGTAGGTGGAAAAACGCACCGGCTGCGTAATATCAAAATTATCAATGGCTTTGATCAGGCCCACGCAGCCTACCTGAAAGAGATCGTCCGCATTTTCTCCGCGACCGGCAAATTTCTGGATCACAGACAATACCAGACGAAGATTTCCTTCAATCAGCATGCGTCTGGCCTCCTGATCTCCGCTTTTGGTACGACTGAGCAGTTCCATGGTCTCTTCGTTTTTCAGAACTTTCAGTTTTGCGGTATTGACGCCGCAGATCTCGACTTTTCCCTGCAAAATGACCGCCTCCCGCCTTGTAATTTCTCTTGACTCAGTATGAACGCACCGGCGTTTTCCTATACTGGCAGATTTCGCCGAAACAAGGGGAAGCGGCGAGGTATAGGACATTCCGCAGCCTGCATAGAGTTGTGCGGGAGGGGATGCAGATGGATTGCAGAATACGGGATATGCGCTGCAAGGAAGTCATCAATATCTGCGATGGCTGTCGTCTTGGTTTTGTGTCGGATATGGAAGTCAGATTACCGGATGGACAGGTCTGCGCCATCATTGTTTATGGAGCGTACCGGTTTTGGGGATTGTTTGGCAGGGGAGAGGAGTACTATATTCCCTGGGAATGCATCCAGCGCATCGGAGACGACATTATTCTGGTCGATAAGCCTTTCCAGCGCCGTGATCCGGTGCTGGAGCACAAACGGCGCCGCAAGTTCTGAACACAGGGATAAACGGGCGGAAATTTTGGAAAATATACCGTAATTTTTGCCTGATATTTGTAAAAAGTACTTGCACCTGCGTGAACAATGTGGTATTATATTTCAGCATTCCGCATAGTTGCGGACTTTCTGTCTGTGCCGCCATGGTTGGCAGGGGGAATGAAGCAGCTAGAGGTAGTAACTAAATTGATTTGGAGGAACACAAAAAATGGCAAATTCTAACGTCGTATCCATGAAAGCCCTGCTGGAGGCAGGCGTCCACTTCGGTCACCAGACTCGTCGCTGGAACCCCAAGATGGCTCCCTATATCTACACTGAGCGCAACGGCATCTATATCGTTGACCTGCAGAAGACAGTCCGCAAGCTGGAAGAGGCTTACAGCTTCGTCCGCGAGCTCTCTGCCAGCGGCAAGAGCATGCTGTTCGTCGGCACTAAGAAGCAGGCTCAGGATGCTATCCGCGAGGAAGCTGGTCGCTGCGGCCAGTACTATGTCAACGCTCGTTGGCTGGGCGGCATGATGACCAACTTCAAGACCATGCGTACCCGCGTTGACCGTCTGAACCAGCTGAAGGCCATGCAGGAGGACGGCACCTTCGACATGCTGCCCAAGAAGGAAGTCATGAAGCTCCTGGGCGAGATCGAGAAGCTGGAGAAGTATCTGGGCGGCGTGAAGGAAATGAAGACTCTGCCCGGTGCTCTGTTCATCGTGGATACCCGCAAGGAGCGCAATGCCATCGCTGAGGCTCATAAGCTGGGCATCCCCGTTGTGGCCATCGCCGACACCAACTGCGATCCCGACGAGATCGACTATGTCATCCCCGGCAACGACGATGCTATCCGCGCTATCAAGCTGATCTCCTCTGTTATGGCCAATGCTGTGCTGGAAGGCAAGCAGGGCGAGCAGCTGGAAGATGTTGCTGAGGTCACCGAGTAATCAATGTATATACTCCGGACATCCTGCTCTGTGAGAATAGGGCAGGATGACCGATACTTGAATAATGGAGGAATTTGAAAATGGCTTTTACTGCAGCTGATGTTAAGAACCTGCGCGAAATGACCGGCGTTGGCATGATGGATTGCAAGAAGGCTCTGGCTGAGACCGATGGCAACATCGAGAAGGCTATCGAGTATCTGCGCGAAAAGGGTCTGGCCGCTTCTCAGAAGAAGGCTGGTCGTATTGCTGCTGAGGGCATGGCGCTGTCTACCATCATTGATGGTGTCGGCGTTGTGGTCGAGGTCAACGCCGAGACCGACTTCGTTGGCAAGAACGAAAAGTTCGTCAACTTCGTCAAGGGTGTTGCCGCTACCGTTGCCAAGGAGAACCCCGCTGATCTGGAAGCTCTGATGGCCTGCAAGTATGCTGATACCGACCTGACCGTCGAGCAGCAGCAGCAGGAGATGGTGCTGGTCATCGGCGAGAACATCAAGGTTCGCCGTTTTGCCCGCTTCGCTGAGGGCACTCCCGTTTCTTATGTCCATGCTGGCGGCAAGATCGGCGTGCTGGTGATTCTGGATACCGACCTGACCGCCGAGCAGGTTGAGGAGTGCGGCAAGGACGTCGCCATGCAGATCGCTGCTCTGAATCCCCGTTTCTGGGATAAGAGCCAGGTTACCGAGGAAGTTCTGGAGACTGAGAAGAAGATCATGATGGCTCAGATGGCCAACGATCCCAAGATGGCTAACAAGCCCGAGCAGGTTCGCGAGAAGATCGTCATGGGTAAGCTGAATAAGTTCTATTCCGAGAACTGCCTGCTGCAGCAGGAGTTCGTTAAGGACAACACCCTGACCGTCGAGAAGTATATCGCTGGCGCTGCAAAGGCTCTGGGCGGCAAGATTGCCTTCAAGGATGCTGTTCGCTTTGAGAAGGGTGAGGGCATTGAGAAGAAGCAGGAGAACTTCGCAGCTGAGATCGCTGCCATGGTGAAGTAATCTCTTCTTATTGAATAAATAAAAAATTCCGAGGTAAATTTGCCTCGGAATTTTTTATCAGCACCACTGCATCTTGTAATCCAAAGCGATGACTGGTATAATATAATGTGATTATTTATGCCATTTGGATCGTTAGAGGTATCGTTGTGTTTCAGTACATCCGGAATCTGTTTCAGGAATTAAATATCGATTTTCTGCTCTCCACATTACAGCGTCTGCTTGCCGTTGTCCTGTGTTTGACCGTGCATGAAACGGCTCATGGCTTTGCCGCTTATCTGCTGGGGGATAGAACGGCCAAGCAGGAGGGAAGGCTTTCCTTAAATCCGCTTCGTCATGTGGATCTGGTAGGTCTTGCGCTTCTGTTTACTGCAGGCTTTGGCTGGGCGAAGCCCGTACCTGTGGATCCCAGACATTTCCGCAATCCGAAGCGGGGTATGGCAGTCACCGCATTGGCTGGCCCGGCATCCAATTTTCTTCTGGCGATATTGCTGTTGTTAATCTGTAAAGCGATTTATATTTACAACGATCCTGGCAGCTTTCTCATCACCGTTTTCTATACGCTTTTGTATGCAGTGCAATTGTCTATCGGCTTGGGCCTCTTCAATCTGCTCCCAATTCCGCCGCTGGATGGTTCCAAAATTCTCGCTGCATTCCTGCCTGACAGAGCCTACTATACGCTGATGCGCTATGAACGCTATGGAATGATTTTGCTGCTGGTTCTCTCTCTGGCAAATGTAACGGGGGACTTTATCAGTGACGGTATTTCTTCTGTATATACCGCGCTCATCAATCTGATTTTACTGGGGTGAACCATGGAAAACCCAATTTATAAACTGGAACGGGTCGTACACGACCGAAGTGAGGAAATGCAGGATTTTGAAGGTCCGCTGGATCTGATTCTGTTTCTTCTGGGAAAGAATAAAATGGAGATTCAGGATATTTCCATCTCTTTGATTCTGGAGCAGTATCTGGCCTGGTTGGAGCAGCGGCAGAAGATGGATCTGGAGGTAGCCAGCGAGTTTATCACCATGGCATCTCACCTGATGTATATCAAGACCCGGATGCTGCTTTCTCTGGAGGATGAGGAAGCACAGTCGGAGATGGATTCTCTCATTAAGTCTCTGGAAGAGCGCCGCCGCAACGAGAGTTATGGCCGTATCAAGATGATGGCCAAACGTTTGGAACCCATGAGTGAGTTTGGGCGAAATATTGAAACCCGCATGCCGGAGCCTGTGGAGCGCGGCAAGATTTATGAATACAACCATGTACCCGCAGATCTGATTCTGGCCATCGCAGAAATTCAAAACCGTGCAGAGCGTCGTTTGCCGCCGCCGAAAACGGCATTTGAAGAGATCGTAAAGCGAGAACCCTATCCGGTAGAGAGTAAGGCCCGGGAGATCATTGAACGGCTGAAAAACGGCGGTATGACGCGGTTTTTGCTGCTCTTCCGCGGCAACCGCAGCCGCAGCGAGATCGTGGCGACTTTTCTGGCGGTTCTGGAGCTGTGCCGTGCCTGTGTGATTCGACTGGCAGGCTCAGAAACAGACTGCACTGTGAAGCAGGAAAAAGACCTGCCGGATAATCTGACGTTTTAAGGAGACAGCTGAGTGGATACAAAAGACATGAAAGAAATTGAGTCTGCCATTGAGGGCATTCTCTTTGCCTCAGGTGAACCTGTCCATGCGGAGCGCATCTGCGTTGCATTGGAATTGGATCGTTCCACCGTGGAACAGCTTCTGCAGAAGCTGATGGACTATTACGCTTATGAACGCCGGGGCATTCGTCTTCTGCATATTGAGGACACCTGGCAGCTATGTTCTTCTCCGGACTATGCAGATGCCATCCGCAAGGCATTTGAAATCCGCAAACCTGCTAAGCTCAGCCAACCGGCGCTGGAAGTTCTCACCATCATTGCGTATTATCAGCCTACCACCCGTGCCTATGTGGATCAGATCCGCGGCGTGGACAGTTCCTATACCATTGGACTGCTGTTGGATCGGAAGCTGATTGAGGAATGTGGCCGCCTCCAGGTTCCGGGGCGTCCCAGACTGTACCGGACTACCCGCCAGTTCCTGCGTGCATTCCATCTTACCAGTCTGGATGACCTGCCTGAAATGCCGGATCTGGCCGGTGACGGTCAGCTTCGTCTTGGCGATGACGGTATGCTGGTGGACCCCGGCACAAATTTCTTGGAAGACACCGTGAAAGAGAACGATTGATTCTTAAAAGTACTGCATTTGGAAAGCGGGGTGATGGGTAATGCTGTTTCTGTGGATACTGGGAATTCTCGTACTTCTGCTTCTGCTGATATGCTTGCTGCGAATACGAATTCTTGTAGAAGCAGATCAAGCGGTTACCCTCAATCTTCGAATTGGCCCGATCATTCGGCAGCTCTATCCCACCATCAAAAAGAATGAACCAAAACCGGAAAAGCAGTCGAATGGTACAGAGAAAAAGAGGACGATTCCCAAGCCGACAGTTTCGGATCTTCGGGATGCATACTATGCCTTGAAGCCGGCGGTGATCAAGGCGCTGTGCCGCACACGCCGCAGCATACGGATTTATCCACTGGACATTACTGTGATCCTGGGTGGCAGGACAGACCCCGCCGAAACTGCGGAAACCTATGGATATTCCAGCGCGGCAGTGTGGACAGTGATGCCTGCGCTGGAGCAGCTGCTGACGATCCCAGACCCGCGTATCCATCTGGATATGGACTTTGAGGCGGAGAAGACTCGTTTGCATGGGAGTGTCGGCGTTGATATCCGCATCGGTGCACTGCTGATGATCGCGTTGGGCGCAGCCATTCCTGCAATTCGTTGGCTTTTCAAATATATGAAGAAACCAAACAACGCAACAAAACAGCCGTTGTCCGATTCGGCTGCTTAAGAAAGGACGGCATATATGGAAAATAATAAGCTGGACTCCCTGATGCGCTCCACGATGGAGAAGATTCATGAAATGGCAGATACCAATACCATTGTCGGTGAACCCATTACCACGCCGGACGGTGTTACACTGATTCCAATTTCCAAGATCAGTGTTGGTTTCGGCAGCGGCGGTGGGGATTACGGCAAAAATGCGGCTGACAAGAATTTTGGCGGCGGCAGCGGTGCTGGCGTTAAGATTGATCCCGTGGCCTTTCTGGTCATCAAGGATGGCATTACCCGCGTTATGCCTGTAGCCGTGCCGCCTATGTCTACTGTGGATCGTGTGATCGACATGGTACCGGATCTGATGGATAAGGTGGAAAAATATTTCGACAAAAAGAAGGATAAGGAAACCTTCTGATTGGGACATACTATATGTCACCAAATGAAAGGTGATGTAATATGTCGATCCGAATCCTTCGGCTGCTGGCAGTGGCCGTATTTCTAATGATTGTATTGTTCAGCATCATTCCCATAGAGGCGAGTGCTGTTTCCACCTCTGCCGCAGCAGCTGTTCTGATGGATGCTGACAGTGGTCGCATTTTGTATGCCCATAACGAAAATGCCCAAATGCTGATCGCATCCACCACAAAGATCATGACCGCTCTGGTGGCGATTGAAAACGGATGCCTGTCAGATGTGATCACGGTGACAAAGGAAGCAACATTGGCGGAAGGCACCTCTATGTACCTGAAAGAAGGGGAGCAGTTGACGTTGGAGACGCTGCTTTACGGACTGCTCTTGTCATCGGGAAACGATGCAGCGCTGGCGGTTGCTGAAGGTGTATCGGGCAGTGTCGGTGAGTTTGTTGCCCTCATGAATGAAAAAGCCGCAGAATTGGAGATGACTGGAACATCCTTCGCAAACCCAAATGGTCTGGATGCAGACGGACACTATTCCACGGCGCTGGATATGGCGCGATTAGCCTGTGCCGCAATGGAAAATGTCACACTGATGCGAATTGCATCCACCAGGAGCGTGACGGTGGGCGGACGCACGATGAATAACCACAATCGCCTGTTGAGCACCGTAGAGGGTTGTGTTGGCCTGAAGACGGGCTATACCCGCGCCGCAGGCCGGACACTGGTTTCCTGTACGGAGAGAAACGGCCAGCGGCTGGTGGCAGTGACTCTGCGGGATGGAAATGACTGGGAGGATCATGCGGAATTGTTCTCCTACGGTTTTTCCGCATTTCCTGAAATGACCTCTCTTTCCGGCGGTGAGACCGTTGTGCTGCTCCCTGTCATTGATGGAGCGGTTTCTTCCGTAGCGATTGTGGCAGCAGAAGCGCTTTCCTGGCCGATACAGGATGGTGAAGAGCTGAGCGTGAAGTGGGAACTTCCCAAGGTGCTGGCAGCGCCGATACAGCAGAATGCCGTTGTGGGACAAGCAATATTGCTTTTGAACGGAACAGAGGTACAGAGAACAGCGCTTCTGTGCGGGTCATCTGTGTCGGCAGCCGGACTGGAGCCGGGAAAAACACAGGGACTGCTAAACCGTCTGAAACGGCAAAGTGTTTATTGATAAAAGAAAGGATGTGGAGCGGATATGGAAGAACGACTGCAGAAGCTGATTGCGTCGGCAGGAATCTGCTCCCGTCGTGCAGCAGAGGCGATGATCACGGCAGGCCGTGTGCAAATCAACGGAAGAACGGCGCAGCTTGGCGAGAAGGCTGACCTTCTGCGTGATACGGTGATGGTGGATGGACGTGTCGTTGGTCGGCAGACAGAGTATGTATATGTAATGCTCAACAAGCCCAGAGGGTACGTCACAACGCTGTCGGACGAAAAGGGCAGGGCCACCGTGGCGGATCTGACGCGGGATGTTGGAGAACGTGTGTTTCCGGTTGGGCGCTTGGATCTGCAATCAGAGGGACTCTTGCTGATGACCAATGACGGCGCACTGATGCAGAAACTGATTCATCCCAGCTTTGAAGTAAGCAAAACCTATGCTGTCATTGTGGCAGGGGAGATTTCCGGTGCGCTGCAACGGCTGCGGACGATACGGGATCTTGACGGGGAGCCCATTCGGCCTGCACAGGTAGAACTGCTGCGGCAGGGGAAAGAGACCGCCGAAATGCTGATCACCATTCACGAGGGAAAAAACCGTCAGATTCGCCGTATGTGCCAGCAGTGCGGATTGTCCGTCAAACGCCTTTGCAGGATCGCCGAGCACTCTCTGATCTTGGGGGATCTTCCAGTTGGCAAATGGCGGTACTTAACTGTGGATGAGATTTCTGCTCTAACAGGCAAGGAGTTGTAAATGCGTTATAAAAACAGCTGCCCGCTGGCGGCTGTTTTTCATTTTCCAACAATATGCGGATAAACTTGCAGGATTATGCAAAACTTCTTGCAAAAATTATTTGAAAAACACAAAACTTATGGTAAAATAAGTTTCAGGTTAATTTACCATTATGCTATCCCAAGGAGGTCTCCTGTATGCCAAAGAATGTACTGCACACAATTGAAAAGAATATGCGCAGTTTTTCAAAGGGACAGAAGAGAATTGCGCAATACATTCTGGAGAACTACGATAAAGCAGCCTTTATGACGGCCAGCAAGCTGGGAAAGCTGGTAGGCGTCAGCGAATCTACGGTGGTGCGATTCGCTTCTGAGCTGGGGTATGATGGGTATCCCAGTATGCAGCGAGGGTTGCAGGATATGATTCGAAGCCGCTTGACATCCACCCAGCGAATCAAAGCAGCGGGAGATAAGCTTTCCGGGCAGGATATTCTGGCGGAAGTGGTACAGATGGACATCGATAAGCTGCGCAAAGTCGTAGATGAATCCAGCCGCACGGCCTTTGATAAGTCGGCCGAAAAGATTATGAAAGCAAAACGGATCTATATTTTGGGCGTTCGCTCATCCTCTTTTCTGGCGGGCTATCTGAATTTCTATCTGCACCTGTTGTTTGAAAATGTGACTCTGGTAGAGAGTAGTGCCGGCGGCGAGATTTTTGAGCAACTATTCCGAATTGATGCAGATGATGTGCTGATTGCAATCAGTTTTCCGAGATATTCCCAGATTACCATGAATGTCGTCAAATTTGCCCGTGATCGCGGCGCGACCATTGTTGCGATTACGGATAACGAGCTTTCGCCTTTGTACCAGATGGCAAATGTATCCCTGTTGGCTCCCTGTGAGATGATTTCCTTTGTGGACTCCATGGTGGCTCCCATGTCTACGATCAATGCATTCCTGGTATCCCTGGGTAATCGACTGGGCGCGGATATTTCTTCCACCTTCACGGATTTGGAAGCTATTTGGAATGATTACGGTGTTTTCAAGAGGGCGGATGATGAGTAAGCGAATTCTGATTATCGGCGGAGGCGCAGCAGGTATGATGGCAGCCATCACAGCTGCTGAGTGTGGTGCGTCTGTTACATTGCTGGAACCCAATGAGCGTTTGGGTAAGAAACTGAATATCACAGGCAAAGGCCGCTGCAATGTCACCAATTTCGCTGCTCTGGAGGAGTTGCTGGCACATATCGCAAAGAATGGGCGTTTTTTATACAGTGCATTTTCTCGCTTTGACGGACATGATACCATGGCGTTTTTTGAAAAGCTCGGTGTTCCGCTGAAGGTAGAGCGGGGGAATCGTGTATTTCCTGTTTCCGACCGTTCCTTCGATGTCAGTGGCGCCTTGGAGCGCAGGATGCGCGCTCTTGGTGTTCGCTGGCTCCGGGACCGGGCGGTATCGCTTATTATCCATGACGAGCGTGTTGTCGGCGCTGCTGGTGAAAAAGAAGAGTACTCTGCGGATGCAGTCGTTGTTGCTACCGGCGGCATTTCCTATCCTGCCACCGGATCTACCGGAGACGGATATCGTATGGCACGTGAGGCAGGACACACGATCGTGGAACCGACTGCTTCTCTGGTTCCTCTGGTCAGCGATGACCCGGCTTGTCCTGCAATGCAGGGCCTTGCATTGAAAAACGTCCAACTTACAGTTCGCAATCAGAAAAAGAAAGTTGTCTTTGAGGATTTCGGCGAATTGCTGTTTACCCATTTTGGATTGTCAGGGCCGCTGATTCTTTCCGCCAGCGCGCATATGCGCGATTTTACTAAGAATCAATATGTTCTTTCAATCGATCTCAAACCTGCGTTGGATGAAAAGAAACTGGAAGCTCGGATTCTGCGTGATATGGAAGAACGAAAGAATCAGAACTTCACTGCACTGTTGGGCGGATTGGTTCCGCACAGTATGGTTCCGGTGCTGGCAGAGCGGTGTGGTGTCAGCGGCGACACCAAGATTCACTCTGTAACAAGAGAGCAGCGCCGCCGACTGGAAAGTGTTCTCAAGCAGTTTGAGATATCTGTCAGCGGAACAAGACCGGTCGCGGAAGCAATTGTTACTTCTGGCGGCATCAAAACGGGTGAAGTCAACCCCAACACAATGGAATCAAAGTGTGTAAAGGGACTTTACTTTGCAGGAGAAGTTCTGGATACAGATGCATACACAGGCGGATTTAATCTGCAGATCGCATGGGCGACCGGCAGGGCTGCGGGTGAAGCTGCCGCAAAAGCGGAAAACGAATAATAGGAAAAGAATCGAGGGACCCCATGAAATATATCAGTGTTGCCATTGACGGCCCTTCTGGTGCCGGAAAAAGCACGTTGGCTAAGGATATTGCTGCGCATTTGAATTATTTGTATGTTGACACCGGTGCCATCTATCGAACCATTGGCTATTATGTTCTGTGCAGGAAGATAGATCCTGCCTGTGAAGAAGCTGTGACAGCAATTCTGCCGCAAGTGGATATTAAAATGTCATATGGTGAAGATGGCCTTCAGCACATGTATCTGAACGGTCAGGATGTTACCAGAGAGATCCGTCTGCCTGAGGTATCGTATTATGCCTCCTGCGTTTCTGCGCATCCCCCTGTTCGGGCATTCCTGCTGGAGATGCAGCGGCAACTGGCCAGAGAGAATCATGTGATTATGGATGGCCGTGATATCGGCACCGTGGTTTTGCCGGATGCGCAGGTGAAAATTTACCTGACTGCTTCGCCGGAAGCGCGTGCGTACCGTCGCTGGCGTGAGTTGGAGCAGCGGGGAACTCCGCAGCCTTATGGAACTGTTCTTGCGGATATTCAGGCCCGGGACTACAATGATACCAATCGCTCTGTGGCGCCCCTGCGTCAGGCAGAGGATGCTGTTCGGCTTGATACGACGGAAATGAATTTCCAGCAAAGTCGTGATGCGCTTTTGGCTATCATTTGTGAGAAGGTGGATGCATGAATCGTTTGTTTCGAATCGCCTATAAAATTCTGGGGCCGATTCTCAGATGGATGTTCCGTTTGGATGTTCAGGGTCTGGAAGCGCTGCCCAGCGGTGGCGTTCTCTTGTGCCCCAATCATTCCAGTAATTGGGATCCCGTACTGATGCTTGCGGCACTGCCCATTGATTATTGTCTGCACTGCATGGCGAAGGATTCGCTCTTTCGGATTCCCGTTCTGTCCCAGATCATTCGTCATTTTGGCGGTTTTCCGGTAGCGCGTGGCCATTCAGACATTCAGGCTGTGAAAACAGCTCTGAAGGTTATCAAGGACGGCGAAAACCTGCTGATTTTTCCTGAGGGAACGCGGGTGGCATATGAAGGAGAGGTTCGGGCCAAGGGCGGTGTTGCCATGATTGCAACCCGAACCGGAGCGAAAGTCATTCCGGTGTTTATTTCCAGAGAGAAGAAATTTTTCCGGAAAACCAGAATTGTTTTCGGTGAGCAGTATATACCGGTATATGCCGGACGCAAGCCCACGGCAGAGGAGAATCAGATCATTGCGGATGAGATTCTGGAGCGTGCCTATGCACTGGGGAGGGGAGACGCATGAAAGTCATTCTTGCGGAATCCGCCGGTTTTTGCTATGGCGTGGAGCGAGCTGTCGCGCTGGCGCAAAAAACCGCTCAGGAATGCGGCGGCTGCCGGATGCTTGGTGATCTCATCCATAATGCGTATGTGGTGGAGGACCTGAGCCGCAAGGGTGTTCGAAAAGTGACGGACACAGGAGAGCTTCAGGCCGGCGACACTGTATTAATCCGCTCCCATGGTGAAATCAAGGACGTGCTGGACGAGATGGAGAACCGCGGGATCCGTTGTGTCAACGCTACATGTCCCAATGTTATGCGCATCCAGCGTCTGGTGGCTGAAGCGAATGCGCAGGGACGCCGCCCGCTGATCATCGGTGATCCCAAACATCCGGAAGTAATGGGAGTTGCCAGCTGGTGCAAGGAACCGCTGATTTTGGAAACGCCCGACGAAGTGCAGACTTGGCTGGAAAAAGCACCGGAAAACCGCTATATTCCGCTTACGGTGGTGGCTCAGACAACCTGCATTCGTGAACTTTTTGAAACTTCTTCTAAAATCATAAAAAAAGAGTGTACAAACGCGAAAATATTTGATACAATATGCAATGCTACGCATAAGCGCCAGTCAGAAGCTGCCAAAATCGCAGCCTTGGCTGACGTGATGGTCGTGGTTGGAGACCGAAAGAGCGCAAACACCAAACATTTGACGGAGATTTGCAAAGAGAGATGTCCACGTGTCTATCAGATAGAAAGTGCGGACGAGCTCTCGCCGGACTGGTTCAATGGTTGCTGTACTGCGGGTCTGACGGCCGGCGCATCCACGCCTGCGGGCATTATTAAGGAGGTATATGCAACCATGAGTGAAGAAATCAGAGCGGCCGAGGGCAGAGAAGAGTCCTTCGAGGAATTGTTGAATCAGTCTTTCAAAACTTTAAATACCGGTGAAAAGGTGACCGGCATTGTTACCGCCATCACCGCTACCGAGGTGCAGGTGGACGTGGGTGCCAAGCAGGCTGCTTACATCAAGTTCAGCGAACTGACTGATGATCCCACCGCCAAGCCCGAGGATATTGTCAGCGTTGGTGACGAGATCGAGACTTACATTGTTCGCGTCAATGACGTTGAGGGTTATGCCGAACTTTCCAAGAAGCGTCTGGATGCTGTCAAGGTTTGGGAGAACATCGAGAAGGCTGTCGAGGAGAAGGCTATTCTGGAAGGCACCGTTACCGAGGAAAACAAGGGCGGTATCGTTGTTTCCGTTAAGGGTGTCCGCGTGTTTGTTCCCGCTTCTCAGAGCGGTCTGCCCCGCGGCGCAGAGCTGTCTTCCATGATCAAGGAGAAGGTCAAGCTGCGCATTACTGAGGTCAACCGTGCACGCCGTCGTGTAGTTGGCTCCATCCGTGCTGTCCAGTTTGAGGAGCGGCAGGCTGCTCAGGCTGAGATTTGGAACAGCATCGAGGAAGGCAAGCGTTATACCGGTACCGTCAAGTCCATGACTTCCTACGGTGTATTTGTTGACATCGGCGGTGTTGACGGTATGGTTCACATCTCCGAGCTGAGCTGGAGCCGCATCAAGAATCCCGCAGAGGTCTGCAAGGTTGGCGACACTCTGGAAGTGTATGTCATCTCCTTCGACGCTGAGAAGCGCAAGATCTCTCTGGGTGTCAAGGACCACGGTGTGGATCCCTGGCAGTCCTTTGTCAACCAGTATGCGGTGGGTGACTGTGCTTCTGTGAAGATCGTGAAGCTGATGACTTTCGGTGCTTTCGCTGAGGTCGTTCCCGGTGTGGATGGCCTGATCCACATTTCTCAGATCGCTGATCGTCGTATCGAGAAGCCTGAGGATGTTCTGTCTGAGGGTCAGGTTGTTGAGGCAAAGATCATTGCCATCGACGAAGAGAAGAAGAAGATCTCCCTGTCCATTCGTGCTCTGCTGGCTCCCGCTGCAGAGGAAGAAGTGGCCGTGGAAGCTACCGCTGAGGTTGAGTAAACTTTAATTCTGAAATGGGGCAGACAAATGTCTGCCCCATTATTTTTTTATTATGCCGGAATCGAATTTTAAATAATTAAATGATATTAATTCCTTGATATGGGAATTGCAAAATATGCAGCATTGTGTTAGAATGTTAACAATCTTATTTATCACTTAAATTCCGGAGGAAGTTTCATGGATTTTCGGGCAGAGTATGAAAAGAAGCTGACCACTGCCGCTGAGGCTGTTAAGGTTGTCAAAAGCGGTGATTGGGTGGATTATGGCTGGTGCACCAATCATCCTGTTGCACTGGATAAAGCGCTAGCCGCCCGAAAGGACGAATTGTTTGACGTCAAGATCCGTGGCGGCGTCACCATGTGGATGCCGGAAATTGCAAAAGTAGAGAATGCGGGCAAGCATTTTACATGGAATTCCTGGCATTGCAGCGGCATTGATCGTGCCATTATTGCAAGGGGAATGGGCTATTTCACTCCTATGCGCTATTCTGAGCTACCTCGTTTTTACCGCGATGGTCTGACCGTGGATGTGGCGATGCTGCAGGTCACGCCCATGGATAAGCATGGCAACTTCAACTATGCACTGGCTGCTTCTCACCTGTCTGACATGCTGGATCAGGCAAAGGTCATCATTCTGGAAGTAAACGAAAATCTCCCTTGGGTGAACGGTCTGAACGGCTGTGAGATCAATATTATGGATGTAGATATGGTGGTGGAGGGAGACAATCCTCCTGTGGCACAGTTGGGTTCCGGTGGACCGCCTTCCGAGGTTGACCGGGCGGTTGCGAATCTGGTGGTTCCGGAAATTCCCAACGGTGCATGTCTGCAGCTGGGAATCGGTGCTATGCCCAATACCATTGGTTCCATGATTGCCAAGTCAGATTTAAAGGATCTGGCCGTGCATACCGAGATGTATGTTGACGGCTTTGTGGACATGGCTGCGGCCGGCAAGCTCACCGGAAAGCATAAGCAGCTTCATAGGGGGCGACAGGTGTTTGCTTTTGCCGCAGGTTCTCAGAAGCTGTATGATTATATGGATCATAATCCCAATGTCATGGGTGCACCCGTGGACTATACCAACGATGTTCATGTAATCAGCCAGATCGATAACTTTATATCTATCAACAATGCCATCAACATGGATCTGTACGGTCAGGTGAACGCAGAATCTGCAGGTGTAAAGCATATCTCCGGTACCGGTGGTCAGCTGGATTTTGCGCTGGGAGCATATCTTTCTAACGGCGGTAAAAGCTTTATCTGCATGTCCTCAACGGTTGTTAATGAAGACGGTATTATGATCAGCCGTATTGTTCCCACACTGCCCAATGGCTCTATTGCCACCGATCCCCGTGCCTGCGTGCAGTATATCGTTACCGAATATGGTATGGTTAATTTGAAGGGTCTCTCTACGTGGGAGCGCGCTGAGAAGATTATCAGCATCGCACATCCTGATTTCCGTGAATCCCTGATCAAATATGCTGAGAAAATGCGAATCTGGCGCAAAAGCAATCGATAATACAAAGATACCTGTACACAACCGCTGTACAGGTATCTTTGTATTAGACGAAAATCTCTTGTAAAGGTTTGCCAGGGCAGGTATAATAAAAGAAAGTATTTCAGTTGCTGTTAAGGAGAGTGAGCCGAATGGCTTTTTTTAAAAAAGTCCGCAATGCCCGCCGACGTTTCTGTACGGCCATTGTTGCTGCGGCAGGCAGCTCCACAAGAATGGGAGCAGGTGCCAATAAGCTTTTGGAGCCGTTGGGCGGAAACCCTGTTCTGGCTTGGACACTTCAGGCATTGGATCAGTCAACGGCTGTGGATTCCATTGTCATTGCCTCCAGAGAGGAAGATATTCTGACCTTTTCCGAACTCTGTCGTACATACGAAATCCGTAAGCCCGTAAAAGTCGTACGTGGTGGTGCGAACCGTACTGAGTCGGTACTGCTGGCTGCGCTGGAAGCGGATTCACGGACAGAACTTTTGGCCGTTCAGGATGGTGCGCGGCCTCTGGTGACACCGGAGTTGATTGATCGTGTGATTATGAAGGCAGACCGCTATAACGCCGCGGTTCCTGTGATTCCTGTAAAAGATACCGTAAAGGTTGTGCAGGATGATCATATCACTTCTACACCGGATCGCAATACCCTGCGGGCAGTACAGACTCCGCAGGTTTTTGAGGCAACACTATTAAAAGCTGCGCTGCAGGCTGCTTTGGACGCAGACGCTCCCCAGACAGACGATGCTGCTGCAGTGGAACGCCTTGGCAAGGTGGTTTATTTTGTAGAGGGTGAGGAGAGCAATATTAAAATCACAACGCCGATCGATCGCATTGTTGCAGAGGCCATTCTGGCGGAAAGGGGATTTTGATATGACAAATCTCCGAATCGGAGAGGGGTATGATGTACACAGACTGAAGACTGGCAGACCCTTGGTTCTTGGCGGTGTAATCGTTCCCTATGAACTGGGACTGGATGGTCATTCCGATGCAGATGTTCTGGTGCATGCTATTATGGATGCCCTTTGCGGTGCTTCCAAGCTGGGAGATATCGGGAAGCTCTTTCCGGATACCGACCCCCGCTATGCAGGAATCTCCAGTATTTATTTGCTGAAACAGATCAGCGAAACGCTGAGGGAGCGAGGTTTTCTGATCATCAATATTGATGCAACACTGGTGGCGCAGGCACCCAAAGTGGCGCCGTATCGTCAACAGATGGAAGAGAATATTGCCGCTGCACTGGGTATTGATGTGGGACAGGTGAATATCAAAGCCACAACAGAGGAGCGTCTTGGGTTTACCGGTGATGGCTCTGGTATGGCAGCCAAAGCAGTAGTCCTTCTTGAAAAACAATAGTTGTAAAATGAGTATACTTTACACATAAACAACCGTTCGTGTGTCTTCAGAATTCCCGTTTCTGGAGATACACGAATTCTTTTACTGCTCATAAAATGGTGGGGAGAGGAGGAGTCCCCGTGGCGTATTACCTGATCATCGCAAGATCTGTCACTTATGCACAGCGGATCGAGCGGGTGCTGAGTCGTGCCGGAATTCGTTGTCTGGTCTTCCGTGCGCCTTTGGAACTTACGAAAGGAGAAGGCTGCGCATACGCAGTTCGCTTAATGCCCGAGACATTGGAGAGCGCTCAGAAATTGCTTTGGGAAAATGGTCTGAGACAGGTTCGACTGTTGAGAGCCGATGCTTCCGGTATTCGGGAGGTCGAGCTATGATTTATTTTGACAGTGCGGCAACAACGTTTCAAAAACCTGCCGAGGTTGCTGAGTCTGTTTTCCGTGCCATGCAGGAAATGACGTCGCCGGGCCGCGGTGGATATCCGGCGGCATCCAAAGCGGCGGAAATTGCTTTTGACTGCCGCACAGAGCTGCAGGAGATGTTTGACGCTTTTTCCCCGGAGCAAATTGTCTTTACGATGAATGCGACTCACGCACTGAATATTGCTATAAAATCCTTGGTTTCCTCCGGGGGCAGAGTGATTATCTCCGGCTTTGAGCATAATGCGGTAACCCGTCCTTTAGCTGCAATACAGGCAAAGATATCTGTTGCGGAAGCGCCTCTGTTTTCGCCAGAGGAAACAGTAGCTGCATTTGCGCGTGAGATGACTACAGACACCTGCGCTGTGATCTGCAGTCATGTTTCCAATGTCTTCGGCTATGCCCAGCCTGTGAATGAAATCGGCGCTCTGTGTAAGGAACTGGGAATTCCGTATATCATTGATGCGTCTCAATCAGCCGGAATTCTGCCCTTAAGTGCAGAAAAGAGTGGAGCGTCTTTTATCGCAATGCCGGGACACAAAGGGCTATACGGACCTCAGGGAACAGGTGTATTGATTTGCTGTCCAGATGCACCGATAAAGCCTTTGTTAGAGGGAGGTACCGGCAGTCGTTCTTCAGATATACTGATGCCGGAGTTTTTACCGGATCGTTTGGAGGCTGGGACACACAATATTCCAGGCATTGCAGGATTGCTGGCAGGAATTCGTTTTGTAAAAGCACAAGGAATGGAAAGGATCTGCAGAGAGGAACGTGTATTGGCAGCGGTCGCTGCCGAAGGATTGCGTCAAATATTGGGTATAGAAGTTTTTGCGGAGGATAGGCTCTTTGCACAGACAGGGGTCCTGTCTTTCCGACATTTGGGAATTCCGTCAGAAATTTTGGCGGAAAGGCTGGCGGAAAAAGGTGTTGCTGTACGTTCCGGTCTGCATTGCGCACCACTGGCGCACAAAACGGCCGACACACTGAGAAGCGGTACCGTCAGACTCAGTTTTTCAGCCTTCAACACGATGGAAGAAGTCTTTCGTTTTTTGAACATCATGGATTTCGTAGTAAGCGCAGAAATGGCTGGCAAAAATTGAATAGTCCGTTAATTTTGACGCTGTTTACCTTGCATTTCTTTCGCGATTTTTATATAATAAAGTGATTCTTATTCTGGGAAGGAAGTGCAAATTGAAGTGGCCGTACAGTTCTCTGATCTGATTGGTTGGTCTGTGCGTTATTTGATGACGCTCCGAGTCACAGATGTTCTTGATATTCTGATTATGACCTTTGTTGGTTATAAGCTTTTGACATTTGTTCAGGCAACCCGAATCGCCAATCTTGTAAAGGGCGTTGTCATTTTTATTGTCATTTTGGGCTTTGTCACTTTGCTGAATCTGAACGGTATCAGCTTTATTCTCAGCACCATTATGGACATTGGTATTTTGGCGCTGATCATCCTTTTCCAACCGGAGCTGCGGCGCATTCTGGAAGAGGTCGGCAGCAGAAAGCTGAATGTCCTGGGCATCTTTGCCCATAATGAAACTACGCCCACTATGGAGCAGACGGTTAGTCAGACCGTGCAGGCCTGCAGGGACATGTCCAAAAGCCGTACAGGCGCACTGATCGTGTTTGAGCGAGAGATGCGGTTGGATGATATGGCCCGTAGCGGTACCATTCTGGATGCATCTGTTACGCAGGAGCTTCTGAAAAATATTTTCTTTGTCAAAGCACCGATGCATGACGGGGCCGCCATTATTCGCGGCGGACGGTTGCTGAGTGCAGGCTGTATGCTGCCCTTGAGCAGAAATGTCAACATATCCAGAGACCTTGGTATGCGCCATCGCGCCGGCATCGGTATGAGTGAGAATTCGGACGCTGTTGTGGTCATTGTCTCAGAAGAAACAGGTTCCATTTCTGTGGCTATCGGTGGTATGCTGAAGCGGCATTTGGTTCCGGAAACGCTGGAGAATATCCTGCGGAATGAACTGCTGCCTCAGGATGAAATCGAAAAGGATAAGCGTAAGCTGAATATACCCGAATGGATCCGCGTCAGAAAGGACGGTGTCAGCGAAGATGAATGAAAGTAAGAACGAAAACACCGCCAAGATGAATTGGCTCTACTGGGTTGTTGCTTTTTTTGTTGCAGTGGGTATCTGGGCAATCGCTGACAAAACGCAGACGGCTCTCTCTGACACCACTATCAAGGATATTCCCATCGAATATATCGGAGAGGATACCACGCTGGCCAACAGGGGGCTGATGCTTTTGAGCGGCAGCGATGAGAGCGTTACGCTGAAGCTGGAAGGCGCCCGTACCGTCATTGCCGATCTGGATCCGGAGACTGTTCGGATCCAGGTTGATCTTTCCGGCGTGTTCTCCACCGGGAAGCAAAACCTTTCATACCGCATTGTTTATGCCAACCGCAGCTCCTATTTTTCCTCAAATCTTTCCAATGTGTCATCCTCCAATACGGTGACCATACAGATTGGAGCGCTTTCACAGAAAGAAGTTGAGATTCGCTATGATATCCGCGGCAATGTAGCCGAAGGACACATTGCCGGTGAGATTTCTCTGAATCCGGACATGTTGTCGATCCAGGGCAGGGAGGATGAGGTTTCCGCGGTTTCCTATGCTCAGGTCACTCTGAATATTGACAATGCAACGGAAACCGTTTCTGAAACCTTGAAATGCGTACTGTATGATCGTTACGATCAGCCGATCACCGAGCACAATCTCCGCCTCTCTGCGGAGGAGGTGCTGGTGACGATGCCGGTCAATGTCATCAAAGAACTCCCGCTGACCATTGATTTCATTGAGGATGTGGGCAGCCGTCTTTCCAATATAAACTGGAAACTGGAGCCCAGCTCGATCACGGTGTACGGTGATGCCGCCGTTCTTGTCAATGTTGACAAGATTCTGCTGGATACCATTGTACTGGCCGGCCTTGATGGTGACATGACATACAACTATGTGATTCCGCTGCCAGAAGGCTGTGAAAACGTCAGCGGCGTTTCCCGCGCAGAGCTGAAGCTTTCCTTTAAGGACCTTGTTGTCAAGCAGGTCGAAGCAGGTGAGTTTATTTGCGAAAATCAGCCCAGAGGGAAAGTAGTGAAGGTACTGACGTCCCTTCTCCCGATTACCCTTCGCGGCACATCGGTGGATGTCGATGCCATCACTCCCGAAAAAGTCACTGTAGTGGCTGATCTTGGCGACATCAGCTCTGCCAGCGGCAACTATACCGTTCCTGCCGAAATCCGGCTGGACAGCAGTGGCGACATTGCCATTATCGGCACCTATCAGGTTCGCGTCAACATCAGTGAGCCGCCTCCTCCGCCGCCTGTGGTTGAGGAGCCTGATCCCGGTACAACGCCGGAGACACCAGTTGACGTTCCGGCAGAAATCCCGGCAGATACGTCCGGAGCGACGCCTGCAGCTTAAACCAACAGCAGTGGTTTCATAACCGGTGCTGCATTGCCTGTTGACTAAACTATGTTTGGATATATTTTACCCCCTCCGAAAGAAATTGCGAAGGAAGAATATGAGCAGTTTCGATTGGCGTATTGCGGCCTTTGTCATACACTTCAGCGCCGATACGGCTTTGTGTCCAGATTTATCCTGAACTATGATTTTACCTATCTGGCCATTCTGCTCTCTTCAGGCGAGCGGTGTTCTCCCTGCCAATCTCGCTGCCCGGTCAGTCCGTTAAAACAGCAGCCTCATTGCCCGGGCAGTGAGGCGCTGGATCTGGCGGCAGATGAGAGCGTGATACTGACCTACTTTCAGCTGCTGGACGCTATCGCCGATCACGGATTTCGGAAGGGAATCAAATATCGGATTCTGGCTGCAATGCTGCGGCCCGCGTATAAAAAAGCTGAAATATTACGGCCCCGATTTGCCGCGATTACACGTGACCAGCTGCAGATCCTTACCCGTCTGGAGGAAACACGGATTGCTTCACTGGATGAACCGGCAGACACTTTTGCAAACCTTCTCGCCGCGGCCGCAGATGAGCTGGACGACCCTGTACAGAAGCGGGTTTTGCATCAGCTCCTCTATCATTTGGGACGTTGGGTATATCTCATCGATGCAGCGGATGATTTGAAGAAAGATCTGGCAGCAGGGAATTATAACCCCGTTGCCCTGCGTTATGAACTGAAAGAGGGAAGAATACCGCCTGAGATCCGTCCTCAATTTGTACTGACGTTGGATCATTCTATCCATATGGCAGCTACGGCCTTTGAGTTGTGGGACTTTGGTATTTGGACAAATCTGTTGACACGCACCATTTATGACAGCCTGTTTGCTGTCGGAAGATCTGTTCTGGACGGAACGTTTCATACGCTTCAGAAGGAACACAAGAAATACAGATTGTTGAGGAAACCGAATGAAAGATCCGTATCAGATTCTGGGTGTACTGGAGACTGCGACAGATGAAGAAGTAAAAAAGGCATATTTGCAGCTGGCGCGTAAGTATCATCCTGATAATTACCATGACAATCCGCTGGCGGACCTGGCACAGGAAAAAATGAAGGAGATCAATGCTGCCTATGAGCAGATTACCAAGTCCAGAAACGGTGGCCAGCGTAATGCCGGCTACAGAGGCGGTTATGGCGGGTACTCTGACCAGCGGGGTTGGAACAATCAATCTTCCACCGGCTCTTCTGTATTGCAGCAGGTTCGGATTGCTATCAATTCAGGAAACCTCAGCCGTGCTGAGGCTCTTCTGGCCAATTATGACAATCACAATGCAGAGTGGAACTTCCTGAAGGGTGCCGTTTGTTATCGCCGCGGATGGATGGATGAAGCACGACGGTACTATACCACGGCCTGTCAGATGGATCCCGGCAATCAGGAATATCAGCAGGCACTGAATTATATGGAGAGTGGGCCTTCGGGAGCCTATCATCCCGGAAGCTCTGTTTTTGGAACGGATATATGCGATGATAACAGTCTTTGTATGCGAATGTGCTGCACCTATATGCTGTTTAGCAGCTGTGGCTGGCGCATTTGCTGCATTTGAGAGAGAGAGGGAAAGTAATTGATTAAGAGCATGACTGGTTATGGCCGTGCACGCGCCATGCTGAACAAGCGGGATATTACTGTTGAACTGCGGTCGGTCAATAACCGCTATCTGGATTGTACCGTCAAGATGCCGCGCATGTATACGTTTGCAGAGGATGCTGTCAAGACTTGCATCCAAAAAGCAATTTCCCGCGGCAAGGTTGATGTCTATATTTCTGTGGACGCTTCTGCAGCGGATACAGCCAAGGTTACCGTCAATCGTGACCTTGCTTCCGGATATGCGGCAGCTTTGTGTGAACTGGCAGAGATCATTGGCGCTGATCCAAAAGCAACACCGGAACAGATTGCCAGATTTCCGGATGTTCTGACGGTCACAAAACAAGACGAGGACCTGGAAACCGTCAGCGCTGATATCTGTCAGGTGCTGGAGGACGCGCTGGCTGCCTACAACAACATGCGTGCCGTAGAGGGGGAGCGTCTGGCGGATGATATCAACAGCCGCCTGACCCATATCGAATCGCTGACAGCACAGGTTGAGCAGCGTTCTCCGGAAACCGTTGCAGAGTATCGTCGGAAGTTGACCAACCGCATGCAGGAAGTGCTGCAGTCCACCACCATTGACGAACAGCGGATTCTGACAGAAGCTGCCATCTATGCGGACAAGATCGCTGTCGACGAGGAAACCGTCCGTCTGCGCAGCCATTTGGCTCAGCTTCGTACCATGCTTCAGTCCAATGATCCCATGGGCCGCAAAATGGATTTCCTCATTCAGGAAGTAAACCGCGAATCCAACACCATCGGCTCCAAGTGCAATGACGTTTCCATTGCGCAGGTAGTTGTCAACCTGAAGGCGGAGGTGGAAAAGATCCGCGAACAGGTACAGAATATTGAATAAGGCAGGAAGAACATGCAGTTTATCAATATCGGCTTTGGAAACATGGTGTCATCTGAGCGTCTGGTAGCCATTGTCAGTCCGGATTCCGCGCCCATCAAGCGAATGATTCAGGAATCCAGAGAGCGTGGTATGCTCATTGACGCTACTTACGGAAGAAAAACCGCATCCATATTTATTATGGACAGCGATCATGTGGTGCTGTCGGCACTTTCTCCGGAAAAAATCGCAGGTCGTCTGCAAATAGAACTGGAAAGGGAGGATGATGTCTGATGTCCAGAGGAAAGCTGTTTATCGTGTCAGGCCCTTCCGGTGTTGGCAAAAGTACGGTGCTGCGCGCTTTATTTGCGCAAAATTCGAATCTCTATTTTTCGGTTTCCGCCACCACTCGCGACCCGCGCCCGGGCGAGGAAGATGGTGTCCACTATCATTTTTTAAGCATGGATACATTCCGCGAATGGATTGCCAAGGATGAATTTCTGGAATATGCAGAGTTTGTCGGCAATGCCTATGGAACACCCAGAAAATATGTGGACGAGGCGCTGGATGCAGGTAAAGATGTCATTCTGGACATTGAGGTTCAGGGTGCTGAGCAGGTCTGTGCAAAGCGACCGGAAACCGTTACGGTGTTTATTGCACCACCGTCATGGGAGGAACTGGAACGTCGGCTGACCGCTCGCGGAACCGATACTGCGGAGAAAATCCAAAAACGTCTCCAGCGTGCCAAGGAAGAAGTGCTCAAGGCGAACAACTATGATTATTTTGTTGTCAACGATACCGTTGAGAATGCCGTGCAGGAGCTGAGTGCGATTATGATTGCAGAGCACTGCAGACCGGATGAGAAGATGACTCATTTGGTATAAATGGAATTTTGTCTGTTGAATTTGAAAATATTAGCCGAATTTCCGGCAGAATGGAAGGAAAATATATGTCTAGTATTGCAACCGAAAAGAAAGGTATGATTTATCCTGCAATGAGCAAGCTCAGTGCGCATGTTCCCAATCGCTATATGCTGGTAAACGTAGTGGCTCGTCGTGCCCGGCAGATTGCTGAGGCTGCCGAGGATGAGGGAACTCGTCTGGAAGAAAAGGCAGTCACCCTGGCCATTGACGAAGTCGCACTGGGTAAGATCGATGCTTCCGGCATGGATCTCACCATTGGCTGAGATAACACATTACAAGGAGGCTTGTAAATGGAACGTGTGAATATTGCCCGTGTTGTTGTGGCAGCAGCACCGTATTCCATTGACAAGCCATATGACTATTTGATTCCCGAGCCGCTGTCGGGCGAGGTTTGCCCCGGCGTCCGCGTTACCGTTCCATTCGGGCGGGGCAACAGCAGCTCGGAGGGAATCGTTCTGGCCTGCACCAGCGGCGAAAAGACGTCCCGACTGAAGATGATTCTCTCTGTATTGGATGATGAGCCTGTGCTGGATGCAGATGGAATTGCTCTGGCGTTCTTTTTACGTCAACGCTACTTCTGCACCATGTACGACGCACTGAAAACCATTCTTCCGACAGGTTTGTGGTATCAGGTGCGGGAAGTGTATTCCTTGTCAGCGGAACCGGATGACCCGGGCTTTTCAGCCGTGCGCGGAGGAGAACAGGTTGTTTCCGTTATTCAAAACTGCGGCGGCTCTGCGGATCGCGAGCAGCTGAAAGCAGCCTGCGGTGTCCGTATCGCTGAAACACTCACGGCTCTTTGCAAAGCAGATCTCCTGACTGTGGAAACGGAAGCGCTCCGCCATATCCGTGATAAAACACGAAGAATCGTGGGGTTGGCTGTGGACACAGATACTGCCATTGAAGAGGCTGCCAAGCGAGAAAAGCGTTCTCCGGCCCGCAGTGCAGTTCTGCGAATGCTGGTATCTGCCGGCCGCACTTCCGCCGCAGATCTTCAATATTATACAGGTATCACCGCTCCAGCTTTGAAAAGCATGGAAAAAGCCGGTCTTGTGCAGTTTTCGGAAGAGGAAGAGCTTCGCATACCACGCATGGGAGACGTGGAACCCGGAGAACCGATCCGATTAAATGCCGAACAGGAAGAGGTATATCGTTCTGTCTCTGATATGACCCGGATAGGGAAGCCCGCCGCAGCATTGCTGCAGGGGGTTACCGGAAGCGGAAAAACGCAGGTATATATCCGTCTCGTGCAGGACGTTCTGTCCCAGGGGCGAACCGCCATGGTACTGGTTCCGGAAATTATTTTGACTCCTCAGATGATGCGACGGTTCCGCTCCTATTTTGGCGACCGTGTGGTCATGCTCCACAGCGAGCTGAAGCTTTCGGAACGCTATGATCAGTGGAAGCGAATCCGCAGGGGAGAAGTAGATGTGGTACTGGGTACCCGCTCCGCTGTATTTTCCCCGTTGAAAAATCTGGGACTCATTATTCTGGATGAAGAACAGGAGAGCAGTTACCAATCCGAAAATTCTCCCCGTTACCATGCCAGAGATGTTGCAAAGTTTCTCTGTACAAAGCAGAACGCAGTCCTTCTGCTGGGTTCTGCTACACCGGATATTCAGAGTGCTTGGCTGGCCCGGGAGGGTGTCTATCAATCCCTGCTGCTGCGAAAGCGCTACAATGAACAGGCGTTGCCTAAGGTTACTATTGCAGACCTTCGCCAGGAGATTCGCAACGGAAATTCCGGGATCATCAGTGAACCTCTACGAAACGAGCTGGAAGAGAACATTTCGCGCGGTGAGCAGAGTATTCTGTTTCTGAACCGCCGGGGCAGCAGCAGAATGCTGCTTTGCGGAGAATGCGGACATGTTCCGGAATGTCCCCGCTGCAGTGTGCCGCTGACATATCATTCTGCCAACGGCCGCTTGATGTGTCACTACTGCGGCCATTCTCAGCGTACAACTGAGGAATGCCCTGTTTGTGCCGGGAAAATGAAGCGTGTCGGCATTGGAACCCAAAAAGTAGAAGAAGAACTACGGACATTGTTTCCGGGCGTCGCGATTTTACGTATGGATGCCGACACAGTCACCGGTGGACATGAAAGCGTACTGCGGGAGTTTGAGGAAAAGAAAATCCCCATCTTGTTGGGTACACAAATGGTGGCTAAGGGACTGGATTTTGAAAACGTCTCTCTTGTGGGTGTATTGTCTGCAGACTTGTCACTATACGTGGATCACTATCGTGCTGCTGAACGTACCTTCAGTCTTCTGACACAGGTGGTGGGGCGTGCAGGCCGTGGCAGCAAAACGGGACGTGCTGTGATTCAGACCTATACGCCGGGAAATGATGTGATTCTGGCCGCAGCAGAGCAGGATTACGATCGTTTTTACGAAAGTGAAATCCGGATGCGGCAAATCCGCCGCTATCCGCCTTTTGCGGATCTCATTACGTTTACAGTTTCCGGTACGGAAGAAGGTCTGGTTCTGCGAGCCGCTGCCGAATTGCGCGATGCACTTCGTCAGGCAGTCTCTGCCCCGGAGATGCGCTCCGGTTTGCCGGAAGTACTTGGCCCTGCACCAGCGCCTGTTGTAAAAGTGAACAACCGTTTCCGCTACCGTTGCTTATTGGTCGGCAGAAATGATAAAATTACCCGGGAGATTGTTTCCCGGATACTGAAAGACTTTGCCTTAAGGCGGGAAAACCGTGGTCTCAGTATTTTTGCAGACTGCAACGCCATGGAATAAGGCGAAGGATAAGGAGGAAAACATCATGGCATTGAGAAAAATTACCACTATGGGTGACGAGTGCCTGAGCAAGGTTTGCCGACCCGTCAAGGATTTTAACAAACGTCTCTGGGAGCTGCTGGATGATATGGCAGAAACGCTGGCCGATGCCAACGGTGCCGGTTTGGCTGCTCCGCAGGTTGGTATTCTGCGTCGCCTGTGCATCGTGGTGGATCAGGACACCGATGAAATCATTGAGTTGATCAACCCAGAGATCGTATCCCAGAGCGGTGAACAGACCGGCCTGGAAGGCTGCCTCAGTGTTCCGGGCAAATGGGGCATCGTGACCCGCCCCTATACCGTTCGTGTCCGTGCTCAGGATCGCTTTGGCGATTGGTTCGAGGTGGAGGGTGAGGAGATCACCGCCCGCTGCTTCTGCCATGAACTGGAGCATCTGGACGGTCATCTGTATGTGGAGCATATTGATCACTTCCTGACCGAAGAAGAACTGCGCGCCTATATGGACGAGGAAGAAGCGGAGGATTCTGAATGAGAATCTTGTTTATGGGTACACCGGACTTTGCTGTGGTTTCTCTGCAGCGTCTGGTGGAGGATGGGCATAACATCTGCGGTGTCTTTACCCAGCCGGATAAGCCTCGCAATCGCAACAAAGTCACCTTTTCTCCTGTGAAAGAGTATGCTCTGTCCCAGGGAATCAGAGTATATCAGCCCTTGAAAATGCGGGATGGGGAAGCTCTTAGAATCGTACAGGAGCTGGCACCGGATCTGATCGTTGTTGTAGCTTATGGCCGTCTGCTGCCTGAGGAAATTCTGAATGCACCGAAATATGGCTGCATCAACGTCCATGCATCCCTGCTGCCCAAGTATCGCGGTGCAGCACCCATCAACTGGGCTATTTTGAACGGTGAAAAGGAGACCGGCGTGGCCATCCAGTACATGGTAAAGGAGCTGGATGCGGGGGATGTGATTCGTACCGCCGTCACCCCCATTGATCCGGAAGAAGACGCGCCGTCACTCTGGGCGCGGCTTGCTGAACTCGGTGCAGAGGCCTTGTCTGCGACGATCCCCACGCTGGAGAACGGTACTGCTGTCCGCATCCCGCAGGATCACGCTGCTCACACCTATGCATCCATGCTCTCCCGGGAAATGTCTCCCATTGACTGGACGCGCTCCTGTGCAGAGATTCGCAATCAGGTGCGGGGACTGATTCCCTGGCCCTGCGCAACCACGCAGCTGGACGGCAATAACTTCAAGGTCTTTCGCACTGAAGTTGGGCATACTACAGATAAGGCTCCCGGCACGATTCTCGCCGCTGACAAGCGGGGAATTGAGGTTGCATGTGGTGATGGGAAGAGTCTTTTGATCACCGAGCTGCAGGCAGAAGGCGGAAAGCGCATGGCCGCAGCTGCATACCTGCTGGGGCATACCATTCATTTCTGAGGTATCTCCCATATGGCTAACATCTATTATTCCGGTTACGGCGCTTTTTTGGCAGACAATCTGTACTGTCTGCTGCTGATCCCGGTGCTGATTCTCTCGTTGTGGGCACAAGCCAAAGTTTCCGGCAGCTTCCGGAAATTCAGCAATGGCTCCAATCGCCGTCGCATCACCGGTGCGCAGGCTGCCATGTCAGTTTTGCGCGCTCATGGCATCCATGACGTTGGCATTCGCAGTGTTTCTGGAAATTTGACCGACCATTATGATCCGAGGGACAACACCATCTATCTGTCTGAGAATGTTTACAACACAGCAACCATTGCTGCGGTAGGCGTTGCCGCTCACGAAGCGGGTCATGCTGTGCAGTATGCACACGGGTATTTTCCCATTCGTCTGCGCAGCGCTATTCTCCCTGTCACGCAGTTTGGCTCTCAGTTCTCGTTTGTTTTGCTGGTGGTAGGTATGCTGCTGTACAGTCAGACGCTCTTTTTTCTTGGTATCGTATTTTTCTCCATGACAACCCTGTTCCAACTGGTTACATTGCCGGTGGAATTGAATGCCTCCCGCCGGGCGCTGGAGACCATCGAAGGAGAAGGCTTACTGGATGGGGAAGAGCTGCGCGGTGCAAAAAAGGTGTTAACCGCAGCGGCACTGACATATGTTGCCGCACTGCTGATGTCCCTGCTGCAGCTGCTGCGCTATGTATTGATCTTTGCGTCCAGAAATGGCGGAAATCGAAGAGGAGGCTCCGGTCGTCGATGAAACCTGTTACGTCCCGAGAATGTGCTCTGCGCGTTCTGCAATCGGTAAGGAGTGCCGCAGCCTGGTCTGATGCGGCACTGAAAGCCCAGCTGGAAAGGGATCAGCTCACTGGCGCTGAGGCAGCGCTTGCCACCCGACTTGTATATGGTGTGATGCAAAACCGGATGCTTCTGGATTTCTGGATCAGCGCATACTGTACGCAGAATCCGAACCATCTGCAGACTCCTTTGCTGGATATTCTCCGCTTAGGGGTTTACCAGATTGTTTTTCTGGATAGAATTCCCGATAGTGCCGCTGTCAATGAGTCTGTCAATCTGACACGGCAATTTGGCCGCGCACAGGCTGCCGGTCTTGTCAATGCTGTACTTCGCAAGGTAGTTCAGAACAAGCAGAATCTACCAACTCCATCTTGCAAGGATGCTGTACAGTACTTATCCATTACATTCAGCCATCCCAAATGGCTTGTAAAGCAGCTGATTTCCATTCTGGGATTTGAAGAAACAGAAGCGTTTTTGCGTACCAATAACGGCGCAGTCCCTACAATCGTTCAGTATAATCCGCTGCGTACCGACGGGGAGAATCTGGTTTCCCGTCTGTCAGAAGAAGGGGTGAAAGCGATTCCTCATTCCTGGGTTCCAGGTTGTTTTACATTGACCGGCACCGGAAATCTGGCTGCGCTGAAAACCTTTCAAAATGGCGACTTTCTCGTGCAGGATGCCGCTGCGCATCTGGTAACTGCTGCGGCACAGCCGCTGCCCGGTATGCGTGTAATCGATGTTTGTGCCGCGCCCGGAGGCAAATCCTTTGCCGCTGCGTTTGCCATGCAGGATCAGGGTGAGATTTTCTCCTGTGATCTGCATGAAAATAAACTCAAACGAATTCGCGAGGGTGCCCAGCGGTTGGGAATCCGCTGTATTCGCACGATTGCTGCTGATGGCCGTATCGCCAATCCGGATTGGATCGGCAGCGCCGATCTTGTTATTGTGGATGCTCCGTGCTCCGGCCTTGGTATCATTCGAAAGAAGCCGGACATCCGTTATAAAAATCCCAACGAGCTGTTTGCCCTGCCGGTGATCCAGACAGCGATTCTGGAGAATGCTGCCGGCTATGTAAAACCCGGCGGCACTTTGGTATATTCCACCTGTACCATCCTGCCGGAGGAAAACCAGCAGATTACAGATGCATTTCTTGCCGAACATTCTGAATTTTCCCGGGAAAGCTTTGCTCTGCCGGATGGCCGGGTGGTGGCAGACGGTCAGATCACTTTCTGGCCTCAGCGGGATGATGTGGATGGTTTTTATATCTGCCGCATGAAACGCAGGCAGAACTGAGCTGACCTTTGCCATGAAGTCGGCAGCAGAAAGGATACCTTATGATCGATTTGAAATCCATGACCCTCGAAGAAATGACATCTGCTCTCCGTGAATTGGGAGAACCTGCATTTCGTGGGAAGCAGGTGTTTACCTGGCTTCATAAGGGAGCGGCATCCTTTGATGAAATGACCAATCTGTCCAAGGCGCTGCGGGAAAAGCTGAAGAAAAACTTCTTCATTACGGTTCCTAAGGTGGCCAGAAAGCAGGTATCTCAATTGGACGGTACCATCAAATACCTGTGGGAGCTGCGGGATGGGAACTGTATTGAAACTGTTCTGATGCAGTATCATCACGGCAATACCGTCTGTATTTCCTCTCAGGTTGGATGCCGTATGGGGTGTGCGTTCTGCGCTTCTACAATCGCGGGACGTGTACGAGATCTGACTCCAGCGGAGATGCTGGATCAGGTGTTGTTTACACAGGTGGATTCAGGACTTCCGGTGTCCAATATCGTTCTGATGGGCATTGGTGAGCCCATGGATAATCTGAATACGGTGCTTCGTTTTCTGGAGTTGGTTAACCATCCCGATGGCATGAATATTGGAATGCGGCACATTTCCTTGTCTACCTGCGGCGTGATTCCCGGCATCGACCGACTGGCTGATTTGGGGTTGCAGCTGACGCTGTCCGTTTCTCTTCATGCACCGGATTCTCAGACACGCAGCAAAATTATGCCGGTGAACCGCGCGTACGATGTGGAGGATCTCTTTGAGGCCTGTCATCGCTACTTCCGGAAGACCGGGCGTCGGATTTCCTTCGAATACTCAATGATCGATGGTGTCAACGATCAGGACTGGCAGGCGGATTTGATTGCCAGGAAACTGAAGGGGATGCCTGGGCATGTGAATCTGATCCCCCTCAACGATGTCGTGGAAAGTCCATATAAACCATCCAGGCGTATCGCCGCGTTCCAGAAACGCTTGGAGTCTCATGGCATCACTGCCACGGTGCGGCGCAGTCTGGGCGGTGACATTGATGCTTCCTGTGGACAGCTGCGCCGGAAAGCCATGGAAGAACAACAGAAAGGGGAGAGGCCTTCTTGAAAATCTGGAAGATCACCGATACAGGTCTTGTACGCAAAGATAATCAGGATTCCTATGGCGTGATTGAGCAGGCAGCCGGCGGATACACCATCTGTGTTGTGTGTGACGGTATGGGCGGTGCCGCAGCCGGAGCATTGGCCAGCAGCATTGCAGTAGAAACCTTTCTGCAGAGTGTGCAAAGCGTTTTGACTGCAGATGCTTCCACAGAGCAGATACAGGAAATGGCATCCTATTCTGTTACGCTTGCCAATAAAGCGATCCGAGAATATGCTTCCCGGCACGAGGACTGTCTGGGTATGGGAACCACACTGGTCTCTGCCATTGCAAAGGACGGAAATGTTATTGTGTCAAATGTGGGCGACAGCCGTGCCTACCACATTTTTAATGAAGATATTGTAAAAATTACAAAAGATCATTCTCTCGTCGAACGTATGGTGGAACGCGGTGATATCACCGAGGAAGAAGCCAGACGGCATCCCAAGCGCAATCTGATCACAAGAGCGTTGGGGCCGGATTCCAGTATTATCTGCGACAGCTACATAACTGCATTGAAGCCCGGTGAATATATCCTGCTGTGTACAGATGGCCTGGTTGATACTGTGACCGATCAGGAAATCCTATTTGAACTTGTTCACAGTGGTCCGATGGAAACCTGTCTGCAGAGACTTCTGACCATTGCCAAAGCAAACGGTGCACCGGATAATATTACAGCTGTATTGCTATATGAAGAGAAAGGAGGGGCATAAATGGATCCGTATATTGGAAAAACCTTAGGAAACCGCTATGAGATTCTCGAGCGTATTGGTACCGGTGGCATGGCCATGGTATACAAGGCAAAATGTCATTATCTGAATCGTTTGGTAGCGGTTAAAATTCTGAAGACCGATCTTGCGCAGGACGCTGATTTCCGGCGCCGTTTCAACACGGAGTCGCAGGCGGTAGCGCTGCTTTCTCATCCCAATATTGTTTCTGTTTACGATGTTTCCAAAGGCGGCGATGTTGAGTACATTGTCATGGAACTGATGGATGGCATCACCCTCAAGCAGTATATGGAAAAGCGAGGTCAGCTCAGCTGGCGCGAATCCCTCCACTTCATCACTCAGATTATGCGCGCGCTGCAGCACGCGCACAGCCGCGGTGTTGTCCATCGCGACATCAAGCCGCAAAATATGATGGTTCTGCGTGACGGAAGTCTGAAAGTAACTGATTTTGGAATTGCCTGTCTCGGAAATTCTGCGCAAACGCTGACACAGGAGGCTTTGGGTTCCGTTCACTATATTTCTCCGGAGCAAGCCCGTGGTGAGCGCAGCAGTGCGCGCTCTGATATTTACTCCGCAGGTGTCGTTCTCTATGAGATGCTGACAAGTCGTCTGCCTTTTGAGGGCGATTCTGCCGTCTCTGTAGCGATCCAGCATCTCAGTTCTATCCCTCTGGCACCCCGTGATATCAATGAGGATATTCCAGAGCAGTTGGAACTGATTTGTATGAAGGCAATGTCCGCCGATGCTGAACGCCGTTATGCCTCTGCAGAAGAAATGATCGCCGATCTGGAGTTTTTCCGCAAAAATCCCGGTGTGACGCTGAATTTCGATAAGGAAGACCTCCATCCTGAGGAAGAGGATGAGCCAACGCGTCCGATCTCTGCCGCCGGAAAGCAGCCTGTGCATCAGAAGAATTCCGCAGGAGATGAAGAAGAACCGAAGAGAGATGACAGTGCGGAAGACGAAGAGGACTATGATGAGGATGAGGATGACTATCCACGCATCAACCCCATCTGGGGGCGTATTCTGTTGATGCTTGCTGGTATCGCCACCGGCCTGGTTGCACTCGCACTGCTGCTCAAATTTGTGTTCAGCTCTTTTGGCGCATATGTTACAGAAACCCCCATCTACACAGTGCCGGCTGTAGTCGGCTACACCGTGGAACAGGCACAGAAGCTCCCGACCGTTCAGAACGTTTTTGAGATCAAGATTGAGGAAAAGCTCTTTGATGATACCATTCCTGCCGGCGTGATTATGCAGCAAGATCCCTCTCAGGGTACAGAAAAAAAGAGCGGTCTTATCATCAATGTAGTCGTCAGTAAGGGTCCTGCCAGCGGAGTCATGCCGTCTGTGATCGGTCAGGAAGCCCGCCAGGCCGAAAAAGTCATTTTGAAGGATATCATTGAAGCATACGGCCTGATTCTGGAAACAGAGAGTGAGTTCTCCAGCGAATACAACAAAGGCTACGTCATGGACTCCAGACCTGCCGCCGGTACAGTTCTGAACAAGGGGGATACGATCACCTTGTTTATCAGCAAGGGACCGGAAACTACGGTGGTTCCTAATTTTGTTGGTCAGAATATTGACCGCGTTCTAACACAGCTGGTTGATCCGTGGAATCTGGGCACAAACGGCGTCATCACTTATCAGGACAGTGACAAAGAAGCTGGTATTATTCTTGACCAAAGCATTCCCGATCTGGAAGTGGTGGATGTTGGAACAGATATTGATTTTATTGTCAGCACCGGTATTCTCCCGGAATTCGAGATGGAAATCGGTATTCCTCTGCCCACAGACCGTGCAACGGTTATGTTGCGGGTAGAGGTTGCGGGCAGACCTGTATACGACCAGATTACAGACTGCAGCCAAGGCTCCATTCTGGTTACTTTGAAGGGACTGGGAATGCAGGATGTCTCTTATTATTGGGACGGCATTCTGCAGGCTACCTTCCCGCAGCAGTTTGAATGATGCAGGGAAGAATCATGAAAGCCCTGAGCGGCTTCTATTATGTGGACTGCGACGGCACCTTGGTTACCTGCCGTGCGCGGGGGAAGTTTCGCAAGGACGGTATTTCTCCCCTTGTAGGCGATCTGGTTGAAATTCGCGAAATTAGCTCGGATGATGGATATGTGGAAAAAATTCTGCCGAGAAAAAATTTCTTTGATCGTCCTGCGGTGGCCAATATCGATCAGTTGGTGATCATAGCATCCGGCGCAATTCCGAAAACAGAACCCTTCCTGATTGATCGCATCGCATCACTGGCTACGCTGAAAGGCTGCGAGGTCCTCGTTGTGTTGAACAAGAGCGATTTAAGCCGCGCTGATGAGCTCTACGATATCTATACAACTTCCAACATCAAAACTCTGCGCGTCAGCGCTGCTAGCGGAGAAGGAATGGATGACCTGAAGCGCCTTATAACCGGAAAGGTTTCTGCCTTTACAGGAAACTCAGGAGTAGGGAAATCCAGTATACTAAACACACTGGACTCCCGTTTTGACCTAAAAACAGGTGAGATCAGTCTGGCGCTGGGACGTGGGCGGCACACCACTCGTCACGTAGAGCTGTTTCGTTTGGACTGCGGTGCAGAGGTGATGGATTCTCCCGGTTTTTCCTCTTTTGAAACGGAGGAACTGAATCTGGAGCTGAAGCATCGGCTACCGGAAACTTTTCCTGAATTCCTTCCTTACCTGGACAACTGTCAGTTTGTCGGCTGCAGTCATACAAAAGAAAAAGGCTGCGCCGTTCTTGATGCACTCAGGAAAGGAAAAATTCATCCAAGCCGTCACCAGAGCTATCTGCGTCTGTTTGAAGAACTGAAGCCGCTTCAGGAATGGGAAATCAAAAACCGAAAAAAGTGATCAGAAAACCGTCGGCATGGCCGGCGGTTTTCTGGTTTCCAGACAAGCATCCTGTGTATATACTGTACCAAGGAAAGGGTGTGACGTCTGTGTTTGGAAGAGGCGGAAATCGAATTTTAGGAATTTTTGCGGTAGCGCTGGGGGTAGGGATTCTGATTTCAGCCATTTTTCCGGTAGGTGCACTGTTGTTTCTCGTGGCATTTCTGCTGATTGGCTGCGGATGTGCCTGCTGCAGATTCTGATGATGGAAAGGAGTTTTGTTATGCAGATTGTAATCTGGAAATCTCCGAAGGCTTTGCGTGGCCTTTTGCGTCGACTCTTTAAAATTAAAAATTGATACTGCACACAGCCGGTTATGTCTTACTTCAGTCATAATCGGCAACTTTTTTTCATATGGTAGGACAGGTGATGTTTCATAGGAAAGGATGATGATAATAGATGGAGCTGGAACTGAAAACGACTCGCCTGGACGGTTTTGACATTGGTACTGATCAGGTTTTTACCCAGGAAGAAACTGCAGATACCATTGTGCCGGATTATTGTCCGGACATTGCCAGAATCATTGATACAGAAGGCAAGGTTTTTTTGCACAGTCGTGAACTGCGGGATGGAAAAGGTGAGGTCTCCGGCACAGTGAAGGTTACTGTGCTGTACACGCCTGATGGAGAGGGCGGTATCAGGACGTTGGAATTTGCAATGCCCTTTTCTTCCGAGACGGATGGACGGGCCATGGCTGACTGTGTTTTTCTCTCTGCGGCAGCGGAAATTGAATGCCTCGAGACGCGGGTACTGAACCCACGAAAGGTTTTTACTCGCTGTAAGCTGATTCTTCGCCTGGTAGGATACCGGAAACAACCGTTGAAAGTTTCCTCGGACGTGGAGGCATCGCCGGAGCTCTGTTTGGAGAAAAAGGTGGAGGCACAGCATGTTTCCATGCTGACACAGTTGGTGGAAAAAGATTTTACCTTTTCTGATGAAATGGATTTGTCGCCGGGAAAAGAAGGTGTGGCCGAAATCTTGACGAGCCGCGCATCCGCACTGATCGCAGAAAGCAAAATCGTTGGGAATAAGCTGATTTTGAAAGGCTTGTTCCGTATTATCCTGCTGTATCGCTCTGTCAGCGGACGCTGCTGCTCAACAAGCGGAGAGCTACCGTTCTCACAAATTCTGGAAGTCAACGGGATCAGTGAAAACGCCCTGTGCTCTGCACAGATGCAATTCACGGGAACGGATATTCAAGTCAGCGGTTCCGGGGATCAGGATGGTCGCCGTATTGCCGTTACGTTATATCTCCATGCAATTGCACTTCTGCGGCAAGAAGAGACGATTCCTCTTGTCAAAGATCTCTACAGCACCTCTCACGATCTCTCCTACGAAGCTGAGCCCATTGTACTGACAGAACGCGCAGAACTTCTTACCCGACGTCAGACACTGCGTGAGGTACTGGAAGTCGGTGTTGTCGCAGAGACCCTTCTGTCTCTCCATACCTCCTGCGGCAGTGTCTCTGTTGGCAGAGAAGGTGATCATACCGTCCTGCGAACCGGTGTCACTATCCGAGCCCTGTATCTGGATGAAGGCGGTGTTCCCCTGGTGGCAGAGCGTTGTGTGGATGCTGTTTGCCATATGGATCTTCCGGATGATTGTTCTATCAGCGCGCGTTCCTGCTGTCCGGAAGAGGCGCAGGGCAGTCTTGGAGATCGCGGAATCGAAGTGCGTTTCCCTGTGGAATTCCAGATTCAAATAGTTGTCAAAAGGAAGAATATCTGTATATCTGCTGTAAAGCTTCTGTCCGATCATCCGAAAGACCTTTCTGGCACTCCTTCGTTGGTTTTGCGTGGACTTGGAAAGGACGAGGATCTCTGGACCCTGGCAAAGCAGCATAATACCACCATCGCGGATATTCTGTCTGCCAATGGTTTGAGCGGGGAAGATGAAACTCCGCGCGATCAGCTGCTTCTAATTCCTAAAAAACGCTGAATAAAACTGAGCGTCAAAAAGGATGGGATAACATGACAAATACCACAATTTATCAAAACATCGCTACGCGAACTGCCGGAGATATTTACATCGGTGTTGTCGGACCGGTACGTACTGGAAAATCCACCTTTATCAAACGGTTTATGGAAACGCAGGTCATTCCCAACATTGACAATGTTTACCGCAAAGAGCGCGCACGGGACGAACTGCCGCAAAGCGGATCGGGAAGAACCATTATGACAGCAGAGCCTAAATTTGTACCGGAAGAAGCGGTGCAAATTCAGCTGGATGACGGCGCAGCATTTTCCGTCCGGCTGATCGACTGTGTCGGATATATGGTGACCGGCGCTATCGGTCAATTTGAAAATGATGCGCCGCGCATGGTAACCACACCATGGTTTGATTATGAGATTCCCATGACGCAGGCAGCCGAAATCGGTACCCGCAAAGTGATTGCAGAGCATTCTACCATCGGCATCGTTGTCACGACAGATGGCAGTATTTCGGAAATTCCCCGTGAAGAGTATGTTGACGCTGAGGAACGGGTCATTCGCGAATTGCAGGAACTCGGAAAACCTTTCATCGTCCTCATGAACACATCCGATCCGCTCAGCACACATGCACAGGCCATCAGTCGTGAGATTTGTGAACGCTATGAGATCAATTGCCTGCCGGTGAATTGTCTGGACCTCAACGAACAGGATGTAGAGGCCATTCTGAAAGCCGTTCTATACGAATTCCCCATGCAGGAGTTGGATCTGTTTCTGCCTCCATGGGTAGATGCTTTGCCGGCCGACCATCCTATCAAAAGCGGACTGTATGCCGCCGTCAGGGAAACGTCAGGAACACTGCGTCATATTCGTGAAGTTGAGGGGGTCATTACCGCTCTGGACCAATGTGACAACATTGGTTCCGCAAAAATCATGGGGATTGATTTGGGAACCGGTATTGCTTCTGCGGAGCTGCTGCTGCCGCGTGAGCTGTTCTATCATACATTATCCGAGCAATCCGGCTTCCATGTTACGGACGACGGCGATCTCATGTGTCTTCTGACATCATTGGCATCCGTTAAAAGCGAGTATGACAAAGTGGCCGATGCGCTGCATGATGTGCGGGAAAACGGATATGGAATAGTGATCCCTGGTATTTCGGAGTTGAAACTGGAAGAGCCGGAAATCGTACGGCAGGGGGGACGCTACGGAGTCCGCCTGAAAGCCAGTGCGCCATCCATTCATATGATTCGCGCTGATATTGAAACTGCAGTTTCGCCTATTGTCGGCAACGAAAAGCAGTCGGAAGATATGGTGAATTATCTCCTTCAGGAATTTGAGGGAGATGCGGGCAAAATCTGGCAGTCCAACATTTTCGGCCGCAGCTTCCACGAGCTGGTCAGTGATGACCTGCAGAACAAGCTGCAGCGGATGCCGGAAGACGCCCGAACAAAGCTCCAGGAAACATTGACGCGCATCATCAACGAAGGCAGCGGAGGCCTGATTTGTATCATTCTATAGTTACAAATGAATCGAGGCGTGCATTGGATTTTTGCACGCCTTTTTCTTGCGCAGCATAGGAAAACATGATAGTATGGAGACAGTAGAACGAAAGCGAGAATGATGTATGCTACTTGCTGTTGATGTTGGAAATTCCACGATGTCCATCGGATTGTTCGATCTGGATAAAAAACTTCAATTTCTGGCTGTTCTGGATACAGACAGCCGCAAAACAGCCGATCAGATCAGCATTGATCTGATGAATGTTTTTGCGCTTTACCAGCACGACATCCGTGATGTGCAGGATGCCATTGTGTGCAGTGTAGTCCCTCCGCTGAATTTTATGCTGCAGAAAGCGCTTACCCGTCTGTTGGGAAAGCCTCCCATGGTTGTCGGTCCCGGAGTTAAAACCGGACTGAATATCCGAATGGAGATTCAGACACAGGTCGGCGCGGATATTGTGGCTGACGCTGTGTCTGCATTGGAAAAGTATCCGACTCCCATTGTCACCATCGATATGGGTACTGCCACTACCATTGGCGTTATTTCCGAAGGCCGCAATTATGAAGGCGGCTTACTGCTGCCGGGTGTCAACATCTCACTGGAAGCACTATCCAGCCGTGCTGCGCAGCTGCCGGATATTTCTCTCCAGCACCCAAAGTCATTAATCGGCAAAAATACAGTGGACTGCATGCGTTCTGGAATTGTCTATGGAACCGCCGGCATGCTGGATGGTATTATAGACCGGATCAGAGAGCATTTATCAGGCAAGAAGGTCACGGTAGTGGCTACCGGCGGCAATGCACCTGTCATCGTAAAATATTGCAGAAACGAGATCATTTATGATAAATATCTGCTGATGGAGGGTCTGTGGACCATCTATCAAAAAAATCACCAATGAAAGAACGCCGCTCGAATGGGCGGCGTTCTTTTATTGGTGAAATTATTTTACAAGGACTTTCTTCAGTTTTGCGAAACGGGGAAGACCATCTTCCTTGGGCAGATCCGTTTCACCCTGAATCAACGGCAGCACATAGTCGATGAATGCCTGTTCAACGCCATTGCCGGCTTCGTTGATCCATTCACGGGGCACCTTTTTCTCCGTATTGGCCACATCGGACAGGTCGAAGAGCTTGGTTCTGCAGACATATTTGCCGTCTTCCTCGTCGCGCTCGAAGCCAACCATTTTGTCGGTAATACCGATCACGGCATTTTCTACGGCCATTTTGCCGGACATAAAGGACTCTTCAATATCCGTCTCAGAGGCAAGGTGTGCTGCACAGCGCTGCAGCAGGCTCAACTCGATGCCGCGCACTTTCGCGCCGGTCTTGGCCTTGACAACTTCAGCAAGGGTAGATGCCAAACCGCCCAGCTGCGCATGACCGAAGCCGTCTGTGGCAGAAGTTTTGGCTTCTGAAACAAAAGCGCCGTCTGCATAGTGAATGCCTTCAGATACTGCCACCATGCAGCTGCCCTTCTCACGATAAATGCGCTCCACATCAGCCAAAAACTGGTCCATATCAAAATCCGTTTCCGGCAGGTAAACCAGGTCGGGGCCCGCACCGTAGGCGGTTGCCAGAGCTGCAGCACCGGCCAGCCAGCCGGCATGACGCCCCATAATTTCGACAATGCAGATCACGCTGGTATCGTACACATGGGCATCCTGATACACTTCCATGCAGCTTGTCGCAATATACTTGGCCGCAGAGCCGAAGCCGGGGCAGTGGTCAGTGCCGAAAAGATCGTTGTCAATGGTCTTGGGCACGCCCATAACGCGGCACTCATAGCCGACCTTCTGCATATATTTGGAGATCTTGTTGCAGGTATCCATGGAATCGTTGCCGCCATTGTAGAAGAAGTAACGAACATCATACTTCTTAAAGATCTCCAGAATCCGCTTGTAATCGGTGTCATCCACATCAGGATCTGCGATCTTATAGCGGCAGGAGCCCAGAGCAGAGGAGGGGGTATACTTCAGCAGCCGCAGCTCATCGGCATCCTCCTGACTCATATCAAACAGCCGGTCATTCAAAACGCCCTTGATTCCATGCTCTGCACCCAGCACGCGGGTAATGTTGGGATTCTTCAGGGCTGTATCAATCACGCCATACGCACTGGCGTTGATCACAGACGTCGGACCTCCGGACTGGCCGAAGATACAGGCGCCCTTCAATTCTTTCATGGGGTAGTTCCTCCTTGCGAAAACGTTTTCTTAATCATAGCATCGAAGATTTCAAATGTAAAGACTTGCTTTTTTATTTTGTTGTGATATTATAAATTATAAGGTAAATCGTTTGCTTAATCTGCTTTTCAGAAGGAAATTTCTTACATAGTCCGCAGAATGCGATACAGCAAACGAAATTCATTCTTAATGGAGATGATGAATATGGCACTGGTTACTACTGCCGAAATGTTCAAGAAGGCTTATGACGGCGGCTACGCTATCGGCGCATTCAACGTTAACAACATGGAGATCG
>SVLJ01000002.1 GCA_015067995.1 Oscillospiraceae bacterium
GGAAAAATACCTTTTTCACATCTGCAAAATCGCTTGTAAAAATTTCGACCGTAGAAACGGCGAAACCCCCGATAAAATCGGGGGTTTCTTGGGCAATATCTTTTTCATTGCCCTTTGATGGCGGAGATGGAGGGATTCGAACCCCCGGACGGTGTTACCCGTCAACTGATTTCGAGTCAGCCTCGTTACGACCACTTCGATACATCTCCCAATATTGCGTATTCCGCCATCTTTGAGCGGAACATATCTATTATAGCGGATTGTTTCCGGAAATGCAACTTGTTTTCTGCGGGCTGTGGCTTGTTCACGGCGGGGAAGTGTGGTATTCTGAAAAAAGCTTTGAAGAAAGAAGTGACGCGCTGTGCTATCCAATCTGTTGTTCAGCCTGAATACCTGTCTGCCCATTTTCTTTTTGATGGGGCTGGGCTTTCTGCTGCGAAGCAAGGGCATCTTTGACGAAGCTTATGTAGATCGCAGCAGCTGGCTGGTGTTTCACATCCTGCTGCCGGGCAAGCTGTTTCTGGACATTGCCCAGACGGATATTCATGCGGCCTTTGAGGGACGGTATACGACGGCGGTGCTCATCGGCGCCATGGTGCAGTTTGTGCTGGCATGGCTGTGGGGCAATCTGCTGTGCCGTGACCGTGCCAGACAGAGCGCTTTTTCACACGCTTGCTTTCGCGGAAATTTTGCCTATGTGGGTCTGGCGCTGATGCAGAACATATACGGCGAGGCCATTCCGGAAACGACGGTGATCACAGCGGTGGTGCTGATGCTCTATAACATTCAGGGCACCGTCCTGATGACGGTCAAGGAAAGTCACGGCGGCGTGGATGTAAAGGGCATCCTGCTGAGCCTTGCCAAAAATCCCATGGTGCTGGCCATTGTGGCCGCAGTTCCCTTTGCATGGCTGGAAGTGCAGCTGCCCTTTGTCGTGACCAAAAGCCTTGGATATCTGCAGGTATCCGCCGGGCCTCTGGCACTGTTGGTGGTAGGCGCCGGCATCCGGCTGTCCGCCGTCCGCAGCGACATGCCGCTGCTGCTGAAGATCAGCGCTGTCAAGCTGGTGATCCAGCCGCTGATGTGGGTGGCGCTGTGCCTTGCCATGGGTCTTACCCATCGGCAGATGGTGACGGCGGTGGTTGCCGGAGGTATGCCCACGGCGGTGAATACCTATATCATCACCAAGCGCATGGGCGGTGACGGTGATCTGGCCAGCGGCGCGGTGGTTATCAGCCATCTTCTGTCCATGGTGACCATGACGGCGATGATCTTCCTGATGAAAACCGCCGGCTGGATCTGAAAAGACCAAAGTCCTGAGGGGATTCCCTCAGGACTTTTTGACATCTGTTTGATAGGTGAAGAGGTCAAAGTGCGTTACGCCCATGGCGGCAAGATGCATTTTGCTGCGCTCCCGGTCAGCATCAGTGTTATAGCCGGGGATCAGGGGCAGACGCACAGTGATCCGCTCCGGGCCCGCTGCCGCCAGCAGCCATTCCAGATTTTCCAGCATCGGAAAGTTATCTTTTCCTGTGTAACGGCGGTAGATGTCATGGTCAACATCTTTACAGTCCACATAGAACATGTCGATGCACTGTGCCGCTGTTTGCACGTTTTTCAAGGGGACGGAAAGGGAGGTTTCCGCGCACAGATGCCAGCTTTCCCCGCAGAGGGCGCGGAACTCCCGGAGGAAGGCCGGGTACAGCAGCGGCTCACCGCCGCCGAAGGTAACGCCGCCGCCGGTGGAGAGAAAATACAGCTCATCGACTTTGACCTGATCGTAAAGCTGCTGTGGGGTCATCATGGTGCGGCGGGTATCCTCGGCGAAGGAGAAGGGGTTGATGCAATACCGGCAGCGCAGGGGACAGCCGTGGAAGCAGACCAGGGTGGTGATGCCCTGCCCGTCCGTCTGCATCCGGTGCCTCGCGGCGGTGATCACCGGCGCGGTCACGGCGCAAGTATTCTTCTCCATGGCTCAGCTGGGGTCGGGGACTTCGCCGGGGAACAGCTCGGGCGTTGCGTCAGGGATATAGGCGATATCGCCCTGCAGGACGATCTCCTGCTGTTCGGGATAGGGCGGTGCGCCCGTGGTGGCGATTACTTCGCTGGTTTCTGCCGGAGCATTGCCTATGGGATAACTGCCCATGGGAGGCCCTTCCTGTGGAAAAAAATTATCCACAGAACAGCCGGTAGCGGTCACCACCATGGCGGCTGCGATACCGGCCACCGCCACGGCCCTGCCGGTGCGGCGGCGCTTTTCCAGCTCCTGCTCCAGATAGCGCAGCTCTGCCTCGCACTTGGGGCAGGTTCCGGTGCAGTCACCCTGGAAGGTGCATTCCGAGGTGACGAACGCAATGTCGTTGTTCCGGGCGATTTCCCGTCGGATCTCCTTGAGGATCTTGCATTTGCTTTTTCCGTTCATAGGCTGCTCCTTTCCGGTGCTTTATGAATACAGACGGAAGAAAAACGGAAAAAGTTCCCAAACGGGGGACAAAAGTTTTTGTGCTGCGGAAAGTGGGCAATGTTTCCGTTGAAGAAACGGGGAAGACCTGTCATAATAGTAAAAAAGAACTCTTGCAGGAAAGTGATCGTGACGATATGAAACGGATTTGTACGGGCATCCTCGCCCACGTGGACGCCGGAAAAACCACTCTTTCCGAGGCGCTGCTGTACTGCAGCGGCGCGGTGCGGAAGCTGGGGCGCGTGGATCATCAGGATGCGTTTTTGGATACGGATACGCTGGAGCGTGAGCGTGGTATCACCATTTTCTCCAAGCAGGCGCGGTTGACGTGGGAGGACACGGAGCTGCAGCTGCTGGACACGCCGGGGCATGTGGATTTCTCCGCCGAGGCGGAGCGCACCCTGCAGGTGTTGGACTGCGCCGTACTGGTCATCAGCGGCAGTGACGGCGTACAGGGACACACCCGCACCCTTTGGCGTCTGCTGGAAACCTATCATGTGCCGGTCTTTGTCTTTGTCAACAAGATGGATCTGGCGGGCACGGACAGGGAAGGACTGCTGGCGGAGCTGCGCGCCTGCTTTGGCGACGGCTGCGTGGATTTCGGCGCACCGGAGGAGGCACGCGGAGAACAGCTGGCTCTGTGCGGTGAGGAGGCGCTGACGGAGTATCTGGAAACCGGCACTGTCGGCAGTGATACCATTTCCTCTCTCATCGGCGCACGAAAGCTGTTTCCTGTGCGGTTCGGGGCGGCGCTGAAGCTGGACGGCGTGGAGGAATTTCTCGCAGATCTGGCAGACTTCGCTCCGGTGCGGCAGCCGCTGCCGGAGTTTGCCGCCAGAGTGTATAAGATCACCCGCGACCCTCAGGGCGCGCGGCTCACATGGATGCGGATCACCGGCGGCACATTGCGGGTGAAGGATGTGCTCAGCGGCGGCAGCGGGGAAGAGGTCTGGCAGGAGAAGGTGGATCAGATCCGCCTCTATTCCGGCGAGAAGTTCCGTCTGGCGGAGGAAGCCGCGGCGGGAACGGTATGCGCCGTCACCGGCCTGACCCATACCCGTCCCGGACAGGGACTGGGCGCACAGCCGGACGCGGAGCTGCCGGTGCTGGAGCCGGTTTTGAGCTACCGTGTGCTGCTGCCGGACGGTGTGCCGCCCCATACAGCGCTGCAGAAGCTGCGGATGCTGGAGGAGGAAGACCCTCAGCTGCACCTGACATGGAACGAGGACACCCGTGAGATCGGTGTCCAGCTGATGGGCACCGTCCAGCTGGAGGTACTGCAGCGTCTGGTAGCAGACCGGTTCAGTATGCAGGTGGAATTTGGCGCGGGCAAGGTGGTGTATCGGGAGACCATTGCTGACACGGTGGAGGGCATCGGACACTTTGAGCCCCTGCGGCATTATGCGGAGGTGCATCTGCTGCTGGAGCCCGGTGCACCGGGCAGCGGTCTGCAGTTTGCGTCGAACGTTTCCGAGGACGAGCTGGACCGCAACTGGCAGCGGCTGATCCTCACCCATCTGGAAGAGCGTGTGCATTACGGCGTCCTCACCGGGTCGCCCATTACAGATATGAAAATCACCGTCATTGCCGGCCGTGCCCATCTGAAGCATACTGAGGGCGGCGATTTCCGGCAGGCCACATGGCGGGCGGTGCGTCACGGGCTCATGCAGGCGCAGTCCGTGCTGCTGGAGCCGTGGTATGATTTCCGGCTGGAGCTGCCCTCGGAATCCGTAGGCCGTGCTATGACGGATATCCAGCGGATGGGTGGTGAAATGCAGCCGCCGGAAACGGCGGGGGAGGAAACCAGCCTCACCGGAAGCGCGCCGGTATCCGCTCTGCGTGACTATGCCGCCGAGGTGACCGCCTATACCCGCGGCCGTGGACGGCTCAGCTGCATCCCCTGTGGCTACCGTCCCTGCGGCGACCAGGAGGCCGCTGTGGCAGAGCGGGGCTACGACCCGGAGCGGGACGTGTGGAACCCGGCGGACTCCGTCTTCTGTGATCATAGCAGCGGCGGTATTGTGCCGTGGCGGGAGGTGGCGGCTATGGCGCATATCCCGCCACGGCGTCAGCGGTGTCAGCAGGAGCAGCAGACGGTGCCTGTCCGGATTGCCAGAAGCACACCTGTCGGCGGTTCCTTCGAGGAGGACAAGGAGCTGCAGGCCATCTTTGAGCGCACCTACGGCGCGGTGAAGCGGCGGGGGATGCTTCCCATGGAGCAGGTACGGCGTCAGGAAGCGTTGGCGGAGCGGCGTTACATCAAGCCCCAGAACACCGGCCCGGAATATCTGCTGGTGGACGGCTACAACATTATATTTGCGTGGGACGAGCTGAAGGCGGTGGCAAAGGAAAATCTGGACGCTGCCCGGAAGAATCTCATGGATGTACTCAGCAACTATCAGGGCTTTAAGAAGAACATCGTCATTCTGGTGTTCGACGCCTATAAGGTGCAGGGAAACCCCGGCAGCGTGGAGAAGTACCACAACATTGATGTGGTGTATACCAAAGAGTCCCAGACGGCGGACGCCTACATCGAAAAGGCTACCTATGAACTGAGCCGCAGCAATCGCGTCCGGGTAGCCACCTCCGACAATACAGAGCAGCTGATCATTCTCGGTCACGGCGCACTGCGTGTCTCCGCCTCTGCCTTCCGGGAAGAGGTGGAATCCGTGGAGGGACAGATCGCTGCTCTGCTGAGCCGCAGCAATGCTTCCGGCGGCAGAACCCGGTCTGTGGCTGCCGCGCTGGAAAAGGCGGCAAAGAAAGCTGTAGATGATAACAGTATAAGAAAATTGTGATTCTGGCATACCGGGAATTAGTAATACTGATATCGGATATTCGAAATTGATAACGCGATGAGGCTTGCCTGACGCAGTTGTATTTGTTACAATGACCACGTTGCCTGAAGGCGACAGACAACCATACACACATATATACAATCAATACGGAATTGCCGGTGCTGTCCGGCGGAAAGTGGAGGGAGTCATGTTCAAAAGTGATATTCAGATCGCCCAGGAGGCGACCATGCTGCCCATCAGTGAGATCGCTGCCTCGCTGGGAATTGGTGAAGAAGCGCTGGAGCCCTATGGCCGTACCAAGGGCAAGCTGGACATCCATGCGCTGAAGGACAAGCCCCGCAAGGGCAAGCTGATCCTGGTCACCGCCATCAATCCAACCCCTGCCGGTGAGGGCAAGACCACTACCTCTGTGGGTCTGGCGGATGCGCTGCACAAGTTGGATCAGAATGTGGTGCTGTGCCTCCGTGAGCCCTCTTTGGGCCCTGTGTTTGGCGTCAAGGGCGGCGCTGCCGGCGGCGGCTATGCACAGGTGGTTCCCATGGAGGATATCAACCTCCACTTCACCGGTGACTTCCACGCCATCGGCGCAGCCAACAACCTGCTGGCCGCCATGCTGGACAACCACATTCAGCAGGGCAACGAGCTGGACATCGATGTGCGCCGCATCACCTGGAAGCGCTGCGTGGATATGAATGACCGTCAGCTGCGCAATATCGTGTGCGGTCTGGGCGGCAAGGCCAACGGTGTGCCCCGTGAGGATGGCTACGATATCACCGTGGCCAGTGAGATCATGGCTGTTTTGTGTCTGGCCACCAGCCTTACCGACCTGAAGGCGCGTCTGGCCCGCATGGTGGTGGGCTACACCCGTTCCGACAAGCCGGTTACCGCTGCCGATCTCAAGGCCGAGGGCGCCATGGCTGCGCTGCTGAAGGATGCCATCAAGCCCAATCTGGTGCAGACGCTGGAGCATACTCCTGCTCTGATCCACGGCGGCCCCTTCGCCAACATTGCCCACGGCTGCAACTCCATTCTGGCCACCGAGACTGCTCTGAAGCTGGGTGACTATGTGGTTACTGAGGCAGGTTTCGGCGCCGATCTGGGTGCTGAGAAGTTTTTGGACATCAAGTGCCGCGCCGGTGGCCTGACTCCCTCTGCCGTTGTGGTGGTGGCCACCGTCCGCGCTCTGAAGCATCACGGCGGCGTTGCCAAGGCCGATCTGAACAACGAGAATCTGGACGCTCTGGAGAAGGGTCTGCCCAACCTGCTCCAGCATGTTGGCAACATCACCAATGTCTACGGCCTGCCCTGCGTGGTGGCCATCAATGCATTCCCCACCGACACCGCTGCCGAGCTGAAGCTGGTGGAGGAGAAGTGCCGCGAGCTGGGTGTCAACGTGGCTCTGTCCGAGGTATGGGCCAAGGGCGGCGAGGGCGGCAAGGCTCTGGCTGAGGAAGTTATGCGCCTGTGTGAGCAGCCCTCTCAGTTCCGCTTCTGCTACGAGTCCGACGCTTCCATCGAGGAGAAGCTGAACGCCATCGCCACCAGAATCTATCATGCCGACGGCGTGGATCTGCTGCCCAACGCAAAGAAGCAGCTGCAGCAGCTGAACGCTCTGGGCTATGACAAGCTGCCTATCTGCATGGCCAAGACCCAGTACAGCTTCTCTGACGATGCCGCCAAGCTGGGCGCACCCAAGGATTTCCGCATCACCGTCCGGAATCTGAAGGTTTCTGCCGGTGCAGGCTTCATCGTGGCACTTACCGGTGACATCATGACCATGCCCGGTTTGCCCAAGGTACCTGCCGCGGAAAAGATCGACGTAGACGCAGACGGTAAGATCTCCGGCCTGTTCTGATAAACCACCGGTTATTTTCGCCAATACGCTGTCCTGCTTTTCTGTGGGACAGCGTATTTTTTACGAACTCGCCAAAAATACAAAAAATGTGAAAATAAAGATGTACAGCGGGTGAGAGTGTGGTATACTGATTTCGATGACAGAGTAGGGATCGGCGCGTCAAGTGCCGGCGGATGGGAAGTCGCCGCCGGACGAAGGATTGCTCCGCGATGCCGTCCCGCATCCGCTGCCACGCCTGTGAGACCATCTGCGGCCTCCTTCTGTGGCAACCGACACAGAAGGAGGTCGTGTTGCATGAATCACGAAAAGACGAAGAAACTCACCACGCTGGCCATTCTGGTGGCCATGCACATCATCCTGTCCCGGTTTCTGTCCTATTCCGTCTGGAATATGAAGATCGGATTTGATTTCCTGCCGGTGGCTGTGGCTGCTGTGCTGTACGGCCCGGCGGGAGCCGCTGCAGTGGGTGCGCTGGGCGACTTTGTGGGTGCGATCCTGTTCCCCATCGGCCCCTATTTCCCGGGCTATACCCTGTCTGCCGCCCTCAGCGGCGCTGTACTGGGTGTCTTCCTGCATAAGCACCAGCCGCTGCCCCGTGTACTGGGCGCGGTGGCTGTGAACCAGTGGCTCATCAGTCTGCTGCTGACCAGCTTCTGGATCTCCTTTACCAACCTCACACCGTACTGGCCCGTGGTGTGGACCCGCGTCCCCCAGTGTGCCATCATGACTATTCTGCAGATTCCGGTGCTGATGCTGCTGCCCCGGCTGCTGCGGAGCATCAAGGGAGGAAGATGATATGACCATTCAGGAAACTCTCGATTTTATCCACCGTACCAGCTGGATGAAGAGCCGTCCCGGTCTGGAGCGCATCACGGAGCTGATGCACCGTCTGGGTGATCCCCAGAAGCAGCTGCGCTTCATCCACATCGCCGGTACCAACGGCAAGGGCTCTACCACCGCCATGCTCACCTCCGTGCTGCGTCAGGCGGGTTACCGTACCGGTATGTACACCTCACCCCATCTGTGGCGTGTCCATGAGCGCTTCTGCGTGGATGGGCAGGATATCAGCGATGAGGAGCTGTGCGCCGTTGCGGAGGAGGTGCGTCCCGCGGCGGATCAGATGGAGGATCAGCCCACCGAATTTGAGATCATCACAGCCATAGCACTGGTCTGGTTTGCCCGGAAGCAGTGCGATGTGGTGGTGTGGGAGGTTGGCATGGGCGGTCGGCTGGACGCCACCAACGTCATCGACGTGCCGGAGGTGGCGGTGATCGCCAGCATTTCTCTGGATCATACCTCCGTGCTGGGCAATACGCTGGCCAAGATCGCCGGTGAGAAGGCCGGCATCATCAAGCCCGGCTGTGCCGTGGTCCTGTACGGCCAGTCCCCCGAGGTAGAGGATGTGGTGCGTGCCAAGTGCGCCCAGTGCGGCGTGGAGCTGACCATCACCGATAAGGCCCAGCCTCAGCCGGAGATCCTGGGCCTGGAGGGTCAGATCATCACCTACCGTCAGCGCAGCGGCCTGCGGCTGAACCTGCTGGGGCAGTATCAGCACCGCAATGCCGGCACAGTGCTGGACACCATCGATGTTCTGCGTCAGCGCGGCTTCGCCATCCCGGAGGAGGCGGTAGAGCGCGGCATGGCTGCGGCTGTGTGGCCTGCCCGCTTTGAGCTGCTGCAGAAGGAGCCTCCCGTCCTGCTGGACGGCGCTCACAATCCCGATGCCGTGGATCAACTGGCCGGCTGTCTGGAGCGCTATCTGCCGGGCCAGAAGGTAGGCTTCGTCATGGGAGTCATGGCTGACAAGGATTATGACTTTATGATCCGCCGTATTGCGCCGCTGGCGGCGTGGTTCGTGGTGGAGGCGCCGGAAGGAGAGCGCGCCCTGTCTGCGGAGGCCCTGCAGAAGACGGTGGCGGAGATCACCGGCGTGCCCGTCATCAACGGCGGCAGCGTGGAAAATGCCGTGAAGCTGGCGCTGGAGCGTCAGGGAAGTACTCCCGTGTGCATCTTCGGATCTCTCTATCAGGCCGGTACCGTGCGTAAGCTCTTCGGCCTTTCCCGCGGGGAAGCCACCGACTGATCCAATTCCGGAAATTGAAAGAACGTCCCTCGCTTCTTTTGACGGAAGCGAGGGACGTTTATTTCTGCGAAAATGTTTCGTTTTTTGTACAAATTAAGTGTATCTTTTGTTTTGTCAGTCCAGAACAGCGCCTTTGGCGGCAGAGCCCACCAGCTTGGCGTACCGGGCAAGATATCCGGTTTTGATGCGGGGCTCAGGGCAGACCCATGCGGCCTTGCGCTTGGCCAGAGTCTCCTCATCCACCAGCATCTCGATCTTGCAATTGGGGATGTCGATGGACACCATGTCGCCCTCCTCAATGAAGGCAATGGGGCCGCCCAGCGCAGCTTCGGGGGAGACGTGACCGATGGAGGCGCCGCGGGTAGCGCCGGAGAAGCGACCGTCGGTGATGAGCGCCACTTCCTTGTCAAGCCCCATGCCTGCGATGGCAGAAGTGGGATTCAGCATTTCCCGCATGCCGGGGCCGCCCTTGGGACCTTCATAGCGGATCACCACCACGTCGCCGGAGACGATTTTTCCGGCGTAGATGGCGGCAATGGCGTCGTCCTCGCTGTCAAAGACGCGGGCGGGGCCGGTGTGGGTCATCATCTCGGCAGCCACGGCGCTGCGCTTTACCACGCAGCCGTCGGGAGCCAGAGAGCCCTTCAGTACGGCGATGCCGCCGTCTGCGGAGTAGGGATTCTCAATGGGGCGGATCACCTCGGGGTTGCGGTTGACGATGCCCTCCAGATTCTCGCCCAGTGTCCTGCCGGTAACGGTCATCACGGAGGTGTCCAGCAGATTCTTCCGGGTCAGCTCCTTCATGACGGCATGTACGCCGCCTGCCCGGTCCAGATCCTCCATGTAGGTCTCACCGGCAGGCGCCAGATGGCACAGGTTGGGGGTGCGGGAAGAGATCTCATTGGAAATTTCCAGAGACAGGTCGATGCCGCACTCGTGGGCGATGGCGGGGAGGTGCAGCATGGTGTTGGTGGAGCAGCCCAGAGCCATATCCACGGTGTCTGCGTTGTGGAAGGCGGCCTCGGTCATAATGTCACGGGGACGGATGTTCTTTTCCACCAGCTCCATGATCTTCATTCCGGTGTGCTTTGCAAGGCGCAGGCGTGCGGACATAACGCCGGGGATGGTGCCGTTGCCGGAGAGTGCCATGCCGATGGCCTCGGTGAGGCAGTTCATGGAGTTGGCAGTGTACATGCCGGAGCAGCTGCCGCAGGTGGGGCAGGCGCTGTTTTCGTATTCCTCCACGCCTTCCTCGTCCAGCTTGCCGGCGTAGTAAGCGCCTACAGCCTCAAACATGTGGCTCAGGCAGGTGCGGCGTCCGTTGTTGAGAACGCCTGCCAGCATGGGGCCGCCGGAACAGAAGATGGTGGGGATGTTGACGCGCGCGGCTGCCATCAGCAGACCGGGCACGTTCTTGTCGCAGTTGGGGATCATCACCAGACCGTCGAACTGATGGGCCATGGCCATTGCCTCAGTGGAGTCGGCGATAAGGTCACGGGTGACCAGAGAATACTTCATGCCCACATGACCCATGGCGATGCCGTCGCACACGGCGATGGCAGGGAACTCCACGGGGGTGCCGCCGGCGGCACGGATACCGGCCTTGACAGCCTCGGCGATCTTGTCCAGATTCATGTGGCCGGGGACGATCTCGTTATAGGAGCACACCACGCCGATGAGGGGACGCTCCAGCTCCTCCTTGGTGTAGCCCAGAGCGTACAGCAGGGAGCGGTTGGGAGCGGCGGGAATGCCTTTTTTCACAACGTCAGAGCGCATAGGGGATTACCTCCTGAAAAATACCCGTATCAACAGGGGATTCGATTTTCTTCATTATCTTACCGAATCCTGTATTTTGTGTCAAGCGTATATACCACAGGCCGCGTCGGGAAGACGCGGCCTGTCAGCGGAAGAGGGGAGGGGATTACTTCTTCAGCCAGCTCATCATCTTGCGCAGCTCGGTGCCAACCTTCTCGATGGCGTGACCGGCAGCAACGCGGCGCTGTGCCAGGAAGTGGGTGCGGCGGCCGCCGGTGGGGCTCATCTCAGTGAGGAACTCAGAGGCGAAGGTGCCGTCCTGGATCTCGCCCAGGATCTTCTTCATCTCCTGGCGGGTCTCCTCGGTGATGATGCGCTTGCCGGTGCGATAGTCGCCATACTCAGCGGTGTTGGAGACAGAGTAACGCATCTTGGCAAGGCCACCCTCGTTGATGAGGTCAACGATGAGCTTCATCTCGTGGCAGGTCTCGAAGTAGGCCATCTCGGGAGCATAACCGGCCTCCACCAGAGTGTCGAAGCCAGCCATGATCAGCTCGCAGACGCCGCCGCACAGAACGGCCTGCTCACCGAACAGGTCGGTCTCGGTCTCTTCACGGAAGGTGGTCTCCAGAATACCGGCGCGGCCGGCACCGATGCCGGAAGCGTAGGCCAGAGCGGTCTCCTTGGCCTTGCCGGTGTAGTCCTGATGGATGGCGATGAGGCTGGGCACGCCCTTGCCCTGAACATACTGGCTGCGGACGGTGTGGCCGGGGCCCTTGGGGGCGATCATGATGACGTCCACATTCTTGGGAGGCTGAACAGCCTGGAAGTGGATGTTGAAGCCGTGGGCGAAGGCCAGGGTCTTGCCCTCGGTCATGTGGGGAGCCACCTGCTTGTTGTAAACGTCAGCAGCCATTTCATCGGGAACCAGCATCATGACGATGTCACCGGCCTTGGCAGCCTCTTCCACTTCCATCACCTTGAAGTTGGGGCAGGTCTCGGCGAAGGCGGCAGCCTTGGCCCAGTGGCCGGAGCCCTTGCGCAGACCGACAACGACGTTGACGCCGCTTTCGGCCAGGTTTTCGGAATGGGCATGGCCCTGAGAGCCGAAGCCGATGACGGCGACGGTCTTGCCGTCCAGCATGCTGAGGTTGCAATCGGTGTCGTAATACTTGTTGATCATGGTCGTTTCTCCTTTTTTGTGTTGCCGTCCGGTGGACGGAATGTTGATGTAGTTGTTGGGGGATGTATCGTGCGCCGGACTCAGGCCCGGTGACTTTCGGAATGGTCGTAGGGGATCACGTCTGGGCCGCGTCCGATGGTGGTGACGCCGGTACGGCACTGCTCGATGATTTCGTAGGGAGCCAGCACGTCCAGGAAAGCGTCGATCTTGCCGGGCTTGCCGGTGAGCTCGACAATGAGGCTGCTCTTGGTGAGGTCCACGATCTTGGCCTCGTAGATCTCGCAGATCTCCTTGATCTGGCTGCGCTGCCGCTCGTTGGTACGCAGCTTCACCAGCAGCAGCTCCCGCTGGATGGCGTTGCTGACATCCTCAATGCGGACGGCGCGAACCTCCACCAGCTTCTGGGTCTGCTGAACGATCTGATTGATGATGTTCTGGTCGCCCTGTGCGGTGATGGTGATACGGGAGATGCCGGGATCGTTGGTCTCGGAAACCGTCAGGGAGTCGATGTTATAGCCCCGGCGGCCAAACAGGGTGGCGACGCGCACCAGTACGCCGGCGTTGTTTTCCACCAGCAGCGCCAGAACGGCCTTGGACGGAGCTTGCGGCTGAATCTGTGGCATATCGTGTTCCTCCTTACGGTTCGAGAATGATGTCGCTGACCGTCTTGCCGGAAGCGATCATGGGCAGAACCAGCTCTTCGGAGCCGATGGGGCAGTGGATGAGGCTGGGACCGCTGGTCTCCATAGCCTTACGCAGTGCTGCGCGGAATTCCCCGGCGTTTTCTGCCCGGAAGCCGGTGCCGCCGAAGGCGTTCTCCAGCATGACGAAGTCGGTCTTGCGATCCGGCTCGGTGGCGATGTAATGGCTGTTCTGGAAGTAGTGCTGCAGCTGCCGTACCATACCCAGTGTCCGGTTGTCCATGAGGACGGTGATGATCTGCAGTCCCTCGGAGACGGCAGTGCAGGTCTCCTGCATGTTCATGTGGAAAGAGGCGTCGCCGGTGACATGGATCACAGTGACGGCTTCACCCAGCGCCAGCTTCGCGCCGATGGCAGCGCCCAGACCGAAGCCCATGGTGCCAAGACCGCCGCTGGTGAGGAAGCCCCGGGGATGGGTCTGCTTGCAGAACTGAGCCGCCCACATCTGGTGCTGGCCCACGTCGGTGACGATGACGGCGTCCTTGCCTGCCTCTTCGCCGATGATCTCCATAATGGCCTGGGGGAAGAAGCCGCTGCGGCGCTGCGCCAGCGTGGCGTCGGCGGCGCGCCAGCCGTCGATCTCTGCCTGCCATGCGCTGCGGTCGCAATTTTCAATGAGGGGGAGGAGATCTGCCAGAGCGGCCTTCAGATCGCCGCCTACTGCCAGATCGCACACCACGTTCTTGTCGAACTCGCTGGGGTCGATGTCCATGTGAATGATCTTGGCCCGGGGAGCGAAGGCGTCGCTCTTCAGGGCCACACGGTCGCTGAACCGGGAACCCACAGCCAGCACCAGATCTGCCTTATCGATGGCGGCGTTGGCGGTAACACTGCCGTGCATGCCGATCATGCCCAGATCCAGCTCGTCGCCGAAGCCAATGACGCCGGTACCCATCAGGGTGTGGCAGGCGGGGATCTGTGCTTTCCACGCGAAGGTTAGCAGCTCCTCGGAGGCACCTGCACTGATGACGCCGCCGCCATAGTAAAGGACAGGACGTTTACAGCGATTGACCATGTCTGCCACTTCCTGCAGCAGCGCCGAATCGGGGATCGCGGCAGGCTCCGCGGCAATGGGAGGCTCCGGCGTGAACTCGCAGACGGCGGCGCTGATGTCCTTGGGAATGTCGATGAGGACGGGACCCTTGCGTCCGCTGGATGCGATGCGGAATGCGGAGCGGATGGTATGTGCCAGACGGTTGATGTCCCGGACGGCGAAGTTGTGCTTGGTGATGGGGGTGGTGATGCCGGTGATGAATACCTCCTGGAAGCTGTCCTTGCCGATGAGATCGGTGCCTACGTTGGCGGTAATAGCCACCATGGGAATGCTGTCCAGAAACGCGGTGGCGATGCCGGTGACCAGATTGGTGGCACCGGGGCCGCTGGTGGCCATGCAGACACCCACCTTGCCGCTGGCGCGGGCATAGCCGTCTGCTGCGTGGGCAGCGCCCTGCTCGTGGGCGGTGAGGTGATGGGTGATCCGATCCTGACGCTCATACAGTGCGTCATAGATGTTCAGGGCAGCGCCGCCGGGATAGCCGAACAGGTCGGTGACGCCTTGCTCGATGAGCACTTCGACGATGATCTGTGCGCCGGTCAATAACATTGTGATTTCCTCCTTGCGTAGATGTTGAGAACGCCGGTGTCTGCCAAAAAGAACAGAAAACGCCTTTGTCTCTTCCAATAGAAAAGAGACAAAGGCGTTGTTATAACGACTCTGCGGTACCACTCTTATTGTCTGATTCCCCGCGCTGCACTGCGGTTGGTCAGACCTCTCATGGACATCCAACAATGTCCGGCGCTGTAACGGGCGCACCCGGTGCCGCTTACACAGACGGTCAGTCCTCCGTCCTTCGGCGTACTGCTCGGGGATGACTGCGTTCTTTCTCAGCCTGCTGCCTTGCACCGGCCGGCAGCTCTCTGAAGGCGTCTGAAAAAAGCGTGTTCCCTTCCTTGCATTTTGCCTGTTTAGATTATTAAAGATAATACGATAGGAGCGGCCTTTTCGTCAATCGTCATTTTGCACAAGATGAACCGCAATCCATGGCGATTTTGTATTCAATATACTGACGTGCCACGCGGGGAGAACGGCCGCCTGCCCGGAGTGCGTAAGCTTCGGCCTCTTTGTAGAGAGCTTCTTCCAACGCAAGACCGGCCTTCTCTGCCAGCTTTTCCACCACGCTGAGATAGAGATCCTTGTCGGGACGGCCGAAGGTGATGACGATGCCGAAACGTGCCGACAGGCTGGACACTTCCTCCAGTGTATCGCTGATGTGGATCTCGTCGCCCTGACGGGACTGGAAGGTTTCCTGAATGAGGTGGCGGCGGTTGCTGGTGGCGTAGACCACGGTGTTGCTGGAACGAGCGGCTACGCTGCCCTCCAGCACGGTTTTCAGAGCGGTGTAGTCGTGATCGTCGGCGGCAAATGACAGATCGTCGATGAACAGGATAAACTTCAGAGGATTGGCGGTGAGGCTGTCCAGCAGGGCGGGAATGTGACGCAGACGGCTCTTTTCCACCTGAATCAGCCGCAGACCCTGGTCCTTATACTCGTTGACCAGCGCCTTGACGGTGCTGGACTTACCGGTGCCGGCGTCGCCGTACAGCAGCACGTTGTTGGCGGGCAGACCCTGCAGCAGAGCCTGAGTGTTCCGCAGCAGCTTCTGCCGCTCCGTTTCATAGCCGTACAGCTCGCTGAGCTGCTGGGGATCGGGATGCTCGATGGGAATGAGGGAGCCCTCCGGGGAGACGGAGAATACATAGTACTGGGAGAAAATACCGTAGCCAAGACAGGGGGCGTCCCGAAGCATCTTCTTATAGACGGTGGACAGAGATTCGCCCTCCAGCTCCCACGCGGGGAGGGCGGGAGACTGCAGAGAGGCAGAGGCCAGCAGCGCCTCCTCCAGAATATCCAGCTCCCGATCCAGCCATTCTGCCGCCTGACGGGGCAGGGGACGCAGGGCCGCGGCTTCCCGGACACAGAAGTTATCATCCTGCAGCAGCGCCGTGGCCATAGCCTGACGCAGATTCATGCCCCGGGGATAAAGCTCCGCGGCCAGATCGCAGATGCTGCCGGCGTCACCGGTCTCCAGAGCGGCGGCCAGTGCGGAAAGCAGCGGTTCCGTCCGCAGATTTTTGAAAATTACCAGATGGCGCAGCTGCTGCGCCAGAGCAAGGTTATCCATAGAATTGTGAGTCCTTTCTGATATATGAAGACGTATTTCTTGCAGTATACACGCAATATCCGTCAAAGACAAGGGGGAATTTCCCAATTTTTCGTGATAAATTGGTACTTGACAAAAGCGGAAAAATCCTGTATTGTTGCAATAACAATTGAACAGCAAATGCTATGACAGGGAAAAAGTCTTTTCATGAAGCTCCAGAGAGCTGCCGGATGGTGCGAGGCAGTGCGGATGGGAAGATCTACTGGCCCTCGAGCAGCCGGACTGAAGCTTGCGTAGGTTCGGACGGGTTTCCTCACCGTTACCAGAGAGGCGGATTCGCCCGGAAGGGCCGATGCCGGAAGTGGACATGGAGAACCATGTCAAGAAGAGTGGTACCGCGGAAGCTATGCTTTCGTCTCTTGTATTCAAGAGACGGAGGCTTTTTTTGTACCCATTTTCAAGGAGGAGCATAGCAAGCATGAAGCAGATCAAGGTATTCGACACAACGCTGCGCGACGGTGAGCAGTCCCCCGGCTGCAGCATGAACCTGATGGAAAAGATCGAGATGGCCAAACAGCTGGATCGTCTCGGCGTAGACGTCATTGAGGCAGGCTTCGCCATCGCCTCTCCCATGGATTTCAAGAGCGTGCAAACCATTGCCGCCAATGTCACAAACTGTAAGGTCGCCAGTCTCGCCCGCTGCACAAAGGTCGATATTGACGCCGCCTGGGAAGCCGTGAAGAACGCGAAGTACCCGCGTATCCATGTGTTCCTGGCCACCAGTGACATTCATATGGAGTATAAGCTGCGGATGACCCGGGAGGAAGTGCTGGCCAGTATTTCTGAAAATGTCGCCTACGCCAAGAGCTTCTGCGAGGATATCGAGTTTTCTGCTGAAGATGCTTCCCGTTCCGAGTGGAGCTTCCTTGCCAGAGCCTACACTGCCGCCATCGCTGCCGGTGCCACCGTCATCAACGTGCCGGACACAGTGGGCTATTCCACACCTCAGGAAATGGCGAATCTCATCACCTACCTCCGGGAAAACGTGGAGGGCATCGGGAATGTGGATATTTCCGTCCACTGCCACGATGATCTGGGTCTGGCGGTGGCCAATACGCTGGCCTGTATCGCCGCCGGCGCAACACAGGTGGAATGTACCGTCAACGGCATCGGCGAACGTGCCGGCAACGCCAGTCTGGAAGAGATCGTCATGGCGCTGAAGACCCGTCAGGATTTCTATCAGGCAGATACCAATATCAACACCAAGCAGATCTACCGCTCCAGCAAGCTGCTGAGCAACATCACCGGCGTCCCCGTGGCGCCCAGCAAGTCCATCGTGGGCGCCAACGCTTTTGCCCATGAGTCCGGCATCCACCAGCACGGCGTCATTGCCAATGCGCAGACCTACGAAATCATGAAGTCCACCGATGTGGGCATCCCCCAGAACACCATGGTGCTGGGCAAGCATTCCGGAAAGCACGCCCTGCGTGACCGTCTGGAATCCATGGGCTTTGAGGTCACTCCCGAGCAGATGGAGGAGATCTTCGTCCGCTTCAAGAAGCTGGCCGACCGGAAGAAGACCATCACCAGCTCCGATCTGGAGGCTCTGGTGCTGAATCGCCGCCGTGTGGACAACGCTACCTACGATTTCGTCAGCCATGTGGTCACCACCGGCATGGGTGTGCCCAACACCGCCTGCATCAAGCTCAGCCGTGACGGCGAGGACATTCAGGACGTGGCCATCGGTACCGGCCCTCTGGACGCTGCATTCCAGGTCATCAACCGTCTGTCCGGTATGGACGTGACCCTCACCAACTTCAGCCTCAATGCCGTTACCGACGGCGAGGATGCCATCGGCGAGGCCACCGTCAAGCTGTCCTGCAACGGCAAGTCTGTCACCGGCCGCGGCCTCTCCACCGATATCATCGAATCTTCCATCCGTGCCTATGTCAACGGCATCAATAAGCTTCTGGGAGGACACTGATCATGGGAATGACAATGACACAGAAGATCCTGGCCAAGCACGCCGGCCTCCAATCTGTCCGGGCAGGCCAGCTCATCATGGCAAAGCTGGATCTGGTACTGGGCAACGATATCACCTCTCCCGTTGCCATCAACGAGTTTGAAGCCGCTGGCTTCGACAAGGTCTTTGACAAGAGCCGCATCGCGCTGGTGATGGACCACTTCACCCCCAACAAGGACATCAAGGCCGCCACACAGTGCAAGCAGTGCCGCACCTTTGCCAAGCGGTTTGATATTGACAACTACTTTGATGTGGGCGCTATGGGCGTGGAGCATGCCCTGCTGCCGGAGAAGGGTCTGGTAGGCCCCGGCGAGGCGGTGATCGGCGCTGACTCCCACACCTGTACTTACGGTGCGCTGGGTGCTTTCTCCACCGGCGTCGGCTCCACCGATATGGGCTATGCCATGGCCACCGGCCAGACATGGTTCAAGGTGCCCTCCGCTATCCGTGTCAACGTCACCGGTGCATTCAAGCCTTACGTTTCCGGTAAGGACGCCATCCTCCATCTCATCGGCATGATCGGTGTGGACGGCGCGCTGTACCAGTCTCTGGAATTCTCCGGCCCCGGCTTGAAGAACCTCACCATCTATGACCGTCTCACCATGGCCAACATGGCCATCGAGGCCGGTGCCAAGAACGGTATCTTCGCCGTGGACGAGGTTACCCGCGCCTATGTGGAAGGCCGCGTCAACCGTCCATGGGAAGCCTTTGAGGCCGATCCCGACGCCGAATACACCCGGGTTATCGAGCTGAATCTCAGCGAGATCGACTGCACCGTGGCATTCCCCCATCTGCCGGAGAACGCGCATCCGGCCAACCAGGCCGGTGATATCGCCATCGATCAGGTGGTCATCGGCTCCTGCACCAACGGTCAGTTTGCCGACATGGAGGCTGCGGCCGCTATCCTGAAGGGCCGTCACATCGCCGACGGCGTCCGCTGCATCGTCATCCCCGCCACCCAGGCTGTCTATAAGGAGTGCATCCGTCAGGGCTGGATGGATACCTTTGTGGACGCCGGCTGCGTGGTGTCCACCCCCACCTGCGGCCCCTGTCTGGGCGGCCACATGGGCTGCATGGCAGCCGGTGAGCGGTGCGTTTCCACCACCAACCGCAACTTCGTTGGCCGCATGGGCCACGTGGAAAGCGAGGTCTATCTGGCCTCTCCCGCCGTGGCGGCTGCATCCGCCATCACCGGCAAGATTACTCATCCCAAGGAGGTCATGGCATGAACGCACACGGTAAGGTTTTCAAGTACGGCGACAACATCGATACCGACGTGATCATCCCCGCCCGGTATCTGAATACACAGGATCACAAGGAACTGGCCTCCCACTGCATGGAGGACATCGACACTACTTTTATTAAAAGAGTCAACGACGGCGATATCATGGTGGGCGGCTGGAACTTCGGCTGCGGCTCCTCCCGGGAGCATGCACCCATCGCCATCCGTGCCGCAGGCGTCAGCTGTGTCATCGCCAAGACCTTTGCCCGCATCTTCTATCGCAATGCCATCAACATCGGCCTTGCCATTCTGGAGTGTGAGGCTGCCAGCGACGGCATTGCCGACGGCGATGAGGTCACCATTGATTTTGATACCGGCGTCATCACCAATGTCACCAAGGGCGAGACCTATCAGGCGGAGCCATTTCCACCCTTTATCCGTGACATGATCGACAAAGGCGGCCTGATGGCCTCTGCCAGGGGGTAAGGGCCATGGAAAAGAAAATCGCGGTCATCCGCGGTGATGGCATCGGCCCGGAGATCGTGGGCGAAGCCATCAACGTGCTGAATAAAGTGGCGGAGAAGTTCGGCCACACTTTCATCTATGACGAGACCCTTATGGGCGGCTGCGCCATCGATGCTTACGGCGATCCCTTCCCGCAGGTGAGTCTGGATAAGTGCCTGAATTCCGACGCGGTGCTGTTGGGCGCTGTGGGCGGCCCCAAGTGGGACGGTGTCCCCAAGGAGATCCGTCCCGAGCGCGGTCTGCTGCGGATGCGCAGCTCTCTGGGGCTCTACGCCAATATCCGTCCCACGAAGCTCTTCCCCCAGATGAAGGAGGCCTGCCCCCTGAAGCCGGAGATATCCGAAAAGGGCGTAGACTTCGTGGTGGTGCGTGAGTTGGTCAGCGGCGTTTACTTCGGCGAACACCGCAGTGAGCAGGTGAATGGACAGGAGAAGGCCACGGATATCATGGCCTATACCGAGGAGGAGATCCGCCGTATTGCCCATGTGGCCTTCCGCTTGGCGGAGAAGCGCCGGAAGAAGGTCTGCTCCGTGGACAAGGCCAACGTGCTGGCGACCTCCCGGCTGTGGCGTCGTGTGGTCAGCGAGGTGGCGGAGAGCTATCCCAATGTGGAACTAAGCCACATGTATGTGGACAACTGTGCCATGCAGATCATCCGCGCACCTCACCAGTTTGACGTCATTGTGACGGAGAATCTGTTCGGAGACATCCTTTCCGACGAGGCCAGCATCATCGGCGGCTCCATCGGCCTGATCCCCTCTGCCTCCATGGGCAGTGGTACACTGGGTGTCTATGAGCCTATCCACGGCTCTGCGCCGGACATCGCCGGTACTGACACTGCCAACCCCATCGGCACCATTCTGGCGGCAGCGGAGCTGCTGCGCAACTCCTTCGACATGCTCACCGAGGCCAAGGCCATTGAGGATGCCGTTAGCCGCGTACTGGACGACGGCTGCCGCTGCGGTGACATCATGTCCGAGGGTATGAAGCAGGTGGGCTGCCGGGAAATGGGTCGGCTGATCTGCGAGGCTATTTAAATATGTATGCAGCAGCGCCCCGAAGCGGTTACCGCTTCGGGGCGCTGAATGTTTACTGTGCGGAGGGAGGATAGCCGTACTTGCTGCGGAAGGCCTTGCTAAAATACAGGGCATCCTCAAAGCCCACCATCAGAGCTACCTCGCCGATGGTGGAGAAGTCGCCGTTGTCCAGAATGGCCATAGCCTGCGTCAGCCGCCGGTCTATGACATAGCGCTTGGGACTGACTCCGAAGCGCGCAAGGAAGATCTGTCGGAAATAGGTGTCCGACATGCCGCAGCGCTCGTGGAGGCTGCCGATTTTCAGGTCGGGATCAAAGATGTGCGCCTCCAGATATGTCAGCGCCGGCTGGATTCTGGAATAGATGTGACTGCCGGTGTGTCCGTGTCCGCCGCCGGCAAAATGAGACAGCAGCTCATAGAGCAGCGCCATGCACCGGCACTGGTTGGCAGGTGTCTGGACGGACCAGTTCTGATACAGCCGCAGAAAGAGGTTGTGCAGCTCTGTCTGACCGTACAGCGCATAGCCGCCGGGGGGCGTGTCCGGAAGGTCGCCCTCAAAATTCACCAGAATGTAGGTGGCGGTGTCCGATGACAGGATCTCACCCCGGTAGGTGGGACTGTTGGCGATGAGCATCACGTCACCGGGTTTCAGCACCGGTGTCTGGGCGGGAAGGTGGTAGCGGACGGTGCCGGTAAGCCGCAGGATGAGCCGGTGGGGATATTTTGTGTGTACGGCATTGGGATTGGTAACGCCGCGAATCACGCTGACCAGTTTTAAATTTTCTATATGTTTCAGCATATTATCACCGAGAAAATTGTAGCATACGGCGTTGTGTTTTGGCAACATCTGTTGTAATATTTCCATGTGGTTGCGTTATTTCCATTTACAAGGAAATGCGGGTTTAGTATAGTATCGACAGGATGAATACGTAGAGGAGTATTTTTTATGACATGGTATGAAGAATATATGCGGGATTACAGAGCCAGAGGTGCGGAGGCTGCCAAGGAGTTTTACGCGGCTCCGTCCACCAAGGCCATCGCGCCCTTCCGCATTGCCGATGATCTTTATTATGTAGGCGACCGGAAGGTCTGTGTCCACCTGCTTCGGACCGACGAGGGTCTGATCCTCTTTGATGCAGGCTATCCGCAGGCCAAGCATCTGTTGTGGGAGAGCATCATCCGTCTGGGCTTCGATCCCGCGGATGTGCGCTGGATCATCCTAACCCACGGCCACTCTGATCATTTCGGCGCATCCAACGAGTTCCGCAGCCTGTACGGCACCAAGGTGGCCATCAGCGCCGCTGATGCCGCTGCCATCCGGGAGCGCCCTGAGCGAGCCTCTGCCAATCCGCTGCTCCTGCCGGTGATCGACCGTGAGTTGCAGGACGGCGAGATCTTTTCCTTCGGAGGCAGGGAGATCCGCTGTGAGCTGACCCCGGGGCATACGCTGGGCGTCATGAGCTTCTTTATGGATGTGACCGACGGCGGCAAGACCTATCGCGCAGGACTGCTGGGCGGTGTGGGTCACAATCAGGTGGCGCTGCCGTATCTGCTGTATTATGGCCTGCCGCTGGACATGCCCCAGCGGATGCTGGCGTCCCTTGACCGGATGGAAAAGGAAAGCGTCCAGATCCATCTGGGCAACCATCCCGCCAACAACCACACGCTGGAGAAGCGGGAACGGCAGCTGCGTGAGGGCGGGAATCCCTTCATCGACCCGGAGAGCTGGTGCAGCTTCATCCGAGAGACCCGGGAGATATTCCGGAAGGTCATCGAGAATAATGCGGAGCTGGCAAAACAGCATCCCTGACGCTGATCACCAGCCTGCTGGCCTGTATTACTGTGCCCATTTGTATGACAATCTTTACATAAGAACAGGAGTGTTGCGGCATGAAGCATGTAGAAGAACTGATTCGAAAATATGAAGCGACGGTGCTGGAGCATTACCACTGGCTCCACGCCCATCCGGAGCTCTCCGGTGAGGAGAAGGAGACCGCCGCCTATGTGGCGGCGCAGCTGCGGAAGATGGGGCTGGAGCCGAAGGAGCATGTGGGCGGCTACGGCGTTACCGCGGTGATTCAGGGCAAAGGCCCCGGTAAGTGCATCGGTCTCCGGGCAGACTTTGATGCCCTGCCCATGACGGAACGCACAGGACTGCCTTTCGCCTCTCAGAATCCCGGCATCATGCATTCCTGCGGTCACGATACCCACGCCGCTATGCTGCTGGGTACGGCGCAGGTGCTTCTGGATCTGCGGGATACCTTTGACGGCTGCGTGAAGCTGCTTTTCCAGCCCTCTGAAGAAAACGCCGCCGACAGCGGTGCCAAGCGGATGATCGCTGACGGCGCACTGGAGAATCCCCATGTGGATGCCGTTATCGGTCAGCATATCGATCCGTGGACGGACACCGGCAGCGTCTGCACCCGCGACTCTGCGGCCTCCGACCGGTTTTTCATCACCGTGGAGGGTGAAAGCAGCCATGCCGCCAGACCCCACATGGGTGTGGATGCCATTGCCGTGGCAGTGCAGATCGCTTCTGCACTGCAGAACATCGTGTCCCGGAATGTAAACCCGCTGGAAAGCTCTGTCATCACCATCGGCAAGATTACCGGCGGCGACCGCTACAATGTACTGGCCAGCCACGTGGAGATGGAAGGCACCTGCCGCAACCGCAGCATTGCTGTCCGCGACATGGTGGAAAAGCGCATGGAGAGCATCGTCACCGGCGTTGCCGCCAGCATGGGCGCCAAGGGTACTTTCCGGTATGTCCGGGGTTATTCCGCCATCATCAACGATCCCGGCATGATGGAGCTGGTGCGGGAGGTCAGTGAGGAACTGCTGGGCAGCGAGAATGTCACCATTCCCAACACTCCCAGCATGGGCGGCGAGGACTTCTCCTTCTTTGCCGAAAAGGTGCCCGGCGTGTTCTATCGCACCGGCTGCCACAAAGTCAGCGAGCCTGTCTACTCCACCCACAGTGAGTACATGATCGTGGATCCCGGCTGCTTCCCCATCGGTATGCAGATCATGGTGGAGAGTGTGCTGAAGTATCTGGGACGCAATCAGTAAGGAGTGGCAGAATGAAAAACATTTTTCTCATCGGCGATTCCATCCGGTTCGGCACCGGTAAGCCGGACAGCCTTGGCTATGGAATCTATGTCAAGGAAAAGCTGGCTGATCGCGCCAATGTGTATTATCCCGATGAAAACTGCCGGTTTGCCCAGCATACCCTGCGGTTTCTCCATAAGTGGGCGGCGGATGCGCCTAAAGAGGAGATCGACATCGTCCACTGGAACAACGGCCTGTGGGACGCGGTGCGCCTGTTTGGCGACGAGCCTCTGACACCGCTGGAGGTCTACGGCGATATGCTCCGGCGTGTATACAAGCGCATCCGGTTTCTCTTCCCCAACGCCAAAGTGATTTTTGCCCTCTCCACTTCGGTGATCGAGGAATGGGCCAAGCCGGAATTTATTCGCTATAACCACGAGATCGAAATGTATAACCGCAAGGCCATGGAGGTCATGGCAGAACTGGGCGTGGAGGTCAACGACCTCTATACATTGTCCAAGACATTTGACAACTCTTTCCACTCTGACTGGGTGCACTTCGGCGAGGAAGGCTCCCTGCGTCTGGCGGACGCGGTGATCCGCGCCTGCTTCCCGGAGGAAGGATGAAAGGAAGAAACTGTAGTATGGAACGTGTAGAAGCACTGATCAAAAAATATCAGGATACTGTGGTGGAGCATTATCACTGGCTCCATGCCCATCCGGAGGTTTCCGGTCAGGAGAAGGAGACTGCCGCCTATATCGCCGCCCAGCTGCGGAAGATGGGTCTGGAGCCTACCGAGAACGTGGGCGGCTACGGCGTCACCGCTGTCATCAAGGGCAGAGGGCCCGGCAAGTGCGTCGGTCTTCGCGCGGACTTTGACGCTCTGCCCATTCAGGAGTGTACCGGTTTGCCCTTTGCCTCTCAGAACCCCGGTGTTATGCACGCCTGCGGCCACGATACCCATACGGCCATGCTGCTGGGCACTGCACAGGTGCTGATGGATCTGCGGGATACCTTTGACGGCTGCGTGAAGCTGATCTTCCAGCCCTCCGAGGAAAACTCTGCCGACAGCGGTGCAAAAAAGATGATCGCCGACGGCGCACTGGAGAATCCCCATGTGGATGCCATCATTGGTCAGCACATCAACCCCGAGAAGCCTGTGGGCACCATCGGTACCCGCGTAGGTGCCGACTCTGCCGCCTCCGACCGATTCTTCATCACCGTGGAGGGTAAGTCCAGCCACGCATCCCAGCCCCAGAACGGCATTGACACCATCGCTGTCAGCGCCCAGATTATCTCCGCACTGCAGACCATCGTGGCCCGCAACGTGGCGCCTCTGAAGAGTGCGGTGGTTACCATCGGCAAGATCTCCGGCGGCGACCGCTACAACGTGCTGGCCGGTCGTGTGGATATGGAAGGCACCTGCCGCAACCATGATCCCGCTGTTCGGGATATGATCGAGCAGCGTATGGAGAGCATCATCCGTGGTGTTGCCGAGGGCATGGGTGCTACCTATACCTTCCGGTACGTCCGGGGTTATTCTCCCATCATGAACGATAAAGACATGATCGAATTGCTCTGCGCTACGGCAAGCGAGATCATCGGCGAGGAAAACATCGAGATCAAGCCTGCGCCTGGTCTGGGCGGCGAGGACTTCTCTTTCTTTGCGGAGAAGGTGCCCGGCGCGTTCTACCGTATGGGCTGCCATGCCGAAGGCACTCCCATCTGGCCTGCCCACAATGAGCATATGGTGGTGGATCCCGCCTGCTTCCCCGTGGGTATGCAGATCATGACGGAAAGCGCCCTGAACTATCTGGCAAAATAAGTGCAAACAGAGTCGAAAGAATTTCTTTCGGCTCTGTTTTTATCATTTTTACGGGGAAAAGAGGCAGAGAATGTCCGTGGCTGCTTGCAAGGGGGATTCTTTAGCGGTATAATGAAACAAATTGCATGGAGGGGGAGTTCATATGAAGATCATTGAAGAACTGAAAAAAGAGACACCGACCCTGTCCTTTGAGGTATTTCCGCCCAAGACCGATACGGCCTTTGAGAATGTTCGGGCGGCAGTGGAGGAGATCGCCAAGCTGCGCCCCTCATTCATGAGTGTTACCTACGGCGCCGGCGGCGGCACCAGTCAGTATACGCTGGACATTGCCAAAAAGATCCGGGACGAGTACGGCGTGCCGTCTCTGGCCCATCTGACCTGCGTTTCCTCCACCAGAGAGACGGTGGCGGCACGGATCCGGGACCTGAAGGCTGCCGGTATCGAGAACATCATGGCTCTCCGCGGCGACCTGACGCCGGAGCTGATGGGTGCTGACCGCAGCGGCTGGCCCTATCGCCACGCGGTGGATCTCATCCGCGAGCTGAAGGAGAGCGGCGCTGATTTCTGCATCGGCGGTGCCTGCTATCCCGAGGTGCACCCGGAGAGCACCAATCAGAAGGACGATATCCTGCATCTGAAGGAGAAGGTGGAGGCCGGCTGCGACTTCCTCACCACCCAGATGTTCTTTGATAACAATCTGCTTTACAATTTCCTCTATAAGATCCGCGAGGCGGGCATCACCGTGCCGGTTGTACCCGGCATCATGCCCATCACCAACGCCAAGCAGGTGGAGCGTGCCATCCAGATGTCCGGCTCCTTCATGCCCCAGCGGTTCAAGGCACTGGTGGACAAGTTTGGTTCCGATCCCGCGGCCATGATGCAGGCGGGTATCGCCTATGCCACCGATCAGATCATCGATCTTTATGCCAACGGCGTCAACCACATCCATGTGTATACCATGAATAAACCGGAAGTGGCTGCAAAGATCCAGAGCAACCTCTCCGCCATCCTGAAAAAATGATGGATGTCGTGCTGGTGCGCAGCTATGCCCCGCCGCCGGTTGACCGCCGGGAGATCATCCGCTACATGAGCGCCCGGGAGCTGACGGAGGAGCTGACCGCTCTGCTGGAGGAATGTCTCCGGGAGGCGGAAGGCCACCTGCGCTATGCTGTTTGCTGGCGGGAAGTTCCAGTGTCCGTAACGGATACCGGAGTGGATCTGGGCTTTGCGGCAGTGGAGTCGGCGTCTCTCCGAAAGCAGCTCACTGGCTGCGGAAGGGCAGTGCTGTTTGGCGCCACTGTGGGTCTGGAGCTGGATCGGCTTATTGCCCGATACAGCCGCCTGCAGCCTGTCAAGGCGCTGATCCTGCAAGCGATTGGTGCAGAACGGGTGGAGGCACTGTGTGATGCATTCTGCGCAGATATCCGGCGGCAGGCACAGGAGAAGGGAGAATTTACCCGGTCACGCTTTAGTCCCGGTTACGGGGATGTACCTCTGGCGCTGCAGCAGGATATCTTCCGTGTGCTGGACTGCGCCCGCATGATCGGCCTGACCCTGAACGGAAGTCTCCTGATGACGCCCACCAAGTCCGTGACGGCCATCATCGGCATCGGAGACGGTTCGCAACAACCTGATAAGGAGAAGTGCAGCGCCTGTACCAAGGGCGACTGCGTATTCAGAAACCTATGAGTGTACTGGAATTGCTGAAAAGGGAAGTCGTCTTTCTGGACGGCGGCATGGGAACGCTGTTGCAGGCAGAGGGTCTTGCTGCCGGTGAGCATCCCGAGCGCTGGAACCTGACCCGCCCGGAGGTGGTGCAGGGTGTCCACCGCGCCTATTTTGATGCCGGCAGCCACATTGTCAACATTAACACCTTCGGCGCCAACTCTCTGAAGTTTTCCTCGGAGGAGCTGGAGTCCATTGTTCGGGCAGCGGTGGAAAACGCCGACATTGCCAGGAAGACCAGCACCGGAACACAGGAGAAGTATCTGGCGCTGGATATCGGACCAACCGGCCGTCTGCTGCGCCCCTATGGCGACTTTGATTTCGAGGAAGCTGTGGCGGTCTTTGCCGAAACAGTGCGGCTGGGTGTGAAGTACGGCGTGGATCTCATTTTTATTGAGACCATGAACGACAGCTATGAGACCAAGGCGGCGCTGCTGGCAGCGAAGGAGAACAGCACCCTGCCGGTGATGGTCTCCAACGCTTATGGAGAGGACGGCAAGCTGATGACCGGCGCTTCTCCGGCAGCCATGGTGGCCATGCTGGAGGGTATGGGCGCCGATGCCATCGGCGTCAACTGCTCCTTCGGTCCCAGGACGCTGGCGCCGGTAGTGGAGGAATACCTGCGCTGTGCATCCGTGCCGGTGCTGCTGAAGCCCAACGCCGGTCTGCCCCGCAGCGTGGACGGACGCACGGTATTTGATGTGGAGCCCACGGAATTTGCCGCCGATGTGGCGGAAATGATCCGTAAAGGTGTCCGCCTTGCCGGTGGCTGCTGTGGAACGACTCCGTCCCATATCGCCGCGCTGGCCGCTGCCGCTGCGGAGATCGTGCCCGTGCCGGTGGAGAAAAAGAGCATTACCTGCTGCGCCTCCTACACCCATGCGGTGGTGTTCGGCAGGGAACCGATCCTCATCGGTGAGCGCATCAACCCCACCGGCAAAAAGCGTCTGAAGGAGGCGCTGCGGGCAGGGGATATGGACTATATCCTGCAGGAGGGCATTGCCCAGCAGGAGAAGGGTGTCCACATTCTGGACGTGAATGTAGGCCTGCCGGAAATCGATGAGACGGCCATGCTGACGGCTGCCGTCTGTGAGCTGCAGGCCATTCTGGATCTGCCTCTGCAGATCGATACTGCATCGCCTGCCGCCATGGAGGCCGCCCTGCGCCGCTGCAACGGCAAGGCCATGGTGAACTCCGTCAACGGCAAGCAGGAGAGCATGGACGCCGTGTTCCCGCTGGTGGCCAAATACGGTGGTCTGGTGGTGGCGCTGACGCTGGACGAGAGCGGCATCCCCGCTACAGCCGAGGGGCGTGTGGACATTGCCCGCCGTATTCTGACGGAAGCCGCCAAATACGGCATTGATAAGAAGGACATCGTATTCGATACCCTGTGCCTTACTGTCAGCGCGGACAATGCCGCTGCGCTGGAGACCCTCCGTGCGCTGAAGATCATCCGTGAGGAGCTTGGCTGCCACACCTCTCTGGGTGTGTCCAATGTGTCCTTTGGCTTGCCCCAGCGTGACATTGTCAACAGTACCTTCTTTGCGCTGGCACTGGAAAGCGGACTGTCCGCCGCCATTATGAATCCACATTCCGGGGATATGCTGCGCACCTGGTATGCTTTCCGTACCCTCCATGGACTGGACGAAAACTGCGCCGATTATATCAGCTTTGCATCCAATTATGTGGTGCAGGCATCTGCACCGCAGACTGCCGTCCCGGCAGCGGTGGAGGCAGACGGCTCCGCGCTGCAGCGGGCCATCGTCAAGGGACTGAAGGATAAGGCGCTGGAGCTGACCGCAGCACTGACGGAGACTGTCCCGCCGCTGGATGTGGTGCGGCAGGAGATCATCCCGGCGCTGGACACCGTGGGCAAGGGCTTTGAGGAAAAGAAGGTGTATCTGCCTCAGCTTCTCATGAGCGCCGAGGCAGCCAAAAGCGCTTTCACCGTCATCAAGGACAAACTCTCCGCACAGGGCACCGGCGGTGCGGACAAGTGTCCCTTCGTCATTGCCACTGTCCGGGGGGATATCCACGATATCGGCAAGAACATCGTCCGGCTGCTGTTGGAGAATTACGGCTTTGCCGTGACGGATCTGGGGAAGGATGTAGAGCCGGAGCGCATTGTGGAGGAAACGGTGAAGCTTCACGCGCCGCTGGTGGGTCTCAGTGCCCTGATGACCACCACCGTTCCCGCCATGGAAGAGACCATCCGGCAGCTGCGGAAGGCAGCGCCATGGTGCAGAATCGTGGTGGGCGGCGCAGTGCTGAATCAGGAGTACGCCGATTCCATCGGCGCGGATCAGTACGCAGGCGACGCAATGGAGACCGTCCGCTATGCGGAGGAGATCTGGAAAACGCTGTAATACGGAGCAGAATGAAACGCACCCGTATCCGAATTTCGGATGCGGGTGCGCTGCTGCTTTGTGGGGTTATTCTGCGATGATCTCCCGGGCTTCGTGAATGATGCAGACGTAGCTCTTGCCCTGACCCAGTGTGAGAGGCTGACCATCGGTGGTGAAATAGCGCAGCGGCTGGTCTCGCTGCCCCTTCTCCCATGTAATGGGTATGTACTTGCCGCCACAGGCGTACCAACCGTCACCGGAGGAAAGGTCTACCTGCAAATGTCCTGCGTCGTCTATCGCGGTACAGGTGGTTCGCAGCACCAGCACATTGGTGGCGGAGACCTGCGTGCCGTCGTTGCCGTCGATGTAGGCGCTGCCGTACTGCTCTGCCTTGTAGACACCAGTGGCCTCATCATAGCGGAAGATGGTGGTTTTCCCCTTGCTGCCGCCGATGAAGGGAACGGTCAGGGTGGTGGCATTCTTGCCGTCTGCGGGGGTACCGTCGGCAGTGAAGGACATTTCGTAGGTATAACCGTCCGTATGGTCGGTGAGTACATTGCGCTTGGTGAGGATCTCGGTGAGCTTTTCGCCGGAAGTGATCATGGAGTGTTCGTAATCGAAGGTCTTGCCGGCTACGCGGTTTTTGTCGCGCCAGACCAGGCCGGTGGAGGCATAGCCATAATAGCCGTTGACGCAGTCCACCGTGGAGAGATTCCATTCCTTATGTCTTTGGTAGAACACTTCGCTGCCGCCTGCATGGACATACACGGAGTCATGCCCCAGTGCCAGCTCCAGATAGTACGGCCGGGCAGAACGGATGGAGCCTACCACGCCCAGCTGAGAAATGTCCTGATAAAGACCCAGCATCCGGGTGATGCCGCCCTCTGCCAGCACTTCGTAAATGATATCCGCCTGACTGTTGCCCTGCTGGGGCTGGGCGGCTTTGATGTTGTTGAGCATGATGGCCACCGGCTTCCGGTTCACCAGTGCCTCGTCAATGGGCAGACCCGTCAGGGGATTGACGGGACCGACAGGCTCAGGCTCCGGCGTTGGCTCTGGCTGGGGAGTCGGTACTTCCGGTTCTGCGGGCGGAGGAGTGGGAGTCTCCGTCTGGCTCCCGGAGGCAGGCGGCGTCTGCGGAGTAGCGGAAGAGGAAGCCGTGGAATCAGACGGTGCGCCGGATGTGGCAGGTGAGCCGCCGCAGGCACACAACGCCAGCATCAGTATGGTGAGAATCAAACAAAACAAACGCTTCATACAGGCAACGCTCCTTTGATCATACACTATATAATGATAGCATATCAATTTCGACGGGATTTGTAAATGGAAATCCGTAGAAAAAGGGAGCCGCAAGCGCGGCTCCCTGCAAAGGTGCTGTTTACTTCATCAGCAGGTACATGACAGCCTTGATGGTGTGCATGCGGTTTTCTGCCTCATCGAAGACGATGGACTGAGGACCCTCAAAGACCTCGTTGGAGACTTCCATGGAGTCCAGACCGAAGCGCTGGCCCATCTCCTTGCCGATGGTGGTGTTGAGATCGTGGAAAGCGGGGAGGCAGTGCATGAAGCGGCACTGGGGACCGGCGTTGTCCATCATGGCCTGATTTACCTGATAGGGGCTCAGGATCTTGATGCGCTCTGCCCAGACCTCGGCGGGCTCGCCCATGGACACCCAAACGTCGGTGTAGATGACGTCGGCGTTCTTGGTAGCCTCCATGGGATCCTCAATGAACTCCAGCGTGGCGCCGGTCTCGGCGGCGATGGCCTGGCAGGTGGCGATGAGCTCGGGGGAGGGGAAGTATTCCTTGGGGGCACAGGCCACGAAGTGCATACCCATCTTGGCGCAGCCCACCATCAGGGAGTTGCCCATGTTGAAGCGGGCATCACCGCAGAAGACCAGCTTCTTGCCTTTCAGACCGCCGCAGTGCTCCTGCACGGTCAGGAAGTCAGCCAGAATCTGGGTGGGATGGAACTCGTTGGTGAGGCCGTTGAACACGGGGACACCTGCATGAGCGGCCAGCTCTTCCACCAGTGTCTGACCGAAGCCGCGGTACTCAATACCCTCATACATACGACCCAGAACGCGGGCGGTATCGGCAATGGACTCCTTCTTGCCCAGCTGAGAGCCGGTGGGGCCCAGATAGGTGCTGCCCATGCCCAGATCCTGCGCTGCCACCTCGAAGGCGCAGCGGGTGCGGGTGGAGTCCTTTTCGAAGATCAGGGCGACATTCTTGCCTTCCAGATAGCGGTGGGGGATGCCGGCTTTCTTCTTTGCTTTCAAATCGGCAGCGGTATCCAGAAATTCCTGGATCTCAGCGGGGGTGAAATCCAAAAGCTTCAGAAAATGTGTGTGCTTTTCCATAAATGATTCCTCTTTTCTTTATAAATGCGGCGAAGCCGGGAATAGAACGCGATCAGGACAGTGTGGCCTTCATAATGGCCACAGCCTTGTCCATTTCCTCCTTGGTGATGACCAGCGGCGGCAGCAGACGCATACCGGGTCCTGCGGTGAGCACCAGCAGGCCGGCGTCGATGAGTCTGGTGGCCACCTCGCTGTTGGAGTAGCCCTCGGCCATCTCGATGCCGATCATCAGACCCATGCCCCTGGTCTTGCCGAAGCAGGGCAGGTTCAGTGCCTCGATCTGCTGACGGAGGTAAGCGCCCTTGGCGTTGACCTCTTCCAGGAATTTATCGTTGATGGTCTCCTGTACCACCAGCGCCGCGGCGGAGCAGATGGGGTTGGCGCCGAAGGTGGTGGCGTGGGTGCCGGGGCCCAGAACGTCGCGGCACTTGGGCGCAGCCATCACACCGGACATGGGCAGACCGCCGGCGATACCCTTGGCGAAGGTGGCGGCGTCAGGCAGGATGTCGTAATTCTGGAAAGCAAAGAGCTTGCCGGTACGGCCAACGCCGGTCTGCACCTCGTCTGCCAGCAGCAGCCAGTCGCGCTCATCGCACAGTCGGCGCAGTGCCTTCACGTAGTCGGGGTCCAGAGGCAGCACGCCGCCCTCACCCTGCACCAGCTCCACCATCACGGCACACACGTCGTCGCCTGCCACGGAGAGCAGAGACTCCATGCTGTTGGCGTCGGCGTAGCGGAAGCCCTCGGTGAAGGGGAAGAAGTGGTTGTGGAAGCGGGGCTGGCCGGTGGCCTTCAGAGTGGTGATGGTGCGTCCGTGGAAGGAGTTGTTCAGGGTGATGATGGTGGCGCGGCCCTCGCCGTATTTGTCAAAGCTGTACTTTCTGGCCAGCTTGATGATGCCCTCATTGGCTTCGCCGCCGCCGTTGGCGAAAAAGACGCTGCTCATGCCGGTGCGCTGGCAAAGGATCTGGGCCAGCTTGGCGGAGGGCTCGGTGTAGAACAGGTTGGAAACGTGGTTCAGCTTTTTGGCCTGCTGGGTGATGGCGTCCACCCAGGGCTGATAGCCGTAGCCCAGATCGGTGACGCCGATGCCGCTGGTGAGGTCGATGTACTCACGGCCTTCGGGGTCGTAAAGACGGGAGCCCTCGCCGTGGTCGATGGCCACGTCAAAGCGGCCGTAGGTATTCATAACGTACTGATGGGTCAATGCCTTCATTTCGGCGGAAGTCATGGTCATAATGTCATCCCTTTCGGAAAAATGTGGGTGGAAAAATCAGTCATCCCGCTTCATCATGGTGCCGATGCCGCGGTCACTGAGCAGCTCGATGAGGATGGAGTGGGGGATGCGGCCGTCCAGAATGTGGACACGTTCCACACCGCCCAGGATGGCGTCCACGCAGCACTGCATCTTGGGGATCATGCCGCCGGAAATGACGCCTTCTTCGGTGAGCTTTGCCACATCGTTCACGTGCACCACATGGATGAGGGTCTCCTCGTCCTTGGGGTCGCGCAGCAGGCCGCGGACATCCGTCAGCAGGATCATCTTCTCGGCGCCCAGGGCGGCAGCCAGCTTGGCGGCGGCGGTGTCGGCGTTGACGTTGTAGGCGGTATCCTGATCAGTGCCCTGTGCCACGGTGGCTACCACGGGGATGTAGCCGGACTGCAGGGCGGTGAAGACGGGCTCAGGATTCACGTTGGTGACCTCGCCCACCAGACCGTACTTTTCATCCAGCTGTACAGCCTGGAACAGGCCGCCGTCCATGCCGCACAGACCCACGGCCTTGCCGCCCAGACGGTTCAGCTGTGCCACGAGGTTCTTGTTGACCTTGCCGCAGAGGATGCTCTGCACCACTTCCATGGTGACCTCATCGGTATAGCGCAGGCCGTCCACGAAGTGGGAGGCGTGGTTCAGCTTCTTCAGCATATCGCTGATCTCTGGGCCGCCGCCGTGAACCATGACCACGCGGATGCCAACCAGATTCAGCAGGATGATGTCGCTCATGACGGCCTTGCGCAGCTCGTCGGAGATCATGGCGTTGCCGCCGTACTTGACCACGATGGTTTTGCCTGTGAATTTCTGAATATAGGGCAGAGCCTCAACCAGAGTCTGTGCCTGCTGTGCATGGGTAGACATAAAAGTTACTCCTTATTGTTGGTTTTGATAGATCAGACGCTGAGACTGGTGGTCTCATCCAGACCCAGCATAATATTCATGTTCTGAACGGCGGCGCCGGATGCGCCCTTGCCCAGATTGTCAAACAGAGCGGTGACGGTGAAGCGTTCGTCATTGCCGGCCACCACGATGGTCATGCAGTCGCTGCCGGCCTGTGCGCCGCCATAGAGGCTGCCGCTGGAAGTGCCCTCGCTTACTGTCACCATCTTCTGACCGGCGTAGTGGGCGGCCAGCCTGTCACGAACCTCCTGCACGGTGGAAACGCCCTGCAGCTGAGACATGTGGAAGGTGACGGTGGTAGCCATGCCCTTGTAGTAGTCATCTACGATGGGGCAGAAGACGGGCTTGCTTTCCAGACCGCAGATGACCTGCATCTCCGGCAGGTGCTTGTGTGCCTGAGCGGTGGCGTAGATACCGGGGCTGCTCATGGCCGCGGTTTTGGCATCGCTCTCGTAGTCGGCGATCATCTTCTTGCCGCCGCCGGAGTAGCCGGTGAGAGAGAAGCAGCTGAGAGCAGCATCGGCGGGCAGGATGCCCATGGCCACCATGGGATAGACGATGCTGACAAAGCCGGAGGCGTGGCAGCCGGGATTGGCTACACGCTTACTGGCGGCGATGGCGGCGCGGTGGTCGGCGGACAGCTCCGGGAAGCCGTAGGCCCATGCGGGGTTGGTGCGGTGTGCGGTGGAAGCGTCGATGATGCGGGTGCTCTCACTCTCCACCAGACCCACAGCCTCGATGGCGGCGGCGTCGGGGAGGCAGAGGAACACGATGTCCGCTGCATCCATCAGCTTTTTGCGCTCGGCGGGGTCCTTGCGCTTGTCCTCGTCGATGAGCAGCAGCTCGATGTCGCTGCGGGAGGCCAGACGGTCATAGATCTGCAGACCGGTGGTACCTTCCTTGCCGTCGATGTATACCTTGGGCTTCATATGTTGTCCTCCTTGTTGGATCAGATGTTTCTTGCCGCCACGAAGGCCTCAATGGCTTCGATCTGGCGGGTGGTCTCGCTGACGGCGGGGCCGCCGTAGCTGGCACGGAGTGCCATGCAGTTTTCCAGATTGATGGCTTCGTACACATCCTCGTCAAAGAGCTCGGAGGAAGTCTTCAGCTCGTCGATGGTCAGGTCCTCCAGCGTCTTGCCCTGTGCGGTACAGGCGGCCACCAGCCTGCCTGTGACGGTGTAGGCGTCCCGGAAGGGCATGCCCTTCTTGGTGAGGTAGTCGGCGCAGTCGGTGGCGTTGATGAAGCCGCGGCCTGCCGCTCTGCGCATATTCTCCGGCAGGACACGCATGGTGTCGATCATGGCGGAGAACACGGGGATGCACATCTCCACGGTGTCGATGGCGTCGAAGACGGGCTCCTTATCCTCCTGCATATCCTTGTTGTAGGCCAGAGGGATGCCCTTCATGGTGGTCAGCAGACTCATGAGATCGCCGTAGACACGACCGGTCTTGCCGCGCACCAGTTCTGCCACGTCGGGGTTCTTTTTCTGAGGCATGATGGACGAGCCGGTGGAATAGGCGTCGTCCAGCTCAATGAACTTGAATTCCCAGCTGCACCAGAGGATGACTTCCTCGCTGAAGCGGGACAGGTGCATCATCAGCACGGACAGAGCGCTCATCAGCTCCAGCGCGTAGTCACGGTCGGAAACGCCGTCCAGAGAGTTGCTCATGGGTGCGTCAAAGCCCAGTGCCTTTGCGGTCTGCCAGCGGTCGATTGGGTAGGTGGTACCTGCCAGAGCGCCGCTGCCCAGCGGGCACTCGTTCATACGGGCGGCGCAGTCCTCCAGACGGGTGATGTCCCGGGAGAACATGTTGGCGTAGGCCATCAGGTGCTGGGCGAAGGAAATGGGCTGTGCCCGCTGCAGGTGGGTGTAGCCGGGCATGACGGTGTTTTGATACTGCTTTGCCTGACGGCACAGAACGGTCTCCAGCTCCAGCAGCTGCCCAATGATGACGGGGATCTGATCCCGGACGTACATCCGGAAGTCCACGGCCACCTGATCGTTGCGGCTGCGGCCGGTGTGAAGTCGCTTGCCGGCATCGCCGATGCGGGCGGTGAGGATGGTCTCCACGTTCATGTGGATGTCCTCGTTGTCGGCGGTGAACTCCACCTTGCCGGCCTCCACATCTTCCAGAATGGACTGAAGGCCCTTGACAATGGACTCGGTGTCCTCTGCGGAGATGATTCCGCAGGCACCCAGCATCTTGGCGTGAGCCATGGAGCCGGTGATGTCCTCCTTGTACAGGCGCTGGTCGAACTGGATGGAGGCGTTGAAATCGTTCACAAGGGCGTCGGTTTCCTTGCCGAAGCGCCCGGACCAAAGCTTCATATGGTACTCCTTAAATACAGCAAACGGCGGGAGCACCGCTCCCGCCTGTTTGCGGCGTTTGTGTTATGTAATGTTTCTTTTATCAGGCCTTCAGCTTGCCCTGATCGCGCAGACCCAGAATGGTATCGGGCATACCCCACAGGTTGATGAAGCCGGTGGCGTCGGCCTGGTTGTAGTCGCTCTCACCGAAGGTAACGATATCCTCGGAGTACAGGCTCACGGGGGAGGTGACGCCGGAGGTGATAATGTTGCCCTTGTAGAGCTTCAGCTTTACGGTGCCGGTGACGTACTTCTGGGTATCCACCACAAAGGCCTGCAGAGCCTCGCGGACGGGGGTGAACCACTTGCCGTTGTAGATCAGGTCGGCGAAGTCGATGGCCAGCTTGCGCTTCATGTGCATGGTGTCCTTATCCACGGTGATCTGCTCCAGAACCTCGTGGGCGCGGTACAGGATGGTGCCGCCGGGAGTCTCGTAAATGCCGCGGTCCTTCATGCCGGTCATGCGGTTCTCCACGATGTCCAGCAGGCCGATGCCGTTGGCGCCGCCGAAGACGTTCAGCTTGGCGATGATCTCGCTGGCCTTCATCTTCTCGCCGTTGAGGGCAACGGGCCAGCCCTTCTCAAAGTCCAGAGTGACCATGGTGGGCTCGTCGGGAGCCTTGAAGGGAGAAACGCCCATTTCCAGGAAGCCGGGCTTGTCGTACTGGGGCTCGTTGGCGGGATCCTCCAGATCCAGGCCCTCGTGGCTCAGATGCCACAGGTTCTTATCCTTGGAGTAGTTGGTCTCACGGCTGATCTTCAGGGGAACGTCATGAGCCTCTGCATAGTCGATCTCCTCGTCGCGGCTCTTGATGTCCCACTCGCGCCAGGGAGCAATGATCTTCATGTCGGGAGCGAAACGCTTGATGGCCAGCTCGAAACGAATCTGGTCGTTGCCCTTGCCGGTGCAGCCGTGGGCGATGGCATCAGCGCCTTCCTTCTTGGCGATCTCCACCAGACCCTTGGCGATGATGGGACGAGCGAAGGCAGTGCCCAGCAGGTAGCCCTCGTAAGTGGCACCGAACATCATGGAGGGGATGATGACGTCGTCAACCATCTCGTCCACCAGATCCATGACATACAGCTTGCTTGCGCCGGTCTTGATGGCCTTGGCCTCCAGACCGTCCAGCTCGTCAGCCTGACCGACGTTGCCGGCCACGGCGATGATCTCGGGATTATTGTAGTTTTCCTTCAGCCAGGGGATGATGATGGAAGTATCCAGACCGCCGGAATATGCAAGCACGATTTTCTTGATGTTTGTCTTATCCATAGTAAAAAGCCTCCAATGCTTTATAATAGTTGATGCTCAGATTATACGACACACGCGAATATTTATGCAACTGTCATGTTGCACAACAATTCGCCCGGCGATTGGGCAGTTTTGTATATTTTGGCACAGAATTCCAATGACATACATATATATCAAAGGATTTGCTCCGGAGAAACGGCAGAATACACCGGATATGCACAAAATTGTGCATATCCGGTGGTTTTATGCATTATGCATGAATATGTGATATTTTATGCACTTTGTGCATGTTTGACGGAAGGGGAGACGCTTACTTACGGATTTTTGCCCTTACAGTTGTCCAGTCCAGCTCCATCAGTACAAGACTGGTCATCATCAGTGCAGCGCCGATATATCCGCGGGGGTGCAGCCGTTCACCGGCCAGAAAGTAGGCCACCACGGCGGAGAACAGCGGCTCCAGCGTGAAGATCAGGCCGACATGACTGGCGGACGTATACTGCTGCTGCACCGTCTGCACAACAAAAGCAATGCCGGTGCAGAAGATGGCCAGAAACAGTGTGCCGCCCCAGATCTGCGGTGTGGAGGGAAGGTGTGGTTGTTCCAGTGTCAGCGTCAGCGCCAGCATAACGATGCCCACCACCCCCAGCTGGCAGATACCCATCTGCAGCGCATTGACCTCCGGATGGTGCACGGCACGGTCGGTGATCACCAGATCCACAGCGTAGAAGACGGCAACGCCCAGACAGAGAATATCGCCCAGCGCAAGCCGCATCTGTTCGTTCAGCGTCAGCAGAGCCAGTCCCACAGTGCATAGAATCAGCGCGGAAAGCAGACGGCGATCCGGGTGCTTGCGGGAGAGGCAGAACTCCAGCAGCGGCGTAGTGACCACCGGCAGGGCACAGATGAAGCCTGCGTTGGAGATGGATGTATACAGCACGCCGTAGGTGCAGCAGGTGTAGACACAGGAGAGGCAAAGTCCTACGATGAGGCTGTACTTCAGTGTGGCGCGGGAGATATTCTGCATCCTGGGAAAAAACACCGCGGCGAGAATGAAAAAGGCGATGAGAAAGCGGAATGCGTTCAAGCACAGAGGCGGCAGATCTGACAGGCAGACGTCCATAAGAAAATAGGAAACGCCCCAGAAGGCGGTGACCATGACCAGAAGAAGGTCGGCTTTGCGCTGCCGCTGCATACGTATCACCTCCGAAAAAGCTTTGCTGCCATCAGTATATACCATCTGCTTACAAAGGGCAAATAAAAAACCGCTCCCCCTGCGGCATGTCAGGGGGAACGGTGTGTGACGGGATTTGCTTACTTGTTGTCCACGGAGGACATGTAGCGGATCAGATCCACGATCTTGTTGGAATAACCCCACTCGTTGTCGTACCAGGAAACGACCTTCACGAAGGTGTCGGTGAGGTACACGCCGGCGTTGGCGTCAAAGATAGAGGTGCGCTCGTCAGACAGGAAGTCGGAGGAGACGACCTGATCCTCGGTGTAGCCCAGAATGCCCTTCAGCTCGCCCTCGGAAGCGGCCTTCATGGCGGCGCAGATGGCTTCCTTGGAAGCGGGCTTCTCCAGATTGACGGTCAGATCAACCACAGACACGTCCAGAGTGGGAACGCGCATGGAGATGCCGGTGAGCTTGCCGTTCAGCGCGGGGATGACCTTGCCCACAGCCTTGGCGGCGCCGGTGGAGGAGGGGATGATGTTGCCGCTGGCAGCACGGCCGCCGCGCCAGTCCTTCTGAGAAGAGCCGTCCACGGTCTTCTGGGTGGCGGTGATGGAGTGCACGGTGGTCATCAGGCCTTCCTTGATGCCGAAGTTGTCATGCAGCACCTTGGCGATGGGAGCCAGGCAGTTGGTGGTGCAGGAAGCGTTGGACACGAAGGCCATGTCGCTGGTGTAGGTGTGGTTGTTAACGCCCATGACGAACATGGGAGTGTCGTCCTTGGAGGGAGCGGACATGACGACGTGCTTTGCGCCGGCGTCGATGTGGCCCTGAGACTTCTCCTTGGTCAGGAACACGCCGGTGGACTCGATGATATAGTCAGCGCCTTCCTTGCCCCAGGGGATGTTCTTGGGCTCCTTCTCTGCATAGACGGAGATGCGCTGGCCGTTGACGGTGAGAGAGTTCTCGTCATAGGCGATCTCGCCGTTGAATTTGCCGTGAATGGTGTCATAGCGCAGCATATAAGCCATATAATCGGGGGTCATGAAGGGATCGTTGATAGCGACAACCTTCACATCCTCGCGAGCCAGGGCGGCACGGAAGGCCAGACGACCGATGCGGCCAAAACCATTGATACCAATCTGCGTTTTCATGTTGAAAAGACTCCTTTCCTATTGGGCAGCGCTTCGGCTACCACGCGCGTTTGACGATTGCGCAAACGTTTATCACAAATACAACAGTATATTACCACAGCAGAGTTTGTTGTGCAACTGTCAAAATTTATAAGATTAAAACGGTTACTTCCTGTATATTAGTGCTGTTTTTTGGCGAAGATGACAGATTTCCTGTTTTTTGTGAAATATCTTGACGAATCAGGCGCAAACGATTATACTGTTTTGCAAACAAGCATTACGCAAAATGGGCGCGCCTTGCGCAAACAGGAGAGAGCTATGAAAGTAACCATCAGTGATGTTGCCAAGCTGGCAGGGGTTTCCACTGCCACCGTGTCGCATACCATTAACAATACCCGCTATGTTTCCAATGAGACCAAGGAGAAAGTCTATCAGGCCATCGAGCAGCTGGGCTATACGCCGGATGCCTCTGCCCGCAGCTTCCGTACCGGAAAAAAGAAGACAGTGGGTTTCATTGTGCCGGATATTTCCAGCAAGTTTTTTGGCAATATGATCGAGGCGGTGGAGAGCTGCTTGGCAGCACAGGGGTATCACCTGATCATTGCCAACAGCAAGGAGGATGCTGACCGCGAGGAGAACAACATCCGTCTGCTGACGGCCGGCCTGGTGGACGGCCTGCTGGTGGCCAGCACCATGGAGGATTTCCGGAGGTTTGACTCCCTGATCCCCAACGGATTTCCGGTGGTGCTGGTGGACCGCGTTTTCGATGACAAGAAGTATCCGTCTGTCTGCGTGTCCAATTTCCAGCCCATTTACCGCAGTGTGTGCCGTCTGGCAGGCCGTGGTCGCCAGCGTATTGGCATTATCGGCGGACTGCCCCGCCTGAGCAGCACCCGGGAGCGTATCTCTGCATACCGCGAGGCCATGCAGGACTGCGGCCTGACGGTGGAAGAGTCCATGATCCGCTATAAGACGGAGGCGGAGCAGGATACCCAGCATTGTCTGGACGAGCTGTTGGAGCAAAAGTGCGATGCCATCGTGGTCTGCCGTACCTCTCTGGCGGCGGACGCACTGGTCTACGTCCATAAGCGCGGCATCCGTTTGCCGGATAATCTGGAACTGGTGACATTTCTGGACTATGATTCCAGCCTGAACCAGATTTATGCCGGTCAGATGGACTGTATTGTGCAGCCTGTGGTGGAATTGGGTCGTGTGGCCGGCGAGCAGATCCTGGCCAGAATCGAGAATCCCGAAGCACCGGTATTTGAAAAGGTGCTGACCTCCGCCTATCAGCCCAGCGGCCCTGCCTATCCATCCGGCCGCTAAGCGTATTTACAGCAAGAAAACGTCTTCCTGCCACTGTGCGGGAAGACGTTCTTTTTTATTTTGACGGATGAGGTGGAATGACCGAAAACAGCATCGACCCCGCCTACCTCCAATGGATAGACGGGGTCACGTCTGATTCGGTTTTTCAGTCACAGTCGCGTTACCTCTTGCTTTCTGAATATTTGCGCTGGGGTAAGGAGCGCATCTGAAAGTCAGCCGGCATCTCTCTCCAATCCATAAAACACAGGTTACACACAGATTTCCTGCATGGGCTGCTGCCCGCTGCTACTGCTGGTGTGGCTCATCATAGTGAGATTGCTTCGTATTTGGTGATGAGGCATAGACTTCTTTCAGATCCAGAAGGATATGGCCTTCCGTTGACTATAATATACAATAAAATTGGTGTTCTGTCAATAAGAATTGTGCAATTTCGTTGCTTTTATACAGAGATCAGTTAATCGTTTTGCAGTGTGCGCAGGAAAACGTCCGGAAGCAAGGCCCTGTCCCACCGGAAGGCTTCCAGCAGGGCATTGATGTTTTCCTGACAGTGTTCGATCTCCCGGCAGTAACGGTACAGGGCTTCCTCCGGAGAAGCGGTATAGGCGGACAGATGTTCCACCGTCAGTGCGCTGGCAAGGCTCAGCTGCACGCGCCCCAGTAAATCACCGTCGTTGATGGCTTTCAGCATCCAGCGGAACAGAAAATACGCTGTCAGCCGTTCCAGCTGCGGCTCCGAAAGATGGCCGCCCCGTGCTGCGGCGGCTGTCAGCAGCGGGAGCCAGTCCTTCTCCAGGATCTCCAGACCGGCCAGCGTATCCAGAAAGCCGGGGAAGAGCAGGGAAACATCCTGCGTAACAGGTGGAAGCTCTGGAACGCTGCGGCACAGCATGGGGAGTTCTTCCGCCCGATCTGCATCCAGCAGCTGCTGCGCCTGTGCTGCCAGAAGGAGGATCTGCGCCAGACGGCGGCTGATGGCCTGTGTCCGGTTTTGCAGCAGCGTCATGGCGAAGTCACGCACGGTCAGCAGGGGAGAGAGCCAGGGGTCCTCTTCATCTTCCACAGGGGGGGACGGAAGTACTTCCTCGCAAAAGGTCAGGGGAGTGCTGTCTGCCAGAAGCAGACGCGCCGCTTCCGGACAGGATGCAGACAGACTAACCTCCAGCAGCGTACCGAAATCCTCGGTAAACCGGGGGTGCTCGCGGCAGGTGATGCTGGTGTATTCCTGTCCCAGCTGCCGATGGATGCGGCAAAGGTTTTCTGTGTCCAGAAAGGGACAGCGCCCTCCATCCAGCGGGAAGCACAGAGCACCGTCTGCGTCGGGTTGCAGACTGGCGCGCAGCTCCTGGCCCATAGGCACAGTGACGGATTGATAGGCAGCGGCGGTATCGTCATCAATCTCCACCTCCCAGCCGATACAGCAGCTGCGGGGACAACTGCCGGCCAGACAGCGGAAGTGATGGAAGAAATTAGGAAAACGGCGGATCATGGCGGATACCTCCTGCATGAAGAGACTTGATTTTACTGCCATCATATCACAGGTGTTCCAAAAGGGGAAGCGAAAGCGATTTGTATAAAATAACAAAAAACAGGGCGCAGAATCTCCGAAAAAAGGGGGGTATCGGGTTGAAAACGGGGGTTGCATTTGTTAAAATAACCATACTCTCACATGGACAAGCTGCAATACGTCCGCCGGTGGATGGCAAAGATGCCGGCAGTTCTTTCGGAAGCGGAAAAACGGTGTTGCTCCTGCTCGGCTGAGGGTATTTCTATTTATACTTATCCATAGAAGGGTGGCGTTGACATGGCGGCACGAATAAGCCGTGGTTATACCATGGATATGACCAACGGATCGCTGGCGAAGCAGGTGCTGATCTTTGCCATTCCACTGGCCTTGTCCAATCTGCTGCAGCTGCTGTTCAATGCGGCGGATCTGGTGGTAGTGAGCCGCTTTGCCGGCGATAATTGTATGGCTGCCGTGGGTGCCAACGGCCCGTTGGTGAATATGATGGTGCGCGCATTTACCGGTATCTCCGTCGGCGCCAATGTGCTGGCGGCCCGTGAACGGGGGGCCGGGGAAACGGAAGATCTCAGCCGCACTGTCCATACGGCCATGACACTGAGCCTGGTGGGCGGCCTGATTCTCATTGGTATTGGTTTGCTGGGTACGGAGTGGATACTGGATGTCATGGATGTTCCGGACAATATCCGTCCTCTTGCTGCGGCCTATCTGCGGATCTATATGCTGGGAATGCCTGCTCAGCTGATTTACAATTTCGGTTCTTCCCTCCTGCGTGCTGTGGGCGATACCCGGAGGTCGCTGTATTATCTGACCTTTGCCGGTGTAGTGAATGTATGCCTCAATCTGTTTCTGGTGATCGTGTTCCAATTGGATGTGGAGGGCGTGGCCATTGCCACAGTGGCCAGTCATGTGATTTCTGCAGTGCTGGTAGTGCGATGCCTCCTGCTGGATGACGGCGATGTCCGTCTGCATATCGGGAAGCTGCACATTCACTTGGATAAGCTGAAGGAGATCATGCGCATCGGACTGCCTGCCGCTTTGCAGAATTGCCTGTTCTCCATTTCCAATGTGATGATCCAGTCTTCTGTCAACTCCTTTGGTGAGGTGGTCATTGCCGGCCACTCGGCTTCCAACAACATTCAGGGCTTCTTCCAGTGCATCACCATGTCCATGAGCAATGCGGTGCTCTCCTTTACCAGCCAGAATCTGGGTGCCAAAAAGGTGGACCGTGTGCGGAAGCTGATGCTGGTCATCACAGGGTATCTGGCCGTCTGCGGTGTGGTGGTGGCGGTTGTGAGTATGAACTGGGGTCACCTGCTGCTGGGCATCTATACCAAGACCCCGGAAGTCATCGAGGTAGGCCTGATGGAGTTCCGCTATATGCTCCTGCCGTTCTTCGCTTTGAGCATGATGAATATGCTGGCCAGCGCCGTCCGCGGTCTGGGCCTTTCCACCACGTCCATGATCGTTGCGCTGGTGGGCGTGTGCGGCTTCCGCTTCGTCTGGATCACCACGCTTTTCCAGATACCTCAGTATCACACCATGCCCATGCTGATCCTGTCCTATCCGGTCAGCTGGACACTGACGTCTTTGGCACATCTGATCTGCTGGTTGATCGGCTTCCATCGGCTGAAGAAGCGGATGGTGCAGGCTGACATATAAACGGGCGGCACTGCCGCTGAGAGGAGAACACAACTATGCCTGTGAAAAAGGCTGCGGGCTATACACTGGATATGACCAATGGCCCGCTGCTGAGCAAAATGCTGGTGTTTGCCCTGCCGCTGATGCTGTCCACCATGCTGCAGCTGCTGTTCAACGCGACAGATCTGGTGGTGGTGAGCCGTTTTGCCGGTGACAATGCCATGGCAGCGGTGGGTGCCAATGCATCTATTATCAATTTGCTGGTCAACTCCTTCATGGGCCTGTCTGTCGGCGCCAATGTGCTGGCAGCACGGGAACGGGGGGCCGGTGACCATGCGGAGGTCAACCGCACGGTGCATACCGCCATGGCGCTGAGTCTGGTGGGCGGTGTGGCGCTGATTTTTGTGGGTGTGCTGGGGGCCAGATGGATACTGACCATGATGGATGCACCGGCCAACATTCTGGAACAGGCCATCCTCTATCTGCGGATCTATTTTCTGGGTATGCCTGCCACCATGCTGTATAACTTCGGTGCGGCGCTGCTGCGTTCCGTGGGTGATACCCGGCGGCCGCTGGTGTATCTGAGCGTTGCCGGTGTGGTGAATGTGTGCCTGAATCTGGTTCTGGTGATCGTATTCCGTCTGGATGTAGCCGGCGTGGCCATCGCCACCGTGGTCAGTCAGGTGATCTCCGCCGTTCTGGTGGTGCGCTGCATGATGCGGGATGACGGCGACCTCCATCTGGAGCTGCGGAAGCTGCGGATCTATCCGGACAAGCTGAAAGGCATCCTGCGGGTAGGACTGCCTGCCGGTCTGCAAAGCACGCTGTTTTCTCTTTCCAACGTGGTAATCCAGTCCTCTGTCAACAGCTTCGGTGAGATCGTGGTGGCAGGAAACTCTGCCGCGCACAATCTGGAGGGCTTTTTCTACTGTTCCGTTTCTGCGCTGATGCAGGCGAACATATCCTTTGTGGGACAGAATATGGGTGCGAAAAAGTACCGTCGTGTCCCCCAAATCATGCTGACATCCTATGGCTGTATGATCGCTGCACAGGTGATCATTTCCCTGATCTGTATCTTTCTTGGCCGGACTCTGCTGGGAATCTATACCGGAACGGAGGCTGTGCTGGAGGCGGCGCTGAGCCGTCTGACACTGCTGGGTCATACCTATGTGATCTGCGGCTTTATGGATCTGACAACCAGTACTCTCCGGGGCATGGGCCGTGGCCTGATGCCCATGATCGTGTCTCTGGCGGGCGTGGTGGGCACGCGGATGCTGTGGATTGCCACGGTATTCCAGATTCCAGAGAATCATACTCTGTGGCATCTGCTGCTGTCCTATCCCATCTCCTGGTTTGTGACATTTTCCATCCATTTTATCTGCTGGCTGATTACCATTCGGCCGCTGCTGAAGCAGGAACAGAAACCTGCTGAGAAAGGAGCAATCTGAATGCCTGCCCCCAAAACTGCTGGATACAGCATTGATATGACCAACGGCTCGCTGCTGAGTAAAATGCTGCTCTTTTCCGTTCCTCTGGCACTGTCCAGCATTCTGCAGCTGCTGTTCAATGCGGCGGATCTCATCGTGGTGGGCCGCTTTGCCGGCGACAATGCCATGGCGGCCGTGGGCGCAAACTCGTCCATCATCAATTTGCTGGTTACGCTGTTTCTTGGCCTTTCGGTGGGCGCCAATGTGCAGGCGGCCCGTGAACGGGGCGCCGGTTTGTATGATGAGCTGAGCCGTACGGTGCATACTGCCATGACGCTGAGCCTTGCGGGTGGCGTACTGCTGATTTTTGTGGGCGTGTTCGGTGCGAAAAAGATTCTGACTCTTATGGGGTCTCCTGCAGCAATTCTGGATCAGGCGGCGCTGTATCTGCGGATCTATTTTCTGGGTATGCCCGCCTCCATGGTGTACAACTTCGGCGCGGCGCTGCTGCGCTCCGTGGGTGATACCCGCCGTCCTTTGATCTATCTGACCGTCGCCGGTGTGGTAAACGTGTGTTTGAATCTGGTTCTGGTGATCGTGTTCCGCATGGATGTGGCCGGCGTGGGCATTGCCACCGTTACCAGTCAGGTGGTTTCCGCCATTCTGGTTGTACGCTGCATGATGAAGGAGGACGGAGAGATTCATCTTAACCTGCGGAAACTGGGAGTTCACAAAGATAAGATGAAGAACATTCTGCGGGTTGGTCTTCCTGCAGGCCTGCAGGGTACGCTGTTCTCGCTGTCCAATGTAGTGATCCAGTCCTCGGTGAACAGCTTTGGTGAGATCGTGGTGGCGGGCAATGCCGCTGCGTTGAATGTGGAAGGCTTCCTGTACTGCATCGAAGCTTCACTGCAGCAGGCCACCATGTCCTTTTCCAGTCAGAATCTGGGCGCCGGCAAGCGGGAGCGTCTGCCCCGCATCCTCGTGACCGCTGCAGGCTGCATGGCGGTGGCCTCGGTGCTGATCATCGTTACCTGCAGTCTGTTCGGCGAGCCGGTGCTGAGTATCTATTCCCAGACACCTGAGGTGCTGGAGGTTGCCAATCTGCGTCTGGGCTTCATGTCAAAGATGTACATCTTTGCAGGCATGATGGACATTCTGGTGGGTGCATTGCGCGGCCTTGGCCAGTCGGTAATCCCTATGATTATCTCTCTGGTGGGTGTGTGCGGTTTCCGTCTGATGTGGATCGCCACCGTGTTCCAGATTCCGGCATACCACAATATTCTCACCATCTACATGGCCTATCCTGTGACCTGGGCTATTACGGCGCTAAGCCAGTTTACCTGCTGGCTCATTCTGATGAAGCGTATGAAGAAAACTTACGAGACGAAGGAGCAAACACTATGATTGATCGTTCCGCAGGGATTCTGCTGCCTGTGTTTTCCCTGCCCTCCGAATACGGTATGGGCTCCATTGGCGCGGCTGCCCGGGAATTTGTGGACTTTCTGGCAGAGGCCGGTCAACGCTGGTGGCAGATCCTGCCGTTGGTGCCTGCCGGCGGAGGCAATTCTCCCTATTCCAGCATCTGTACCCATGCAGGCGATCCGCTGCTCATCGACCCGGAACTGCTGTGTGACGACGGCCTTGTGACGGAGGAGGAGCTGGAAGCGTCCAGACTGCCGGTAACAAACCGGGTGGATTATCCCGCTGTCCGTGCCGCCCGCACAAAGCTGCTGCGTCGGGCCTTCGCCGCAGGCTATGAAAAGGACGCCGAGGCTGTCCGTGCCTTCGAGGAGGAGAACGGCTGGGTGCGCCCCTATGCGCTGTATATGGCTGCCCGTGCGTATTTTGGTGACAAGTCATGGCTGGACTGGCCGGATACGGGACTGCGCAATTATGACTGGTCCGCTGTAGAGTACTGGCGTGGACAGCTGGCGGACGAGGTGGCTTATCACACCTATGTACAGTATCTCTTTGACCGCCAGTGGTCGGCACTGAAGCGTTATGCCAATGAAAAAGGTGTGGGCATCATCGGCGATCTGCCCATTTACGTTTCTTTGGATTCCTCCGACGTCTGGTCCGAGCGGCATCAGTTTGATTTGGACGAGACGGGGCATCCCGCCTCTGTGGCAGGCGTACCGCCGGACTATTTCAGTGAGGAAGGCCAGCTCTGGGGCAATCCCCTGTATAACTGGGATGTGATGCGCTCTGATGGCTACGGCTGGTGGATCCGCCGTGTGGGCAGTGCCATCCGCCGCTTTGACATGATCCGCATCGATCATTTCCGCGCTTTTGAGAGCTACTGGGCAGTGCCTGCCGATGCCGAGAGCGCCAAGGCCGGTGCATGGCGTCCCGGTCCTGGAATGGGTCTGCTGGAGCCGCTGATGGGCTGGTTCCGGGGCGTGCAGTTTATTGCGGAGGATCTGGGCGACGTTACTCCTGCTGTGGTGCAGCTGCTGCGTGATTCCGGTCTGCCGGGCATGCGGGTTCTGCAGTTTGCATTCTCCAATCCTGCCAATGCCTATCTGCCCCACAACTATTCTGTCAACACCATCTGTTATTCCGGCACGCACGACAACAACACCCTTGTGGGCTGGTACGAGGGCGCCAAGGCCGAGGAGCGTGCCTTCGTGCGGCAGTATCTGGGCGCCAGAACCACCGAGACCGTGCGCCGCGCCGTGCTGAGGGCGGGTATGGGCAGTGTGGCCAGCCTGTTTGTGGCACAGCTGCAGGACTATCTGGCACTGGGTGAGGAGGCCCGCATCAATGTCCCCGGCGTGGGCAAGGGCAACTGGGAATGGCGGCTGCTGCCCGGTCAGATCCCTGCGGGGCTGGCTGCGGAGATCCGTACCATGAACGCCGTCTATTCCCGCTGCGCACCTGTGGAGAAAGCGGAGAAACCCGCGGCAAAAGAAGCATAAGGAAACGACCGTTACGAAGCCCGTGCTCCGTAACGGTCGTTTTCAATGGACTGTTGACTTTTTGTGAAAAAGGTGTTATATATTGAAACGAATATAACGTTATATAACACGAGGTGCCTATGAACACCATTCGACAGGAAAAAATGCGGGAATTCATCGAGCGGAATCATGTGGTCACCACCAAAGAACTGCAGTCTCTGTTTCCGGAGGTTTCCTTTATGACCATCCACCGGGATCTGGATGCCTTAGAGAAGCAGGGCGTGGTGGTGAAGATCCGGGGCGGGGCGAAGTCGGTACGCCATGCCGGTGATATCGGCTTTGACGAGCGTATGCAGGAGAACAACAGCGGCAAGAGCGCCATTGCGCAGAAGGCCATCTCCCTGATCCAGCCTCACAGCTCTGTGTTTCTGGATGCCAGTACCACCAACCTGATGCTGGCCCGCCAGCTGCCGGATATGCATCTCAATGTGTTTACCACCGGTCCCAATATCGCTGTGGAGCTGTGCCGTCTCAGCGATCCTGTGGTGACCCTCTGCTGCGGCACCATCAACCGGAAGAATCTGGCGCTTTCCGGTCAGAACACGCTGGAAATGCTGGAAAAGATCAACATCGACATTGCCTTCATCGGTGTTTCCGGCTGCTCGGTGGACGCAGGCTTCACCTGCGGCACCGAGGGGGATATGCTGGTAAAGCGTCTGGTGATCCGCAAGGCCCGCACCAGCGTCATTCTCTGTGACAGGACCAAGTTCAGCCGCCTGATGCCCTATACCTTTGCCACCATGGAGGATGCAGATTATCTGATCTCCGACGGGGTGCTGCCTGCGGATTTTGCTGCTGCTGCCGCTTCTGCCGATGTGACGGTTCTGTAAAAAATACATCCATTGCCCGACGGCTGCTGTTTTCCTGCAGCCGCCGGTTTCTTTTTTTGCTCCGCGTCTATTGACAAAGTGTTATAAAATGTTATAATTAACACAACATAACATTAAGGGGGCGAGTGTGCCCCTGCAAGGAGGAACTATCATGGCAAATGCAGTGATCATGCCCAAGGCCGGTATTACCGTGGAGAGCTGTATCATCGGTAACTGGCAGAAGAAGGTGGGCGACGCCGTCAAGCTGGGCGACGTCCTGTTTACTTACGAGACCGACAAGGCCAGCTTTGAGTGCGAATCCACCGCTGAGGGTCAGCTGCTGGAGATCTTTTTCCAGGACGGCGATGAGGTGCCCTGTCTGATGAATGTCTGCGCCGTGGGCGATCCGGGGGAGGATGTTGCATCCCTGCGACCTGACGGCGCACCGGCTGCCGAGGAAGCGCCTGCCGCTGCTCCCGCTGCCGGGACGGCTGCGGCAGCCCCTGCCGTATCTGTGGCTGCGGCCCCTGCCGGTTCTGATGCCTCGGTTTCCCCCCGTGCCAGAAAGCTGGCGGAGATTGCCGGTGTGGACGCTGTGCTGGCCGCCGGTACCGGCCCCAACGGACGCGTCATCGAGCGTGATGTGCGCCGCCTGATGGAGGAGGGTGTACCTGCCGCCGCAGAGACTGCACCAGCAGCCGCACCCGTGGCTGTCGCTGCTGCAGAGGCTGAGTACGAGGATGTGAAGTTCAGCGGTATCCGCCGTGCCATCAGCAAGTCCATGAAGGGTTCTCTGAGCTCCATGGCGCAGCTGACCCACAACTTTACCTTCGATGCCGCCGCCATCCTGAACTACCGCAAGGCACTGAAGGCTGCCGGAGGTGAGCTGGCGGGCATTACCCTGGGCGACATTATTCTGTATGCCGTTTCCCGCACGGTGCTCAGCTGTCCCGACCTGAATGCCCACATGCTGGATGACAACAACATCCGTCTTTTCAAGCATGTGAATCTGGGAGTGGCGGTGGATACGCCCCGTGGTCTGATGGTACCCACCATCTTCCGCGCGGACGAGAAGAGCTTGCTGGAGATCTCCCGTGAGGTGAAGGAGCTGGCTGCGGCCTGCCGCACCGGCGCCATCAGCCCCGACAAGCTCTCCGGCGCATCCTTCACCGTGTCCAATCTGGGCTCCTTCGGCGTGGAGTCCTTCACTCCCGTTATCAACCCGCCCCAGACCGGCATCATCGGTGTCTGCACCACGGTGGATCGTCCCCGCAAGGCGGCCGACGGCGGTATCGAGCTGTATCCCGCCATGGCTCTGAGCCTGACCTACGACCACCGTGCCGTGGACGGCGCGCCCGCTTCCCGCATGATGCAGGAGCTGTGCCGGAATCTGGAGAGCTTTACAACCCTGCTTGCAAAATAAGAGGAGGAATTTCCCATGAATCTGTTTGATCTGGTTGTTATCGGCGGCGGTCCCGGTGGGTATCTCTGCGCCGAGCGTGCCGCACAGGGCGGCATGAAGGTTGCCCTCATCGAGCAGCGCGCTCTGGGCGGAACCTGCCTCAACGAAGGCTGCATCCCCACCAAGACCCTGCTGAATTCCGCCAAGCTGTACCGCCACGCCACCGAGAGCGAGGCCTTTGGTGTGTTTTCCGGAGACGTTGTTTTCTGCCATGATAAGGTCATCGACCGTAAGGAAAAGGTCCGCGCTACGCTGGTAGGCGGCGTTGCCGCTGCCATGAAGGCCCACAAGGTCACCGTAGTGAATGCCGAGGCCGTCATCGAGGGCCGCACCGCAGAAGGTTTTGCCGTCACCGCAAATGGCGAGACTTACGTGGGCAAGCGGCTGGTCATCGCCACCGGCTCCGAGGCCTTCGTGCTGCCGGTGCCCGGCGCCAAGGAAGGCCTGGAGTCCGGCTTTGTGCAGACCAACCGTGAGATCCTCAGCGATAAGACCCTCCCCCGCGAGTTGGTTGTCATCGGCGGCGGCGTCATCGGTCTGGAAATGGCCTGCTACTACGCCAGCGTGGGCGTGCAGGTCACCATTGTGGAGATGATGCCCAAGATCGCCGGTGCCACCGATCCCGAGATCTGCAAGATCCTGATGGACACCTATTCCAGGCAGGGCATGATCTTCAAGACCGGCTGCCGTGTGCTGGAGATCGGTGCCGACTCCGTGTTCTATGAAGAGAACGGTGAGCGCAAGGAGATCAAGTGCGACAAGGTGCTGATGGCCGCAGGCCGCCGTCCCGTGTCCCGCGTTCAGGGTCTGGAGAAGCTGGGCCTGGAGATGGACCGTGCCGCCATCGTGGCCGACCGCCATCTGTGTACCAACGTCTCCGGCGTCTACGCCGTGGGCGACTGCAACGGCAAGCACATGTTCGCCCACACCGCCTACCGTGAGGCGGAGGTGGCTGTCAACCACATGCTGGGCCGTCCCGATGAGATGCGTTACAACGCCATCCCCTCCGTGCTGTACTCCGATCCCGAAGTGGCCAGCGTGGGTCTCAGCGCTGACGCTGCCAAGGCACAGGGCATGAACATCAAAGAAGTCAAGGTACCCATGGTCTATGCGGGCCGCTATGTTGCCGAGAATGAAAACGGCAAGGGCTTCATCAAGCTGGTGGTGGACACCGACCGCAAGCGTCTGGTGGGCTGCCATATGGTGGGCAGCTATGCCTCCGAGATCATCATGACCGCCACCATGATGGTGGATACCGAGCTGACTCCCAGCCGTCTGCAGAAGCTGGTGTTCCCCCATCCCACTGTGGGTGAGGTCATCCGCGAAGCCCTGTTCCAGATTTGATAGAGGAGGTACATCGAAATGCCTAAGAGTTTGTTTGTGGATCCTGCCGAGGTCAGAGCCTCCGGTAAGGTGACTTTCAACGAGATCCCCGTTAACCAGTACAACAAGACCGTGGCTGAGGAACTGGCTTCCGGCAAGTATACCAAAGAAGACCTGATCCGGATCTTCCGGGATATGACCATCCTGCGTGAGTTTGAGACCATGCTCAACCTCATCAAGACCCAGGGCTCCTACAACGGCATCGACCATACCTATCCCGGCCCCGCCCACCTGTCCGCCGGACAGGAGGCTGCCTGTGTGGGTCAGGCCTATCTGCTGGATGAGAACGACTTCGCCTTTGGCTCTCACCGTTCTCACTCCGAGATCCTGGCCAAGGCACTGTCCACCATCAACAAGATGACGGACGAGCAGCTGATGGGCGTCATGGAAGGCTTCCTGGAGGGCAAGTGCCTCCGTGCCACCGAAAAGCTGGGTGAGTGCAGGGATGTGAAGGAACTGGCCATCCGCTTTATTCTGTACGGCACCCTCAGCGAGATCTTTGCCCGTGAGACCGGCTTCCATATGGGCATGGGCGGCTCCATGCACGCCTTCTTCCTGCCCTTCGGCATTTATCCCAACAACGCCATCGTGGGCGGCAGCGGCACCATTTCCACCGGCTCTGCCCTGTACAAGAAGATCAACAACAAGAAGGGCATCGTGGTGTGCAACATCGGCGACGCCTCCATGGCCCGGGGCCCCGTGTGGGAGGCCATGAACTTCGCTGCCATGGATCAGTATAAGACGCTGTGGGAGAGCCATACCGACGGTATGCCCATCCTGTATAATATCTTCAATAACTCCTACGGCATGGGCGACCAGACCCGCGGCGAGACCATGGGTCAGGGCAACATGTCCCGCATCGCCTCCGGAATCAGCCCCACCCAGTTCCACGCTGAGACTGTGGACGGCTTCAATCCTCTGGCCGTCATCAATGCCATGGAGCGGAAGCTGGAGCTGCTGCGCAGCGGTCAGGGCCCCGTGATGATGGAGACGGTTACCTATCGCTTCTCCGGTCACTCTGTGTCCGACCAGAATGCCTACCGTACCAAGGAAGAGGTGGATGCATGGCGTGAGGTCGATCCCATCGCCACCTATCCCGCCAGCCTCATTGAGGCAGGCGTCATGACCCGGGAAGAAGTGGACGCTATTCTGGCTGAGACCTCTGAGCGCATGACCATGATCTGCAAGGCTGCCGCCGATCCTGCCATCAGCCCCTACTGCGATTTCCGGAAGGATCCCGCCGTGGTGGAGCGTCTCATGTTCTCCAACCAGAAGGTGGAGAAGTTTGACGATCGCGAGCCTGAGGTGCTGTGCCCCAAGGAAGAGGCCGAAGGCTACAAGAAGATCAAGAGCAAGAGCCGCAGCCCCATCGGCCCTGATGGTAAGCCGGTTTCCAAGATGAAGCTCTACAACCTCCGTGACGCACTGTCCGAGGTGATCTATGACCGTTTCTATGAGGATCCCACCCTCGTTGCCTACGGCGAGGACTGCCGTGACTGGGGCGGCGCATTTGCCGTCTACCGCGGCATGATGGACGCTCTGCCGCACTGCCGTCTGTTCAACTCTCCTCTGGCGGAGGGCGCCATCGTGGGCACTGCCGTTGGTTATGCCCTCTCCGGCGGCCGTGCGCTGGTGGAGCTGATGTACGCCGACTTTATCGGCTGCGCCGGTGACGAGATCTTTAACCAGATGTCCAAGTGGCAGGCCATGTCCGCCGGTATTCTGAAGATGCCTCTGGTGCTGCGCGTGTCCGTTGGCTCCAAGTACGGCGCACAGCATTCTCAGGACTGGACGGCTCTGTGCGCCCATATCCCCGGCCTGAAGGTTTGCTTCCCTGCCACGCCCTGGGAGGCCAAGGGCCTCATGGAGACTGCCCTGAAGGGCACCGATCCCGTGGTGTTCTTCGAGAGCCAGCGCCTGTACGATGTGGGTGAGCAGTTCCACGAGGGCGGTGTGCCGGAAGAGCGCTATGAGATCAACATCGGTGACACCAACACCGTCCGTCAGGGCAAGGACATCACCATCATCACCATCGGCGCCGCCCTGTACCGCGCTGTGGACGCTGCCAAGACTCTCAGCGAGAAGTACGGCATGGAGGCGGAGATCATCAATATCCACTCTCTGGTGCCTCTGGATTACAGCAAGATCGTGGAGTCTGTGAAAAAGACCGGCAAGGTGGTTCTGGTGTCTGATGCATGCGCACGCGGCTCCTTCCTGAAGGATGTGGCGCAGAACATCACCGAGCTGTGCTTCGACGATCTGGACGCACCTCCCGTGGTGGTGGGCGCCCGTAACTGGATCACCCCGCCCTTCGAGTTCGATCCCTACTTCTTCCCCCAGGCCGACTGGCTGTTGGATGCCATCCACGAGAAGATCCTGCCCCTGCCCGGATATGTTCCTGCCGACGGCTGTACCGAGACGGAGCAGCTGCGCCGGGCGAAGCTGGGCGTGTAATATCCCATGCGGATCAGACGTACTGCCAATGCCGGCGTACTGCTGACGCTGGACAATGTATCCATCCTGTTGGACGGCGCATGCCAGGGTTTGTCTTCGTACCTGGCATCGCCTCCGACAGTGCTGGAGGAGCTGGAGACCTGTCCGCCGGACGCGGTGGCTTTTACACATGCGCATCCCGATCACTTTGAAGCGGGCTTCGTGTCACGTTTTTTCCGCCGTACCGGATGCCCCGTGCTGGGGACAAAGGGAATGGCGGAACAGCTGCCGGAGGTTTCGGTGATGCTGGACGGCACGCTGGTTGGCGGTGTCCGCGTCATGCCGGTGCCCAGCCGTCATCTGGGCGCGGAATGGCGGAATTATCCCCATGTCAGCTATCTTCTGGAAGGCTCCCGGCGTATCTTTTTTGTGGGCGATGCTACCCCCGCCTGCTGGAAGGAGGGCGCGTTCCGCCTGCAGCCGGATGTGCTGATCGCTCCTTATCCCTACGTGACCACCCGCATCGGCTGGCAGACCACGCTGCGGTTTGCGCCGAAGAAGGTGGTGCTGGTGCATATGCCGGACAGGGAAGCTGACCCGGACGGCATATGGCCTATGGTTACCAAAGCTCTGGAAGCTCACCGGGAGCTTTCCGTCGAGATTCCAGAGCTGAATGAAACGATCCTCCTGACCTGATGATATGTGCAGGGAACCCTGTGCCGTGGCTGCGGCACAGGGTTCCCTGTTGTTGCAGTATTACAGACCCAACCCGTAGATGCGGTTGGCATTTTCAAAGAATACGGCGTCCCAGTGCTGTTCCGGCACCAGCTGACGGATGAAGCGGATATAGTCGCCCAGATTGACGATGGGCCAGTCGGTGCCGAACAGGATTCTGTCCCAGCAGCTGCTGGCAGCCAGCCACGTCCGCAGCAGGAACACATAGCCCGTCTGGTCCCGCATGTACTGCCGCAGATCCACCGGCCCTTCCAGAATACCGGATACGTCTGCCGCCACATTGCGATTCTTGGCCAGCACAGCCGCAGCGGTCTCCAGAAAAGGATTGCCGAAGTGACACATGACGAACCGGGTGTCCGGATGGTCGGCAGCTACCTCGTCCAGTACAAGAGGATGGCAGTATTTCAGATGTGCCTGCGGGTTGGAGGTAAGCCCCATATGCACCGCCACCGGCTTGTGATACCGGGCGGCCAGCCGATACACCGGCTCATAGAGAGCGTCGGTAAGGGGCAGCTTATTGTAGCCGGGATACAGCTTCACGCCGCAGCAGCTGTCACGCTTCAGATTTTCTTCCACCTTCGTCATAGCGTCATCCGGCATGGAAGCCATCAGGGAGCTGTCCAGTCCGATGCAGTAGTGGAAGAGCTCGGCGGGATAGCTGTGATACTCCGGCTCCATGCTGCGGTTTCCCATCACCACACCGTGGACGATTTCCAGCTGACTGTAGACCTCACGCAGATGTTCGATGGAGTTGTGGTGTCCCACGGAGCTGGCCAGCTGCTCCGGCCGGGGCGTATCATTGGGAAAGAGGTGCAGATGTGCATCGATGATTTTCATGGCGTACTCCCTTCGCAAAGCAGAGTGAGGATGTCCTGCGGCTGTGCGCCGGTGAAGAAGCGGGAAACCCCGGCGTCTTCCAGAACGGGACGACAGTCTGCCACTGTCAGCCGAAGACCCACCAGTTTTTCAGCCAGCTCTTCCGGTTCTACAGTGCTGAAGAAGTCGCCAAGGAAGGCAATGGCGGCAATGCGGCCCTTTTCCAGTTGGATATGCGCCTCCACAGTACCGCAGCCTTCCAACCGCTGCTTGCGGACGAGCGTGCAGGGAGGCGACGCGCCGTAGTTCCAGTCCCAAGTGTCATAGCGCTGGCGGCGGAGCTCTTCAATCGCTGCTATATCAGCACCTGTAATGGTATATTCCATTACACCGTTTGGGAACAGGTGCTGCAAAATCCGCGCCTTGAAGTCGGCAAGAGAGACCTCCTGCTGCAAATGAGGGCGGATGGTGGTGACGCGGCTGCGGACGGACCGGACGCCCTTGGCCTGGATCTTAGCAGGATCTGCATGCAGTGCACCGCCCAGAACCGAAAGGTCCGAGTCGAAGAGCAGCGTGCCGTGATGCATCACCCGGCTGTCCCGGATATACTGGGCGTTGCCGGAAACCTTCTGCCCTGCGATGAGAATGTCGTTCCGGCCGCTGACCTGCGCATCCGCACCCAGGGATACCAGTGCGTCTGCTACGGGCTGACAGAACTTCCGCAGATCCACCTGTGCAGAATCGCCGGCGTCGGAGATCCATGTATAATTCAGATTGCCCAGATCGTGGTAGACGGCGCCGCCGCCGGACAGACGCCGGACGATGCGAATGCCGCGCTCGCGGACGTAGGCCTCGTTGATCTCCGCCAGTGTGTTCTGGTGCTTGCCGATGATGATGGCGTTTTGATTCTGCCAGAAGAGGAAGTACTGGCGATCACGGGGCAGTTCATCGAAAACGTATTGCTCCAGCGCCAGATTGAAGGCCGGATCGGTGGAGGTGACATTGATATATACCGTGTTTTCCAGATGCGTCACGTCCTTTCCATACGTGTTGGGGCGTCGCTGTTACGACGGGAGCAGATTTTCCGTGGCGTCGCATATCGGTTTTCATTATATAGCGGCGGCGGAAAAAAGGCAACGGCCTTGGTTGCAATTCATGCTCTGCTGTTGGTATAATGGTGAACAAGAATTTGCACGCAGGAGGCGCTCTATGAAGAAGTGCATCATGGTTTCCGATTCCTTTAAGGGTACGCTGTCCAGCCGGGAGATCTGCGAAATCGCCCGCCGGACGGTTCCTCAATATTTTCCCGGGTGTGAGGTGGTCTCCATCCCTGTGGCGGACGGCGGCGAGGGCACGGTGGACTGCTTTGCCGAGGCGCTGTCGGCGCAGCGGGTCATGGCGGCAGTTTCCGGCCCGTATGGAGAAACCGTAGAGGCGGCATATGCACGGAAGGATGCGCTTGCCGTCATCGAAATGGCCTCTGCCGCAGGCTTGCCCATGGTGGCGGACCGGAGGAACCCGGCTGTTACCACCACCTACGGTGTGGGACAGCTGATCCGTCACGCGGTGGAAAGCGGCTGCCGGGAGATTCTGCTGGGACTGGGCGGCAGCTGCACCAACGACGGCGGCTGCGGCTGTGCTGCCGCGCTGGGCGTGCGCTTTCTGGATGCGGCGGGAGCATCCTTTGTGCCTTGCGGCGGCAATCTCGGTAAAATTGCTCATGTCGATGTCTCGGCGTGCCGTCGGCTGCTGCAGGGTGTGCGCATCACCTGTATCTGCGATGTGGACAACCCGCTGTACGGCCCTACCGGCGCAGCGCATGTCTTCGCACCCCAGAAGGTGCGGATGCTGCCATGGTTGCGCTGCTGGACGGTGAGCTGCAGGCGCTGGCAGGCGTACTGGAGAAGGAGCTGGGCATCAGCATTGCGGATATGCCGGGAGCAGGCGCTGCCGGCGGCTTTGGCGGCGGCGCCGTGGCGCTTCTGGGCGCGGAGCTTCGCCCGGGTATCGAGGTGGTGCTGGACACCGTGGATTTTGACAGGCATGTCCGGGATGCGGATCTGGTCATCACCGGCGAAGGCCGGGTGGATTCCCAGAGCGTCCGGGGGAAGGTGATCTCCGGTGTTGCCCGACGGACGAAAACTGCCGGTGTGCCTCTTGTTGTGATTGCCGGCGGTATTGCGGAGAGTGCGGAGGAGGCCTATGAGCTGGGTGTGACGGCTATGTTCGGCATTGACCGGGAGGCTGTGGCCTTTGAGACCTATGCCCATAAGAGCGCCGAAAACTATCGGCGGACGCTGGAAGATGTGCTGCGTCTGATCCGGTCTGTGGAACGATAAGGAAAAATGTGTGAGCCCCTCGGATTTCCGAGGGGCTCGTTTTGTTGTCAGAGGGCGGCTTCGTCCCGGCGGGCGGCCTGTGCGTCCAGCAGTTGCAGGAATTCTTCTTCCGACAGGGGCCTGTCCAGATCAAAACAGGTTTCCGTCAGCCGGTGGTGGAAGGCGAAACGCTGCCTGCGGTCGGGAATGGCCTGCAGCACCGCAGGACGCTTGGCCTGCAGCCAGTCCAGAATTTCCTCGGTGTGATCCGGCAGCAGAGCATCCACCTTCTGCTTCAGCTGCACGGCGGCCGCGGGACTGGCGCCGTCGGTGGAGATGCCGATGGAAAGCTTGCCCCGGGTGATGAGGGAGGGAAACACAAAGGTGCAGGCAGGCTGGTCGTCCACCACATTCACAGGAATGCGCTGTGCCTGGCACAGAGCGGCGATCCGGCGGTCTTCCGTCTGATCGCCGGTGGAAACCACCACAAAGGCAGGCGGCGGGGTCAGGTCGCTTTTCTGAAAGTGCCGGCGGTGGATCGCAATGCCGGGGATGGCTTCCAGCTCCGGCAGCAGTTCCGGCGCGATGACCCGCAGTGCGGGGGAAAAGGGCAGCAGACGCTGAACCTTTTCCAAAGCGTGTTTTCCGCCGCCGACGATGAGTCCGTCAGCGCCGCAGATATCCATAAAGAAGGGAAACAGTGGCATGTGGATTGACCTCCTGTGGGATTCATCGGAGGGCACTGCAGACATAGTGCCACCCGTCGTCGCTGAGGATGCGCTGCACCTGTACGCCGAAGACGTCGGTCAGCATACCGCCGGCAAACAGCTCGTCCGGTGTGCCGATGCACAGCAGACGTCCCTGTTCCATGACGGCAAGGGTGTCGGCGGTGCGCAGTGCCAGAGAAAGATCGTGCAGCACCATCACAACAGCTTTTCCCTCCGCAGCCAGCCGCCGTGCCAGCTCCATGGTATGCAGCTGATGGGCAATATCCAGAAAGGTTGTGGGCTCATCCATGAGGATGGTGTTCGTGTCCTGTGCCAGAGCCATGGCAAGGTAAACGCCTTGCTGCATACCACCGGACAGCTCTTTCACGTTTTTTTTCTCCAGTTCCTTCAGTCCCACCCAATCCAGTGCCCGGCGGGCGATGTCACGGTCTTCCGGTTGATAGCGGCGGGGATAGGACAGGTAAGGAAAGCGTCCGTGCAGGACCAGGCTCAAAACGGAAATGTCCGGGACACGGCGGCTCTGGGGCAGATACGCCACCTGCCGCGCCGTTTGTGTGGGCGAGAGCGCGGCTGAAGAGACGCCATTGAAAAGCAGCTGGCCGTCGGAGAGGGGAAGGATGCCGGTGATGGTTTTCAGCAAAGTACTTTTTCCACAGCCGTTGGGTCCGATGATGACGGTGACCTTCCCCGGCTGCAGCGTCAGGGAGATATCGTGGATGACATTCCTGCCGCTGTAACCGGCATAGACATTGTGCAGCTGGATCATGCGTGGCCTCCTTTCCGGCGGAGCAGCAGGTACAGGAAGAAGGGGCCGCCCATGAAGGAGAGCAGGATGCCCACGGGGATCTCATAGGGCGCAAACAGCAGGCGGGAGAGCAGATCGCATACCGTTACCAGCGCAGCGCCGGACAGGGCGCAGAAGGGGAGCAGGGGGCGGCTTTCCGTGCCTGCAAACTTCCGGGCGATGTGTGGCACAATGAGCCCTACGAAGCCCAGCAGACCTGCGAAGCTGACGGCAGCGCCGGCCAGCAGTGCGGCAAGGCCCAGAAATAGTGTGCGCATCTTTTTTACGGAAAGTCCCAGACTCCGGGCGGTGTCCTCGCCCAGCGCCATAACGTCCAGCTCGCTGCTGAGAGTCATCAGCAGAAGGAGTGCCAGCAGAATCAGGACGCCTGCGGGGATCAGCCGTGTGTGCGCCACGGCGGAAAAGCCGCCGATCCGGAAATCGGCTGCCTGCATACCGGCATCGGGGAAGAGGATGGAGATGGCCTCCGAGGCAGCGGTCAGGCAGCTGTTCACCGCCACGCCGCCCAGAATCACCGTGGTGCGGGAAGCTCCCAGCTTCTGCGCGGTGATGGCCACCAGAAGAACGGCGGCAGCCGCACCGAAAAAGGCTGCGCTGGCAATGAGCCAGCCGGAGAAAGCGCCCAGTGCACAGCAGATGGTGACTGCCAGCGCCGCACCGGCGTTAACGCCGATGATGCCCGGCGAAGCCATTTCATTGGCCAGTACGTTCTGAATCACAGCGCCGGATACGGCCAATGCTCCTCCAGCCAGAAGACAGGCTGCGGTACGGGGGATTCGGGAGAACCAGAGGATGCGTCCGGCGGTGCTGTCCGCACCGGTTTGCAGCGCTTCCCACAGCTGCGCCGGAGACAGGTGTACCGATCCCAGGCACAGGCTGGCGGCGGCGGCCAGCATGCACAGTGCGGCCACTGCCGCAACTCGCACGGAGGGATTATTTGCTTTCATTCTGCATGATCGCCTCCAGCTTTTCATAGGCTTCGCCCCAGCGGGCGTTGGGTTTCATAGAATAGAGGGCTTTGTCCATGACAAAGACGCGGCCTTCTCTCACGGCGGTGAGCTGTGCCAGCGCCGGCTGCTGGGCAAAGAATGTATCCACATGCCTGCGGATAGCCTCCGGATCATCGCCCTGCTGGGCAATAAAGATAAAATCCGGGTCCTGCAGCAGAATGTGCTCCACGCTGAGGTTTTCCAGCAGGGAGGTATCGCTGTCGGCAATGTTGATACAGCCAAGAGCATGAAGCATTTCTCCCAGCACATTGCCTGTGGAATTCTTGGCACGGATGTAGGTGGCGGATGCCCGGAGATTCAGTACCGTGGGCGCAGCTCCTGCGTTCTGAATCCGTTGCTGTGAGGCTGCGATGACACGGTCGATCTGCTCCTGAATGGCCAGTCCGTTGGCTTCGTACAGATCCTCACGTCTGGTGATCCGGGTGCACAGCTCCAGAATACGCAGGTAATCGGAAAAGTCCGACACGTCAAAATATGCCGTGGGGATCTTGGCGGCCTCCAGCGTATCCATCCAGTCCAGATGCAGCTGGGTGTTGGCGCTGGCCAGAATAAAATCCGGCTGTGCTGCGAACAGAGCCTCCATGCTGAGACGCTTCGTCATTCCAAGGTTGACGGCGTCCTCCGGCAGGGGGAGGGCAAGATCCTCCCAGGCATCGTCTGCCGAGGCTGCCACCGTGCCTCCGGCCAGACACCACACATCGGCAAAGCTGCCCAGCAGTGCCGCGGTGCGCTGCGGATCTGATACCGTCACTTCCCGCCCCAGATCATCGATGAAGGTAAGTTCGGACATAGAACCGGCCTGTATCGGTTCTTTACTGCAGGAACTGACGGTGATCAGCAGAAAAACCGTTATCAAGAGAGATACTATCTTGTGCTTTTTGTTGCATATATTGCGCATAAATTCTCCAAATCAGAAGAGGAGTGCAGTTGTCGGAGGGAAAAGGAGTGTGTCATCATTTGCAGAAAACACGAAGAGCAATCATACATCAGTGGTAAAAAAACAAAAAGGTTTCTTCAAAAAAACGCGATCAGATCCGTAGAAAATCTTAAAAAAACGATTAAATATGATTGCATAGAGATTATAGCATACCTTTCGACAGTTTACAAGGAAAGGGGAGCAAATGCCGGCGTTAAGCCTGCGCTAATGAAGCGGAAGTTCGATTGACAATTTTAACCGTGAATTCTATAGTATACATGCATAGCAAGAAAAGCGGATATAGATACAGAACTCTGCATAGGATATTCCATATGAGAGAGTATGTGTTCTGACACATGTCATTTTCCCGAACCGTTTGGGAATGGGGTTTGTAGACCGCTGTTTTTGGTGTGGTATTCACAGGGATAAGGATGAAAAGGAGAAGTAACAGATGAAGAAAACCTACACGCAATCCGCTGCAGAAGTCCTTCAGGAAATGGGCGTTGACGCGGACGGCCTGACCAGTGCTCAGGCACAGGAGCGGCTGGCCAAGTTCGGCCCCAACAAGCTGAAGGAAGCGGAAAAGCCCACCATGCTTCAGCGCTTTCTGGCACAGCTGAAGGACCCCATGCTGATCATCCTGATGGCAGCCGCAGGCGTTTCCGCTCTGACCGGTATGCTGTCCGGTGAACCGGAATGGGCAGAAGTCATCATCATCCTGACCGTCGTTCTGCTGAACGCCATTCTGGGTGTCATCCAGGAGAGCAAGGCAGAGGCCGCCATCGAAGCTCTGCAGACCATGACTGCCGCCACCTGTAAAGTCATACGTGACGGCAAAATGGTCGTTCTGCACTCCACAGACCTGGTCCCCGGTGATGTTGTACTTCTGGAAGCCGGTGACGCTGTTCCCGCTGACGGCCGTATCATTGAGAACGCTTCTCTCCAGATCGAAGAAGCTGCTCTGACCGGTGAGTCTGTCCCTGTCAACAAGATGATCGACGTTCTGTACCTGAAGGACGAGAGCGCAGAGGTTCCTCTGGGCGACCGTAAGAACATGTGCTACATGGGCTCCACTGTGGTTTACGGCCGCGGCAAGGCTGTCATCACCGACACCGGCATGGACACCGAAATGGGTAAGATCGCCGGCGCGCTGGCAGCTGCCGAAGAGGAGCAGACCCCACTGCAGCGCAAGCTGGATGATCTGAGCGTCCTGCTGTCCAAGCTGGTTCTGGGAATCTGTGTCTTCATCTTTGCATTCAACCTGATCACTACAGGTGATTTCCATCTGGAGGTCATTCTGGAGACCTTCATGGTGGCCGTTTCTCTGGCCGTTGCCGCCATTCCCGAGGGTCTGGCAACTGTCGTTACCGTGGTTCTTTCCATCGGCGTTACCAACATGTCCAAGCGCAACGCTGTTATCCGCAAGCTGACCGCTGTTGAGACTCTGGGCTGCACCCAGGTCATCTGCTCCGACAAGACCGGCACTCTGACCCAGAACAAGATGACCGTCGTTGATCATATGGGTGAGACCAACCTGGTGGCCACCGCCATGGCTCTGTGCAATGATGCCAACCTGAACGAAGAGAACAAGGCTGAAGGCGAAGCCACCGAGTGTGCTCTGGTCAACTTCGCTTACTCCCTGGGCATGAAGAAGCAGGATCTGGAGAAGGCCACTCCCCGTGTGGACGAGGCTCCCTTCGATTCCGGCCGTAAGATGATGTCCACCGTTCACGATCTGGGCGGTTCCTACGTTCAGTACACCAAGGGCGGCCCTGACGTGGTACTGTCCTGCTGCACCCGCTACTACGAAAACGGCGAAGTCAAACCCATGACCGACACCAAGCGTGCAGAGATTCTGGCCTCCAACAAGGCCATGGCTGACCGTGCTCTGCGTGTTCTGGCTGCCGCCAAGCGTGACTGGGCAGAAAAGCCTGCCGACAACACCCCTGAGTTTCTGGAGCAGGATCTGATCTTCATCGGTCTCACCGGCATGATCGACCCCGTCCGTCCTGAGGTCAAGGCTGCCATTGAAGACTGCCATACCGCCGGCATCCGCGCCGTCATGATCACCGGCGACCATAAGGATACCGCTGTTGCCATCGCCAAGGAGCTGGGCATCATTCAGGATGCTTCCGAGGCGATCACCGGCGCGGAACTGAGCAAAATCCCCGACGATCAGATCTGCGAGGCTGTTAAGAAGTACGGCGTTTACGCCCGCGTCCAGCCCGAGCACAAGACCCGTATCGTTACCGCATGGAAGGCCAACGATGCCATTGCTGCGATGACCGGCGACGGCGTTAACGATGCTCCCTCCATCAAGGCTGCCGATATCGGTGTGGGCATGGGTATCACCGGTACCGACGTTACCAAGAATGTGGCCGACATGGTTCTGGCTGACGATAACTTCGCCACCATCGTTGCTGCCGTTGATGAAGGCCGCCGTATCTATGACAACATCCGCAAGGCCATTCAGTTCCTGCTGGCCTCCAATATGAGCGAGGTTCTGGGTGTGTTCTTCTCATCCCTGCTGGGCTTCATCCTGCTGAATCCTGTCCATCTGCTGTTCATCAACCTGGTCACCGACTGCTTCCCCGCTCTGGCACTGGGCATGGAAGAGGGCGAAGCGGACATTATGCGGCGTCCTCCAAGAGATTCCAAGGAAGGCATTTTCGCCGGTGGTCTGGCCTTTGATATTGCCTATCAGGGTATTCTGGTTACGATTCTTACCATTGCATCCTATATCATCGGCAGCCTGATGGACCCTGCGGTCGGCTCCTTTGCCGCTCTGCGTGCCGCAGGTGTGTCCGACCACGGTATGACCATGGCTTTCCTGACCATGAGTATGTGCGAGATCTTCCACAGCTTCAACATGCGCAGCCAGCGCAAGAGCGTGTTTACTCTGGGTACCCACAACAAGGTCCTGTGGGCAGCTATGATCGGCAGCCTGGTGCTGACCACTCTGGTGCTGGAAGTTCCCTTCCTGGCCAACGCTTTCGGCTTTACTCCTATCGGCATCTTGGAGTATGGTTTGGCTATGCTGCTGGCCGCCATCGTCATCCCCGTCGTGGAAACCGTGAAGTTCATCCAGCGCAAGCTCAGCAAGTAACATGTCCCCGTAAGGCACCGCGGCACAGATGTACCGCGGTGCCTTTTCGCGAAAAACTGCGGAAATCGTTGACTTACTCCCCGCTTCGGTGTATTCTGGAAAAAATTATGAAACATGAGGTGGCTTTTTATGAAACCTGTTATCGGCCTTTGCTTTGCAGAAGCGCTCATCGCGGCTCCGGGCAAGCTGTGTGTCAATATGTCCTATATCCGCGCTCTGGTGGATGCCGGTGCCACGCCGCTGCCGATTCCCGTGACGGATGATCCCGCCCGCGCGGCAGAGTACATCGATCTCATTGACGGGCTGCTGATCCCCGGCGGTCAGGATATGGTTCCGGCGTTCTATGGCGAAGATCCACTGCCTCAGGTGACCTACATGCTGGAGGCGCAGGATCTCATGGAGATGGAGCTGCTGCGGCTTGCCGAGAAGAAGGGAATCCCCGTCTTCGGCATCTGCCGCGGTATGCAGCTGATGAATGTGACCTTCGGCGGCGGCATGATTCAGGACATCTATGCCCAGAAGAAGGCTACCATCGGTCATAAGCAGGATTCTGCCATCCGTTCTCAGGCCACCCATGCCGCCACGCTGAAGGAAGGCTCTCTTATGGAGCAGCTGCTGGGCAAGGAACCTCTGGGTGTCAACAGCTATCACCATCAGGCGGTGAACGGTGTGGCTCCCGGCTTTGTGGCCTCTGCTGTGGCGGCAGACGGCATCATCGAGGCCATGGAAAACCGTGAGAAGAATCTCTATGCCGTCCAGTGGCATCCCGAGGAAATGTACATCCGCTATCCTCGTTTTGCCAACCTCTTCCGCTATCTGGTGGAGACTGCAGTAGCGTTGAAGAAGTAAATACCACGTGTGACAGGGCGTTCCCCATCCGGGAGCGCCCTGCATTGCATTTTTCGGGGAAAGGGAATATAATGAAACCAGCACAAGGGGAGAAGGAGGTGCCTGCCGTGATCGATCTGATGAATGTGGCGGCTTATCGGGAAAACAACCGCATCGAGGCGAAAAAGGCGTTGGGCGGTCTCCCCAAAAGCATCTGGGAGACATATTCTGCCTTTGCCAATGCGTTGGGCGGCGTGATCCTGCTGGGTGTTCAGGAACATAAGGATACCTCGCTCACGCCGGTGAATCTGCCGGATCCGGAAGGGATGGTGCGTCAGTTCTGGGAGCTGATGCGGGATGGCAAAACCGTCAGCGTCAATATTCTGACGGAGGAGAATGTCCGTATCGCGGAGGTGGATGGAAAGCGTATCATTGCCATCGAAGTTCCCCGTGCCCGGCGCAGTCTTCGTCCGGTGTATATTGGCGGCGATCCCATGACAGGTACGTACCGCCGCAACGGTGAGGGAGATTACCGCTGCAAGCGGGAAGAGGTACTGGAAATGCAGCGGGACGCTGCCCGACAGACTGCGGATATGCGGATAGTGAAAGACGCGGGCATGGATGCCCTGGAGGATGCCAGCGTAGCGGCGTATCTCAACTGCGTTGATAGGGATGCCTGTGATCATGGGGCGCTGGTTCGACTGGGCGCGGCAGGAGAGCTGGACGGCACATGCCATCCAACAGCTGCAGGCCTGCTGCTGTTGGGCAAAGAGGCGGAGATTCAACGTGTATTTCCCGCTTATTCCGTGGAATATCGGGATGAATCGTCTGCCAACAGCGCTTCCGGATGTAATGTATTTGACTTTTACAGCTGCGTTATGGAAAGGTTTCGCGGCGATTTTGAACCGGAGCTTCTTCCCGCGCTGCGGGAAGCCCTTGCCAACTGCCTGCTGAATGCGGACTATCACAGCGGCGGGGTGGAGGTGTGGCGGACAGCGGAGGCCATCACGTTTGCCAATGCCGGTCAATTCCGTGTGGATGTGGCTGCGGCTGTCAGCGGCGGCGTGTCAGACCCTCGCAATCTGGCACTGTCACGCTTGTTTGCCCGGATGGGGGTAGGACAGGGCACCGGCAGCGGTCTTGCGGCCATCCATGCCCTTTGGCAGAACAGGGGCTGGGCACGGCCTGCCATTCGGGAGACCATTTCTCCGGCACAGGTCACGGTGCAGCTGCCTTTGGCAGCGGCAGGAGCGGCAGCTGAGCCCACGGGGAAGCTGCCCCATTCGCTGCAGAAAAGCGCGGTTCTGGCCTATATCACGGAGCGCATCCGTGCCAGCGAGACGGAAATCGCGGCACATTTGGGAGGCGACAGTGAGGCGGCGTCACGCTGTCTGGCAGAACTGCTGGCAGAGGATATCCTGACAGAGGAAACGCCGGGTATCTATCGGCTGAAGCGATAAATGAATCAAAGGTTGGCCGGGAGAAAGCAGTAAGACAATAGAATTAGACAAGGAGGAGTATATGGAAACGATGACTCTTGGGTTCGCCGCATTCATATTCCTGATGAGCTCTATTTGTTGTTTATACCATAAGAAACTTGTTTGGGGAATTGTCTGTAGTGCGGCTGCGATAGCTGGTACCTGTCTGACAGGGTATTCTTGGAAAGAAATGCTGATAGAGAGCGGCAAAGATACCACACTGCTGGGATTTCATCGTTATCCGGCAGCCCCCATGATTCTTACCACGCTTTTACTGATTGCGCTCATTCTTATGGTTCTGAGCATCATGGGGATGGTAAAGCGGAAGAAAGCATAAAGCCACTTCCAAATCTGCGGGCAGTTCAACGGACACTATCTGAGGAAGATGGTGTCCGTTTTTGATATTTGGGTGGGGAATCATGTCGATTACAAAAGATGTCAAATATACTTGACACGTGCCTTGGTAAATTGTAAACTATATTTGACAAAGTGAAAAGGAGGGCGTTGGAATGGAGATGCTTGTGCTGCTGATGACGCTGCTGGGAACCATGGGAATATTGGTCTATTCCGTGCTGGCGGTATGGTATCAGAAGAAATATCCTCCCAGGGAATATGATGAACGGCAGGCGCTGGCGCAGGGAGAGGCGGCCAGACAGAGTATGTGGATTGGCACGATCTACTTTCTGGCTCTGTTTGCGTCCTACGGTTATCGCGGACTGGTCTATGACGCGGAGCTTCGTGCCATGGAGGTCGCTCTGGCCATCATGGTGGGCATGGAGGCGTCCCTTCTTGTGAATCACACCTATTGTCTGCTGAAGCACGCTGCGCTGCCCATGAACCAGAAACCCCGGGGGATGATGGTGAGCTATCTTGGTTTGGGTGTCGTGGACCTGCTGAACTACTATCTGCGCTGCTGGCTATACCCCGGAAAAGGAAACCAACTGGAGGGGTATCTGTATCTGATCATCGGTGTTGGTGCCAGCTGTCTTGGTGTTCTGTATCTCATTGAATGGCTGCGGCAGAGAAAAGAGGCCCGGTATGGGGAAGAATGAAGCCATGCGGGAGGCCCGCCACAGAAAACGCATGTCGCAGCAGCAGCTGGCAGACGCTTTGGGGGTTTCCCGGCAGACCATCATTGCCATTGAAAGCGGAGATTATAACCCCACCATCCGTCTGTGTATCGGTATCTGCAAGAAGCTGGGAGTGACGCTGAATGACCTGTTCTGGGAGGAAGGAGGAAGGCTGTGAAAACCTTTTTGAAGATTGCGGCGGTGGTATTTATCCTTCTGCTGGCACTGCCCTTCACGCTGCAGCTGCGTATGCTCTCACCGGTGGAAGGGGAGCTCGAACTGCTCTATCTGCCGTTGAATGGTTATGGAACCGGGGGCTCGGTAGGGGTGGATCTGCGTGAACAGCTGCAGCAGGTCTATGGAGAAGAGAACGTTCCTGTGGAGACTGTCGGTCACTGGCGGGGGAAGCAGGTTATCATTTCGGATACCCACGAATATGAGCTGGAGTACATGGGTGAGGCGCTGAACGGCTGGGCGGAGTATCTCGAATGCACGGTAGTGACAAACCGGAACATCCGGGATGCTGTAACCGGCGAGGCATTGGCTGGTGGGATGCGGATATCTACGATGCCTGCATGCAATGAATTCGGTAACGAGAAGCCGGTGTATATCCTTTGGGAAACGCTGAAGGAGTCGTTTTACGGTTCGGGTTTTGATGCCGTGCCCAACGCATAGGACACATAAAGCATAGGAAAAGGCGTCCCGGCTCAGCCGGGACGCCTTTTTGAACAGGCAGTATTCGATTACAGGGCCACCACGTCGGCGAAAGCCTGAATGGCGGTACGGGCCTGACCGAAGTCGCGCATCTGCTGGTCGACGCCCAGCTTGATGTGGGGGATGCCGGCGGCATCCAGAGCCTTCTTCAGGTAGGGATACTCCATCTCCTCGGGGTCGCAGAACTGCTGCATGAACAGCACCAGACCCTGAGCGCCGGACTCCTTCACCAGGTTGGCAACGAACTCGCCGCGGCGATTCTCGTTGGACTTGGGATCGAACAGCAGGATGTCGTAATCCATGGCGGTGAACTGCAGAGCCAGAGCACGGATGGGATCGGCCTCGTCCTCGGGAGCATCGGTGCGGAAGCTGCGGGTCTCGTGAGCAACGTCATCGGCAGCGATGGCAATGTTGTTCTCCTCGAAGATCTGCAGCAGGGCGGGGTTGTCGCAGATGATGCCGCTGGTGACGATCTTGACGCCCTTCCAGTTGCACACGGGCAGAGCGGCCAGCTCGGCGTTCAGAGCGTTCAGCTTCTCGGTGTAGACGTCCTTCAGCATGAAGAAGCTTGCCTTCAGCACGGCGCTGCGCAGGGTGGGAGTCACCACGTCGCAGTGCTCGTTGGCCAGCTTGACGAACTCGCGGCGAGCGGCACGGCTGGCGTTGTAGACCTTGATGGCGTTCTGGATGGACTCGTTGCTGATCTCATGACCGCAGATCTTCTCCAGATCCTTCTTCACGTTGTTGTACTGGTCAACGCAGAACTGGATGCCGAAGGGGGCAAAACGGTTCTGGGGATGAGCCAGGAAGATGGTGGGGATCTTCTGACCGATGGACACGCGGAAGTTCTGGCTCATGGGGCGCAGAGTGTCGCAGATGGTGGGGGTAATCAGGCCGTCCAGCTCGTCCATGGTGCCGTCCAGCAGCATCTCCAGAGCCAGCTGGGCGATGGTGCAGTAGAAGGTGGCACAGTACTCCTTGGCGCGGGAGATGGTCTTCTTGTTGCTGCCCCAGATGCCCATGGGCACCATGCCGGCGGCGTAGACCAGTTCTTCGGGAGCGTAGTAGGGCAGAACGCCGATGACCTTCTTGCCCTCAGCCTTGAAGGCAGCCAGCTGCTTCTTGGGGCTGTAAGCGATCTCCTGGAATTCTTTCAGCATGACTTCGATGCTCATCTCTTAGCCCTCCTTGTTCATGGCGTTCTGAGCCATGGCTTCCACCAGGCCCTGGACGCGGGTCTCATACTGGGCAGCGTTGAAGTTGCGGGGGTCTGCCTGGTCACCGTCGAAGCCGGCGCAGGGGATGCCCAGGTCGGCAGTGAAGCGGCGCTGCATCTCGGCCATGTAGCCGGACCAGGGCTTGCAGGAACGGTTGTAGTGAACCAGCACGCCGTCAACCTTGTTGTCGCGGCAGATACCTTCACGCCAATCGACGCCCTGCTCGATACAGACGGAGTTGGGAGCCTTGTAGTAGGCGCGGGCCATGCCGTCCAGATCGTCATAGACGAAGCCGAAGGCGGGAGCGTACACGACTGCGGTGACGTTGACGCCGTTGGCCTTCAGGGGCTTGAACAGGTCAGGCAGCTTGGGCCAGCAGGGGATACCCTCGAACATGACGCGATACTTCTCGGGGAAGGGAGTGGTGGTAGTGCCTTCTGCGATGGCCTTCTCCAGATCCTTCTCCAGCAGCTCGAAAGCCTCGGCTGCCTGCACCTTGGCGCGGGCGGTGACGATATCGGCCATGTGGTTGAACAGGTCGAAGCCGGAGTAGGGAGCGGGCTTATACTGCAGATAGTCGCAAACACGCAGCCATGCGCTGGCGGTGCGGTTGGCGTTGGCACAGGCCTGCTCGAACTTCTTCTCGTCGAACTTCTTGCCGGTGATCTCCTCCAGCTGCTTGATGGCAGCATCGAACTGACCACGGACATACGCCACGTTGGAGTCGTGGACCTCAACGGTGTTGTTGTAGGGAATGTCGATCATCACCAGGGGGATGTTGCACATACGGGCGATGTTCTCATACCACTTGGTCATGCAGTTGCAGATGTTGTTGCAGCACAGCACGAAGTCGGGCTGGGGGATGCGCATCTGACGATAGGGCTTGATGGATTCCCAATACTTGTCCTTCAGGGGACCATCGGGCAGAGCCTCGATCTCGTGAATGTCAACGAGAACGGTGTAGGGCTGCTGGGTCTTGGGATCCTTCTTGGGCTTGCCTGTCTCGGGATCGATGACCACGTTGCCATCGGCGTCCTTCAGAGGCTTACCGCTCTTGGGGTCGATGATGTACTCCAGGGTCTCGGGGTCGAACTTGCGGGCAGCGCGCTTGCCGGCGGCATAGGCCAGGCTGATACGGGCATAGCCGCAGATATCGTTATCATAGCCCAGATCCTCAGCAGCCTGGCACATGATCTCGCCGTCACGGTTGGCGGCGATACCGGCAGCCTGGTTCTCGGGATACATAACATCCAGATCGAAGGCTGCGGCCAGCTCGCAGGGGAACTTGGAAGAGGACCAACCAACCAGCTTGCCTTCTGCCTTTGCCTTGCGGGCATCTGCGTGGACATCATCGACGACCTTACGCAGAGCAAGGACGCCGGGGCTTACTTCTTTAGCCATAGTAGTTTCCTCCTTTTAAATATTACATGGGGTAAAAGGCCATCAGGCCTTGTTTTCCTTCTGGTACAGTCTGTAGGCGAAGACGGCTGCGCCGAGAGCGCCCACGTACTGGGTCAGGGGAGAGGTGAAGACTTCGTGCTCCAGCTGCTCCTCAAGAGCGCTGACAATGCCGGTGTTCTGTGCTACGCCGCCGGTCATAACCACCTTGTCCTGGATGCCCACGCGGTGGGCGAGGCCGGCTACGCGGCCGGCCACGGAGGTGTGGATGCCTTTGATGATGTCACGCTTGTCAGTGGCCTGAGCCAGCTGGCTGATGACCTCGCTCTCAGCAAAGACCGTGCAGGTGGAGCTGATGCCGACGTGCTTGGTGGACTGTGCGCTGAGAGCACCCAGATCCTCCACCTTGACCTCCAGAACGCGAGCCATCACGTCCAGGAAGCGGCCGGTACCGGCTGCACACTTGTCATTCATCTGGAAATTGATGAGGTTACCGTTTTCCACCCGGAGGATCTTGACGTCCTGACCGCCAATGTCGATGACGGTGCGAACGTCCGGGAACAGGAAATAGGCGCCCTGAGCGTGACAGCTCAGCTCACTCATCTGCTTGTCGGCCACGTGATCCAGAGAGTTGCGGCCGTAGCCGGTGGCCAGGACATAAGCCATATCGTCATGGGTCATGCCGGCGTTCTCCAGAACATCCTCAATGGCGCGCTGGGGACCGCTGGTACCGGCACCGACGCTGATGAGGGACTTGGCCGCGATCTCCGTGCCGTTTTTCAGGATCACGCACTTGGAGGCGGTGGAGCCGATGTCGATACCGAGGGTGTAAATATCCTTCATGTGGACAGTTCCTTTCGACGCTCTTCCGGGCACCGCCGGAAAGGCGGTGCCCGAAAACGGAAAATATTACTTCAGATTCAGGTTGTTGTAGTCGCGGATCACGCGGGGCAGCAGCATCTGATGGAAGGGGCAGATGCTCTTGGGATTCTGATATGCAGCATTGGCGAAAGCGACGATGTAGTTGCGCAGCTTGGGCATATCAACGACCTCGTCCACCATGCCGCTCTTGGCGCAGTAGGAGGGAACGGAGGTGTCGATGTAGTGCTGGATCAGCTTGTTCATCTTGTCGATGGTGCCCTGCAGATCCTTGCCCTCATCCTGCTCCTTTACCAGACGGCGGCTGTACATAGCGCCGGCTGCGGTCTTGCCGTACATAACGTTGATCTCGGTGGCAGCAGTGCCCAGAGAGAACACGTTGTTGTCATTGCCCTGGGGGCCACCCAGCACGTAGTGTGCAGCAGCAGTGCCCTTACGCAGGGTGATCTCCAGCATGGGCAGGCTGGTGGACTGGATGGAGTAGATCAGGCTCTGGCCCAGACCCAGCAGCTCGGCCTTCTCGGCCTCGTTGTCGACGTCGATACCGGTGGTATCCTGGATCCACAGCATGGGAACGCGGTCACGGTTACACAGGGTAACGAACTCGTTCATCTTGATCAGGCCCTGACGATACAGCTTGCCGCCCATACCGATGGCTCCGGCACCGCGGTACTCGGGATAGTTGGGGAAGCCCTGCAGAGCCAGAACGCCCTGACGGTTGGCAACCACGCCCACCAGCAGACCGTCGATCTTGGCAAGGCCGGTGATCATCTCGGGGCCATAGTTGGGCTTGTATTCCATGAACTCGCCGCCGTCCACCAGAGCCTTCAGCACGTTGTACATGTCGTAGGACTTACGGGTGTTGCGGGGAACGATATTGTACAGATCCTCGCCCTGCAGTGCGGGAGCCTTGGGAGTGTCAACACGGAAGAACTCCAGGTTGTAGCTGGGCAGGTAGTCCATGTACTTCTTGATGGCATCCAGAACGCCCAGCTCCTCGGCGTAGACCTCGCGGAAGAAGCCGGTCTCGTTGTAGTGGATGGAGACAGATCCGGGAGGATCGTTCTTCATCTTGCGGGTGGCGTCGATCATGCCCTGAGCGCCTTCGTCATCAACGTAGGGCTTGGAGTCCATGCCGCCGACGATGCCGGCGCCGCCGACTGCCATGTTGCCGTCCTTGTGAGCCAGCAGGATGGTGGGGCTGATGGAGTGATAGCCGCCGCCGGCGGGGTTGGTGCCGTAGATGCCGACGATGACGGGCACGCCCATCTGGTTCAGCTCGGAGTTGCGATAGAAGGGAGTGCCGCCGCCGCGACGGTTGGGATAGACCTTCTCCTGCTCGTCCAGCTTAACGCCGGAGCAGTTGAGGATGTACACCAGGGGGATGCCCAGCATCTTGGCGGTATCGCTGCCGCGCAGCAGGTTGTCAGCCTGACCGGCGACCCATGCGCCAGCCATCTTCTTGTTATCGGAAGCGATGATGACAGCCCACTTGCCGTTGATGCGGCCCAGGCCCTTCACCAGGCTGGTGCCCACGATGCCGATCTTCTCGTCCTTGTTGTCGGCGGGGTTGTACAGGGTGTTCAGGGGGCAGAAGCTGCCCTCGTCCACCAGAGACAGCACGCGCTCCATGGCGGTGTACTGGCCCTTGGCATGGATCTTCTCATCAGGGACACCGGCGGACAGCATCTTGGCGACCTGCTCGTGCAGATCGGCCTCGATGCCCTTCAGCTCGGCGACGTTCTCAGCGTTGGGAGCGAAGGGAGAACCCTTCAGCACCTGCATGGACTGGAAATATCCAGGCATGGAATAATTGCCCATAGTTATAATCTCCTTTCAAATGTAGAGGGACGGCGTTATGCCGCGGGTAGAATTAGTCCTTGGGAACCTTGATGAAGGCCTGGCCGGGGTCGATCTCTTCGCGGATGATCTTGATAATGTCGGGGGAGGGACCCTCGAACAGCTGGGCGCGGGAAATGTCCACTTCGAAACCGGTGTTCTCCTGAACCATCTCGGGAGAGGAGAACGGATAGTAGTATGCCAGATACATGCGCTTGGTCTCTTCGTCGAACTTCATGATACCCAGATCGGTAACGACCATCTGAGGACCACGGTTGCCGGGCAGGCCGACCTTCTCACGGCCGCCGGGGCCGTCCATCCAGCCGCAGGAGGTGATGTAGTCGATCTTCTCCATGAAGCGGCGCTTCTGATGCTGCATCATGATGATGGTGTTGCAGTAGGTGGCAATGCCGTTGGCGCCGCCGGAACCGGTGAAACGGGTCTGAGGCTTGACATAGTCGCCCTTGCCATAGATGCAGGTGGAGTTGACGTTGCCGTAGGGGTCGATCTGGGCACCGCCGATGAAGGCGATCAGACGATCCTCGTTGTGCAGCCACTCGTTGGCCTCGAAGCCGATGAAGCGGACGTTGGGCCACTGCACTGCGCAGTGAGCCATGAAGCGGTTGTCACCGACGGAGCGGGGAACCTCCACGGGGTCGCAGTCCATCAGGCCGCTCTCCACGATGGGATGGCAGGAAGGGCACACAACAGCCTTGGCCAGAGAAGCGCCGATCAGGGGCAGACCGGTACCGACGATAACGATCTGGTTTTCCTTGATGTTCTTGGCGATGGCGTAAGCCTGCATTTCCTGTTTAGTATACTTGGTATAATCAGCCATTTCTAAATACCTCCCTGACTCTTACTTCTTCAGATGAGTGTTGGAATAGCCCAGATGGGGAGCGTTCTTCAGGCTCATCAGACGGGCGCCGCCGATCTTGTTCAGCATATCCTGATGATCCTTCACAGAGTAGACCCACTTCTCCAGATAATCCTCGAAGGTCTGGGGGACAGCGGTGCCATCCTCGGCAGCCTTGGCAGCGGCAGCGGCCTTTTCGGCAGCCTCGGCCAGCTTGGCGTTGTCGGGAGCGGCGGCAGCAGCCTTGGCAGCCTTGGCAGCGGCCTTGGTCAGCTTGGCCACAGCGTCGGCAGCGTCGGCGTAGTTGGAGGCGCGGTCATACTCACGCAGAGCGTTGGGGTCGTTGTCGTACAGGCCGTAGCACTGAGAGGGCCATGCACCGTAGGGAGCGTGGACAACAGCGCTGACGCACTCGCCGAAGATACGGGTCAGAGTGGGATCGCGGCGGATGTACTCGTCGCTGACCAGTTCGTCGCAGGTGACGATGACCTTGCGGGCGGCAACAGCGATGTCAACATCGTGGAACTCATCGCCCAGGATGATGCAGGTGCCGTCGGGAGAGGCCTGCTGCACATGGATGATGGCGGTGTCCAGACGGGGAACGGGAACGGCCACGACCTTCTCACCGGGCTTGAAGGGGTTCTCCACCTCGACACACTTCAGGTTGTCCAGAGCGGGATCGGCAGCGCGCTGCTCCTCGCTGATGCCCCAGTACTTCATCAGACCGGAACCCTGCATCAGGCGGACGGGCAGATAGGGCAGACCCAGAGATGCGGCATGGAGCTGCAGCATCAGAACGTCCTGAGAATAGTCCTCATAGATCAGCTTGCCCTCCTCGATGGCAGCGCGGAAGCGGCGGGAGACGTTGGTGTAGCCGGAGTTGGCGGTGTAGCAGTTAATGTAGTTCTTGACGCGGCCTGCGCCGATGAGCATATCCCAGTCGCCACCGGCGGGACCGGCCCAGACGGTGAAGTCCTTCTGACCCTGACGCAGGATCTCGCCCACAGCTGCGTAAGGCTTGCGGTTGGTGGTAAAGCCACCGAAGCAGATGGTGTCGCCGTTTTCGACATACTTTGCAACGGCGTCGTGCAGACTCATTACTTTGTTCACGTGAAAGCCTCCTGTAAAGTTTTACATTTTGTGCTTTTGGTTGACGGGGTTATAAACGACCAACACCCGAGAGGGGCTTTTCTTGCCCCTCTCGGATGGTAATCACAGTTTAGCCGAAGAAGATCAGGAAGAAACCTGCCGCCACGGCAGAGCCGATGACGCCGGCCACGTTGGGACCCATGGCGTGCATCAGCAGGAAGTTGGTGCGGTCATACTGTGCGCCCACAGTCTGGGCGACACGTGCGGCCATGGGAACGGCAGACACGCCGGCAGAACCGATGAGGGGGTTGATCTTGCCCTTGGTGACGAAGCACAGGATCTTGCCGATGAGCAGGCCGCCAACGGTGGCGAAGCAGAAGGCGAACAGGCCCAGGGCGATGATGGCCAGGGTCTGGGGCTTCAGGAAGATCTCGCCGCGGGCGGTGGCACCAACGGACAGACCCAGCATGATGGTGCAGATGTTGCAGAATGCGTTCTGGGCAACGTCGGAGAGACGATCCACAACGCCGCACTCGCGCATCAGGTTGCCCAGCATCAGCATGCCGATGAGGGGAGCGGTATCAGGCAGCAGCAGGGCGCAGACAGTGGCAACCACAACGGGGAAGACCACCTTCTCGGTCTTGCTGACGGGGCGCAGCTGCTGCATTTTGATCTTGCGCTCTTTCTCGGTGGTCAGGAGCTTCATGATGGGGGGCTGCACCAGGGGGATCAGGGCCATGTAGCTGTAAGCTGCCACGGCGATGGGAGCCACCAGATCGGGAGCCAGCTGGTTGGCGGTGTAGATAGCAGTGGGGCCGTCAGCGCCGCCGATGACGCCGATGGCTGCGGCCTGCTGGGGAGTGAACAGATGCTCACCGCCGATGGTGATCATGTTGGCAACCATAAAGGCGATGTAGATGCCGAACTGAGCGCCTGCGCCCATCAGCAGAGAGATGGGGTTGGCGATCAGGGGACCGAAGTCCGTCATGGCGCCGACTGCCAGGAACATGATGCAGGGGAAGAAGCTGGACTTGACACCCATGTACATAACGCCCAGGATGCCGGCTTCATACCAGTGATCGATTTCATAGAAGTATTCGAAGGTGCCGCCCAGAGGCAGATTGGAAAGGAAGATGCCGAAGGCGATGGGCAGCAGCAGCAGGGGTTCAAACTTCTTGACGATGGCCATGTACAGCAGAACAAAGGAGATGAGGATCATCACGCCGTTCTGCCACATGGGAGCCTCGAGGCCGACGCCCAGCAGAGCTGCAAAGCCGGATTGGCTCAGCAACTGGCCTAAGATTTCCAGGAAATTCAAGGTACAGTCCCTCCTTAGCCGATGACGGCGAGAGCCTGACCGGTGGTGACGGCGTCACCCTTCTTGACGTTGATGGCCTTGACGGTGCCGGCCACGTCGGCGACGACCTCGACTTCCATCTTCATGGCTTCCAGCATGATGATGCACTGACCGGCGGTCACAGCGGTGCCAACGGGAGCCTTGACATCCAGCACGGTGCCGGGCATGGGAGCGGTGACGGAAGACTCACCGGCAGCGGGGGCAGCAACGGGAGCAGCAGCGGGAGCAGGAGCGGCAACGGGGGCGGGAGCAGCAACGGGAGCGGCAGCGGGGGCAGCCACTACGGGAGCGGCAACGGGAGCGGGGGCTGCCACATAACCGCCGGCGATCTCTTCGCGGGTCATCTGATGGAAGGGAGAAACGCGCTCCACATCGACTTCGTACTTCTTGCCGTTAACGGTAACATTGTATTTCATGACACAAATCCTCCTGAATTTTTCACACTTTTTAATAATTTTAATGTGTTTCCTTTTGATTACTGAACCGCAGAGCGGCAGCGCTCACACCTCGCGGATACCGGAGATGCTCAGCTCGCTGGGATCGGCGCCCAGCTCCTCACAAATGACGGACGTGACGATAGCCACGATCTCGCTGTCATCCTTTTCGGGAACAGCGGGAGCGGCGGGAGCGGGAGCGGCCTTTTGCTTGCCGGCTGCTGCGCCCAGGGTCTTGGCAAAGACGGTAATGACCAGAGCCAGGAATACCAGGACCAGGAAAACGATCATGAATCCCATGGCAGATGCCAACAGAGCTTCACCCATTGTCATAGAGTTACTTGTCCACACAGAGTCTCACCTCCTTGAAGTTCCGTGAATCGCCGGATCATTGCCAGTTGATTCAGCGTAACATACTCATACAGTTAAAAGTATACCATACAATTCTCACATTGAAAGTTCGCAAATTGCCTTTTTCTTTGCATATATTGTCGAAATCAAATATGAAGTTTTTTGCAGAAAATTTTCGCGTAAATTCTTATGAAAAATGCCGAAATACGAGGCTGTTTTTTTAGGGAGATACCCGGCGACGGAGGGTAAAAAAAGAAAAAAGTTGCTCAGCAAAAAAAGAAAATCTTGACGAATCTTGCTTTTTGTTGCAAAATATAACAAGATAAGATGAAAAAAACGCAATTTCGGATATCGCCGAAAGAGGAGGATCCATGAACAGGGAGAAATTTTCCATCAGTCTGAATCAGGATGCCACATGGCGGATGGACAAGCTGCATTTTCACGAGAGCGTTGAGGTTTTGCTCTCACTGTCGGAGGGCGGTGACTTTTTTATCGGACAGGAGATGTATCCCATCCGGAAGAATACGCTGTTCCTGCTGGATTCCGCGGTGCTGCACCGGACGGTTCATGAGAAGCAGGAAACGCCGTACCGCCGCTATATTATGCATATTCTGCCGTCCACGCTGGAAAGTCTGTCCACACCCCAAACGGATTTCGCCCGCAGCTTTCGCTGCGCCAAGACCTGTACCGTTCTCAATGAGCGCCAGCGCACCGGACTGATGAGCCTGTTCAACCAGCTGGAGGAAGGACCGGGCAGCGGCTTCGGCGACGATGTACGGTACAATGTTCGGCTGCAGGAACTGCTGCTGCAGCTGTGCGGCGTGTGGGAGGCATCCGCGACGGAGCTGGGCTCGGTGAATCCGGACTATGAAAAGGTTCTGCCGGTGCTGCAGTATATCCAGAACCACTTTACGGAAACCTTTACGCTGGATGATCTGGCCAGAAACTTCTCCATCAGCAAGTATCACCTGTGCCATGTGTTCAAGAATGTAACGGGTTTCAGTGTTATGGAATATGTGATTCAGCGCCGGATTATTCTTGCCCGTGAGCTGCTGCGGGAGCCGATCTCCGTGCAGGAGGCGGGCGAGCGCGCGGGTTTCCAGACCAATTCCCACTTCATCCGCACCTTCAGCGCCTATACCGGCATGTCTCCAAAGCGCTATGCCCGCCAGTATCTTCAGAGCGACAAGTGCGGCACACTGGTGGAAAAATAAAAGAGTTTGCCATGCTGACGGCGCCGTGGAACACCACGGCGCCGTTTCATATCACAGATTGCTGTCCATGCGGGTACGATACTCCACAGGGGTCATGCCGGTGTGCTTTTTGAAAAGCTTGGAGAAATAATTTGCATCGGAGATGCCGCAGTGCTGTGCGATGCTCTGCACCTGCAGGCGCGTGGCCTGCAGCAGATAGGCCGCATGCTCCATACGCTTGATATTGATATGGTCGGTGACCGTCTGGCCGGTCTCTTTTTTGAAAAGGGTAGACAGATAGCTGGCATTGATGTTCTGGAGCTGCGCCAGCGTCTGCAGCCGCAGATCCGCAGAGAGATCGGAATCGATATAGGCGATGGTGCGCTGCACCATGGCGGAATACTGGCGGGTGGAATGCTTTTTCACCAGACGGCAGTAGGAACGGATCATCTCGGCCAGCATCTCCTGTCCGCTCCGGACAGAGCGCACAGCCTCAATGCGGTGGGCGAAGTCACTGGATACGCTGTCCAGATATACCGGATGGACGCCGCCCTGCTCTGCGGCCTTGCGGAGAATGGTGTTGCAGATGATGCTGTAGTTTTTGATATTGCGGACGGGATCGCCCATGCGCTGTTCAAAGCTCATCTGTGAGAAATTGGACACCATCTGTTCCGCGCGATGGACCAGCCCCTGAGACACAGTGCGGATCAGTTCGTTTTCAAAGGCATAGCGCTGCTCCATCACCTGCATGTTCATCAGAAGTTCCGCCGGAGAATCTCTGACGGCGTTGGGGAGAGGTACGAAAGGATCGGACAGCTCCTGATTGATGTCTACGATCTCGTAGGCGGTGCCGCTGCCCCAGATCCGTTCCGCAAAGGTGTTGAGGATGGAAAAGAGAACGCTCTCATCCGTCATCACCGGAACGTTGCTGTAGTATTTTTCCAGCTGTGAAAAATCTCTGGGAGGAATGCTCAGCCTCTCTGCTGCCTCCAGAAGCTGTCCGCGGTCCGGAATTTCTGAAGTGTACGGACCGATTATCAGGGCTGTAGGCCCGGGGGTATCCGGCAGCAGAAGGGAAATATAGCTGCAGCCGTAATTGTCCGTCGTTTTGCAGATGGTATTGGGACGGCACCAGTGGGAAAAATGCTCCAGAGCAAGACGGTATTCGTCACTGCGGCCCAGAAAGGCGCGAAGGCCGAAGTCCAGAGGATGTTCCGGCTGCGTTTCCGGTGTCAGAAGCTGTGCCTGCAGATGAAGCTTGTGCAGGATGGAGAGCAAAAAATCCAGTTCTGCCTGATAGAACATAAAAAGCCTCCATTTTATACATGCTGTACAAACGACTGAAAGGTTCTTCTCTCTATTATCATATAACTCTGACAGTTTTTCAACCGGGAAAACAAAAAATATTACTATAAAAGAGTAAAAAATTACTCACATGTTTCGTGTGGTTCTTGCTAATATTTTTTAAAGAACGTCCTTTTTGCGTCAGCATGCCCGAAAGTGACGAAACAAAACGAAAAATGTGATAAGTGAGGGAAAAAACATGGCAAAGAAACCTGTCCAGCTGGACGCAAACGGCCATCGCAGATTCAGCATCCGCGACAGCGTGGCCTATGCCGCCGGCGATTTCGGCTGCAACATGAGCTTCGCTCTGAAGAGCACAATGGCGATTTTCTGGACCCAGTTCATGCAGTTGGATCTGTACTACGCCGCTCTGCTGGTGGTGGTCCAGGTCTGGGACGCCATCAACGACCCCCTGATCGGCTCCATCGTGGACTCTGACAAGCGTCAGTATAAGCGCAACAAGTTCCTGCAGTACATCTGGATTGGCTCCATCGGCCTCATCGTGGGCGGCGCCTGCTGCTTCCTGCCCTTCCCCAATGCACCCGTTGCCGCCAAGATGATCATCTTCATCGCCGGCTATGTGGTGTGGGATGCCTTCTACACAGTGGCTAACGTGCCCTATGGCTCTCTGCTGTCCCTGATCTCCACCGAGCCTGCTGACCGCGCTTCTCTGTCCGCATGGCGCTCTGTTGGTTCTCTGGTGGGCAATATGGTTCCCATGATCATCCTGCCCTTCATCATTTATGATGACAATCAGAACCTGATCGGCGAGCGTGTGTTCATTGCCGCTCTCATCATGGGCTTCCTGGGCTTCCTGTGCTTCCAGTTCATGATCAAGAACACCACTATCCGTGTGGAGACCGATATCACCCTGAAAGAAGATGCTCCCAAGTTCAATGTTTTCAAGGCTATGGGCAACTTCTGCAAGAACCGTCCTGCCGTTGGTGCCACTCTGGCTGCCTGCGGTATGTTCATCGGTATGCAGGGGGCTGCCACCGCTGTCACCGTTCTGTTCCAGTCCTACTTCAAGAACATTGATGCTTCCGGCATCGTGTCCGCTTTCTCCATGATCCCCATCATTGCCTTTACACCTCTGGCACGTAAGATGGTCACCAAGTACGGCAAGAAAGAGCTGGCCAAGTTTGGCGCCATCTGCTCCATGATTGCCACCATTGCTATGCTGATCCTGCCGATCACTCCGGACAATACCGGCATGCTCATTTACATCGTCTGCCAGCTGGTCAACTCTCTGGGTATGGGCATCTATTCCACCGTGTCCTGGGGCATGATGGGTGACGCCATCGACTACAACGAGTGGAAGTTCGGCACCCGCGAGGAGGGCACCGTCTACGCTCTGCACAGCTTCTTCCGTAAGCTGGCTCAGGGCTGCGGCCCCGCTCTGGCTCTGGTCATCATGGTGGCTCTGGGCTATGTTGGCGCCAACGAGGGCAACCAGACTGCCGAAGTCGCTCTGCGCATGCGTTATCTGGTGGCTGCTCTGTACTTCGTCAGCGCTGCCATGCAGTTCATCGGCCTGGGCCTGGTCTACAATCTGGATAAGAAGACCACCGCACAGATGCAGGCTGACCTGGAGGCTCGCAAGGCCGGCTGAGTCAAGTCATACCTGAAATAGGAAGCAAAAATCGATGCCCGGCAGACTTTACAAGCTGCCGGGCGTCCGATATGATAACAGCAAGTAAATCTGATAAGGAGGATGATTCCCTTGAGAACTGTAGTGAATTTCAATGCCAAGTGGGCTTTCACCAAGCAGAACGATTCCGTGCCTGCCGTGCTGCCCATGAACTGGAACTGGGTCAACCTGCCCCACTGCTGGAACGCCATTGACGGTCAGGACGGTGACAACGACTACTACCGCGGCACCTGTTGGTATGCCAAGAGCTTCAACAAGGCTGATCTGCCTGCCGCAGACCGCTATTATCTGGAGCTGCAGGGCGCCAACTCATCTGCCGATGTGTACCTCAACGGCAAGAAGCTGGCTCACCATGACGGCGGCTACTCCACTTGGCGCGTGGATATGACCGACGCTCTGGAGGGCGTCAACCTGCTGGCGGTTGCCGTGGACAACGCTGCCAACGACACCGTCTATCCCCAGATGGCCGACTTCACCTTCTACGGCGGCATCTATCGTGATGTGAACATCATCTGTGTCAGCGAGTCCCACTTCGATCTGGACTACTACGGCGGCCCCGGCATGATGATCACCCCCGAGGTGGACGGCAAGGACGCCAAGGTCACTGTGGAGACCTTCGTTACCAATGCAAAGGCTGGTCAGAAGCTCCGCTATGCCATTTATGACGCTGATGAGAACGAGCTGCAGAGCATCGTCAGCAACGAGACAAAGGTCTGCTTCACCATCGAGAATGTCCACCTCTGGAACGGCCGCAAGGACCCGTATCTGTATTGCTGTGAAGTGGAACTCCTTGACGGTAATGAGGTCATCGATAATGTCTGCAGCCGCTTTGGCTGCCGCACCTTCCAGATCGATCCCGAGCGCGGCTTCATCCTTAACGGCGAGGAGTATCCTCTCCGCGGTGTGTCCCGCCATCAGGACCGCTGGGGCAAGGGCAATGCCCTGAGCCACGAGGATCATATCGAGGACATGGATCTCATCTGCGAGGTTGGCTGCACCACCATCCGTCTGGCTCACTATCAGCATGACCAGTTTTTCTATGACCTGTGCGACGAGCGCGGCCTTGTGATCTGGGCGGAGATCCCCTATATCTCCAAGCACATGCCCAGCGGTCGTGAAAATACCATCAGCCAGATGAAGGAACTGATCACTCAGAACTACAACCATCCCTCCATCGTGGTCTGGGGTCTCTCCAACGAGATCTCCATTGGCGGCTCCGACGAGGATCTGCTGGAGAATCACCGCATCCTCAACGACCTGTGCCATGAGATGGACAAGACCCGCCTGACCACCATCGCAGCCGTGTCCATGTGCAAGATGGACGATCCCTATCTCCAGATTCCTGATGTGGTTTCCTACAACCACTATTTCGGCTGGTACGGCGGCGAGACCTCTATGAACGGCCCCTGGTTCGATAAGTTCCATGAGACTCATCCCAACATCCCCATCGGCTGCTCCGAGTATGGCTGCGAGGCTCTCAACTGGCACACCTCCGATCCCAGACAGGGCGACTACACCGAGGAGTATCAGGCCTATTACCATGAGGAGCTCATCAAGCAGCTCTTCCCCCGGAAGTTCATGTGGGCCACTCATGTGTGGAACATGTTCGACTTCGGCGCCGACGCCCGCAACGAGGGCGGCGAGAACGGCCAGAATCACAAGGGTCTGGTGACCTTCGACCGTAAGTATAAGAAGGACTCCTTCTATGCTTACAAGGCATGGCTCAGCGACGAGCCCTTCGTCCACCTGTGCGGCAAGCGCTATGTGGACCGCGTGGAGGATGTTACCCGCGTTACCGTTTACTCCAACCAGCCTGAAGTGGAGCTGTTTGCAAACGGCGTGTCTCTGGGCAAAAAGACCGCTGCCGATCATTTCTTCTATTTCGATGTGCCCAATACCGGCAAGACCACACTGACGGCCGTGGCTGGAGAACTGAAGGATGAGAGCGTCATCCATAAGGTGGCTGAGCCTAATCCCGCCTATCGTCTGGTGGAGAAGGGCGCCATCCTCAACTGGTTCGACATTGAAGCTCCCGAGGGCTATTTCTCCCTTAATGACAAGATGGGCGACGTCATTGCTACCGTTCAGGGTAAGATGCTGTTCATGGGTCTTATGGGCAAGATGATGGGCGGCAACAAAGGCAAGGACGGCGAGGCTCCCAAGATGGAGGCCATGGGCTTTGAGATCAATGCCGACATGATGAGCATGATGAACGGCTTCACTGTGCTGCGTCTGTTCACCCTTATGGGTGGCATGATGGACGTCAAGTTCACCAAGGAGCAGCTGCTGGAGATCAACGCCAAGCTCAACAAGATCAAGAAGCCTGCCAAGTAATTTCGCTTTACTGCATATGAAAGCAAGGGTGTGCCGGAAGGCGCACCCTTGCTTTTGTGGTCTGAGATCGTGAGAAGTTACCGCTGACCGCCCCGGGGCAGAAGCTGCCGCGGAGAAACATTGTACCGTTCCTTGAAGGCACGGTAAAAGACGGAATAGTCGCCGTAGCCGCACATGCGGTAAACGTCGGAAGGGGAGTGTCCGTCGTAGAGCAGCTGCCGGGCACGGAATAGTCGCCGCTGGCTGATGTAGCTGTGGGGCGTGATGCCCATGTGTCGGCGGAACACACGGGAAAGGTAGAATTTGCTGATGAAGAAGTGATCAGCAATAAAATCCAGCGTCAGATCGAGACTCAGGTTTTCGTCGATGAAGGCCACCACCTGTTGCACCAGCTTCTGGGAGGCGGAATCGCTGCTGCCGCTGCCGTCCGCAGCGGGCGCCATGCGGCTGATGAGGATCAGCAGCCGGGTCACCAGCAGAGTGGTCATGGTGTCGCCGAAGGGGCGCTGATAACTGAACTCCTCGGCGATGGACATGGCACATTCCATAATGGGGTCGCCGTCAGAAGCCCGGAAGCGGTAGAGCCGCCCCTGGGTGCTTTCCGCCTTTTCCAGCGCCAGAGCCTCCGCCAGCTTCTCGCCCTGTGGAAGGGAACGGACAAAGTCTGCGGTGAGCCACAGCACTACGCGGCGATACCGGGCGGTGCCGCTGAAAACCGGGTGATGGGGCGTACTGCTGGGGATGATGAGCAGATCGCCGCTGACCAGCTTGTAGGCTGTTTCGCCGATCATGTAGGTGACGTCACCCTCCATAAAGAACAGAAGCTCGCAGAAATCATGCCGGTGGGGAGCAACTGCCTTCAGATCTTCGTCGGAATAATAAAACGCTTCGAAATCGCTGCGCAGCATATACTGCCGGGACTCAAAGCTTTTGGGTTGCTGCCGCATAAGATACCTCCGCACTTTTTGCAATTTTGACCACACGAAAAGGCAATGCATTCGTCAGTGAAACAGCAGAGTTTCCACTGCCGGAAGTTCTGCTGCTGGATGCAATATTAGAAAAGGTATAGAAAGACGTTGGAATCTCTGCAAAAAACCTTGCTGCATCAGTCAGTGATGAAATTATATCACATTAGGCAAGATTTGCAATGTTTTTCTTGCAGTCGGCAACAAAAGCAAGCGTTGGACATGATACATTAACCATATAGGAAACAATACGCGCAACGAAATCTGAAAGTGGAGGGATGGCCCAGTGAATTTCTTTGGCAGCGACCGTTTTGTGCTGACAACCGACAGCGCAAGAGAGCTCTATCAGAACAGCAGAGCTCTGCCTGTGTTCGATTTCCATAACCACCTGTCTCCCCGGTTCCTGTATGAGAATCCCCATTATGAGAGCATGACTCAGTTCTGGCTGGGCGGCGATCATTACATCTGGCGCGCCATGCGGCTGGCCGGTGTGGATGAGGAACTCATCACCGGCAAGGCGCCGGATGAGGAGAAGTTCCTGGCCTGGGCCAAGACGCTGGACGGTCTTGTGGGCTGTCCTCTGTATGTCTGGATTCAGATGCAGATGTCCTTCCTCTTTGATGAGGCGCCTCTCACCGCAGCCAACGCCGCGGACATTTACCGCCGCTGCAATGAGAAGCTGAAGAGTGATGACTTCACGCCCCGTGCACTGCTGAAGCGTTTCAACGTCACTGCTCTGTGCACCACCGATGAGCCTTTCGACACGCTGGAGTGGCACGCAAAGCTGCAGGCGGAGGTGAAGGATCTGCTGGTGCTGCCTGCCTATCGCCCCGACAAGCTGCTGGCCGCCTCCAAGGATATCTGGCTGGAGAGCGTGAAGAAGCTGGAGATCAGCGAGGGCATGTCCATCCGTACGCTGGATGACCTGAAGGCGGCTCTGGTGCATTCGCTGGAACGCTTCGCCGCTCTGGGCTGCCGCACTGCCGACCACGGCTATGAGGGTCTGAAGTATATCGATCCCGCCGGTGCCGATGAGGCCTTCCTGCGTGCCATGAAGGCCGGCATTGCCACACAGGCTGACGCCGATCTCATCAGCTCCGAGCTGCTGCGGTTCCTGGGTGAGAAGTATGCCGAACTGGACATGGTGATGCAGCTCCACAGCGGTGCGCTGCGCAACGGCAATACCCGCCGCTATCAGGCACTGGGCGCCGACTGCGGCGTGGACAGTGTGGATACCGCGCCCGGCGTGCGATCCATCTCCGGCCTGCTGGATACTCTGGAAATGGCCGGAAAGCTGCCCAAGACCATTCTCTACTGTCTGGATGAGGGGGAATATGCCGGTCTTGCCACGCTGGCCGCCAGCTTTGCCTGCGGCGGCATCCGGGATAAAGTACAGGTGGGCTCCGCATGGTGGTTCAACGACCATGAGCGCGGAATGCGCAATCACCTGACCGTCCTGATGGAGAACGCCATGCTGGCCGGTTTCGTGGGTATGCTCACGGACTCCCGCAGCATTGGCACCTTCGTCCGCCACGACTACTTCCGCCGCATCCTGTGCGATGTGGTGGGCGAGAAGGTGGACAAGGGCGAGTTCCCCCCGGCACTGGCTCAGAAGATCGTCAATGATATCTGTTACGGAAACTCCGTCGCCTACTTTGGCGGCGAAACGCTCACCGCACATTGCGGAATTTAAGGAGGAGAACAACATGGAATTCAGAAAGAATTGTGCCTACGCAATGGCCACTGTGTCCAGCATGGGTGTCCGCATCACTCCCGCTGACCGTCAGCCCGTCCACACCAGCCGTATGTTCGAGATGCAGGCTACCAGCGCCGAGACCAACGTGCTGAACGTTGCTTCATCCCTGGGCGCAAAGACCAAGGTGCTGACCCGCTTCGTCAAGGACAGCGCCATCGCTTCCTTCATCAAGAGCGAACTGCGCCGCCGCGGCATCGACTATGAGGGCAAGGAGATCGAGCAGGGCGATCCCTGGGGTTACCGCCACCAGTTCAACATCGCCGACAGCGGCTTTGGTCTGCGGGGTCCCCGGGTGCTCAACGACCGTGCCGGTGAGGTGGGCCGCACCATGACTGCTGAGGATTTTGATCTGGACCGCATCTTCGGTCAGGAGGGCGTCGGTATCCTGCACCTGTCAGGTCTCATTGCCGCCCTGTCTCCCGAGACCACCCGCTGCTGTGTGGCCGTGGCCCGCAAGGCCAAGGAATACGGCACCCGCATCTCCTTCGACCTGAACTACCGTGCCAGCTTCTGGGAAGGCCGTGAGGAAGAGCTGCGCCGCGACTTCCGTGAGATCGCCGCACTGGCGGACATCCTCATCGGCAACGAAGAGGACTTCCAGCTGGCACTGGGCATCGAGGGTCCCGAGGCTGGCGGCAAGGGCATCACTGCAAAGATCGAAGGCTTCAAGGGCATGATCGAGCGTGTGCAGGCTGCCTACCCCAATGTCTCCGTGTTTGCCACCACCCTCCGTGAGGTCTTCAATGCAAACTGCCACAACTGGGGCGGCATCATGCTGGCCGACGGTCAGTGGTATGTGGAGGAGCCCCGTGAGATTCAGGTGATGGACCGCATTGGCGGCGGCGACGGCTTCGTGGGCGGCTTCCTGTACGGCCTGATCCGCGGCTGGGAAAACGAGAAGTGCCTGCAGTTCGGCTGGGCCACCGGCGCACTGGCTGCCACCATGCTCACTGACTATGCAACTCCCGCTGACGAGGATCAGGTGTGGAGCATCTATAAGGGCAATGCCCGCGTAAAGCGCTGAGAAGCGATAAGGAGGCGTACATCATGAAAAAGTGTGATATCGGCCTGGTGGGTCTGGCCGTCATGGGCGAAAATCTGGTGATGAACATGGAGTCCAAGGGCTTCCGGGTTGCCGTATACAACCGCACCATCGAAAAGGTGAAGAGCTTTGTGGAGGGCCGTGCCGCCGACAAGAACATCGTCGGCTGCTATTCCATTGAGGAGCTGGTGGCCAATCTGGCCAAGCCCCGCAAGGTCTTTATGATGGTGAAGGCCGGCGCTCCCGTGGATCAGCTCATTGAGCAGCTGATCCCTCATCTGGAGGAGGGAGACATCCTCATCGATGGCGGCAACTCTCATTTCCCTGACACTGTTCGCCGCACCGAGTATGTGGAGAGCAAGGGGCTGCTGTATGTGGGCTGCGGCGTCTCCGGCGGCGAAGAGGGCGCCCTCAACGGTCCGTCCATGATGCCCGGCGGCTCTCCCGCTGCATGGGAGTATGTAAAGCCTATCTTCCAGGGTATCTGCGCCAAGGTGGAAGACGGCGCTGCCTGCTGTGACTGGGTGGGCGAGAATGGTGCCGGCCATTTTGTGAAGATGGTTCACAACGGCATTGAGTACGGCGACATGCAGCTCATCTGTGAGGCCTATCAGCTGATGCGTGACGGTCTGGGCATGACTCCCGCCGAAATGCATGACGTTTTCGCCGCATGGAATAAGACCGAGCTGGACAGCTATCTCATCGAGATCACCCGCGACATTCTGGGCTACAAGGATGAGAAGGGTGAGACCACCGTCAATTACATTCTGGACACCGCCGGTCAGAAGGGCACCGGCAAGTGGACTGCCATCTCCGCTCTGGACGAGGGCGTGCCCCTGACCCTCATCGGCGAGGCTGTGTTTGCCCGGTGCCTCTCTGCCCAGAAGCCTGAGCGCGTCACCGCCTCCAAGGTCTTCCCCAAGGAGATCCCCGCCTTCGAGGGCGACAAGGCTGCCTTCATCGAGGCTATCCGCAAGGCGCTGTATGCCTCCAAGATCATCTCCTACGCCCAGGGCTACACCCTGATGCGCACCGCCGCCAAGACCTACAACTGGAACCTGAACTACGGCGGCATTGCTCTCATGTGGCGCGGCGGCTGCATCATCCGCAGCGTCTTCCTTGGTAAGATCAAGGAAGCCTACGACAAGAACCCCGCTCTGGAGAACCTGCTGCTGGACGACTACTTCGCCGAGACCATGAAGACTCTGGTGTCCTCCTGGCGCGAGGTGGTGGCCTATGCTGTCAAGGCCGGCATCCCCATGCCCGCTTTCTCCTCCGCTCTGAGCTATTTCGACGGCTATACCACCGCCTGCCTGCCTGCAAATCTGCTGCAGGCTCAGCGTGACTACTTCGGCGCCCATACCTATGAGCGCATCGATCAGCCCCGCGGCCAGTTCTTCCACACCAACTGGACCGGTCACGGCGGCAGCACCGCTTCCTCCACCTACAACGCATAAGGGCGGGCGGTATGAAGGATCTGTACCTGTATCCTGCCGAGGGCGTGGCCGCCCTCAGCAGTGAAGAGATCAGGAAGGCGGTGGCGGAGTCTGTCAGCGAGTACGTTGACAGCGGCAAAAAGGTGCTGCTCATCGTCCCGGACTATACCCGCTACCACTCCAATGCCGGTCTCATCGCCAACACCATCTACCACACCCTCACCGGCTGCGAGGTGGAGCTCATCGAGGCACTGGGCACGCATTTCCCCATGACGGAATGGGAATGCTCCGATATGTACGGTGACATCCCCTTTGAGAAGTTCATTCCCCACGACTGGCGCAGCGACGTGGTGAAGCTGGGCGAAGTCCCGGCCGAATTTGTTGCCGAGGTCAGCGAGGGTCTGATGACCAACGCCATCGATGTGGAGGTCAACCGCCGTCTGGTGGAGGGCGGTTACGATCTGATCATCTCCATGGGTCAGGTGGTGCCCCATGAGGTGGTGGGCATGGCCAACCACTCCAAGAATATCTTCGTGGGCATCGGCGGCGCTGCCATGATCAATTCTTCCCATTCTCTGGGTGCTTTCTATGGCATGGAGCGCATGATGGGTCGGGACAAGACGCCTGTCCGCATGGTGTTCGACTATGCGCTGGAGCATTATCTCAGCCACCTGCCCCTGCACTTTATCCAGACCGTCTGCACCGCTCCCGGCGGTGTCATCAACACCCACGGCCTGTTTATCAGCGCCGACCGCAGCTGCTTTGAAAAGGCTGTGGAGCTGGCTCAGAAGACCAACCTGATCCTTGTGGATGCCCCCATGGACAAGGTGGTGGTGTATCTGAATCCCGAGGAGTTCAAGAGCACATGGCTGGGCAACAAGTCCGTCTACCGCACCCGCATGGCCATCGCCGACGGCGGCGAGCTCATTGTGCTTGCTCCCGGTGTAGAGACCTTCGGCGAAGATCCGGAGATCGATCGGCTCATCCGTAAGTACGGCTACTGCGGCCGTGAGAAGGTCATCCAGCTGTGCGCCACGCAGGAGGATCTGAAGGCCAACATGTCCGCTGCCGCCCACATGATCCACGGCAGCAGCGACGGCCGCTTCTCCATCACCTACTGCACCGAGAAGGTCAGCAGGGAAGATGTGGAGGGCGTGTGCTTCGGTTACATTCCCTATGCCGAGGCTGTGAAGCAGTACGATCCCGCTGTCCTGACAGACGGCTGGCATACCGGCGCTGACGGTAAGCCTTTCTTCTATATCAGCAACCCCGCCCTGGGTCTCTGGGCGGACAAAGCCAAATTCTAAGGAGGATTCATTGTGAAACTGCCTTTTCAGATTGACCTGACCGGTAAGGTCGCTGTGGTCACCGGTGGCGGCGGCGTGCTGTGCGGTGAGATGGCCAAGGCTCTGGCTGCCTGCGGCGCCAAGGTAGCACTCATCGGCCGTACCCTCAGCTCTCTGGAGACTGTGGCCAATGAGATCAATGGCGAGGGCGGCTGTGCCCGCTGCTATCCTGCCAACGTGCTGGACCGCGCTGCCATGGAGTCTGCCGCTGAGAAGATCCACGAGGAGCTGGGCCTCTGCGCCATCCTCATCAACGGCGCTGGCGGCAACAACCCCAGAACCACCACCGACAAGGAATACTACGAGCCCGGCGACATTGACGCCGAGACCAAGAGCTTCTTCGATCTGGATCAGGAGAGCGTGCAGTTCGTGTTCAACCTGAACTTCACCGGCACGCTGATCCCCACGCAGGTCTTTGCCAGAGATATGGTGGAGGGCGGCGGCAATATCATCAATGTCTCATCCATGAACGCCTTCACACCCCTGACCAAGATCCCTGCCTATTCCGGCGCCAAGGCTGCCATCAGCAACTTCACTCAGTGGCTGGCAGTCCACTTCAGCCGTGTGGGCATCCGGGTCAACGCCATCGCACCCGGTTTCTTCTCCACTACCCAGAACGCAAAGCTCCTGTGGAACGAGGACGGCACTCCCACTGCCCGTACCGGCAAGATTCTGGCCGCTACCCCCATGGGTCGCTTCGGCACTCCCGACGAGCTCATCGGCGCGCTGCTGTATCTGGTGTGCGACGAGGCCTCCGGCTTTGTCACCGGCACCGTGATGGCTGTGGACGGTGGCTTCTCGGCATATTCCGGCGTATAACCCCGCTTGCTTTTGGCCGCCTGACGCATCTGCGTCAGGCGGATTTTTTGTCCCGTAAAAAAGGTGAAAAATTTCCCAAAAATCTCTTGACAAACTGTGGGAGGAGGCGTATATTGTCAGTTGGTTAGATGAGACTAACTTCGAATGATCGAAAGGCGGAGAATCGATATGAACCTGACCAATGCACAGGAGGGAAAGGAATATATCATCCGCGCCATCGAGACAGATGACGAGGAACTGGATGCATTCCTGTTTTCTCTGGGCTGCTACAGCGGCGAGCCTATCACAGTGATCGCGCATAAAAAGGGCGGCTGTGTCGTTTCCATCAAGGACGGCCGTTATACCATCGACAATCAGCTGGCAGCTGCCATTCTGATCGATGCGTGACCGAATGTAAATAACGGATGCTGCCAAGCGGCCGTTATTTTTTGCAGAATGGTTAGTGGATGCTAACTTCTGTGTAGAACGTAATCTATCACGGCATGTGTTGTAAAAGTATAGGAGGAGTCCACATGAGAATCGCATTTGCGGGTAACCCCAACAGCGGCAAGACGACCATGTACAATGCCCTGACCGGCCGCAACGAAAAGGTAGGCAACTGGGCGGGTGTTACCGTCGACAAGAAGGAAGCGCCCATGAAGAAGGCGTATGCAGGGGAGGCGGAGGTCATTGCCGTGGACCTGCCTGGCGCATACTCCATGTCTCCCTTCACTTCGGAGGAGAGCATCACCAGCAGCTATGTCAAAAATGAGCGGCCCGATGCCATCATCAACATTGTGGACGCCACCAATCTCAGCCGCAGCCTGTTCTTTACCACGCAGCTGCTGGAGCTGGGCATTCCCGTGGTGGTGGCGCTCAACAAGAGCGACATCAACGAGAAGAAGGAGACCAAGATCGACATTGCCGCCTTGTCTGCCAAGCTGGGCTGCCCGGTGCTGGAGACCGTTTCCACTTCCTCCGAAGGTCTTGCCGAGGTGGTGAAGACCGCTGTCGGTCTGCAGGGCAGGGTGCAGAAGGCTCCCTATTCGCAGGGCGATGTTGATCTCACCGACAAGGCCGCCGTACAGGCTGCTGACCGCAAGCGCTTTGCGTTTGTCAACAGGATCGTTTCTCAGGTGGAGAAGCGCAAGGTACAGACCAACCAGAAGAACTTCCAGGATCAGATCGACGATATTCTCACCAACAAGTGGTTTGGTATCCCCATCTTCGCTGTGATCATGTTCCTGGTGTTTGACATTTCCCAGTCCACGCTGGGCCCCTGGATCGCTGATACGCTGGTGGCCTGGCTGGAGGGCTTCCAGGGCATGATCGGCGAATTGGTGTCCGGCGCTGCTCCTATCCTGCAGGCTCTGCTGGTGGACGGCATCATCGGTGGTGTCATCGCAGTCATTGGCTTCCTGCCGCTGGTAATGGTGATGTACTTCCTCATCGCTCTGCTGGAGGATTGCGGCTATATGGCCCGTGCCACCATCGTGCTGGACCCCATTTTTAAGAAGGTGGGTCTCTCCGGCAAGTCTGTGATCCCCTTCGTCATCGGCACCGGCTGTGCCATCCCCGGCGTCATGGCCTGCCGTACCATCCGCAACGAGCGTGAGCGCAGAGCCACCGCTATGCTGGCTCCCTTCATGCCCTGCGGTGCCAAGCTGCCTGTCATCGCTCTGTTTGCCGGTGCATTCTTCGAGGATGCCTCCTGGGTGGGCACGCTGATGTATTTCGCCGGTATTCTGCTGATCCTGCTGGGTGCTCTGCTGGTGAACCGCATCACCGGCAACAGCAAGAAGAAGTCCTTCTTCATCATGGAACTGCCTGAGTATAAGATCCCCTCTCTGAAGCGTGCTTTCACTGCCATGTGTTCCCGCGGCTGGGCCTTTATCGTCAAGGCGTTCACCATCATCCTGCTGTGCAACACCGTTGTGCAGATCATGCAGACCTTTAACTGGAGCTTCCAGGAGGCTGAGACTGCCGGTGATTCCATTCTGGCTTCCATCGCCGGACCCTTCGCGTATTTGCTGGTGCCCATCGTGGGTGTGGTTTCCTGGCAGCTGGCTGCCGCAGCCGTTACCGGCTTCATTGCCAAGGAGAATGTTGTGGGCACTCTGGCCGTCTGCTATGTGGGTCTGGAGAACCTCATCGACACGGAGGCTTTGGAGCTGATGGAAGGCGCAGGCGCTGAGGCTGCCGGCGTGTTCGCCATCACCAGGGTGGCCGCTCTGGCTTACCTGATGTTCAACCTGTTCACCCCGCCCTGCTTTGCTGCTCTGGGCGCTATGCGTTCCGAGCTCAACGACCGCAAGTGGTTCTGGGGCGGCGTAGGCCTCCAGTTTGCCACCGGCTATACCGTGGCGTTCCTGGTCTATCAGATCGGCACTCTCGTTGTGGAAGGCACTCCTGGCAAGGGTTTTGTTCCCGGCCTGATCGCTGTGGCAGTCATCGCTGCCGTGATCGTGCACATGATCCGCAGGACGGACAATGCCGTGAAAGCGGAGGCTGCCAAGAAATAAGCATTCACTGGAAAGGAGTTTTCGGTATGACGAATTTAATCATCATTGCTGTTGTTGCCGCCATCGTGGCTGCGGCGGCAGGGTATGTATACAGAGAAAAAAAGAACGGTGCCAAGTGTATTGGTTGTCCCAGCGGCGGCTGCGCTTCCTGCAGCTGTGGCTGCAGCGGGCGGAATACCAGGGACTCCTGATGCCATTAACTTGTGATTTACTCTCTTTACTTCCATATAAACACACAGAAACAGTAACACCGCCGGTATGCACCGGCGGTGTTACTGTTATTTGTCCTTGTTGAACAGATTGTTTCCCTTTAGCCGCAGATATTCCCGGTTGCGGCGCAGGAAGCGCTGTAGCTGTTTCTTATGGTGGCACAGCTTTTCCGGGCAGCTGGCACAGGAGAGGCATCGGTTGGTGGATTCTGAGAAACGCTCCGGATACTTATGCAGCAGATATTCCCACTCAATGAGCAGAGCCAGCGCGATGCCCAGCAGACTCCATGTGTAGAAGTGAGGCACAAACAGAAGCGGCGTGAACATCATGGCGAAATCCCAGTTGTAGATCCGACAGGTGGCGCAGCAGCGGTTCTTCATAAACCATGTCTGGAAGGGGCAGAAGAACAGGATGCAGATCATATCGCACACGGAATAGGCCAGCGCAATGAGCATCAGGATGCCCTTGTCGATGATCCCGGCAAAATACAGTGCGCCGATAGCACCGTTGAGAGCGAACCATGCGGCAGCTACGGATGCGGTGGTTTTGGCGGACTGCAGGACAGGCTTGGCGTCCTTGCTGCTGACGGGCTTGTAGTTCCGGGCAAACTGCTTCTGACATCCCATGCTTTCCAGATTGGAAGGGAAGAAGCGGAGAATCATCTCCACCACAAACACTACCCAGATGATGTCGAACAGCACCGGCCAGCGGGAAATATCGTCATAGAGCGGATTGTCGTACTGCGGGTGATCCAGAAGATATACCACTGCAGCCGCCAGAAACAGGAAGCCACGGAAGAACAGCTTGCAATAGTGCATGGCGGAGATACGGGAAATTCGTCGTTTTTGGGTAGACATGAGCATTACTCCTGTTTACAGTATTGACTGTTTCAGCTTTTTACGCCATGAATGCGCTTGAGCCACTTGCCGCTGCGCAGGCGATAGTAGCACCAGATGCACTTGATGATCTGGTCGATTTTCAGGAAGGTGTAGATCCAGAAGGAGGACATGTGCAGCACAAGCCCGGCCAGTGCGCCCAGAGGAATGGAGGCGACCCAAAGGAACAGAATGTCGCCGGCCATAAGGAATTTGGTATCGCCGCCGGCGCGAAGTACGCCCTTGGTAAGGATGGAGTTCATGGCCTGGAACACGATGATGAAGGTGATGGCATTCATCAGATCACCGGCAATGAGCTTGGCCTCAGTGGACACCTGATAGTAATTGATGATGGGGTTTTTCAGCACGGTGATGACCAACGCGGCAAAGCAGCCGATGAAGAAGCCCATGCCCAGGAAGGCGTAGCCATCCTTCTGTGCCTTTTCGTAGTTGCCCTCGCCCATGGTGTGGCCGGTGATGATGCCGCTGGCATTGGAGATACCGGTGGTGAGGACGCTGCTGAGCTGCTGTACCACAGTGGTGACGGAGTTGGCTGCCACAAAGGCCGGGCCGATGCGTCCCATGACCATGGCCACTGCACTGTTGCCCAGCGCCAGCAGAGAGTCGCTGATGAGCACGGGGATGCTGATGCGGATATATTCACCCAGCAGATCGCCGCAGCGCATGAGGACGTTCTGGATGCGGTAGCCGATGCGCTTATCAAGGAAGAAGAAATAGCCGCAGATGACAAACAGTTCGAAAATGCGGGCGATCAGAGTGCCCAGAGCGGCGCCGGCGATCTCCATCCGGGGCGCACCCAGCTTGCCGAAGATGAATACCCAGTTGCAGAATACATTGACGAAAAACGCTGCAATGGAGGTGAACAGCGGCACCCGAACCTGTCCTACGCTGCGCAGTACCAGTGTGCAGGTCAGGGAGAAACCCATGCAGAAGTAGGTGGGGATCAGCCAGCGCAGATAGATCACGCCGTAGTCAATGATCTCCCGGTCCGGTGTATAGATGCGCATAATGCCTGCGGGCACCAGCACGGTGACCAGAGTAAAGACTGTGCTGAACACGAAGCAGAACCGCAGCATGATGGTAATGGCTTTTTTCAGGGAGTGTCTGTCCTGCATGCCCCAGAAGCGGGAGGTGAGGACGGAGGCACCCATGCCCATGCCCATGCAGCAGATCTGAAAGAGGGTAATAAAGTTGCCGGCCAGCGTACTGGCGGACAGCTGTGCGTCACCCATGCTGCTGAGCATGATGGTGTCCATCAGGTTGATGCCTACGGTGATGAGGGACTGCATGGAAACGGGAATGGCGATCTTGGCCATCTTGATATACAGATCCCGGCTGCCAATGTAATCACGGAATGATGCCTTGCTCACAGTATTCTTCCTTTCCGGTCAATTGCGAATGATCATACCATTCTATGAAACTCCAAAAATCGAAAAATGTCAAATGCAAATCGAAAAATGCTGTGGTACAATAGAAAATAAAACAGAAACTTTGCGGTGACACCCATATTTTTCCGCGGTTTGCGACTGTATAGATGAAAGGCTCTTTGTAACAAGAAGAAAGGGGGATGCCTTATGGAGGATCAGAAGATCATTGCGCTGTACCATGGCCGGGATGAAACGGCCATTGCGGAGACGGATCGGAAATATGGTTCCTTCTGCCGCGCCATTGCCCTGAACATTCTCAGCATCCGGGAGGACGCAGAGGAATGTGTCAACGATACCTGGCACGCCGCCTGGACAAAGATGCCCCCGGAGCGTCCAAGGTCGCTGAAAGCGTTTTTGGGATGCATTACCCGAAATCTCTCCATCAGCCGCTTCCGTGCCAACCGCGCGCAGAAACGGTATAACGGGCTGGAGCTGATGCTTTCAGAGCTGGAGGAGTGCGTACCGTCCTCCACCAGTGTGGAGAAGGCCGTGGAGCAGAGGGAGCTGGGGGAGCATATCAGCGACTGGCTGGAGACACTGGAGGAGACTGACCGTGCTTTGTTTATCCGCCGTTACTGGTATGGCGAAGCGGCGAAGACGCTGGCGGCGGAGCGGAACTGCACGGAAAATCAGCTCGCCCAGCGGATGCGCTGGATGCGCGGGCGACTGAAGACCTATCTGGAATGGAAAGGAGTGCCTCTATGAGCGAAAGAAGTGAAAAGCTGTATGACGGCATCACCAACATCCGGGCGGAGCTGGTGGAGCAGGCTGAAAGAAAAAAGAAACCGGCGTGGAATCGCTGGGGACTGCGGGCTGCGGCGGCGGTACTGGCGCTGGTGTTCGTGCTGGGTGTGCTGCTGAATCCTGCCGGAGGGGGAGGCACAGTGGCGTCCGCCTATGCCATCGCCGAGGCGAAGTATCCGAAGTCTGCGGAGATTCAGAATCCGCCGAAGGGCTATGCTGATGGTTTGGATGGATATTTCGCATCCAGCATCCGACAATTTCTGTCCGGTGCGGAAACCGCAAACAAGGTCTATTCTCCTGTCAATGTTTACATGGCGCTTGCTATGCTGGCAGAGGTGACGGGAGGCGATAGCCGTCAGCAGATTCTCGACTTGCTGGGAAGTGACAGTATTGGGGCACTGCGTACACAGGCGGCCACCGTGTGGAACGCGCAGTATCGGGATGGTGATGCGGTAACAAGCATTCTGGCCAGTTCCCTGTGGCTCAATGAAGACGTGGACTTCGTACCCTCCACCATGGACACGCTGGCGAATACCTATTATGCATCCTCCTACCGGGGCGAGATGGGGTCTGATGGGTTTAACCGTGCGCTGCAGTCGTGGCTCAATGAGCAGACCCGTGGGCTGCTCACCGAACAGGCGGGGCAGATCGAACTGTCCGCTGATACCATTCTGGCCATCGCTGCTGCCATATACTACAAGGCTCCCTGGAACAATGATTTCAACAAGGAACGGACTACGCAGGATGTGTTCCATGCTGTGGGCGGAGATGTGACCTGTGATTTTATGCATCAGACCGTCACCGGTACCTATTATTGGGGTGAGCGGTTTTCTGCTGTGCGCCGCAGTATGGCGGCTGATGGCGGCGCGATGTGGTTCATCCTGCCGGATGAGGGGTATACGCCTGCGGATCTGCTGGTGGATGAGCAAGCCATGACGTTTATGCTGGACAGAGGTGACTGGGAGAACAACAAGTACCTTATGGTCAACCAGTCTATCCCCAAGTTTGATGTTACTTCCCAGATCGACCTGCGGGCAGGCCTGCAGGCGCTGGGTGTCACCGATGTGTTTGACCCCGGTCTGTCGGACTACACGCCCATGACCACGGAGCGCAGCGATATCTTCCTCTCCAAAGCGCAGCATGATGCACGGGTCATCATCGATGAAGAGGGCGTGGAGGCTGCCGCCTACACGGTGCTGGCAAATCCAGGTGCGGGTATGCCGCCGCAGGAGGAGATCGACTTCGTGGTGGATCGCCCCTTCCTGTTCCTCATCACCGGCGCAGATTCTCTGCCCCTGTTTGCCGGTGTGGTGAATCAGCCCTGAAAGATACCTGAAACGCAGAAGGACGCGGCTCGTGCGAGCCGCGTCCTTTCTTGATGCTGGGGTCATTTTACAAACTCCACCCGGATGGGTGTGTCCTGGCTGAAGACCTTGCCCATCTGCATTTCCACCATAATGTGCCACTCCGCCATGTCATCGGTGCCTACCTCCGGTACGATGCGCCGGATGCTGACCACCCATTCCGTGCCGTTATACCGGACATCCGTTACCTTGTGGCGAATAGACCCGCTGCCTTCCTCCAGAAGGATGAACAGCACGTCCCGTTCTGCAAAGTAAGCGTCGTCATACTTGTCGCACGCATCCGGAAAGCCGATGGTGGTGTCAGCGTATACTTTATCCTTCCGTTCCAGATCGTAGCGTTCCCGGTTTGCCTCAAAGTAGGCGTCCAGTTCTGCACGGGAGCGAATCACCACGATGTGGGGATATACAGCATCCTCATGGTAGCCGTTGGTGCGAATGTACTGGGCGTCAAAGGCATAGCTCTCCGGCTCGGCTGGGAGGGCGAGTACCTCCGGCGCGGCGGGGATACCCGGTATACCTGCCGTGGAAGATGTGGCAGGTGTGTCCGATGCGATTTGCCCGCATGTCGGCAAAAGCAGCAGAAGAGCGAGGGAGAGAATCAACAGGAATAATTTTTTCATGTGCGTGTCCTCCTCTTGTGTTCTTATGTATTTTGACGGGGGTGCAGAGGAAAATGTTCCCTGAGCGTGGTAAAATAAGACCGCCGCAGGCATTTGCCTGCGGCGGTCTGGCACCCTGAACTGGATTCGAACCAGCGACCTTCCGCTTAGGAGGCGGATGCTCTATCCTGCTGAGCTATCAGGGCGAGTGATGACTTCCGGCGGTGCTAACAGCGAATCCTATTGTAACCGTTTTTCTGCCGTCTGTCAATGCAAAAGGCGCTGCCGAAGCAGCGCCTTTTGGACTTCATTCGATGACCCGGACGCGGATCACATTGGGGAGCTTTTTCACATCCTCGATGACCTTTTCATCCACGCGTGTGCCCAGGTCCACCAGTGTATAGGCATAGGGCCCCTTGGACTTGTTGCTGAGGTTTTCCACATTGACGCCATCTGTGCTCAGCAGGGAGGTGATGCTGGCCAGCATGGCGGGCACGTTGCGGTGTATGATGCACATGCGCATCACGCCGCTGCGCTCCAGATACACATTGGGCAGGTTGACGGCATTGCGGATGTTGCCGTTTTCCAGATAGTCCCGCAGCTGCTCCACCGCCATGATGGCGCAGTTCTGCTCGCTTTCCGGGGTGGATGCGCCCATGTGGGGCATGCCCAGCACGTGGGGGGCCTGCAGGAGCTTGTTGTTGGGGAAGTCGGTAACGTAGACGGATACCCGGCCGTTGTCCAGCGCCGCCAGCATAGCGTCATCATCCACAATTTCGCCGCGGGCCAAATTGATGAACCGGACGCCCCGCTTCATGGAGGCAATGGCCTTTTCATTGATCATGCCCCGGGTTTGTTCGTTGAAGTGAATGTGAATGGTAATATAGTCGGCGCGCTTATAGAGGTCTTCGATGTCCTTTACCACATGGATGTGCCGATCCAGCTGCAAAGCGGTGTCCACGGAGAGATAGGGGTCATAGCCGTAGACATCCATGCCCAGCTTCACCGCCATATTGGCCACCAGAGAGCCGATGGCGCCCAGTCCGATGATACCCAGCGTCTTCTTGTAGATCTCCGGACCCACAAATGCGGCCTTTCCCTTTTCCACCACCGTGGTCACATCCACACCGGCGGAAGCCTGATCCCGTACCCAGCGGATAGAGCCGTCCACATCCCGGGAGGCGATGAGCATGGCACACAGCACCAGCTCCTTGACGGCGTTGGCGTTGGCACCGGGAGTGCTGAAAACGGCGATACCGGCCTCAGAGCAACGGTCAACGGGGATGTTGTTGAAGCCTACACCGGCGCGGGCGATACCCAGCAGGTCGGAAGGGAACGCGTAGTCCAGCAGCTTGGCGGAGCGAACCACGATGCCGTGGGGATTTTCCACGTCTTCGCCAACACAGTAATGCTCTGCGTCGAAACGGTTCAGGCCGATGGGGGAAATGCGGTTGAAGGTTTTGATCTGATACATAGGGGGTGCCTCCTTGGGCGGCTCAGTTAGCCGCGTTACTTGCGGCGGAACGTGCGGCGCTGGCGCCGCTTCCGTCACAGCACCCTCATTATAGGGAAGTCGTTGGAGACGAACAATGGACGAAAAGGAGAAAAAACCAGCAAAAAGTCGGAAATCTTTGTTGGAAAAACATGCGTCTTTCTGACGGGGACAAAAAGAAAGGTAATGTTCGCGAGAATTTCGAAAAAGTTGAAAAAAGTGCGGGATAATCTTGAAATACCGTAAAAAGCGGAATATAATTACAGATTATGTGTAAAACTGTAGCAGAAAGGGGCCCTTCCTTTGCAGAACGAAAAATTGAGAAATGTAGCTATCATCGCCCACGTTGACCACGGCAAAACCACGCTGGTGGATCAGATGCTTAAGCAGGGCGGTGCTTACCGTGAAAATCAGGCCACCGTGGATCGCGTCATGGACTCCAACGATCTGGAGCGTGAGCGCGGCATTACCATTCTGGCCAAGAATACCGCTGTCCGCTACAAGGACACCAAGATTAACATTGTGGATACTCCCGGCCACGCCGACTTCGGCGGCGAGGTGGAGCGTATTCTGAAAATGGTCAACGGAGTCATTCTGCTGGTGGACGCCGCTGAAGGTCCCATGCCCCAGACCCGCTTCGTGCTTTCCAAGGCGCTGGAGCTGGGACATCGGGTCATCGTGGTGGTCAACAAGATCGATCGTCCCGACCAGCGCATCCATGAGGTCATGGACGAGGTGCTGGAGCTGCTGATGGATCTGGACGCCACTGAGGAGCAGTTTGACTCTCCCACACTGTTCTGCTCCGGTCGTCAGGGCACGGCCTCCTATTCCCCCGATACCGCCGGCACGGATCTTACGCCGCTGTTTGAGACCATTCTGGAGTACATTCCTGCCCCCGAGGCGGACAAGGAAGCACCCTTCCAGATGCTGGTCAGCTCCATTGACTACAACGAGTTCGTGGGTCGTATCGCCATCGGCCGTATTGAGCGGGGCAGCATCCGTCAGAATCAGGAGATTGCCGTGTGCAACTATCACGAGCCGGACAAGAGCCGCAAGGCCAAGGCAGTGAGCCTGTATACCTTTGATGGTCTGGGCCGCACTGCTGTTACCGAGGCGGAGGCCGGTGAGATCGTAGCCATGAGCGGCATGGGCGAAATCACTATCGGTGATACGATCTGTTCCACCGCCGCTGTGGAGCCCATCGAGTTTGTGAAGATCTCCGCACCCACCATGGAGATGACCTTCTCCATCAACGATTCTCCCTACGCCGGTCGTGAGGGCAAGTTCGTTACCTCCCGCCAGATCCGCGACCGTCTGTACCGCGAGACGCTGAAGGACGTGTCCCTCCGTGTCACCGATACCGGACTGGATACGGCATTCAACGTGGCCGGCCGCGGTGAGATGTCCCTTTCCATCCTCATTGAGACCATGCGCCGTGAGGGCTATGAGTTCCAGGTGTCTCCCCCCCGTGTGCTGTATCAGGAGATCGACGGCAAGAAGTGCGAGCCTATTGAGCGCCTGGTGGTGGATGTCCCCGGCGACTGTGTGGGCAGCGTCATTGAGAAGCTGGGTCAGCGCAAGGCGGACATTCTGGAGATGAACCCTGTGGGCGACCGTATGAAGGTGGAATTCCTGATTCCCGCCCGCGGCCTTTTCGGTTACCGCAACGATTTCCTCACCGATACCCGCGGAGAGGGTATCATGGCCTCTATCTTTGATTCTTATGCACCCTATAAGGGCGAGATCCAGCGCCGCGGCATGGGCAGCCTGATCTCCACGGAGACCGGTGAGTCCGTCACCTACGGCCTGTTTAACGCACAGGAGCGCGGCTCTCTGTTCATCGGCGCGGGCGTCCCTGTTTACGAGGGTATGATCATCGGCATTGCCAACCGCGGCGAGGATATCGTGGTGAACGCCTGCCGCAAAAAACAGCTGACCAACACCCGTGCCTCCGGTTCTGATGAGGCACTGCGTCTGGTACCGCCCCGTCAGATGAGTCTGGAGCAGTGTCTGGAGTTCCTGGCAGACGATGAGCTGCTGGAGGTCACCCCCAAGTCTCTGCGTATGCGCAAGCAGATCCTCAACCATGAGATGCGCATGAAAGCGCTCAAGGGCAAGAAGACCACTACCTGATAGAAATATAAAGGAGCCGCTGCAGAGCTTTCTGCGGCGGCTCTCATCCTGTGAATCATCTGAACAGACTTTTTACACAGAGCAAGATGGAAATACATGATAAGGAGGATCATTTATGAAAAAGCGAATATCCTTGGCCGGACAGATATTCATTGCACTGATTCTGGCAATCGCTGTGGGACTTCTGATGCAAAGTCATGTGGGTATTGCCGCTGCTTACATCAAGCCCTTTGGAACCATTTTCCTGAATCTTCTGAAATTCGTCATCTGTCCCATCGTTCTTCTGTCCATCATGTGCGGTATTTTGTCCATGAAGGACATTAAAAAGGTGGGTTCCATTGGCTGGAAGACACTGCTGTACTTCCTGTGCACCACCGCCATGGCCATTTCCATCGGCTTGTGGGTTGCTTCCTTGACGAAGGGATGGTTCCCCAGTCTCGCCGAAGTAGAGGTTACGGGGCATACAGTAGCTGCAAATACGGCTGCCGTTTCTCTGATGGATACTCTGGTGAACATGTTTCCTTCCAACTTTATTGCGCCGTTCCTGAATGCTGAAATGCTGCAGGTGATTGTCATTGCGCTGATTCTCGGTTTCTCTATTGTGCTGTTGGGAGAACATGCCGCGCCGGTTTCCCGTGGTGTTGAGCTTCTCAATGATGTGTTCGTCAAAGCAATGGACATGATCCTGAAGCTTTCTCCTGTGGGCGTTTTCTGCCTGCTGTGTCCCGTGGTTGCGGAAAACGGTGCTGAGATCGTCGGCTCCCTGGCTAAGGTGCTGCTGGCGGCCTATATTTGCTACATTTTGCAGTGTCTGCTGGTCTACTGCACCACAGTCCATGCCATGGGCGGTGTCACTGCCTTCCAGTTTCTCAAAGGCATGGCTCCAGCTATGATTTTTGCTTTCTCCAGCGCCTCCTCGGTGGGTACACTTCCCATCAACACCGAATGCTGTGAAAAAATCGGCGCGGACAAAGAAGTGACATCCTTTGTTCTGCCGTTGGGCGCTACCATCAACATGGGCGGTACAGCCATCTATCAGGGTGTGTGCGCAGTGTTCATCGCAACCTGCTACGGCATTGACCTGTCTCTGGGAGATATGGCTAAAATCGTTGTCACCGGAACTTTGGCCGCCGTGGGTACTGCCGGTGTTCCCGGTGCGGGACCGGTTATGCTGGCGATGGTGCTGCAGTCCGTGGGTCTGCCGGTGGATGGTATTGCTTTGGTTATGGGCGTGGACCGGATTTTCGATATGGGCCGCACCGTACTGAACATCACCGGTGATGCTGCCTGTGCCGTCATCGTCTCCAATCTGGAACGCAAAAAAGAGGCGCGTAAGGCAGGTAATGCATAATTCGCTTTTCAGCGTGAACATTTACGAATCAAAAAAGTGTGGAGAATTGCCCGGATTGGCAATTCTCCACACTTTTTATGCTTTTCGAAATACATGGATGTGGAAGGAAATGCGTGTGGTCAGCTGATCCAGTGCCGCCAGCCGCTCCGCACCTTCTTTTGACGTTTTCCAGTAATAGGGGGTCATCTGGAACAGGTTGTGGATATCTTCCCGATTCTCCAGTGTGATGGCGGCGTCCACCGGCACCACCTGCTCATAGCGGAAACCATCGTAGGGAGTCAGCTTTTCCTCGTTGCGATAGGGGTTGTCGTAGAGTACCTGCTTCATTTCCCACAGATGTTCCGCCGCCGGCACCACATATAGGAAGACGCCGCCGGGCTTCAGGATACGGCGGAACTCATCCAGCGCCAGAGGGGAGAAGCAGTTGAGCAGCAGATCGATGCTCTCGTCCGCCGCCGGAAGCTGATAGGAGGAGGCCACTGCAAACTCAATCTCCCGGCAGCGTTTGGCGGCGCTGCGAAGAATAAATTTGGAGATGTCAATGCCGGCGGTGCGGGGGGTCTTGCCAACGCGCTCCAATGCCTGATGAATGCCTGCAGTGTAATATCCTTCGCCGCAGCCTGCATCCAGAAGGGTGGGGGCAGCTTCCGTCATGGAGACGGCCAGCGTGCACAGAGTGTCCAGCAGCGGCTGATAGTAGCCCTTGGAAAGGAAGGCTTTCCGGGCGGCTGCCATGCCCTTGTCATCCCCGGGGGCGGAGGAATGCTTCCGGTTGACTGGCAGGAGGTAGGTGTAGCCTTCCCTGGAGATATCGTAGCTGTGGCGGTTGGGACAGCGGTAGGTATGGTCATCCCGTGTCAGGGCTGCCCCGCACAGGGGGCAGCGGAAAAGGCTTGTCATGTCAGTCCCTCCGAAGGGTCACATTGTTGATCCATTTGCGGCTGCGCAGGCGGATGATGCCGGCCGGTGCCTTGATAAAGCTTTCAAACTGGGTGGCGGCGCAGACCAGAAATACAGGGGCGTCCAGCACCAGACCGAACAGGGCGGCCAGAGGAATGGCAAAGAGCCACACGGGGAAAATATCCAGCACGGCAGCCATGCGGGTATCGCCGCCGGCACGCATCAGGCCGATGATGTTGGTGATGTCGAAGGAGCGCAGCGGCATGGAGACCAGATAAACGACACACAGGGTGATGGCTGCGGTGGTAGCGGTCTCCGAAAGCTGGAACAGGGGATAGAGGACAGGGATGAAAACCGTAGGCAGCAGAATGGCCAGTGCTGCGGAGACAAAGAACCCTACCAGAAGTGCTACCACCAGCAGACAGAGACCCAGCTGGTAGACGTCCTCTTTTCCCGCGCCTTCGCCGATGCGCTTGCCCACCAGTACAGAGGCCGCACCTGCCAGACCGAAGCAGGCAACGGTGGAGAATTTGTCGATGTTGCCCATGATGGCGTGGGCGGCCAGCATATCGGCGGAAATGGTCATGTGTCCCATGATGGAGGTCAGGGTGGACGCCCCCAGCCCCCACATGAATTCGTTGATCATCACCGGGCCGGAATACTTCAGGGTGCTGCGCAGAACAGAGAAGCCGGGGCATAGCAGCGCCTTGGGAAGCAGCGGGATCCGGTGATTGCGCAGAGCGTAGACCAATGCAATGCAAAATTCCAGAATCCGGGAAATCAGTGTGGCAATGGCGGCACCGGTAATGCCAAGGGCGGGGAAGCCCAGCTTGCCGAAAATCAGAATATAGTTAAGGATGGTGTTGACCAGCATGGAGGAGCCGAACACCAGCATACCGAAGATGGGGTTTTCCGTGCTGCGCTGCATGCTGACATATACGGAGCTGATGGCGTTGAATACATAGCTGACGCCCACGATACGCAGATAGGGCGCGCCCAGCTCAATGAGCAGCGGATTGTCGGTGACAATGCCCATTACCTGCGTGGGAAAGATCAGCAGTGCGGCGGCTGCTGCCGAGGACATGGCCAGTCCCAGATACATGACCACGCCCATACACCGGTTGATGGACTCCACGTCGTGTTGCCCCCAGTACTGGCTGACCAGTACCGTAAGGCCGCTCATCAGGCCGAAAATGGTCACCTGCAGCAGAAAAATGGGCGTGTTGGCTGCGGTAACGGCGGAAAGCTCGTTGCTGCCAATGAGTCCCACCATGAAGGTGTCTACAAAGCCAAGAGCAGTGGTAATGAGATTCTGCAGGATCAGCGGCAGCGCCAGAGCCAGCAGCCTGCGGTAGAAGCCGGGTTCCCGGCGAAGTGATTTCAGCATATTGTTTTCCTCGCAATTGAGAAGCAGAGTTGTTTTCCGATGACAGTGACATTGTTGATGCATTTGCGGCTGCCTACCAGACCCACCATGAAGGTGTCCGCAAAGCCCAGAGAGGTGGTGATGAGGTTCTGCAGCACCATGGGCAGAGCCAGAAGAAACAATCGCTTATAGAAGCCGGGCTCCTGGCAAAACAGATTCCGCATAAAAACTCCTTTATGGGGTGTGGCGGCAGACAGTTCCGCCGGATCAGAGCATGGCCATGCGCTTGTGCCGTTCCGCAAGGGCGGCTGCACAGGCGTCAATATCTTCCTTGGTGGTTTCCGGGCCGAAGCTGACGCGGATCACACCGGCGGCGGTTTTCTTGGGCAGATTCAGTGCAGCCACCACATGGCTGGGCTTGCCCTGATGACAAGCGGAGCCTGCGGAGATGCAGATACCCAGCCGGGACAGCTCGTTGACGGTGGTCTGGCTGGGATAGCCCACCATGGACAGCGCCAGAATGTGGGGAGCGGTGCCGCAGCCTATGACCTCCACGTCGGGGATGGCGGTGAGCGTTTCCACGGCATAGGCCTTCAGCTGCTGCATGGCAGCCAGCTTGTCCGCCAGATTCCGGCTGCGCAGTTCCACAGCCTTGGCAAAGCCGGCGATCTGCGCGGTGGCTTCCGTACCGGAGCGCAGGCCGCTTTCCTGACCGCCGCCGGGGAGCAGCGGGCGGGGATTGCGCACCCGGTCACCGATGAACAGTGCGCCGATGCCCTTGGGACCGCCGACCTTATGGGCGGAAACGGAGATAAAGTCCGCACCCAGTGTTTTTGCGGAGAAGGGGAGCTTCAGAAAGCCCTGAATGGCATCGGTGTGCAGCAGCGTCTGGCTGCTGCGGAGCTTCAGACCCCTGGCGATCTCCTGAATGGGAAAAACGCAGCCGGTCTCATTGTTCACCATCATCACGGAAACCAGCGCCGTGTCGGGACGGACGGCCTCCAGTACCTGTTGTGCCGTGATCATGCCTGCGGCATCGGGGACGATGCGGGTGATCTCGTAGCCTTCCATCTCCAGCCAGCGGCAGGGCTCCAGAATGGCGCTGTGCTCCACGGCGGTGGTGACGATGTGCTTGCCTACCCGGCGGTTCTGCCACAGGGCGGCCCGGATGGCCCAGTTGTTGGATTCCGTGCCGCAGGAGGTGAAGTGCAGCTGCCGCGGATCGCAGCCAAGAGCCTCAGCCACGGTTTTCCGCCATCGGGCAATATTCTGTTTCATGGTCAGTCCGGCGTCATACTGAGCGCTGGGATTGGCGTATTCCTCTGACAGAACCTGATACATGGCGTCAGCCACCTCTCTGGGAATGGGGGTGGTGGCAGCGTGATCCAGATAAATCATAGTGACCTCCGTGAATATAGTCCCTTGCGGCAGGGAAGAAAATTCCTGCTGCGGCAGTTTGTCCGCCTCTTGTGCCGAAAGCGGAAATTGAGTATAATAAGGAAAATAACCGCAGGATATGGCAGAATCATTCCTGTCACTGCAAAACACCATTATAAAACACAATGGCGGGAATAGCAAGGAGAGACCCCATGAAAGTTGCGATCTACACCCTTGGCTGCAAAGTCAATCAATATGAAACACAGGCAATGGAGCAGGAACTGCGCCGCCGCGGACATGAGGTGGTGCCTTTTTCCGGTGATGCGGATGCCTACGTGGTCAACAGCTGCTCGGTTACCGCTGTCAGCGACCAGAAATCCCGTCAGGTGGTCCATCGTGTACGTCGGGAGCATCCGGATGCCGTGACGGCCATCTGCGGCTGCTATTCCCAGACCCATCTGGAGGATGTGCGGAAGCTGGGCGTGGATCTCATTGCCGGTACCGGTGACCGCGGTCGCTTTGCAGAGCTGCTGGAGCAGGCTGCGGCGGAGCGTCAGCCGGTGGAATGGGTGGACGATTCTCTGAAGCGCCGTCAGTTTGAGGTTCTACCTGCCGGTGGCATGGAGAGCCGTACCCGTGCCATGCTGAAGGTAGAGGACGGCTGCGTTAACTTCTGTACCTACTGCATTATCCCCTATGCCCGCGGGCCGGTGCGGTCTGAGCCGCTGGAGGACGCCGTGGCGCAGACGAAGCAGCTGGCGGCGGATGGCTACCGGGAGATCGTCATCACCGGCATTGAAATTTCCTCCTGGGGCAAGGAACTGAAAAACGGGCAGAGTCTCATTGATTTGCTGGAGGCTCTGTGTGCCGCTGCGCCGCAGGTGCGGTTCCGCCTTGGCTCTCTGGAGCCCCGTACCATTACGGAGGAGTTTTGCCGCCGTGCGTCGGTGCTGGAGAACCTGTGTCCCCAGTTCCACCTGTCTCTCCAGAGTGGCTGCGACGCCACGCTGAAGCGGATGAACCGCAAATACGATACCGCCCGGTATCTGCAGTCTGTGGAACTGCTGCGGAAGTGGTTTGACCGGCCTGCCATCACCACCGATCTCATCACCGGCTTCCCGGAGGAGACGGAGGAGGAGTTTTCCGAGACGCTGGCGTTTATCCGCCGCTGCGGTTTCACTCAGATGCATATTTTCCCCTACTCCATCCGCCCCGGTACTCCTGCGGCGAAGATGACCCAGATCCATAAGAGTATCAAGGAGGAGCGGGCCCGCCGTGCCGCCAACCTGGCGGCGCAGATGCAGCGGGAATATCTGGACGGCTGCGTGGGACAGGAGTATACCGTCCTCTTCGAGCAGCCCCGGGACGGCCTGTTTGCCGGACATGCCCCCAACTACACGGAGGTGCGTGTTCGGAACGGGGAACTGCACAATCAGCTGCGCCGTGTCCGGATCACCGGCGTGGAGGGCGAGACGCTGCTGGGTGAGCTGAAATGAAGCAATCGGAGCCCCGGAAACGGGGCTCCGGATTTGGACAGATTGGATAGACTTTTCCAGTGAAAAATCATGATATCTGTTGACAAGTATCTGTTGACAAGAGGACTGGATTTCGATAAAATTAATGGTTGAAAAGAGAGGAAAGAGAGGAAAAAGCATGGATATGTTGCTGACCGGCGGTAAGGTATATCAGGGCGGGACCTTCGTTTCCGCTGATGTTGCCGTTTCTGATGGACGCATTGTTTCCGTTTCCCCCAGCCTTCCCCGTGACGGTTATTCCATTGTTGAAGTAAATGATTGTTGGATTGTTCCAGGTTTCGTTGATGTGCATGTTCATCTTCGGGAGCCTGGTTTTTCTTATAAAGAGACGGTGGAAACCGGCACGGCGGCGGCAGCCGCCGGCGGCTATACCACCGTGTGTGCCATGCCCAACCTGAATCCCGTGCCGGACAGTGCTGAGCATCTGCGTGAGCAGCTGGACATCATCCAGCGGGATGCGAAGATCTGGGTCATCCCCTACGGCGCCATTACGGTAGGCGAGAAGGGCGAGCGGATGGCCGATCTGGAGGCCATGGCTCCCGATGTGGCAGGCTTCTCCGATGACGGACGCGGCGTGCAGTCCGATGATATGGCACGCACCGCCATGGAGCTGGCAAAAAAGCTGGAGCGTCCCTATGTGGCCCATTGTGAGGTCAACGATCTGCTGATCCCCGGTGGCTGCATCCACGCAGGCAAGTGGGCTGCCGAGCACGGCATCCCCGGCATTTCCTCCGAGAGCGAGTGGAAGATGGTGGAGCGTGACATCGGATTGGTGCGGGAAACCGGCTGCCAGTATCATGTGTGCCATATTTCCACCAAAGAAAGCGTGGAGCTGATCCGTCAGGCCAAAGCAGAGGGACTGCCTGTCACCTGCGAGACCGGCCCTCACTATCTGGTGCTGTGTGATGAGGATCTGCAGGATGAGGGACGCTTCAAGATGAATCCGCCCCTGCGCTCCGCAGAGGATCGGGAGGCGCTGATCGCAGGTCTGCTGGACGGCACCATTGACTGCATTGCCACCGACCACGCACCCCACAGTGCGGAGGAGAAAAGCCGCGGCCTGCGGAACAGTGCATTCGGCATCGTGGGTCTGGAAACGGCCTTCCCGGTGCTGTATACCCGCCTTGTGGAACCGGGCATCGTACCGCTGGAGGTGATTCTGGATCGCCTCTGCACCCGCCCCAGAGAGATTTTCCGTCTGCCGAAGGTGACGGTGGAGGCAGGTTCCGACGCCGATCTGACGGTGATCGATCCCAACCGTTCCTATGTGATCCGTGGTGAGGAATTCCTCTCCATGGGCAAGGCTATGCCCTTTGAGGGCTGGCAGGTATCCGCCGGGGTGGCGGCCACCATCTGCGGCGGAGAGCTGGTTTATGATGCACGAAGCAAGGGAGGCGCTGCCGAATGAGAAAAGAGAGATTGTTTACGCTGGAGCGCACCCGTCAACTGACGGCCGACGTCTATGAGATGCTATTCTCCGGCGATATGAGTGATATTACCGCACCCGGTCAGTTTGTGGATCTGGAGCTGCCCGGCCGTTTCCTGCGCCGTCCCATCTCCATCTGCAACTGGACACGTGACGGACTGCTCCTTCTGGTGCGCGTGGCCGGCGATGGCACCCGTGAGCTGGTGCGCTCTGTGCCCGGTACGGAGTTTCCCGTCCTGTCCGGCCTTGGTAATGGCTTCGATGTGAAGGCGTGTGTGGGCAGGAAGCCCATCCTCATGGGCGGCGGCATCGGTACCGCGCCTCTGTACGGTCTTGCCCAGCGTCTGCTGGCGGAGGGCATCACCCCCACCGTGGCTTTGGGCTTCCGCAATGAGAAGGATTCTTTCTACATTGATGAGTTTGTGGCTCTGGGCTGCCCCGTCTTCGTGGCTACTGAGGATGGCTCTCTGGGCACAAAGGGCTTTGTCACCGATCTGGTAGCCAAGAGCGGCTGCGACTTCTGCTATGTCTGCGGCCCCACGCCTATGCTGAAGGCGGTGTATGCCGTTCCGCAGCTGACGGCGGGTCAGTTCAGCTTTGAGGCTCGCATGGCCTGCGGCTTCGGCGCCTGTGTGGGATGCACCATCCAGACCGCCGGCGGCCCCAAGCGGGTCTGCAAGGATGGCCCTGTGTTCGCAAAGGAGGAGATCATATGGTGAATCTGCAGGTGAAGCTGGCTGGCGTCAGTCTGAAAAACCCCATCATTCCCGCATCCGGTACTTTCGGCTTCGGCCGTGAATTCGCGGAGTTCTATGATCTCAACCAGCTGGGCTCCATCTCCTTTAAGGGAACCACCGGCGATGCCCGGTTCGGCAATCCCCAGCCCCGCATTGCGGAGACTCCCTCCGGTATGCTCAACGCCGTGGGCCTGCAGAATCCCGGCGTGGATGCTGTCATCGCTGAGGAACTGCCTCATATGGCGCAGATTTATCAGGGGCCGCTGATCGCCAATGTGGGCGGCTTCTCTCTGAAGGAGTATGCCGAGAACTGCCGCAAGCTGGATGCCTGTGAGCAGGTATCCATTCTGGAGGTGAATATCTCCTGCCCCAACGTACATGCCGGCGGAAAGAACTTTGGCTGCGATCCCGCCGCTGCCGCGGAGGTGACCCGTGCCGTCAAGGCAGTCACCACCAAGCCGGTGTTCATGAAGCTGACCCCCAACGTGACGGACATTGCCGAGATCGCCCGTGCCTGCGAGGAGGCAGGCGCCGACGGCCTGTGCCTCATCAATACCCTGCTGGGTATGCGTATTGATCTGAAGAGCAGGCGGCCGCTGCTGGCAAACCGCACCGGCGGTCTTTCCGGCCCTGCTGTGTTCCCTGTGGCGCTGCGAATGGTCTGGGATGTGTATGAGGCAGTGAAGATTCCCATCATCGGCTGCGGCGGCGTGACCCGCGCCGAAGATGCTGTGGAGATGATGCTGGCCGGTGCTGCCGCTGTGGAGGTGGGCGCTGCCAACCTGCGCAACCCCTACGCCTGCCCGGAGATCATCAACCGCCTGCCTGAGGTCTGTGAGAAGATGGGCGTGACGGACATTGCCGCCCTGACCGGCGCGGCTCACTGAGTGAAATAACAGAAAGGACTGTACAAAATATGAGCGCGAAAGACGTCATCATTGCACTGGATTTTCCCACCGGCGAGGCTACGCTGAATTTCCTGGATCAGTTCCCCGCTGATAAGAAGCCCTTCGTGAAGATCGGCATGGAGCTGTTCTACGCCGAAGGACCCGCCATCGTGAAGGCTATGAAGGAGCGCGGCCATAAGATCTTCCTGGATCTGAAGCTCCACGACATTCCCAACACCGTCAAGAGCGCCATGCGCGTGCTCAGCCGTCTGGATGTGGACATGGTGAACCTCCATGCCGCCGGTGCAGGCGAGATGATGCGCGGCGCGCTGGAGGGGCTGACCCGACCCGACGGCACCCGTCCCATTCTCATCGCTGTGACCCAGCTGACATCCACCGATGCTGCTGCTCTGAAGAATGAACTGCTCATTGATGTCCCCATGGCTGAAACGGTCCTGTCTTATGCCAAGAACGCCGCCGACTGCGGTCTGGACGGTGTGGTCTGCTCTCCGCTGGAGGCTGCTCTGGTGAAGGAACGCTGCGGCGAGGACTTCATGACCATCACCCCCGGTATCCGCTTTGCGGACAGCGCCGTGGGCGATCAGAAGCGCATCATGACCCCGGAGAAGGCCGGCAAGTCCGGCTGCGACTACATCGTGGTGGGGCGTCCCATCACCCAGGCTGCCGATCCCGTGGCCGCTTATGAGCGCGCCTGCAGGGACTTCCTGGGTCAGTAAATCAGGAATTAACTTCTAAGGAGGAATACATATGAGCATTGAACGTACCATTGCACACGATCTGCTGAGTATCGGCGCGGTATTCTTACGTCCCGATGACCCTTTTACCTGGGCGTCCGGCATCAAGAGTCCCATCTACTGCGATAATCGGCTGACCCTCACCGCTCCTGAGGTACGCACCCACGTGGAGACCGGTCTTGTGGATCTGATCTGCAAGCATTATCCCAACGTGGAAGTCCTGATGGGCACCTCCACTGCAGGCATTGCCCATGCTGCCATCGTGGGTCACATGATGGGATTGCCCATGGGTTATGTCCGTTCCGGCAACAAGGATCACGGCCGTCAGAACCGTATCGAGGGCAAGCTGCTCCCCGGTCAGAAGGTAGTCGTGGTGGAGGATCTGATCTCCACCGGCGGCAGCTGTATCGAGGTGGTGGAGGCACTCCGTGAGGCCGGCGCCGAGGTGCTGGGCATCGTTTCCATTTTCACCTACGGTCTGCAGAAGGGTATCGACCGTCTGGCAGCCGCCAACGTGCTGAACTACTCCCTCAGCAACTTTGACGCTGTGTGTGAAGTGGCTGCTGAGGAAGGCAAGATCCGCACGGAGGATATCGAGCGTCTGAAAAAGTTCCGTGCCAATCCCTCTGACGAAAGCTGGATCACAGGCTGAGATTAAACACCCTTTGGGGAAAAGGAGAAGATAAATATGAACATCAGACACCTCATTGACATCACCGATTTCACCACTGCTGAGATCGATGCCCTCATCGCCACCGCAGAGGACATCATCGAAAACCCCGCAAAGTATCAGGATGCCTGCAGTCATAAGCAGCTGGCTACCCTCTTCTTTGAGCCCTCTACCCGTACCCGTCTGAGCTTTGAATCTGCCATGCTGGCACTGGGCGGCACTGTTCTGGGCTTCTCTGAGGCAGCCTCCAGCTCCACCGCCAAGGGCGAGACTGTAATGGATACCATCCATACTGTCAGTTGCTATGCAGACATCATCGCAATGCGTCATCCCAAGGAAGGCGCACCCTTCGCCGCTTCCTTCAGCAGCGAGGTGCCCATCATCAACGCTGGTGACGGCAGCCACAACCATCCCACCCAGACCCTGACCGACCTGCTGACCATCCACCGTGAGCGCGGCAGCCTGGATAACTTCACCATTGGCTTCTGCGGCGACCTGAAGTTTGGCCGTACCGTTCACTCTCTGGCCAATGCTCTGAGCCGCCAGACCGGCATCCACTTTGTGTTCATCTCTCCCGATGAACTGAAGATGCCGGATCACATCAAGCACCATGTGCTGGAGGCGAGGGGCTTCAGCTATGAGGAGACCACCTCTCTGGAGGAGGCCATGCCCAAGCTGGACGTGCTGTACATGACCCGCGTTCAGAAGGAACGCTTCTTCAACGAGGCAGATTATATCCGTCTGAAGGATACCTATATTCTGGATCCGGAAAAGCTGGTGGCAGCCAAGAAGGAACTGTGCATCCTGCATCCGCTGCCCCGTGTCAATGAGATTGCCGTGGCGGTAGACGCCGATCCCCGTGCCTGCTATTGGAAGCAGGTAAAGAACGGCAAGTACATCCGCATGGCGCTGATCCTGAAGCTGCTGGGTATTGAGGTTTGAGAAAGGAGTCTATAAGATATGAATATTGATAGCATTCAGAACGGTGTGGTGCTGGATCACATCCAGGCTGGTAAGTGCATGGATATTTACAAGTATCTGCATCTGGACGAGCTGGACTGCAGCGTAGCCATTATCAAGAACGTTCGCAGCGGCCGTATGGGCAAGAAGGACATCATCAAGATCGACTCTCCCATGGAAGTGGATCTGGATGTTCTGGGCTATGTGGATCCTGACATTACCGTCAATATTATTCGCAACGGTGAGCTGGTTGAGAAAAAGCATCTGGCACTGCCGGAGCGTTTGGTGAATGTCACCCACTGCAAGAACCCCCGCTGCATCACCGTGGCAGAGCCCCAGCTGGACGCCATCTTCCTGCTGAACGACCGGGAGAAGCGCACCTATCGCTGTGCCTACTGCGACACCGAGAAGCAAAGAAAGATCTGATCAAAACACGATGCCCCCTGCCGTATGGCAGGGGGCATCGTGTTGTATTATAGTGCGCGCCAGCCTTCCGGCTTCAGTGAGGAGAGATCCTGTTCCGCCCGGCGGATGGTGGCCAACATGGCCTCCTGATCGCCGTTGAGGGTGCCTCGCAAAGACAGATAGTTGGAGGCGTGATTCATGCGGAACACGCTGCCGGGACTGTCCAGCGCCTGTACCAGCAGCTCCGTTTCCTGCAGCACCTGTGCCGGAGTCAGCAGCTGGAAGCTGCCGTCCTTCACCCAGTCAAACAGGGGCGTGCCCGGTTCGACCATCAGCGTCAGCATGCCGATATACTCGGGATTCATGTCGTTGAAGGCGGCTGCGGTATCCCAGGCGTGACGCTCCAGCAGCTCCGGACCGCCCAGACCGGTGATGGCCGTGACAGAGAGGGCGATGCCGTTTTTCCGAACCTTCTGTCCCATGGAGACAATTTCTTCAGCGCGGTGTCCCTTGCGCATCCGGGCCAGAATCTCGTCACAGCCGGATTCCAGTCCCATGTAAACCATGGTGAGACCCTTGGCACGGAGCATCTGCAGCTCCTCATCCGTGCGAATGCGGATGGAGGAGGGGGAGGCGTAGCAGGTAACGCGCTTACACTCGGGAAACAGCTCCCGGACAGTGTCCAGAATGATCTCCAGTTCAGCCGCCTTGCGCACCAGCGCATCGCCGTCTGCCAGAAAGACCTTCTCCACATGGGAGTAGTACTTCCGAGCCATGCGGAAATCCTCCAGAATTTCTTCCAGAGGCCGCAGAGCGAATTTCTTGGCCTTGTACATGCTGCAGAAGGCGCAGGTGTTGTGACTGCAGCCGTAGGTCACCTGTATAATGAGACTGCGGGCTTCGGAAGGGGGACGGTAAACGTCGCCGAAGTATCTCATCCCAGCAGCTTCTCCAGAGCGGCCAGCTTCAGGCAGGTGCAGAACACGGCGATAGCCTGCTCCAGCTCGGACACGGGGGGCAGGGAGGGAGCGATGCGGATGTTGGAGTCGGCGGGATCCTTGCCGTAGGGGAAGGTGGCGCCTGCGCCGGTCATGGTGACGCCGGCCTCCTTGCACAGAGCCAGAGCACGCTTGGCGGTGCCGGGCATGGCATCCACAGACACGAAGTAGCCACCCTTGGGATGGTTCCAGCTGGCAATTTCCAGAGGAGCGATCTCGGCGTCCAGCGCGTCGGTGACGGCGCGGAACTTGGGAGCCATGATGGCGGAGTGACGCTTCATCAGCTCCAGAGTATTGGCCTTGTCCTTCAGGAAGCGGACGTGGCGCAGCTGGTTGACCTTGTCGAAGCTGATGACCTGAATGTCCATGAGCTTGGTCATGTAGGCCAGATTGGCCTCGGAGCAGGCAAAGCAGGCGATGCCGGCGCCGGGGAGGGTGACCTTGGAGGTGGAGGCGAACTCAAATACCATATCGGCGTTACCGTACTTCTCACACTCGCTGAGGATCTCCACGAAGGGAACGAACTCACCCTCGAACTCATGGATGCAGTATGCGTTGTCCCACATCAGCAGGAAGTCGGGGGCAGCGGGCTTCATGGAAGCCAGACGGCGAATGGTCTCATCGGAATAGGTGATGCCCTGCGGATTGGAATACTTGGGCACGTTCCACATGCCCTTGACAGCGGGATCCTTGATAGCCTCTTCCACGGCGTCCATGTCGGGGCCGTTCTCGGTCATGGCGATGGTGATCAGCTCGAAGCCGAAGGATTCCGTCACCTTGAAATGACGGTCATAACCGGGAGCGGGGCACAGCCACTTGATCTTCTCCTCTTTGCACCAGGGACGTGCGGAGTGGAGCATGCCGTGGGTATAGGCCTTGGAAACGGTGTCATACATCAGCTGGAGGCTGGAGTTGCCGCCGGCAAAGACCTGCTGGGGCTTGCAGCCCAGGATCTCGGCAAACAGACGGCGGGCGGCGGGCAGGCCGGTGAGCTCGCCGTAGTTGCGGGCGTCAAAGCCGTCAATGGTGAAGTCCTCGGCGGTGAGCTTGATATCGAAAATGTCGCTGACCAGATCCAGCTGTGCCTTGCCGGGCTTGCCGCGTGCCATGTTCAGATTCAGGCCCTGTGCCTTCAGATCGTCAAACTTCTTCTGCTCGGCAGCGTAAGCGGCCTGCAGCTCTTCACGGGTCATCTTGGAATATGCAGTCATAGGAGTATCGTCCTTTCTATTATTGTCATGCTGACTATGAAAAGGTCACATTAGGATTATAGTATACTGTGATTTTGGCTCTGCGGCAACATATTTTTTTCGATATCCGGTATGAGTTATCTGCATGACGTCTGACAGTGCATGGGAACTGCGGAATTCCGCAGTTCCCATGGAAGAAGCTTCAGCAGCCGCAGGAAGCTGTGCCGTCGGCGCAGGCGATGACGGGGGTACCGGGGGCAATTTCCACGCCGTAGCTGACGGGTATGGAGATACAGACCCGCTGCGTCAGGGTCAGGGTACAGCTAACACCGTCAGGGGCGGTAACGCATGTGATGGTGGGCATTCCGGGGCAGGAGGATACTACCGTGCCCAGGGATGTCGTGGGAGTCAGAACCACCGGTTGGCTGATGTCCACGCACTGTGTGCCGGTTTTGCCGATGCAGCTGGCGGACGGCATGGAGGCACACTCATTTCTGCCACGAGAATTGTCCATATGGATAAAACTCCTTTTATGAAAGGATTTGCCCGGCGGTCTCTGCCGGGCCTATCGCATTTTATGCGCGATCAGAGCAGCAGGTGCGCTTGCGATTTCAGAGCAAATGTGGTATCTTATGAGCATGATGAACTATGAATTGATTCGTTCCAGCCGCCGTACAGTGTCGCTGGAGGTGACAAAAGAATGTGTTGTGCGGGTGCGAGCCCCCTTGCGGATGCCGAAGGGCGAGATTGACACGTTTGTGGCTTCCCACCGGACATGGGTGGAGCGGCAGCTGACAAAACGCCGTGCTGTCCCTGTGCGCCCGGAACCCACGGCAGGGGAGATTGCGGAGCTGAAAGCGCGGACGCGCCGACTGGTGGAGCCTGCGGTGGCACGATATGCGGCGCATATGCAGCTGCAGCCTTCCGGCATCCGCATTACCACCGCGCGCACCCGTTACGGAAGCTGCAGCGGAACCAACGGACTGTGCTTTTCTTGTTTTTTGGCGGAATGTCCTGCTGAGGCAGTGGAGCTGGTGGTGGTGCATGAGCTGTGCCATATCGTACACAAAAATCATGGCGAGAAGTTCTACGCACTGCTGGAATCCGTTCTGCCGGACTGGCGTGAACGGAAAAAACTCCTGACTATGCGCTGAAGAAACTCCCGGAAGCATCGCTTCCGGGAGTCTGCTCAGTTGGGTGACAGTGCGGCCAGGAACGCGGCTCTTTCCTCACCCACCGGCTCCGGGCCAAATACAGCACTGGGGCAATGTTCCTGCAGGATATCCATGGCTTTTTGTGCGTTGACCCGCTTTTCAAAGGTCAGCGTCTGATAGTAGTTGCCCTTGTAGCGAATCCGCATAACGGTGACGGGTATCGCTTTGCCGCAGGTTCCGGTCAGGGGCAGCAGGGAATCCTGAATCCATGCCTGACGCACCGCCAGAAAGGGGAGGTATTTGGCGGAAGGCCAGGCTGCAAAATAGGCGGCATGGCTGCTGAAACGATATTGCTCAATGCGCAGAGAACTGCTGTAATCGGTTTTGGGATCTTCGAGGGTAATGTCCGGACAGATGGAATGCATAGCCATGGAAGGATCCTCCTTAGAAGTTATTAATAATTATTATCATTATACAGTTTTGTTTGTCATTTACCAGATGCATGTGCAACAGTTTGCGGAAAATACAATAGAAAGGGGGAACGACTTTTTCTGTGGAAGGACTGCAGGAACAAGAAATTTCTGTTCCGGCCAAAAAATTTTGGTAAGATGCTTGACAGGCATAGGATTCCATGTTAATATGTTCAAGCTGACGATTTCCTTCGGAGGGCGCATGCAGGTGTAGCACAATGGTCAGGGCACCAGCCTTCCAAGCTGGGGATGCGAGTTCGATTCTCGTCACCTGCTCCAATATTCGCGCCAGTAGCTCAGTTGGATAGAGCAACTGCCTTCTAAGCAGTAGGCCAGGGGTTCGAATCCCTTCTGGCGTACCAACGCTCTTTGGGGCGATTATTGTCAGAGATTCCCTGTGTGGAAACAGCCAATGTGGTGGGTGTAGTTCAATGGCAGAGCACCGGATTGTGGTTCCGGGCGTTGTGGGTTCGAGTCCCATCACCCACCCCAGAAAAGAACGAGGGGATCGGGCTTGCCGATCCCCTTGCTCATTCCATTGGGGCGTCGCCAAGTGGTAAGGCAAGGGACTTTGACTCCCTCACCCGCTGGTTCGAATCCAGCCGTCCCAGCCAAAAATAAGCGCATCTGCGCATTACGATAGATGCCAATATGACTCGGTAGCTCAGTAGGCAGAGCAACTGCCTTTTAAGCAGTGGGTCCGGGGTTCGAATCCCCGCCGAGTCACCACGTCGGAGCAAGCTATATATAGCTTGCTCCGACTTATTTTATAAGTCAGAGCGCGCTCATGCCGCTGCTCCTCCTTTCCAAATCGAACCCGCTTCGCTGGGCTTCGATTTGGTTTTTGCAAGTCCTTTGGTTCACGACATCTATAGTGTTGGGTTATCACAAGCCCAAAAGCACCGCCGAATGGCGGTGCTTTTGGCGTATATGTAATGTTTATTCCACGGTGAATACATCGCTGTGGGTGGTGTATCTGCCGAAGCCGATTTCAGCAACCAGCGTCACACATATTGGCCGGGAGACAGCGCACAATCCATGGCGGTGCAGCGACAGCAGGGAGGAAAGCTCACAGATAAAGACGCCTTTCTATGACGCTGCCGTTTTCCAGATAGATTCTGGGGATGCGGCGGGACACGGCGCACATCAGCTCATAGGGAATGGTGCCGGCCATGGCTGCCAGATCGTTGACAGACTGGTTGTCGCCGAAAATCTCCACTGTATCGCCGACCTGCACCTGATCCAGTGTTGTCAGATCCACAATGCACATATCCATGCAGATGCGGCCCAGTACGGGGGCAGGGCCCTGTACAGTCATGACGGACATGCGATTGGAGAGGCAGCGGAACAGACCGTCCGCATAGCCGATAGGCAACACACCGGTGCGGGTGGGCGCAGTGGTGCGGAAGGTACGGCCGTAGCTGACAGAGCTGTCGGCGGCAATGTGGCGGGTGCTGTATACGGTGGTTTTCAGCCGCATAACAGGCTTCAGACCCAGCTGTGCCGCCAGATCACCGGCACCGTACAAAACCAGTCCGGGACGCACCATATCCAGCGCCATTTCGGGGTACATGGCGGTAGCGCCGCTGTTGGCGCAGTGGTGGATGGCGAAATGGCAATCTTTCTTTTCAAGAGCATCGATGGTGGCGGTGAACAGAGCAAACTGCTCACGGGTATATGTTTCACTGTCCGCATCCGGCTCATCGGAGACAGCCATGTGGGTGAAGATACCCTCAGCCTCCAGATTGGGCAGTGCACAGGTGCGGGCGATGGCCTCCACGCTGCCGCAGAAAAAGTCACCACGGACAGAGAAGCCGAGGCGGGTCATACCGGTATCCACATTAATGTGGATCTTCAGTGTGCCGCCGCAGGCAGCGGCCTGATGGCTGTATTCTGCAGCGTCTGCTTCTGAGGAGACAGACTGGGTAACGTCGTAGCGAATCAGCTGTGGGGTCATCTCCGGAGGCGTATAGCCGAGAATCAGAATGGGCAGGGAAATGCCTGCGTCCCGCAGCTCACGTACCTCGTCCAGACAGGCGACGGCCAGATAATCGGCGCCCACTTCCTCCAGCTTTCGCGCTACCTGGATGGCACCGCAGCCATATGCGTTGGCCTTGACAACGCCAAGAAAACGGGCGGAATCTCCTGCGCAGCGACGCAGGATGCGATAGTTATGGGCAATGCGATCCAGATCGATCTCAGCCCATGTTCTCTGCAGAAATTCTTCTGCCATGCTTAGGACATCCCTTCCGAATAAATTTGTCATTCACATGCAGCAGCACGCAAGTTAAATATAATTTAATTTCTGGAGGATGTCAAGTGGCGTGCCGCTTGTCCTGAAAAATTGTTGTCAAAAAGCGGCTGCCTGTTTGCGCAGGCAGCCGCTGTAAGACGGATCAGGATACGGAGTCAAACTGAGATTCATAGAGCCGGCGGTAGAATCCACCTGCCGCCATCAGGGATTCGTGGGTGCCCTGCTCCACGACCTTGCCGCCGTCCAGCACCAGAATATGATCTGCCGAACGGATGGTGGAGAGACGATGGGCGATGACGAAACAAGTTTTGTCCTTCATCAGGTTGCGCATGGCTGCCTGAATCTGCTGCTCGGTACGGGTGTCCACGTTGGAGGTGGCCTCGTCCAGAATCAGCATGTGAGCGTCCAGCAGCATGGCGCGGGCGATGGTCAGCAGCTGCTTTTGTCCCTTGGAGATGGAGGAACCGTTATCGGAGAGAACGGTATCATATCCCTTGGGGAGACGGGCGATGTAGGAATGGATATGCGCTGCCTTGGCGGCACGAATCACATCCTCCATGGTGGCATCGGGCTTTCCATAGGCAATGTTGTCAAAGATGGTGCCGTGGAAGAGCCATGTATCTTGCAGCACCATGGTATATGCCTTCCGCAGGGAGGAACGGGTCAGCTGGCGGATATCGTGACCATCCACATAGATGGTGCCGCTCTGCACATCATAAAACCGCATCAGCAGATTGATGATGGTGGTTTTGCCTGCGCCGGTGGGACCAACGATGGCTGTCAGGCTGCCGGGTCTGGCATGGAGATTCAGGTCCTTGATGATGGGCTGTCCCTCCACATAGGAGAAGTCCACATTTTCCAGACGGACATCGCCGCGGACATCTGTGAGAACAACGGCGTCTTCCGCATCGGCGGACTCAGACTCGGCGTCGATGAGCATGAACACGCGCTCGGCGGCAGCAAAGGCGCTCTGCAGCTCCGCGATGATGTTGGCCAGCTCGTTGATAGGGCCGGAGAACTTGCGGGAGTACTGGACAAAGCTGCTGAGGTCGCCCAGCAGGATATCCCCCCGGAGGAACAGCACGGAGCCGAACAGACACACCAGTGCCATGGAGGTGCTGTTGATAAACATGACGGAGGGACCGGTGATGGTACCGAAAGCCTCAGCGGTGGTGTAAGCGTCCACTGCGGCGTTGTTCTTTGCGTCGAAGCGATTCAGAACTTCCTCTTCGCGTCCATAGGCCCGGATGCTTTTCTGGCCGGAGAGCATTTCCTCCACAAAACCATTGAGCTCGCCCAGCTTGGCGCTGCGGCGGCGGAAGAGGGGGCGTACCTTTCTGGTGATCCAGCGGGTAAAGAGAATGGTCATGGGGATGGTGACGCAGAAGATCAGCGTCAGCTTCGGCGCAATGGAGAGCATCATGCCGAAGGATACCACCACAGTGACGATGCTCTGGAGGAACTGCAGGACGTCCGAAGAAAGAGACTGGTTTACGGTGTCCACATCGTAGGTAATGATGCTGATGATGTCGCCGGTCTGATACTTGTCAAAGAAGCCCACCGGCAGGGTGGTGAGGTTTTCAAAGATATCGTGACGCATCTGTTTGGAGATGGATCGTGACATGCGGATGACCACCACGTTGAGAAGGTAGGTCAGGGCGGAGGAGGCCACGTAGAAGATGCCCATCAGAGCCGCGCAGCGGAACACGATGCTGAAATCCACATTGCCGGGGCCCACAATGGCGTTGATGGCCTTGCCGGAGAGCTTGGGGCCGTACAGAGCCAGCAGGCTGGAGGTCAGGGACAGGCACAGTGCCAGCAGCAGAAGTCCGCGGTTGCGGCCCATGTATTTCCACAGGCGCAGCAGCAGTGCGCGGGTATTCAGCTTCTTGTGCTCAAATTTGCGTCGGTCGCCGCTCATCTCGTCCCGGGCCATGCGGCGCATCATGCCGCCGCCGCCACCGATCAGGTTGGGATTGTTTGCCATCAGACCGCCTCCTTTCCTTCGCCCATCTGGGTCTCGGCGATGATCCGGTACTCCTCGCAGGAGCGCATCAGTTCATCGTGATTGCCGGCGCCGATAACCTGACTGTCGGAGATCACCAGGATCAGGTCGGCGTGACGCAGGGAGCTGATCCGCTGTGCCACCACGACAGTGGTGGTGTCGCGGTAGTTTTTCCGCAGTGCCTGACGCAGGCGGGAGTCTGTCTGGTAATCCAGTGCGGAGGAGGCATCGTCCAGAATCAGGATCTCGGGATTGGCTGCCAGCGCACGGGCAATGAGCAGACGCTGCTTCTGACCGCCGGAAAGGTTGTTGCCGCGGATGACCACTTCCGCATCCATGCCGCCTTCCTTTTCGGCGATGAATTCTGCCTGTGCGTCTTCTGCGGCGCGGGCGAGGTCTTCATCGGTGAGTTCGCGGAAAAAGCGGATGTTGCCTGCGATGGTGCCTTCCGTTACGAAGTCGTTCTGGAACACCACACCGAATTTCTTCCGGAAGGTATCATAGGGGATGGTGCGGATGTCCTGCCCGTCAATGAGGACGGTGCCGGAATCCGGATCATACAGCCGCAGCAGCAGATTGAGAATGGTGGATTTGCCGGAGCCGGTGGGGCCGAGAATGCCAAGGGTCTGGCCGTGCTCCAGACGGAAGCTGAGATCATCGATATTCCTGCCGATGCCGGTATAGGAGAAGCTGACATTCCGGAACTCAATGTGAGGCGCGTTGGCCTCCGCTTCCTCGGCGGGCCGGATCACCAGATCCTCCGGCAGATCCATCACCTCGGAGATCCGTCTGGCGCTGGCAGCGCCCTTGAACCACATGACGAACATGCGGGTGATGGCCAGTGTGGAGTTGAGGATCATGGTGAAATACTGCAGGAATGCCACGATGACGCCGTTTTCGATGGCACCGCTGTTGACGCGGAAAGCACCGATGAGAACCACCAATGTCAAACCCAGATTCAGCGTCAGGGAGGTGCTGGGATTGGTGATGGCGGTGATGACGCCGGCCTTCTGATCCACGGCGGTGTATTCACCGTTGACGGCGTGGAAGCGCTGCTTTTCGTATTCCGTCTTGCTGAGGGCCTTGATGACCCGGATGCCGGTGATGTTTTCCTGCACGGTGCGTACCACGCGGTCCAGAATCGTCTGCTGCTTGGTGTACAGCGGCATGCTGGCTTTGGTGACCATGAATACCACGGCGGCGATGATGGGCAGCATGCCCAGCAGCACCAGAGCCAGTGTTCTGTCCATGCTCAGCGTCATGGCGATGCCGCCGATCATCAGGCTGGGGGCGCGGACACCCAGACGCTGGGTGCGGGCCAGCAGCTGATTGACGTTGTAGGTATCGGAGGTAAGGCGGGACTGCGCGGATGCCACAGTCAGCTCATCTACCTGCCGGGAGGAAAGACTCTGCAGCTTCTCGAACAGATCGTGGCGGATCGTCCGGGTGATCTTGCCGGAGCTGATGGCGCTCATGCGGTTGGCAAGCACGTTGCAGCCGAAGGCGAACGCCGCGCACAGCAGCATCATGCCGCCCACTATGTAGATGCCCCGCAGATCACCTGCAGGAACCTTGTCATCCAGCATGATCTCCATGAGATAGGGAATGGTCAGCTCTGCCATGGCGGCAATCAGCTTGATGGCCACCGTCAGGAAGATATACCCCCAGTATGGGTGTATGTACTGCTCAAGCTTTTTCAAGAGTGCATCCTCCTTTGCATCCTGCGATGAGGTGTTTGTTCGGAAAGAAACATTATATTATGCATATTTTGCCACAAATCAAGGGGGGTGTAAAGCATTTTGAAGAAAACAAAAACATATGTGCAAAAAAATGTTTTTGTTGCTTTCTGTCGGAAACTGGTATATTCTATAATGATGCCTCCTTGTTTGCATCGGGAGCAGGGAAAACGCAGACTGCATGGAATTGCTGACGAAAAGAGAGTGTTTATGAACCGAAAATTTAAATTGTCCACGGCGCTGGACATTGACGATCTGCTGATGGAATGCATTCCCTATGCCATCCGTCTTGCCAATGAAAAGTATCGGTTTGATCCTCCGCTTACCATTTACGAGGTGGATCGCTGGGGAAAGCTGGGGACTCGGGCGGATGTGATCTTTGAATTCTTCCAGGACCCGGCGTTTTACGAAAACCAGCCGGTGATTCAGGGTGCAAAGGAGTTCGTGCACAAGCTGTCCCAGATGACGGAAGTGTTTGTATCTACATCGGTCTATCCGGAGTTTATGAGCCTCCGTGCCCGGCGCATTCTGGAGGAGTTTCCGGAGATCCCGCAGGATCATATTTACATGGGCTCCCGCAAGGACAAAATTGATGTGGATATCCTGTTTGACGACGGTATGCACAATGTGTTTGAGTCCAAGGCGGCCTATCCGATTCTGATGCGCAGACCCTGGAACAATCAGGCCACCGGTATGCTGGCGGTGAATACCTATGATGAATTTCTGAAGCTGGTGGAAATCATTGCCGACAGCTATCAGAGCAAGCCGGAGCGATACAGCCTGAGCCGCCCCGGTGTGGTGGTGCTGGTAGGCCCCACCGGCAGCGGGAAGACCGATATTGCACGGGAGCTGCTCAAGCAGACAGATTGCTTTGAAAAGCTGAGGAGCTATACCACCAACCGTGCTGCCGGTCAGCAGGATGACGGCTGGTATCACTATGTCTCGGAGCATGAATTCCGAAACATGCATGAAAACGGTGAGCTGTTCGAGTCCACCACCTATGCCCATCATTTTTACGGCTCCCGGAAATCGGATGTGGAGGAGATCCTGGCAAAGGGACGCCACGTCCTGACGGTCATGGATATCTGCGGCGCCATGGCGCTGAAGACGCATTTTACCAATGTGATCACCATCTATGCCAAGCGTGACAAGAAGGACCTGCTGACCTCCATCGTGGAACGGGATATGCCCACGGAGGATAAGGTCAACCGCCTGCTGGCGATTGAAGGCGAAAAACAAAATGCAGAGATCTGTGACTACGTTGTGAAGGTGGATTCCTGTGAGCAGGCGGCGCGGGAGATCTGCCAGAGCCTGCGCATTGCGCCGGCGGCAGAGGAGAGGGGAAAGCTGTAATGGTGGACCTGCATGTCCATTCCGTGTTTTCCGACGGAACGCTGACGCCTGCGGAGCTGATCGCTCTGGCGCGGAAAACCGGCGTCACCGCTGTAGCGCTGTGTGATCACAATACCGTAGCCGGACTGCCGTCGTTTCTGGCTGCGGCGGAGGGCAGCGGCGTAGCGGCAGTGCCCGGAGTGGAGTTTTCCACCGATTACCGGGGACGTGAAGTGCATATCCTCGGCCTGTTTATCCGGCCAGAGGACTATGGCGCGGTGACGGCGCTGCTGGACGAAATGCTGGAGCGGAAGGAGAGGAGCAGCATCGCTCTGTGTGAAGCGCTGAACAAAGCGGGCTTCTCTCTGCACTATGCCGCCATCAAGGCAGGAACGGCGGACGGCTATGTGAATCGGGCGGTAATCGCTGCAGAGATGGTGCGCAGCGGCGTATGTACCAGCGTGGCAGAGGCGTTTTCCCAGTGGCTCTCTCCCGCGCGGGGCTATTACCAGCCTCCGGAGCGGCTGAATGCGCTGGAGGTGATCCGATTCATCAAGTCCATCGGGGCGGTGGCCGTACTGGCACATCCCTTTCTGGCAATGGAGGAGGGGGAACTGCGGACGTTTCTGAAAGAAGCGGTCTGCGCCGGTCTGGATGGAATGGAGACCATGTATCCTCTGTTTGATGACCATACCACGCGGCTGGCAGGGGAAATCGCCGACGCATTTGGCCTGCTGCACAGCGGCGGCAGTGATTTCCACGGAGCAAATAAGCCGGATATTCGATTGGGAACCGGCAGAGGAACGCTGTGTGTTCCTGAGAAAATTGTGACAGATTTGGAGCACAGGCGGAAAGAAACGGCGAAGAAACATTGAAAATGCGGTTTTTTGTGGAAATCTATCCGAAGATATGTTATTATCAAAAATTGGGGTTTGATAGCCGATTGGATACGGAGCGTTGAAAACATGAATTACGACTTACAGAAAGCTGGCATGTGGAAACGGGCGGCGGCATGGATGTTTGACGGGATCCTGCTGGGGATTCTGGCGGTGGCCTTTGGTTTTCTTTTGTCCGGCCTGCTGGGATATAACAGATACAGTGATGCACTGGATCGTTCCTATGCAGAGTATGAAACAGAATATGTTGTCGAATTTGATATTACGCAGGAAACATATCTGGCCATGACGGATGCGCAGCGGCAGAGCTATGATGCTGCTTATCAGGCGTTAACGGCAGACGAAGAGGCCATGCATGCGTACAATATGGTGTTGAATCTGACGCTGATCGTCACCACCGTGGGAATCCTGCTGGCTTTTCTTCTGTGGGAGTTTCTGATTCCGCTGCAGCTGGGCAGTGGGCAGACGCTGGGAAAGAAGATATTCGGACTCGGTCTGATCCGCAATGACGGCGTGCGGCTGAATGCGCTGCAGCTGTTTACCCGTACGGTTCTGGGGAAATACACCATTGAGACCATGATCCCGGTATATATCCTGCTGATGATCTTCTGGGGAACCATGGGTCTGGCGGGCACGCTGATCCTGCTGGCGATTCTGCTTGCTCAAATCGTTTCTATGACCATGACACGTACCAATTCTGCCATTCATGATCTGATGGCGGGAACCGTGGTGGTGGACATCGCCAGTCAGATGGTCTTCCACAGCACGGAGGAGCTGATGGCGTTCCAGAAGCAGCTCCATGCGGAGCGGGTCTCCCGGAGCAGATCGTAAAATAGAAAAATCCAAGGCAGGCGCGCCTGCCTTGCACTCTGCGGCAGCAGAGCGCAAGGAAAACTACTTTTCATCGAAAATGAAGAAATCAACATAAATCTTGAGAGACAGAGGAAGGGATTCGTATGAAAGTTGTCCTGCAAAACCTGACAAAAATCTTTCCAAGCCGGGATAAGAAGGCCGGCAAGGAGGTCGTTGCCGTCAACGACTTCACCTTCGAGATTCCTGATGGAAAGCTGATCGGTCTTCTGGGCCCCTCAGGCTGCGGCAAGAGTACTACGCTGTACATGATCAGCGGCCTGCAGAAGCCCTCCAGCGGCAGGATCTTCTTTGGTGACGATGATGTTACCGAGCTGAGCACGGAAAACCGCGGCATCGGTCTGGTATTCCAGAACTACGCACTCTATCCCCATATGACGGTAAAGCAGAACATCCTCTTCCCCCTGCAGAACCTGAAAGGCGCAGATCGTCTCAGCAAGGAGGAAATGCTCACCCGTGCCTATGAGGCTGCAAAGCTTGTGCAGATCGACGAGCTGATGGAACGCAAGCCCAGTGAACTGTCCGGCGGTCAGCAGCAGCGCGTGGCCATTGCCCGTGCACTGGTGAAGATGCCCCGCGTTCTGCTGCTGGACGAGCCCCTCAGCAATCTGGATGCCCGTCTGCGCCTGCAGACCCGCGAGGAGATCCGCCGCATCCAGAAGGAGACCGGTATTACCACCGTGTTCGTCACCCATGATCAGGAGGAAGCTATGAGCATCTCCGATATGATCGTGGTGATGAAGCTGGGCGTCGTTCAGCAGATCGGCAAGCCTCAGGAGGTCTATGAGGATCCCGCAAACCTGTTCGTTGCCAAGTTCCTGGGCACGCCGCCCATCAACGTGCTGGACGGCAGAGTGCAGGGCGGTAAGGTTTACATCGGCAATGATGCTATTTTGGAGGTCTCCGGCGTTGCCGATCAGGATGTGATCGTCGGTATCCGTCCCGAGGGCTTTGAACTGAATGAAAACGGTGCGCTGCACTGCCAGCTCAGCAACGTGGAGGTCATGGGCCGCGACGTCAGCGTGGTTTCCACCAATCCCGCCTCCCAGAACCCCTTCATCCGTTCCATCATTGATGCAGACAAGCGGTTGGATCTGGGCAAGCAGACTGTCAGCTATAATGTGAAGCCTCACAAGGTATTCCTGTTCCACAGGGAGACCGAGGAGCGGATCCGTTACGAGGTGAAGTGATATGGTTGACAGCAAACAGCAATGGAAAGCCTGGCTTTATCTGGCACCGGCCATCATCCTGCTGCTGGTGTTTACAGTCTGGCCCATCTTCAATACCGTCCGGATGGCATTTCTGGAAAACTACAGCGGCCTGAAGGCGGCTGCGGGAATGCAGTTCACCTTCGGCATCGGCAATTTCCTGAAGGTTCTGGAGTATCGGCGTTTTCTGCAGTGCCTGAAGAACACCTGTCTCCTGTGTGTCCTGACGGTGCCTATCTCCACCATTCTGGCGCTGCTTATCGCCGTGGCGCTGAATTCCATCAAGTTCCTGCAGAAGGGTCTGCAGACGGTCTTTTTCCTGCCTTATGTTACCAACTCCATCGCCATCGGCATGGTTTTTGCGGCCATGTTCAACGTGGTGGGCTCCTTCTACGGTACGGAGAATGAGCTGGTGGTTACGGCAGGCATCATCAACAATGTCATCGAGTTTTTCGGCGGCAGCCATATCAACTGGATCAACTACGGCTCCACATACGAGGCCAATATGTTCGTCATGGTGGTTTATATCGTATGGAATGCGCTGCCCTTTAAGATTCTGGTGCTGCTGGGCGGCCTGCAGAGCATCAACAAGCAGTACTATGATGCCGCCAAGGTGGACGGCACGCCCCGCAGAAGAGTGTTCACCCACATCACGGTGCCGCTGCTCTCTCCCATGCTGGCCTATGTCATCATCACCGGCTTTATCGGCGGCTTCAAGGAGTATACCAGCATCGTCGGTATCTTCGGAGAAAACATGGGCCCCCCGGATGACGCAAAGCGCCTGAACACCATGGTGGGCTTCATTTATGACGCGCTGGAAACCAACAGTCAGGGCCGTGCCAGCGCCGCCGCCCTGATCCTCTTTGGCATCATTCTTGTGGTGACTCTGATCAACAATCAGGTCAGCAAGAAGCGCATCCACTATTGATGGGAGGTGCTGTATCATGTCTGGAAAAGTCACAATGCAGGAAAAGGATATGCAGCAGGTCTCCGCACAGCAGAGGATCGTGAAGTTTGCAGTCAAATGCATGGTGTATCTGTTTCTGATCATCATGGCTGTGGTGGTTTTATTCCCCTTCTACTGGATGATCATCTCATCCTTGAAAAGCCTGACGGAATACCGCCTCAGCGTGCCTACCTTCTGGCCCCAGAAGATCATGCTCAGCAACTATCTGGAGGCATTCACCACCGCCAGCCTGGGACGGCTGTTCCTGAACACCATGTATGTGGGCGTGGTATCCACGCTGCTGTCTCTGGTGATCACCATCCTCTCGGCTTTTGCATTTGCACGTCTGGAGTTCAAGGGACGTGAGACGCTGTTTGCGTGTCTGCTGGCCACCATGATGATCCCCGGCGAGCTGTTCACCATCACCAACTACTCCACCGTTACCCAACTGGGCTGGATGAATACCTATACGGTTCTGATCGTGCCGTTCCTGGTCAGCGTGTTTTACATTTTCCTGCTGCGCCAGAACTTCATGCAGATTCCCAATGAGCTGTATCTGGCTGCCAAGGTGGACGGCAGCGGCGACCTGAAATACCTGTGCAAGGTCATGATCCCGCTGTCTCTGCCCACGCTGATCTCCATCACCATCCTGAAGATGATGGGTGCATGGAACTCCTACATCTGGCCCCGACTGGTGGCCAACGACGAGGCACACCGCATGATCACCAACGGCCTGCGCAACGCCTTCACCGAAACCACAGGCGATGTCAACTATCCCGTGCAGATGGCCGCCGTGGCACTGGTCTCCGCTCCGCTGTTCCTGGTATTCGTGTTCCTCCGGAAGTATATCATGGCCGGTGTCAGCCGCAGCGGCATCAAGGGTTAAGCGGCAGCACGCAAGTCTGCCTTTAACAATAAAAAAAGGAAGCAATAAGAAAGGAAGTACACTATGAAGAAGAGAATCACTGCACTTCTGCTGGCAGCCGTTCTGGTAATGAGCCTGCTGGCAGCCTGCGGCGGTCAGCAGCCTTCTGCCAGCAGCAAGCCTGACGGCAGCGACGAGACTCCCGCAGATCCCTCTACCTCCGCCCAGACTGTGGGCAACTTTGCCGTTCCCGAAGGCGGCTATGACGGCAGCGCCGTGACCATCAAGTTCTACAACACCATGGGCGCCAATCTGCGTGCCGTTCTGGACGCCTACATCGTGGAGTTCAACAAGCTTTACCCCAATATCACCATCGAAGTGACTCAGGTGGGTAACTACGATGATGTCCGCGATCAGATCTCCACCGAGATCACCGTTGGCAACCAGCCCCACATCGCTTACTGCTATCCCGACCATGTGGCCCTGTACAACCTGGCCAAGGCTGTCACCACTCTGGACAGCATGATCGACAGCAAGATTGAGGTCAAGCGTGCTGACGGCAGCACCGAGATCCTGGGTCTCACCGATGAGCAGAAGGCTGACTTCATCGAGGGCTACTACAACGAAGGCAAGCAGTACGGCGACGGCCTGATGTACACCATGCCCCTGTCCAAGTCCACTGAGGTTCTGTACTACAACAAGACCTTCTTCGAGGCCAACAACATCTCCGTTCCCACTACCTGGGACGAGCTGGAAGCTGTCTGCGCCAAGATCAAGGCCATCGATCCCAAGTCCATCCCTCTGGGCTATGACTCTGAGGCCAACTGGTTCATCACCATGTGCGAGCAGTATAAGTCTCCCTACACCAGCGCTTCCGGCGACCACTTCCTGTTCGACAACGATCAGAACCATGCCTTCATCAAGAAGTTCAACGAGTGGTATCAGAAGGGTTATCTGACCACCCAGACCCTGTACGGCGGCTATACCTCCGGCCTGTTCACCGCCACCAACGGCATCAAGAGCTATATGTCCATCGGCTCCTCTGCAGGCGCAACCCACCAGCGTCCCGCTGCCGGTGCTGACGGCTCCTATCCCTTCGAGGTTGGCATCGCCACCATTCCTCAGGTGGATGCCTCCAATAAGAAGGTCATCTCTCAGGGTCCCAGCCTGTGCATCTTCCAGAAGAGCAATCCTCAGGAAGTTCTCGCTTCCTGGCTGTTCGTCAAGTATCTGACCACCACCGTGGAGTTCCAGGCTGAGTTCGGCATGGCCTCCGGCTATGTTCCCGTTCTGAAGTCTGTTGGCGAAAACGCTGTTTACGCCGACTTCATCAAGAGCGCTGACGGCGGCAACTTCATCTCCGCCCTGTCCGCAAAGGTCTGCCTGGAGCAGGAGAGCGCTTACTACACTTCTCCCGCCTTCAATGGCTCCTCCACCGCACGTGATCAGGTCGGCTCTCTGCTGACCAAGTGCCTGCCCATGACTGGCAGCAACATCGATGCACAGATCGACAAGGCTTTCCAGGACGCCATCGACGAGTGCGAGTACAACACCTGATGATTTTCAAAAGGATGAACAGATTTTTATCAGCCATCCTGTCCCTTACCTTACTTCTGACTGTGCTGGCCGGATGCAGCGGGCAGAATCCTCCCGCCGCATCTTCCGCGCCGTCCTCCGCGCCTGTGTCCTCTGAACCCGCCAAACCGACGGAAACGCCTGCCGCGGGTACGGTGGACTATGCAGCCACTTTGAAGCTGGACATGTCCACTGCCACCGCGAAGACAGAAGTCACCGTCAAAACCTATATTGACGGCGATACCACTCACTTTCATGTGCCTGATGAGGTGATGAAAAACGGCGTGCTGAAAGCCAGATTCCTGGCCATCAACACACCGGAATCCACCGGCAAGATCGAGGAATACGGCAAAGCGGCTTCCCGGTTTACCAAAGAGAAGCTGTCTGCCGCCACCTCCATCATCCTTGAGTCGGATACCGAAGGCTGGAATGCCGATTCCACCGGAGACCGCTACCTGGTCTGGGTGTGGTACAAAACAGCGGAGATGTCCGACTATCGGAATCTGAACGTGGAGATTCTGCAGAACGGTCTGGCCATTGCCAACAGCTCCGCCAACAATATTTACGGCGACGTCTGTATGGCAGCGATCCGTCAGGCCAGAGAGCAGAAGCTGTATGTCTATTCCGGAACGCCTGATCCCGACTTCTATTATGGTGAGGCCATTGAGCTGACCCTGAAGGAGCTGCGTACCAACATTGAAAGCTACAGCGGTATGAAGGTTGCCTTCAGCGGCATCATCTCTGCCAACAGCGGTACGCAGGGCGTCTACATCGAGGATTACGACGCCGAAACGGATCTGTACTACGGCATTTACATCTATTACGGCCACAACCTCACCGGCACAGGCCTGGATGTACTTACGGTAGGCAACGAGGCGCGGATCGTGGGCTCTGTCCAGTATTATGAGGGCGGCGGTACCTGGCAGGTTTCCGACCTGTCCTACCGCCTGATGAAGCCCAACGATCCCAACAACGTTCAGAAGCTCAGCGGCGGCCACAGCGCCTCCTATCGGCTGACAGACCCCGATACCTTCGTCAACGGCGAGGTTTCCATCCGGACGGAGGATAAGACCGTTACCGCGCCCTATGCGGCGATGGTGCTGGGGACTTCCGTGGAGATGAAGAATCTGCAGGTGACGGATATCTACACCACCACCAACGAAGACAGCTCATCCAGGGGTGCCATGACGTTGATCTGTCAGGCGGGCGGTGTTCCTGTCACTGTGCGCACTGCCGTTCTGCTGGACGCTGACAACCAACTTATCACAGAGGATGCTTATGCCGGAAAGGTCATTGATGTGAAGGGCATCGTCGATTATTTCGACGGCGCGTATCAGATCAAAGTATTTTCTGCCAACAACATCACTATCCATTAAATACAAAGAGAAGGAGCCATACTCATGAAAAAGCTGATTGCTGCTCTGCTGGCTCTGGTTTTGTGCTTCGGCCTCATGGCCTGCGGCGCTGACGGCCAGACCAGCCAGCCTTCTTCCACTCCCGCTGCATCTACCCCTGCAGCTTCCACTCCCACTGAGCCTGCTGTCCCCGCTCCCACGGCCGAGGACTATTTGGCTGACGCCAGAGCCTATGTCCGCGCCATGTACAAGGACAAGGCCGGCAAGGTCATGCGTGACTTTGACGTGGTTTCTCTGGTGAAGATCGGCGAGTTCACCTATGACATCGAGTGGACCACCGACGCTGCCGCAGAAAATGTCAAGATCGCGGCGCCCGCCGACAACAAGGTCAGCATCGACATCAACGAGAAGCCCGGCGAAGAGGATCTGGTGTTCACCCTGACCGCCACTCTGAAGGCCGGCTCCAAGACCGAGAGCACCACCTTTGAGTACTATGTGCCCGGCACTCCCGCCAAGACCGGCGGCCCCGTGTTTGTGGATGCTCCCGCTGTGGGCAGCACCTATAAGTTCGCTCTGACCCAGGCCGAGCTGGGCAAGGTCCTGTATTTCACCGGTGCCATGAGCGGCAACTATCTGGCCACCTCCGAGGACCCCACCAAGGCTGTTGACGTCACCATCGAGGAAGTGGACGGCGGCGTGCGTCTGTTCTTCATGGACGGCGAGACCAAGACCTACATCGACATCCACGAGTATACCGCAGGCAAGGCCGGTGTCCGCCTGACCGCCGAGCCCACCGCCACCTTCGTCTGGAACGAGGAGTGCAAGGTCTACACCGCCAACGTGGCCGGCGCTGACCGTTATCTGGGCACCTACAACACCTACAACACCATGTCTGCCTCCGAGATCAAGTACATCGCCGGCGACAATCTGGCTAAGATCGGTGTTTCTCAGTTCCCCGCAGGCTTCTGCACCGTCTCTTATCAGATCAAGGCCGTTGAGGGCCAGCCTGCTGTCGGCACCTCTGCCAAGTTCTATCTGACTCAGGCTGAGCTGGGCAAGACTCTGTTCTTCACCGGCGCCATGAGCGGCAACTATCTGGCCACCTCCGATGATGCCACCAAGGGCGTTGACGTCACCATCGAGGAGGTCGACGGCGGCTTCCGTCTGTTCTTCATGGACGGCGAAACCAAGACCTACATCGACATCCACGAGTATGCCGAGGGCAAGGCCGGCGTCCGTCTGACCGCCGAGCCCACCGCCACCTTCGTCTGGAACGAGGAGTGCAAGGTGTTCACCGCTGAGGTGGCCGGCGCACCCCGTTATCTGGGCACCTACAATACCTACAACACCATGTCCGCCTCCGACGTCAAGTACATCGCCGGTGACAATCTGGCCAAGATCGGCGTTTCCCAGTTCCCCGCCGGTTTCGGCACCATGGTATACAATTTCACCGCAGCTGAGGGCCAGCCTGCAGCCGGTACCTACAAGTTTGCTCTGGAGCAGGCTGAGCTGGGCAAGACCCTGTTCTTCGCCGGTGCTATGAGCGGCAACTATCTGGCCACCACCGAGAACGCCGGCGCTGCTGCCGACGTGACCGTTGAAGAGGTTGACGGCGGCTTCCGCTTCTTCTTCATGGACGGCGAGACCAAGATGTACATCGACATCCACGAGTATGCCGAGGGCAAGGCCGGCGTCCGTCTGACCGCTGAGCCCACCGCCACCTTCGTCTGGAACGAGGAGTGCAAGGTGTTCACCGCAGAGGTGGCCGGTGCATCCCGCTATCTGGGCACCTACAATACCTACAACACCATGTCCGCCTCCGATATCAAATACATCGCCGGCGACAATCTGGCTAAGATCGGTGTTTCTCAGTTCCCCGCAGGCTTTGGTACTGCAGCTCCCGCTATCTGAGCTTATATAGAAAGAACGTCCGCATCGATACGATGCGGACGTTCTTTTTGCAGCTTACAGACCACGATCCTTCAGTGTCTGGTAGACACGCATATCGGCCCGGCAGATGGTCATGGGGGTGATGGATATGTACCCGTGGAGAGCGGCGTCGGTATCCAGCGTATCGTCGTTGCTGTCCACCCAGACGGACTTGCCCCGGGGACGGTACAGATCATTTCCCACAGGAAAGAAGTCGTCGGAATAGTAGGGGCCGCCCTGGAGGGTGATCCGGATATCCCTGGGATCGGCGGGGATGTTGACGTTGTACAGATCGTTCAGCGCCAGCAGGTCATACTGCCGGATAAAGGCAAAGACTTCGTCCAGATGCGCCGTGGCGTTGTGATAGTATTCCGGCGGCGTGGACAGTGCGATGGCCTGAACACCGAGATTGACGGCTTCGCAGGCTGCGCCTACCGTGCCGGAATACATGGTGTCACTGCCTAAATTCAGACCGCGGTTGACTCCGGAGATCACCAGATCAAAGGAGAGCCTCAGACCAAGGATGGCGAAGCGGACGCAGTCGGCAGGCGTGGAGTCCACCGTCCAGACGGTGAAGCCCGGTTCCAGCTCCACCTGTTTTGCCTCGAAGGCGCGATGGAGCTCAATGCCGTGGCTTTTGCCGCTCTGTTCAAATTTCGGTACAACTGCGGTTACTTCGCCGAGGCAGCGGCACCAGCGGATCAGCGGCAGCAGCTGCTCGGCATTTACGCCGTCATCATTTACGATAAGGATTCTCATAGCCAGCCCTCGTTGTTTTCCTTATAGTTCTTCACGTGGGCGTCGGCGTCCCGCAGCAGGGCGTCAATTTCCTCGCGGCCGTAGAGAGTGGCGCCGCTGGCGGAGGCATGGCCGCCGCCGCGGTATTTCTCCGCAATGCTGTTGATGTGGACAAAGCGGGAGCGCAGACGCACCCGAATGGTGTTTTGCTCGTCGCCGGTTTCGATGAAGGCGATCCAGCAGATGCAGCCACGGATGGAGTCCAGATTGCCGATGACGGCGCTGGCCTGTTCCAGAGAGAGACCGAATTCCTTCTGCATGTCACAATCCACAAAAATGTAGGCAACGCCGTTTTCCGTGATCTGCATTTTCTGATAGATGTGAGCCTTGAATTTCAGATACTCAAAGGCTTCCAGATACAGCCGGGCATACAGCGTCTCGGTGTCCACACCCACATCCAGCAGGATGGCGGCATGACGCAGGGTGTCGCCATCCACATCACTGTAGCGGAAGCGGCCGGTGTCTGTTACCATGCCGGTATAGAGATAGGTGGCGGCCTCGGAGTCGATTTTCAGCTGATCACGGAAAGCACTGTAAAACTTCACCACCATCTCACAGGCGGAGGATTTCTCCTCCTCCACCCAAATATAGCTGCCGTAGTTTTCCAGCGGGATATGGTGATCGATCTTCACCAGTTCTTTGCAGAGGGTATACTTCTTGTTGGAAATGCGGCTTTCCGAAGCGGTATCCAGCACGATGCCCAGAGCGTCGGCGTACAGATCGTCTGCAACGGGCTCGTCCTCAGGCCCCATAAAGTCCAGATACTTTGCCAGATCCTCATCGATGAGGTAAACTTCCTTTTCCGGCCATGTCAGCTGGATGATGCGTTTGAGGCCCTTGGTAGCGCCCACGCAGTCACCGTCGTTGCGGATATGGCGGAAGAGCATGATGCGGTCATACTCCTTGATCTTTTCCAGAATGGTGGTCATGATCTCTAAATTTTTCATAATGCTTCTCCTATGAGTTCATCCAGATCCTTCAGCATACCGGCAACGGCTTCCCGGTCGGTAAGTGTAGCACCGCAGGCCTTGGCGTGACCGCCGCCGCCGTATTTCACGGCGATGGGATTAACATTCAGCCCGGCAGAGCGCAGTTCGCACAGAATGCCTTCATCGGTTTCGGTGAAATTCACCCAGATCTCCACGCCCTTCAGGTCGGCCATGGTGTTGACCATGCCCCGGGAGGCGGTGAAGGTATCCAGTCCCAGCTGATCCAGCTCTTCCTTCGTGGTGTAGATATACGCTACATTGCGGGGGGTGAACTGCGCTTTCAAAACAAACTGTGCCCGCAGCTGCTTGCTTTCGATGGTCTCCGCGTAGAGGTTGCGGAAGATTTGCTCCGTGGAAAAATCCTGTTCCCGCAGGAAAGCGGCCAGCCGGAAAGTACGGGCGGAGGTGGCGTCGTAGCGGAAACGGCCGGAATCGGTGACAAGGCCGGTATAGAGTGCGCGGGCTGCATCGTTATTCAGCCGCAGACCGCACTCCATGGCAAACTGCGTAATCAGGCCGCAGCAGCTTTCGTAGCTGTCATCGGTGATTTCGAGGTCTGTAAATTTCCCCTGATAAATGTGGTGGTCAAAGCGTACGGTGACGGCAGCCGTTTTCCATCGCTCATCGCTGATGAGCAGTGGGGAGGAAATGTCCAGCACAATGGCCAGAGCGTTTTGATACGTACTGTCCGGGATGCTGTCCATCACAGAACCCTCCATAAAGCTCAGATACCCGGCGTCGTCGCCCACGGTATAGACAGTTTTTCCCGGGAAGTTTTCCAGAAGCAGATGCTTCAGGCCGATCTGACTGCCCAGCGCATCGCCGTCGGGGCGGGTATGACGGTGAATGATAATGGTGTTGTATTCCCTGATTTTTTGCAGTATGGTTTGAAACATGGGGCGTCCCCTTTCTGGGTGGGCGTGATTCCTTGCATTTGGAAACGACAGCCGCTATACTGAAGATGCGCAAAGCGATATGCTTTGCAAGGATTGCGTTTTAACATTTTAGTATATCATAAACGGCGTGCCAAGTAAAGCTTTTTGCGGAGCGGGAGGGTTTGTATGGATAAGCTGATGATCGTGGACGGCAGCAATCTGCTGTTTCAGATGTTTTACGGGATGCCTGCCAGAATCGTCAATGCGCGGGGACGTGCCATCCAGGGGACGCTGGGCTTTGTAGGAGCACTTCTGAAGATGGTTCGCATGGTTCAGCCTACCCACATGGCAGTCCTGTTTGACGGAGAATACGTCAGTTCCAGAACAGAATTAAACCCGGACTATAAGGGAAACCGTGTGGACTATACGCAGATGGCAGAGGAGGATACACCCTTTTCTCAACTGCCGGATATTTATGCCGCGCTGGATTGTCTGGGAATCTGTCATCGTGAGACAAGCGTATGCGAGGCAGATGACTGGATCGCCGGCTACGCAAGACAGTATGGCCGGGAGATGGAAGTTGTTATCGTCTCGCAGGACAGCGATTTTTTCCAGCTGATCACAGAGCGTGTGAGCATCCTGCGCTACCGCGGAGAAAAAACGGTGATTTGTACGCCTGATTATCTCCGACAAAAGTTAGCGGTTGCACCGGAGCAATACGCTGCCTTCAAATCTCTGACCGGCGACACCGCCGATCATATCCGCGGCGTAGATGGGATCGGGCCGAAGACGGCCGCTGCCCTAATGGAGCAGTTCGGCGATCTGGACATGCTGCTGTCCAACGCGGAGCAGATCCGCAGGCCGTCTGTCCGCAAGGCGGTGCGGGAACATGCGGAGCGAATTCGCAGAAATTACCTGCTGATCTGTCTGGAAGGGGAGGGTATCCTGCCCTTTGCGCTGGAGGAATTGTGCTGGAAGTATTCGGGAATGACCACCATCGAGGTGCTGAAAAAGATCGGTGTTCGATAAAACAAAGGGAGCGGACGCAGCTGTCAGCTGTGTCCGCTCCCTCGGAAATTTTCTGTGTCAATTGCCGGATTCATGCTCAATAGAAAGGACTGTAAGGCAGTTTGCATTTACAGAGAAACGGACATTGTATCCGGCGAAACGGAGGCCGTATACCCGTTCCGGATCGTTCTGATAGTGGGGACGGGGGTCGTTGGCCAGCACGCCCAGCAGAGCCTGCTGCCGCTCTAAGGAAAGGGAAGTCAGCAGCTCTGGAGCGCAGTGGACTTCCAGTTGTGCGTCGGCCTCGCCGCCGGTCCAGCCGCCGACGGCGTCGGGGCGGCAGTCAGCGTAGGGGAGGTAGGGCTTGATGTCGTAAATGGGCGTTCCGTCCAGCAGATCTGCGCCTGCCACTCGGATCACCGGCCCACGATCTCTGGTATGCTCCACACCCACAAGGCGGACGCAGGAGAGACCAATGGGATTGGGACGGAAGGGAGAGCGGGTGGCAAAGACTCCCATGCGGGTGTTTCCGCCCAGACGGGGAGGACGGACGGTGGGACTCCAGCTTTCCCGAACCGCTTGCGAGAATTCCCAGATCAGCCAGAGATGAGAGAAGCCTTCCAAACCGCGGAGTGCGGCGGCGCTGCGATAGGACGGCTCAAAAACAATTTCCGCCTGCAGCTCATCCACCAGACCGCTCTGGCGTGGGATGCCGAATTTTTCAGGGAAGTCGCTGTGAATACGGGCAATGACCTGCAGGGTTCGTTCCATGGTGTGCTTCCTTTCTCTGGGGATGATCTTCTTCATCATATCGTCACCGGCGGAGGATGTCAAGAAAGTGCGTCGGCAGAGCTGCTGCAAAAAAACTCCCTCCGTGGAATTGTGATCACGGAGGGAGAAAGATTTAGGCCCGTTCCAGCCAGCGCAGGTCGTAGGGTTCAAAAACGACTTTGCGGTAGGCCTCCATATCCATCATCACGCCGGTCCAGTCGGAATGAATGTCGCCGTTCTGTTTGATGAGGATGTCGTAGAGAATGTCGTACGTAACACCGTCTGCCGGGTCTGTCTCGGTGATGGTGGAGTAGGGCAGGGTCTTGTGATAGGTCAGCTCCATGCCCTTGTAATCAAAATGGAAGCCGCAGCGCATACGGCAGCCGTCCAGTCCGGTGTAGCGGGCGATCTTCCGCAGATCCGCCAGAATCCGGTCGTTTTCCTGATCGTACAGATTCTCCGGTGTGGTGGCGGTGTAGTCAAAGCGGAACTGGATGTTGGCGCCGGGAATGGGGAGGAACCGTTCCAGATAGGGAACGATCTGCTGTGCAGGATAGTTCTTGTACAGCACACAGTTGATGCGGAAGGGAACCGCCAGCCGGGAAAGCAGCGCATCGTTGGATTCCACCACATAACGCTGCATGTGGCGGGAAACGTTGATACAGGTGATCTTTCCACGGTTGTGCCGGGTAAATTCCACGATATCCTCCTCGGACTGACACTGGGATACCGGGAGGGTGGTGTTGATGTATACCCTGTGAGTAGCGGGGATACAGTCCAGCATCCGCTGCAGGGAATTCAAATCGGCAAAGGGCTCGCCTCCGGTGAACACAAAGTCGCATTCCGGAGTGATAGAGTCCATGACGGCGATACTTTCGCAGATTTTGTCTGCGGAGAAGCCTGTCAGATCGGCATATTCGCCTTTATTGATACAGAAAGGGCAGTGGTTGCCGCAGTCGTAGGGGACGAAGACAGTCACTGTGGCACCGCCCTGTCGGGTCTTGTAGGGATGTTTCATATGTGATCGGCCTTTCAGGGGTAGTGGATCGCATTACCTGCGAATACTGGTACAACCATTTATTGTAAAGGATATTTTTACGGGGGTCAAGAGAAAAAGCAGGATTTGATATAGTTGAAAATTATCTTGATGGTCAAGAGCCTTGTTATAACAACCTATTCTGATGTAGAAACTCCTGCTCCGTTGCAGAGCAGGAGTTTTATTTAGCAATTCAACAAATTGGAATTTATCAGTCTTCAATTATCTCTCGAATTTTATTTGCATAGTCTTTTCCTTGGTTTATGGAAAACTCACCATGGTACAACCCGGGAAGGATTTGCAATATGCTCTCTTGCAATGCTTGATGAATGACTTTGGCGGACTTTTGCATTGCGTTCTTTTCTTTTCCTCCGACAAATACATAAACCTTTGCGGTACACTTCTTTATAGATTCCTTTAAGGAATATAACGAATTTGCCTGCAAAAAGGCAATCATATCTTTCTTGGATATGGCACAAGTATCTTTAAAATAATGGTCAAATAAATCGGATTTAATTTTAAGCGACTTGAATTGCAGTTTAGAAAACCAGTTGTACTGTATTAATCCATAACAAGTTCCAAATGCAGGCGCAATCATAGAATGCGTTAGTTTTGAGGGTATAACCAACGCACTTTCAATAATGGCATAATTACAAATATCGTTGCGTTGTGACAAAATCTCCAGTAAAATCTGTCCACCTAAAGATAAACCACCAATTAGAAAAACAGAGCCTCCCAAATGTGTATCAATAAAGGTGATGATTTCAGCAGCATTATCTGCTATGGTTGTAAAAGGTTTATCACTTTCTGCGTGGCCATCCAATATTGGCAGGATTATATGATAATCATCTTGAAGAGAGTTTGCTACTTCTTCATAATTCCACCATGACAAACCGCCTCCGTGCAAAAGAAGAATTATGTTGTCGTTTTCTTTTCCGTATTCAACATAACGCAATCTCTTTCACCTCGCTTACAAATTCTTATTTGTCTAAGTGTTTAATTCATTTCTAAATAAAAATAGTTCTAATTGTCCAGTTTATTCTTATATCTGTGCAAAAACTATCGAATATTCCAAATCACACCTGAATTATAGCATATCTTTGCTCGTTTGTCTCATTCCAAGAATGAAATTTACAGTTTAGAGTGGCTGGTGTGATATATCCTCAACAAAAACACATTTTATCTTTTTTGAACTTTAAAACTGTGCAGGATTACAAAACGAAACCCCAATCAAGATAATTTTCAACTATATCAGCAGGATTCTCTGATAAAAAGGAAACAGCCTGTACCGGTATGGTACAGGCCGTTGGCAATGGAATTGGGATCAAACCTCGGCGATGAGCTCCACTTCCACCAGAACGTTCTTGGGCAGGGTCTTGACTGCCACGCAGGAGCGTGCGGGTTTCTCGGTGAAGTAGCGGCCATAGATCTCGTTGAAAGCGGCGAAGTCACCCATGTCAGCCAGGAAGCAGGTGGTCTTCACCACGTTGGTGAAGTTGGTACCCGCAGCCTCCAGCAGAGCGCCGAGATTCTGCATGACCTGTTCGGTCTGGGCAGCGATATCCTCGCCAACCACAGTGCCGGTAGCGGGGTCCAGAGGCACCTGACCGGAGGTGAAGAAAAAGCCGTTGGAAATGTAGCCCTGAGAGTAGGGGCCGATGGCGGCGGGAGCCTTGTCGGTATAAATACGCTTCATATGGTTTCTCCTTTTGCGCAGCCGAAGATCCGGCTGAATATGATACTAATAAGATACCGTTAAAGGGCACAAAAGTAAAGAGTCATCTTTCCAAAAAATTTACAAACACGGTATCGAATCCTGTGTTATACTATGGACTGGAAAAGTTTTCGATTTTTTTGCGTAAGACTTCTGTTTTTCCGCTTACCGGCACATACTATCCAGAAAGGACGCGGCAGCAGGCGGCGTCGGATGGGAGATCGTGCATGGGTGAAAGGGAATTCCTGCCGGGACGGGTATGCGGCGTGCTGCGGGGCGCCTATCTGATGTTGCGCCGCTATCTGGGACACGGCGTGGCTGTTCAGGGTGCAGCGCTGGCGTTTTATTTGCTGTTCACCATGTTTCCGCTGATGGTATTTCTCAGCTCGCTGCTGGGTCTGTTGCATCTGGAGAAGACGGAGCTCCTGCAGGGGCTGACGCAGTTCCTGCCGAAGGAAGTGCTGGATTTTGTCATGACGTATCTGGATTACGCGGCGAATCATTCCAGCGTACGTCTGCTGCTGTTTGGCTTGTTTTTCTCCCTGTATTTTCCCATGCGTGCCACCAACAGTCTGATGCGGGCGGTGCGTACCGCATACCATCTGGGACCGCCGTTGGCGCCTGCACGGCATCTGTTCCGCACGCTGCTGTATACCATGATGCTCATTGTTGCCATGGTAGTGACGCTGACACTGATGACGGCGGGACGGCGGCTGCTGGAGTATGCTGCAGATGAACTGGGCCTTCCGCGGGAGCTGGCGGTGCTGTGGCAGTGGCTGCGCTTTCCGGTTACGGCGCTGGTGATGTATTTTGCTCTGTTTCTCCTGTATGCCATGGCGCAGGACGGGCGTCAGCCTATGCGCAATCTATGGCCGGGTGTTCTGGCTGCGCTGCTGGGCTGGATGGTGCTTTCGGCACTGTATTCCGTCTATGTAGACTATATTGCGTCCTATTCGCTGCTGTACGGCTCGGTGGGAACGGCGGTGGTTCTGCTGATGTGGCTGTACCTGACGGCGGTGACGCTGATTCTGGGAGCGGAGCTGAACGGGACACTCATTGCTCTGCGCCGTGAACGGGATGGCGCGGGAGACCTTCCGTTTTCAAAAAAAGTGCAACAACAGGCGGCACGAAGCCGCAGGAAAGGAACATAAAATATGCAGGAAAAAATGAGAGAGTATGCCCGGCTTCTGGTGCGGGTGGGACTGAATGTGCAGAAGGGACAGACGTTGGTGATTTCCTCGCCGGTGGAGTGTGCCTGGTTTGCCAGAATGTGCGCGGAGGAAGCCTATGAGATCCCCTGCCGCGAGGTGGTGATGAACTGGACGGACGATGCCATGGCGCGGATGAAGTATCTCCACGCCGATGAGTCTGTCTTCGACAACGTTCCTCTGTGGCGTCGGCATTTCTACAACGATTATGCGCTGGAGGGAGCCGCCTATCTGGCCATCTCCGCCAGTGATCCGGAAAATCTCAAGGGTGTGGATACTGGCCGTGTGGTGCGGGCGCAGCAGGCATCCGGCTGTACACTGAAGGATTTTGACCGTCTGCAGATGTGCGGCGGATTCCCCTGGTGCATTGCATCCATCCCCATTCCCAGCTGGGCAAAGCGTGTGTTCCCGGAGCTGCCGGAGGCGGAGGCCATGGAGCGGCTGTGGGACGCTATTCTGCGCTCTGTCCGCGTCACCGGTGACGGCCGTGCGGTGGAGAAGTGGCAGGAGCACATTGCAACGCTTTCTGCACGTCTGGAGAAGATGAACGGCTTCAACTTCAAATCCCTCCACTATACCAATTCTCTGGGCACGGACCTGACGGTGGAGCTGCCGGAGGGCCATGTCTGGGAGGCGGGCAACGATGTGACCCTGTCCGGCCAGACCTTTATCGCCAATATTCCCACGGAGGAGCTGTTTACCGCGCCTCTGAAAACCGGCGTCAACGGTGTGGTGTATTCCTCCATGCCGCTGGTGGACAGCGGCAACATCATCGACGGCTTCCGCTTTACGGTGAAGGACGGCAAGATCGTGGAGGCAGAGGCAAAGCAGGGCGAAGAGTACCTGAAGGCTGCCATCAGCGTGGACGAGGGCGCATCCTACTTCGGAGAAGTGGCGCTGGTGCCCTATGACAGCCCCATTTCCAATCAGAAAATCCTGTTTTACAATACCCTGTTTGATGAAAATGCGGCCTGTCACATTGCCTTCGGCGAGGCGTATCCCTGCCTGAAGGGCGGCCATCAGATGGACAAGGAAGAGCTGAAAAAGCACGGACTGAACGACTCTATCACCCATGTGGACTTCATGATTGGCACAAAAGATCTCTCCATCGTGGGAACTACCCATGACGGACGGGAGATCCCCGTGTTTACGGAGGGCAACTTTGCCTTCTGAGACCAAAGACAGGAGACGAAAGAAATGGCATATCCCCTCAGAAAGACAGATGATGATGTACTGATCGCAGAGGGTGCCGTAGTGGCGGGTGACGTGACGCTGGGAAAAGGTGTCAGCGTGTGGTATCATGCGGCTATCCGGGGCGATCAGGGCGCCATTGCCATCGGAGACAACACCAACGTGCAGGAGTGTGCGGTGATCCATGAACGAACCACCATCGGCAGAGACTGCACCATCGGACACGGCGCCATTGTGCACGGATGCACTGTGGGCGACAACACGCTGATCGGCATGGGTGCCATTGTGCTTACCGGCGCCCGCATTGGGCGGGACTGCATCATCGGTGCAGGATCGCTTGTGACCGGCAGAATGGATATTCCGGACGGCTCCATGGTGTTGGGTAATCCCGGAAAGGTCATCCGTCCGCTGACAGAGGCGGAGGTACAGCTCATCCGGGACTCCATGGAGGAGTATCTGGAAATGGCACGGTGGTACCGGCAGGGCGGGCGTGAACCGCTGGACGAGAGAAAGTAGGCGCTGCTATGGAATGGACACGGAAAAATGTGCTGCTGGTGGTGCTGGCGGGTGTGGCGGCCTATGTGGGCCTGCAGAACCTGGGCGCACTGACGGGCGCTCTGCATTGGCTGGTGGATATGCTGTTCCCCTTTGTGCTGGGCAGCGCCATCGCGTTTGTACTGAATGTGCCTATGCGGGCCATCGAGCGGGATCTCTTCCCCAAGACCAGAGGGATGGAAAAACTGCGCAGACCTCTGGCATACATCCTGACGCTGGTGTTTGTGATCGGCGTGCTGACCTTGGCAGGACTGGTGATTGTCCCCGGCATCACCGATGCCTTTGCGCTTCTGCGTGATCAGATCCCCGCTGCGCTGCAGCGGGTTCAGGAGCAGCTGGATTCGCTGGGTGCGCTGCTTCCCTGGCTGGGAGAGGTGATCGCAGATCTGAACATCGACTGGGCGCAGCTGTCCCAGAAAGCGCTGGTTGTGCTGCGTGATCTCAGCGGTCGGCTGCTGTCCTCAGGCAGCGGTATTGTGGGGGATGTGGTCAGCGGAGTTGCCACCTTTGTCATCGCCTTTATTTTCAGTATTTACATCCTGCTCCAGAAGGAAAAATTGGCCCGGCAAGGCCGCCAGTGTCTGTATGCTCTGCTTCCGAGATCGGCGGCGGAACGTGCAGTCAGCGTGTTTACACTGGCGGAGCAGACCTTCTCCGGCTTCCTGTCGGGACAGTGTCTGGAAGCGGTGATCTTGGGCGGTATCTTTGTGCTGGTGCTGAGCATCCTACGGATGCCCTATGTGCTGCTCATCGGCGTTCTGATCTCCCTGACCGCTCTGATTCCCGTGGTGGGTGCATTTATCGGCTGCGTGATTGGTGCGCTGCTCATTGCCATCAGCGATCCCATGCAGGCCCTGCTGTTTGTGGCGGTGTTTCTGGTGGTGCAGCAGTTGGAAAACAATCTCATTTATCCTCAGGTGGTGGGGTCTTCTGTGGGGCTGCCTTCCATCTGGGTGCTGGCGGCAGTCACTGTGGGCGGCAGCCTCATGGGTGTTGCCGGTATGCTGGCTTTTATCCCGCTGTGCTCTGTGGCCTATGCACTGTTTCGTGATTTTATCAAGCGGCGGCTGAAGGAACGGGGCATCGGGCCCGAGGTGTGGGATCGGCGTGCGCCTGTCGCAGCCGCGGCAGAAAAACCGAAGCCGACACCGGTAAAGAAAAAGCACAAAAAGAAAAAGTGAGCGAATCAGGCGTCGTCAGCGGCGCCTGATTTTTCTGTCTCATCCAGAGGAAAGGGAGATACACAAAGGCCGCTGCAAAACGGAATGGAAAAGACGGGGATCCCTTCCGATGCCGGGGCGATGGTATACATCTGCCAGAAAAAGCAGAAGCTGTCCGGTGTTATGTAGAAATTGCTGCGATTCCATGTGCGCTTCATCGCTTGCGGCCATGATTCGGCGTAACGGGAAAGTCCGGCATTTTCCTGACGACGGATCTCATCGGCTGCCGTGCGCAGAAGAAGTTTCCGCAGAAACGTGCGGCGCGGGAAAAAGGCTGTGGCCGGCAGCGGATAACCAGTCTGCAGATCCCATGTGTCGCCCCGGCGCAGTACCAGTGTTCTGCCGCCGGTGAATTCCTGACTGTCGGTGAACAGACTCAGTATGCCGGCTTCGTTGCAGGTGACCTGATACGTGAGACGGGCTGTATATTGGGGCAGGGGAGCGCTGTCCGCCAGTGCCTGACGGCAGTCCGCTGCTGCCTTGGGAGCAAGCCAGTTTTCACAGTAACGCAGATAACTGCGCCTTTGCAGCTGGTAAAAGCGTTCGATGCGCTGACGGATGCGGCAGTCAGGCGATATGGGACAGGGCAGGGAAATGTCTGCCCGAAGCACGGGAATCCCGTCCGCCGTCCATTCCCGTTGGGCGGAGAGAGTCTCGATTTCCAGACACTGGCTGCAGTTTTTCATTGAATGCACCTCCGTTTATGTCAGCCTATGCCGCAAAGAAGAAATGGTACCGTGAGAAAAACAAGAAAAGTGCAAAAGGGTCTTTACTTTCGCAAAGTAAAATGGTAGTATACAACTATATTCGTGCTTTACTGCGTGAAATAAACATGAAGAGGTGCACACATGGTCAAGATCGGTAAAAAGGAAAAGAACGGTGAACTCTATAAGGCGATCCTTCTTTTGAAGGACGAGCAGGAGTGCTATGACTTTTTTCAGGATCTCTGCACGGTGTCTGAACTGAGATCCATGGAGCAGCGTTTTGAAGTGGCGTCGCTTCTGGAAGAGGGCATGATCTATAACGACATTCTGGAGCGCACCGGTGCATCCAGTGCCACCATCAGCCGCGTCAACCGGTCCTTGAGTTACGGTACCGGCGCATATGCGACGATTTTTGAGCGCCGCAAGCAGATGGAGCAGGAGCAGGAATGAGCAGCTATGAGGCACTGGCCGGTGCCTATGATGGCCTGATGCAGGATGGGCTTTACCGGAAACGGGCAGACTATCTGCAGCGGCAGTTCCAGCGGAGCGCCATTCCTGTGCGCTCCGTGCTGGATCTGGCTTGCGGAACCGGTACCATTGCCTGTATGTTGGCGGAAAAAGGGTATACCGTCACGGCTACCGACGGCTCCGAGGAAATGCTGACGGAGGCGGCACGGAAAGCGGCTGACCTGAAGGCGGATCAGCCGCCGTTTTTTCTGCACCAGAGCATGCCGCGGCTGCGTCTTGCAGAGCCGGTGGACGCAGTGGTATCCACCCTGGATTCTCTGAACTATCTTACGCGGCCCGGCGATGTGCAGGAGACCTTCCGCCGGGTGGCAAAGTACCTCAAGTCCGGAGGACTGTTTATTTTTGATGTGAACTCCCCGTATAAGCTGCGCCGTATGGACGGTCAGATGTATACGGATGAAACGGAGGACAGCTTCTGCGTCTGGCGCACAACGTTTTCTGAGAAAACCAGGGTCTGCACCTATTGGGTGGACCTCTTTCAGCGTGTCCGCGGGGATTCCTGGCGCCGCAGCTATGAGGAGCACCGGGAACGCGCCTGGGAAGAGGCAGAGCTGCGGGAGTGGCTGGCAGCCGCCGGATTCTCCCGGGTCAAGGTCACAGGCGATCTGAAAATGTCGCCGCCCAAACCGGATGAGGACCGGTGGATATTTCACTGCGTGCGGGACAGATGAGCCCTGCTGAGAAAAAAAGGAGAAATTCTACATGGCAGATCAGTTGGTAAGAGCCATTACAACCGATGGCATGGTAAAAGCCACGGCAGTTTCCACCCGGGAACTGACAGAGCGCGCCCGCCAGATCCATCGTACCCTGCCGGTGGCAACCGCAGCGCTGGGACGTACGCTGGCGGCAGCCTCCATGCTGGGCAACGCGTTGAAGGGCGATGGAGCCAGCGTTACGCTGCAGATCCGCGGCGGCGGCCCTCTGGGCAATGTGCTGGTGGTATCGGATAATGAAGGCAATGTCCGTGGCACGGTGGACAATCCTGCACTGGATATTCCTCTGCGTCCCGACGGAAAGCTGGATGTGGGCACGGCGGTGGGAACGGACGGTACGCTGACGGTGATCCGTGACCTGAATATGAAGGAGCCCTATGTGGGCAGCGTGCAGCTGCTCTCCGGTGAGATCGCCGACGATCTGGCATCGTACTTTGTGGAATCCGAGCAGATCCCTTCTGCATGCGGCTTGGGTGTACTGGTGGACCGTGACCAGAGCGTCCGCTGTGCCGGCGGCTATCTCATCCAGTTGCTGCCCGGTGCCGATGAGGATACCATCATCAAGGTGGAGGGCGGCGTGCTGGCGGCAGGTGCCGTGACCGGGATGCTGGATCAGAATCCGGATCCGGAAGCGATGCTGCGGACGATCCTTTCTGATTTTGAGGTGGAGATCCTGGAGAAGAGTCCCATCGAATATCGCTGTGACTGCAGCCGCGAGCGGATGGAGCGCGCACTGATCAGCCTTGGCCCGGATGAGTTGGAAAGCCTCATTGAAGAGCAGGGAGATGCGGAATTGAGCTGCCGTTTCTGCGATCAAAAGCAGTATTTCACCAAAGAACAGCTGCTTGATCTGCTGAAAAATATGCGAAAATAACAAAAGTAAAAATATTTGAAAAAGTGGTTGACAGATCTGGGTTGGTTTAGTATAATAACCTTCGCCGTCTGATGAGAGCGGCGAGCTTGGGAGCATAGCTCAGCTGGTTAGAGCACCTGCCTTACAAGCAGGGGGTCACTGGTTCGAGTCCAGTTGTTCCCACCACTTTTGCAAATGGCCCGGTAGTTCAGTTGGTTAGAACGCTAGCCTGTCACGCTAGAGGTCGACGGTTCGAGCCCGTTCCGGGTCGCCATTTGCCCAGATAGCTCAGTTGGTAGAGCAGTAGACTGAAAATCTACGTGTCGCTGGTTCGACTCCGGCTCTGGGCACCATTTGCGGGCATAGCTCATCTGGTAGAGCGCCACCTTGCCAAGGTGGAGGTAGCGAGTTCGAGCCTCGTTGCCCGCTCCAAAGAATGCCCACACGTTCGTGTGGGCATTCTGCATCGAAAATAAATGTGGACTTTTCCGGAAAGCCGCATATAATATAGATGTACCCGTGGTGACATAGCCAAGTGGTAAGGCAAGAGTCTGCAAAACTCTCATTCCCCGGTTCAAATCCGGGTGTCACCTCCAGCAACCCCCGTAGTCGAAAGACTGCGGGGGTTTTTCGGCTTCCGGTACGGAAGCGGACCGGAAACGGGAATACCGGCATCGGAAGAAGCTGGAAGAGACATATCAAATGCTGTATGTGGAAAAGCCTGAATTGCTGTTGGTGAAGGACATTTGTTCGGACGATTCTCCACCAGAGACAGAGGGATAGTAAGAGACAGAGATCAATAACAACGCAGGTGCGCCGCCCTGCGCGCCGCATACTCCCTGTTTCAAAAAATCCATATGGTTTCGGTATTTCCATTTACAAAGTGCAGGGATTTGCGTATAGTGAAAGCAAATACAGCAAGCATTTTTTACATGAGAGAGGATGGGAAAGAAATGGCAAATAAGATCCGAATTGTCTGTTACGGGGATTCCAACACATGGGGTTACGATCCGGAAACCAAGCGCCGCCACGATGACGATGTCCGCTGGACCGGCCGTCTGCAGAATCTGCTGGGAGACGGCTATCAGGTGGTGGAGTGCGGCATCAACGGCCGGACGGCAGCTCACGACGAGCCTTTCCGCGACTGCCGCAACGGCAGCAAGGGCCTTGGCTACAGTCTGCTGGAGAGCAGCCCGTTGGATCTGCTGATCATCTGCATCGGCACCAACGACCTCAAGTATGAGGACACCGCGGCGGCGATGGGACGCGGCATCCGTATGCTGCTGCGCACAGCGAAGCACTCCGGCCTGCTGAACACCTTCGATACCTCCGTCTTCCGGGGCGGCAAGGAGAGAATCCTGCTGATTTCTCCCATTCATATCGGGAAGGAGCTGGATGAGAAGTTCCCGGACAGCATCCTCAAGGGGAAGCATGAGCTGTCTCTCCGGTTCGCGGAGATCTATGAGCCCATCGCCAAGTCCTGTGGCGTGGAGTTCCTGAACGGGGCACAGTATGCCGAGCCTTCGGAGGCGGATTGCCTCCACATGGATGCGGAGAACCATCGGAAGTTTGCGGATGCTGTGTACCGGAAGGTGCGGGAAATGTTTGAGGCCGACTGAGCGCGCCTCTGCGACTGCGCCCCTCAGACTGCCTGTAACCAATCGTGGTTACAGGCAGTTTTTGCCGAAATTTGATAAAATATGTTAAAAATTGCGGTTCCTGGTTGACAGAGGCGGAATGGGTTGATATGATGGATAACGAAAATCACGTGACGGGTTTTTCAAAAACCTGTTTATAAAAAGGGGTCGCATACTTATGGTTCGCATCGTATCCGATACTTCGACGCTGTACTCTACAGCCCAGGCGAAGGAGGCCGGCTTTGCCGTGTCTCCGCTGTCTGTTACCATCAATGGGGAAACATACCGTGAGTTTGACGAGATCAGCTCCGAAGATTTTGTTGGCATCATCCGTCAGGGGCATCTTCCTGTCAGCAGCCAGCCTGCCGTTGGCGAGGTGCTGGAGCTGTATGAGGCATATGCGGAGGACGAGATCGTCAACGTTGCCATGGCGGCAGGTCTGTCCGGTACTTACGACAGTGCTGTGGCGGCTGCTGAGTTGTGCGAGAACAAGAGCGGCATTACGGTGATCAACAGCCGTACCCTCTGCGGCCCTCATCGGTATCTGGTGGAGAAGGCCGTGGAGTGGGCGAAGAAGGGGCATTCCGCAAAGGAGATCAAGGCTCGGCTGGAAGCTAAGATGGACACGGCAAAGAGCTTTCTGATGCCTGCAGACTTTGAATATCTGCGCCGTGGGGGACGCCTGTCTCCGCTGGTATCCTATGTGGGCAAGGCGGCCAGTCTGGTGCCGGTGATGACCCAGACGGAGGACGGCCGGCGACTCACCATTGCCGGTATCCGGCGCGGTTTTCCTCAGGGTGTTAAGTTTGTGAGCAAGGCACTGAGCAAGCTGGGCGTTGGCGACGGATGGCGTGTGTATATTTCCCATGCTGATGCAAAGCAGATGGCAGAGCATGCCTGTCAGGAGCTGCGGGCGGCAATTCCCAATGCCGCGTATGAGATTCTCTCTCTGAGCCCGGCGTTTATTACCCAGGGCGGACCCGGCTGCGTGGCCATTCAGGCGATTGAGGCTTGATAAATCCAGCGGCAGGTTCATCGTGTTGTTTGTTGAAAAATTTCTCTGGACATACGGCGGATTATCCGGTATAATGCAAAAAAAGGCAGTATGTTGTGCTTCGCTCTGCCGCCTGAAATAGGGTATATTGCATTATGAGTAAGAGAGCTATGCAAAAGAGATACAGGCGACTGTGTCTTGTTTGCGTAGCTCTTTTTTGTGTTGAAGGAGAGAAATTTTATGTATGATGTAGTGATCGTAGGTGCCGGCGTGGTAGGCTGTGCGGCGGCACGGTATCTATCCCGGTATCAGCTTCGGGTCTGCGTTCTGGAAAAGGCGGAAGATGTCTGCTGCGGCACCTCCAAGGCCAACAGTGCCATTGTGCACGCCGGCTTTGACGCGGTGCCCGGCAGCAATAAAGCAAAGTACAATGTCCGCGGCAATGCCATGATGGAGGGGCTGAGCCGTGAACTGGATTTTCCCTTCCGGCGCAATGGCTCTCTGGTGCTTTGTTTTCAACAGGGGGATATTCCGCGTTTGGAGGCGCTTTGTGAGAACGGTGCGAAAAACGGTGTTCCCGGCCTGCAGATCCTGACCGGTGATGAGGCGAGAGCGCTGGAGCCCGCACTTTCCGATTCCGTAGTGGCAGCGCTCTGGGCGCCCAGCGGTGGTATTGTCTGTCCCTTCAACCTGACCTATGCGCTGGCAGAGAATGCGGCGGCCAACGGTGTGGAGTTTTTCTTTGACACGGAGGTGCAGAGCGTTTCCCATACCGATTCCGGCTTTTTGCTGAAGACCGGCAAGGGCAGCTTTGAGACACGGTTGGTGATCAATGCCGCAGGCGTCATGAGCGATCTGCTGCACAATCAGGTCTGCGCGGAGCAGGTGAACATTGTGCCCCGCCGCGGCCAGTATTGTCTGTTTGACAAGTGTGACGGCAATTTGGTGTCCCGAACCATTTTCCAGCTGCCGGGCAAAATGGGCAAGGGCGTTCTGGTGACGCCTACCGTCCACGGGAATCTGCTGGTGGGCCCCACGGCTGAGGATATTCCGGAGCGGGACGGCACCAATACCACTGCTGCCGGATTGGAAACGGCACTGTCTACCGCTGCGCTCAGCGTACCAAATCTTCCGGTGCGGGATGTCATCACTTCTTTCGCCGGACTGCGCGCACATATCGTAAGAGAAAATGTGGATTTTCTGGTAGGGGAGAGCGTCGAAGGCTGGTTTGACCTTTGTGGTATCGAGTCTCCCGGCCTGTCTGCCGCTCCTGCTCTGGGTCAGGATGCTGCGGATTGGGCGGCAGGAAAGCTGCAGGCTGCCGAAAAGGCAGACTTTATCCCCACCCGCAAGGGAATCGTGGATTTGCGCGCGCTCTCTATGGAGGAACGCAGAGAATATATTGCGCAGGATGCTGCTTACGGAAATATCATCTGCCGCTGTGAGGAGATCAGCGAGGGCGAGATCGTGGATGCCATCCGCCGTGTGCCTGGTGCAAAGTCACTGGACGGCGTGAAGCGCCGTACCCGCGCCGGCATGGGGCGCTGTCAGGGCGGCTTCTGTGCCCCCCGTGTCATGGAGATTCTGTCCCGTGAGCTGGGCGTTTCTCCCACTGAGCTGACCAAGTCCGGCGGTGCATCCAGACTGCTTTCCGGCAAGACAAAGGAGGTTTTCTGATGGAGCGCTTTGATATTATCGTCATCGGCGGCGGCCCTGCCGGCCTTGCCGCAGCTATCGCCGCGAAAAAGCGTGGCACAGAGCGGGTTCTCATTCTGGAACGTGACCGCGAACTGGGCGGTATTCTGAACCAGTGTATCCACAGCGGCTTTGGCCTGCATACCTTTGGCAAGGAACTCACCGGCCCGGAGTACGCCGCTGCATTCATTGAACAGATTGTGCCTCTGGGTATTCAGGTGCGGCTGAACACCATGGTGTTGGACATCTCTCAGGAGTTGGTGGTGACCTGCACCAGCCGAGCCAACGGACTGGAGCAGCTCCGAGCAGACGCCGTTGTGCTGGCTATGGGCTGCCGTGAGCGTTCCAGGGGTGCGCTGAATATTCCCGGTTTCCGCTGCGCAGGCATTTATTCTGCCGGCGCTGCCCAGCGCCTTGTGAATATGGAAGGCCTTATGCCCGGTCGCGAGGCGGTCATCCTCGGTTCCGGCGACATCGGCCTGATCATGGCCCGCCGCATGACCATGGAGGGTGCAAAAGTCAAGGCGGTGGCGGAGGTGCTGCCGTATTCCGGTGGTCTGAAGCGGAATATTGTCCAGTGTCTGGACGATTTTGATATTCCTCTGAAGCTCAGCCATACCGTGGTGGATATTCACGGCAGAGAGCGTCTGGAGGGTGTTACTATTGCTGAGGTAGATGCTGCACGGAAGCCCATTCCCGGCACGGAGGAGTACATTTCCTGCGATACGCTGCTGCTTTCCGTGGGCCTGCTGCCGGAGAACGAGCTGACCCGTGCAGCCGGTATTGAGATCGATCGGGTCACCGGCGGCCCAGTGGTTTCCGATGACTTTTCTACCTCGCTGCCCGGCGTCTTTGCCTGCGGCAATGTGCTCCATGTTCACGATCTGGTGGACTTCGTTTCCCGGGAAGCGGAGCGTGCCGGCGAAAGTGCTGCGGAGTATGTGCTGGGCAAGCAAAAGGGACAGCGGGAGATTGCCCTTCGCGGCACGGGCGGTGTGCGCTACACTGTGCCGCAGCGCATTTGTGTGGACAGCATGCCTGACTCTCTCACGGTGCGGTTCCGTGTGGCAGAGCCCATGCGGGATCGCAGCATTGCCGTTTATTGCGGCAAGCAGCGGCTTCTGCAGAAAAAGAAGCGTGTCCTGGCACCGGGCGAAATGGAGTTTGTGATCATTAAGCGTGACAGCATTCCCGCTGACGCAAAAGAAATCGTTGTGTGCATTGAGGAGGATTGATCTATGGAACGTGATCTGACTTGTATTGGCTGCCCCCTCGGCTGTGCGCTGCATGTTTGGTGGGAAGGGGATGTGGTGACCGTCACCGGCAATACCTGTCCCCGCGGTGCGGCCTATGGCCGCACGGAGTGCACGGCTCCCGTCCGCCGGTTTACCGGCACAGTGGCTCTGCGCGGAGGTGTTCTGCCGGTGGTTTCCGTCAAGACCCGGGAGGACGTCCCAAAGGATGCTGTTTTCGCCGTGGCGGAAGCGGTGAAGACGCTGAGCGTGGAAGCGCCTGTCTCCATCGGCGATGTGATTTGTGAGGATATTGCCGGAACGGGCGTGGCATTGGTTGCTGCAAAAAATGTGGCCCGTGCCGTATAATACCAGGTATCGAACCATTTGGAGGTCGTAACATGGATACATACAAGATTACAGCATGCAAGCCCTGTATGATCGCCCACAGAGGACTCAGCGGTCTGGAGCGGGAGAATACCTGCGCGGCCTTTGTGGCGGCGGGCAATCGCAGCTATTACGGCATTGAAACCGATGTGCATCGTACGGCAGACGGACAGTATGTGATCATCCATGACGATACCACCACCCGTGTCACCGGTCAGGAGCTGGTGGTGGAGGAGACGGATATGGCCACGCTGCGTCAGCTGCGGCTCTTGGATGTGGGAACCGAGCTGCCCCGAGGCGATCTGTGTCTGCCGACGCTGGATGAATATATCTCCATCTGCAAAAAGTATGAGAAGGCGGCGGTCCTGGAACTGAAGAACCGTATGCCTGATGAGGCGGTGTGGGAGATCGCGGAGATCGTCGCCGACCACGGTTATATGGAAAACACCGTTTTCATTTCCTTCAGTCTGGACAATCTCATTGCCCTGCGGGCAAAATATCCCCGGCAGAAAGCGCAGTATCTGGTGAGTAAGATCAACGATCCGAAGGCGCTGCTGGAGACGCTGAAGGCTCACCGGCTGGATCTGGATGCAAAGCATACCGCACTGACCAGAGAGCTGGTGGAGCAGCTGCATGCCGAAGGAGTGGAAGTAAACGTCTGGACGGTGGATACGCCGGAGGATGCTGCCCGGGTGATGGCCATGGGCGTGGACTATATTACCAGCAATATTTTGGAGTGACGGCGGGGATATGGCCTGCGGTTTTGCTGCCATACTATCGCTGAGGTGAGAAACCATGGATATCGGGCACGAATCTCGTCCTATTCCCGAATTTTCCGGAGAGCCGTGGGAGCCGGAGCGTCCCATCCCCGAGGGGATCTATCCGGTCGTTGACACGGACCTGGCCAGAGACAATCTGGAGAATGATATTCCCGCCGCCGATCTGGAGGATCTTGGTGGGAGACCGTAATGAAAAAAGAACTGCCTGCCTGTGTGCCGGCGGTTCTTTTTTCATGCTGCAGACAGTGGACGAACACGGGCTTTTGTGTTAGAATCGTGCCAGAAGTGAGCAGGAGGGATTCCGTTTATGTATATGCATGATATTCATAAGATCTGGCTGGCTACCGGCGGGCAGCCCATCTATCTGGAGCCGTCCATGACGAACCGCCACGGACTGATTGCAGGTGCTACCGGCACCGGTAAGACCGTCACTTTGAAGGTGCTGGCAGAGTCCTTCAGCGATATGGGTGTGCCGGTATTTCTGGCAGATATCAAGGGTGACCTCAGCGGTATGTGCGAGCCGGGCAGGGAAAACAAGCATATCCGCCGCAGCATCGACACCATGGGCATTGAAAGGTTTGACTATACCGACTATCCCGTGGAATTCTGGGATGTCTACGGCGAGAAGGGACTGCCGGTGCGCACCACCATTTCTGAGATGGGGCCGGAGCTGCTGAGCCGGCTGCTGGGTCTCAACGATACCCAGAGCGGTGTGCTGCGTATCGTGTTCCGGGTTGCCGACGATCAGGGCCTGCTGCTGGTGGATCTGAAGGATCTGCGCAGCATGGTTCAGTATGTGGGAGACCACGCCAAGGACTATAAGCTCACCTACGGCAATATTTCCTCCCAGACGGTGGGGGCCATCCAGCGCGCCCTTCTGGCGCTGGAGGACGAGGGCGGTGACATCTTTTTCGGTGAGCCGGCTCTGGAACTGGCGGACTGGATGGACTGGACGGAGGATGGCCGCGGTGTTATGAACATTCTGGAGTGTCAGAAGCTGTTCCAGCATCCGCTGCTGTACGGTACGTTTTTGCTGTGGATGCTCTCCGAACTGTATGAGCTGCTGCCGGAGGCGGGCGATCTGGACAAGCCAAAGCTGGCGTTCTTCTTTGACGAGGCGCATCTGCTGTTCAAGGATGCACCCAAGGCGCTGGTGGAAAAGGTGGAACAGGTGGTGCGCCTGATCCGTTCCAAGGGCGTCAGCGTGTGGTTTATCACACAGAATCCCACCGATCTGCCGGACAGTGTTCTGGGGCAGATCGGCAACCGCGTGCAGCATGCTCTGCGGGCATACACCCCCAATGACCAGAAGGCGCTGCGTGCCGCGGCACGCTCCTTCCGTGTGAATAAGAGCTTCAACACCGAGGAGGCACTGCAGGCTCTGGGCGTGGGTGAGGCACTGGTTTCTGTGCTGGATGAAAAGGGTGTCCCCACCATCGTGGAGAAGGCCGGTATCCTGCCGCCTCGAAGCTCCATGGATGCGGTCGGCGATGAGGTCATTGCCGAAGTGGTAGAGTCCAGTCCCCTGTATGAAGGCTATTTTGAAACGGAGGATCGGGAGTCCGCCTATGAAGTTCTGGAGGAGATCCGGGAAGAAGAGGCTGCCGCAGCTGAAATGGCGGAGCGCAGAGCGGAATGGGAGAAGGCTTATAAGACTGCTGCCAGACGCACAACCAGCCGCAGCGGCGGTACGCGGCGTACCACTACCCGCAAGACCACCGCGAAAAAGAAAACCACATCCTCCCGGAAGCGTCAGAGCGCCTTGGAAAAGACGGTGAATTCCGCTGCCAACACCATCGGTCGGGAATTGGGAAAGAGACTGGTTCGCGGTATTTTTGATACGCTGAAACTGTAATCGCATTGGGAAAGAGTTATACATGGAAAAACGGGTTCCGGAAAAACTGAACAGAGAAATGATCGCTGTGATCCTGACGCTGGCATGGCCCACTATGCTGGAACAGCTGCTGCAGACGGCGGTACAGTATATCGACACAGCCATGGTGGGCGCGCTGGGCACACAGGCCACGGCTGCCGTGGGTGCCACCAGTACGGTGAACTGGCTGGTGGGTATTTCTCTGCAGGGATTGAGTGTAGGGTTTCTGGCGTTCATCTCCCGCGCCTGCGGTGCAGGCGAGCCGCTGAAGGCGCGCCGCGCCTCGGGACAGGCGGTGCTGGTGGCGCTGGTGGTGGGTGTGCTGGTCATGGCGGCAACGCTGTCTCTCAGCGGCGAGATCCCGGTCTGGATGCAGGTGGATGTGGAGATCCGCGCTCTGGCATCCCGGTATTTCTTTACGCTGTATACAGCGATCCTGTTCCGTACAATGCTGATTGTTTTCGGTACGGTGCTGCGTGCGGCGGGGGATACCAGAACGCCGCTGAAGGTCAACGCAGCGGTCAATCTCATCAACGTGGTGCTGAACTTCTGCTTCATTTATCCCACCAGAACCGTGGTGTTGTTGGGCAAGGAACTCCTGATCCCGGGCATGGGATGGGGCGTTACCGGTGCGGCGGCAGCCAGCGCACTGGCATTTACGGCGGGCGGTATTGCCATTACTGTGGCTCTGTGGCGACATCCTGTGGTATCTCCCAAGGGCGTGGGCATTCGACCGGATCTCCAGATCCTGCGCCCCTGCATGAAGGTGGCGCTGCCCAATATGCTGCAGAGATTTGGTACTTCGCTGGGTTACGTGGTGTTTGCATCCCTGATCAATTCGCTGGGTGATGTTTCCACTGCGGCGCATACCATCGCCAACACGGTGGAGTCGGCGTTCTTTATCCCCGGCTACGGTATGCAGACTGCCACTGCCACCCTGATCGGCAATGCCTACGGAGCCGGAGACCGGAAGAGAATGAAGGATCTGAGCGCTATGGTCATTCCCATGGAGGCCGTTCTGATGATCCTCTCCGGCGGGTGCCTGTTTGCGGCGGCGCCTGCGCTGGTGGACATTTTTTCAGACAGTCCCGATGTGATCTCGCTGGGTACCACCGTGCTGCGGATGGTGGCGTTATCGGAACCCTTCTTCGGCATCACCATCATTGTGGAAGGCATGATGTACGGCGTTGGCAAAACAAAACAGCCCCTTGTTTACAATGTCACTTGTATGTGGATGGTGCGGATCCTGGGTACATTCATCTGCATTCACTGGCTGGAAATGGGACTGGTATCCGCATGGGCCTGTATGATCGCCCATAATATGGTGCTGTTTGTTTTGTATATGCTGACTTATCTGCAGGGGACGTGGAATCCCCTGCGGGAAATGGCGGAAAGGGTGGAGAAATCATGAAGCAGCGCTATCATCTGCTGGATATGGTGCGGGGCATCTGCATCATTCTGGTGGTGTGGTATCATATCCTGTATAACCTCAGTGAGATCTTCGGCGGTGAATATGCCTTTTTCCGCTCTGGCGGGATGAACAACTTCCGGGACGGCTTTGTGGGCGTGCTGATGGTGCTGGCGGGCATTTCCTGCAGCCTGACCCGCAGCAATCTGCGGCGGGGTATTCGGACGCTGGCAGGCGGCCTGTTGATCACTGCGGTCACCGCGGCGGTCATGCCGGGACAGCTGATCACCTTCGGCATCCTGCACTTTTTCGGCTGCTGCATGCTGCTGTACGCAGCGGCGCACCGCCTGCTGGAGAAGGTGCCTGTCATGTTCGGCGCAGCGGTAAGCTTCCTGCTGTATTTCATGACCCGGAATCTGTATTCTGTCGTGACAGGCGTGCCCCGCAGCTTCCTGCTGTTTGCGCTGGGCTTCCGGACGGGACATTCCTCGGCGGATTATTATCCTATGATCCCGTGGATATTTCTGTTTCTGGCCGGCGGCTTTCTTGGCAGACTGTTTGCCCGGGGCACGGTGCCGGATGTTTTCCAAAAAGATCCGGTTCCCGCACTGTCGTGGCTGGGGCGGCACACCATGATCATCTACCTGCTGCATCAGCCGGTGGTCTACGGTGCCATGGCGCTGTATTTTTCGCTGATTAAATAAACAATGAGGGCTCTTCGCTTTTTCGGCGAAGAGCCCTTTTGTCATGTGTTACAGTCCGTTGACGATGTTGACGGGCAGGGATGCCGCGAAGTCCGGCATATAGGCCTCGTAACGATGGCAGTCACTCGGATCGATGATGTTTTCCATAGGCACGCCTTACTTCTTTTTCAGCGGACAGCCGGCGTTACCAGCACTGTCAGCATGGGACGGAGACCCTCGCCGCGAAGCGGGAAGGATGGCAAATGCATGTGTTCATTTTCTGCAGTGGACGGAGATATATTCCGCCAGACGGGCACAGGCAGACAGTGGGATCTGATGCTCCAGTGTTTCAAAGGCGGCCTGGGCATGGTAATCGCTGCCGGCGGAGGGCATCAGATCATATTCCTCTGCCATGGCCGCCAGTCTGTCCCGGATATGGAGGGGATAGCGGCCGTACTCCACCTCCATGGCGGCGGCGCTGCCGGCCAGAGCTTTGAACTGCCGCACCAGCCGCAGATTTTCCTCCTCCGACAGCTGGTAGTAATAGAGATGCGCCAGTACCGGTACGCCCCCTGCGGCCAGAATGGCATTCACCGTTTTTTCCAGCGAGGCATATTGCAGCGGGTTCTTCACATAGGCCAGCCGCTGGCCGAAAGCCCCCAGATAGACGTCGAAGGCCTCTTCGATGTTTTTGACATAGCCCCGCTCCACCATGGTTTTGGCCAGATGCATCCGCCCGATGTGGCGGCTGTCGGGGTTGGCGGAGCGGAGGGTATCATAGGTGCCGATGTCGATACCATAAACAGCCAGCTTTTCCAGCAGCGCGTTGATATAGGGGCGGCGGTCCGTCTGGCTGCGGCCCAGCACATCCATCATTTGGGGATGCTGCGGGTCAAAGCAGAGGGCCACCACATGCAGCTCCACATCACGTCCGTCGGCGGTGGTGTAGAGGCAGCTGACCTCCGCGCCCCGCACCAACCGGATGGAGGGGAACTGCGCCTGCAGTTCCGGAAGGTCCGGCGGAGTGATGTTATGATCGGTCAGGGCCAGCACGCCGATACCGGCGTCTGCAGCCTGCCGCAGCAGCTCTTCGGCGGTGAGCTTGCCGTCGGAGCGTTTGGTATGGGTGTGCAGATCGATATATGGGCCTGCGGAGTTGGGCATAGGGGAAAGGGTGTGTCCCAACATGGGAGTACCTCCTGAGGGATGATTCGTTGCGCACAGTATAGCAGAAAGTCCGGTAATGCGCAAGAAACGGGCAGCCTTGCAATTAAGACTGCCCGTTTGGCGATGGTTTTATGTGTTCTCGGGAAGACGGTAGAGCCGGAAGGTGAAGGTGTATTCCTTCCCCAGAAACGTACCTGTGGAGTCCAGCCGCTCACCGGTCAACTCCGCGGTGTAGACCATATGGCAGTGATAGATGTCCTGTTCCAGCGTGCCTATCCGAAAGGCGGACAGCTCGTTGGCCCAGTTCTGAGAGCTGGCAGGCGCCCAGAGGGGAGCGTCTGCCCATGCGAAGGACATGATGGCCAGCTGGATGGCCTCCATTCCCTCACCGTCGGTATTACGGCCGTAGATGTTGAACATCTCGCGGGTATAGGCGATTTCCGTCAGGATGCCGTTCTCTTCCGAAAATGTAAACTCCAGATTCTTGTTGTTGTCCAAATCGATGACAACCGTGCCGTAGCCGGTGTCGTATTTGCTGACAAAAGTACCGTCTGTCTGCAGGATCAGGTCGTCCGCGCCCATATACCTGGCCTGACGGTTGTAGTTCTCCACGAATTCCTCTACGGTCAGATCGCCGCGGTTAAGAGGCATCATGGGGATCAGTGCGACAAAGATAAACGTAACCGCAAAATGAGCGGCCTCCACAGCAATGTACCGGGCGGGATGCCACCAGCGGAGATCGCTGACGACGATGGTTACATCCTCGTCCCACTCCGCGCCCTCGCCGTCGGAGACGGCTTTGTAGGACTTCCACAACCGGTAGAGATTGTAGAAGGGGATGGTGAGACCTTCGCCTTTCGCGAACACGGAGAAGGAGCGCCATACGGCTTCTTCAAAGGTCAGCAGCCGTCCGTTGATGTGTTCCAGTCGGATGCCCAGAAGCCATTTGCCCGGTGTAGTGCCCCAACGGGAGAGACACAATGCTTCCAGCGGGATCAGAATCAGCCAGCCGAGAAGTCCAAGAAGCCACTCCGGAAGACCGTTGAGATTGGCGACATTCACATGAAATACCAGTGCCAGAATCAGATAGATCACCAGCGTGACCAGCGAGAGATCCATAGCGCGGGCAAAATAGCGCCGCCACGGGCAGCGTACCGGCTCCACCCGGTCGCTTTCCGGCACGTTTGCGCGAACGCCTGACGGCAGCCGCAGCGTTTGATCGTAGGTGTTCAGATACCGCTGGGCGTCCAGCGTGGGGAAGGAGGCTCCGTCCTGCCGCATCTCTGAGCAGACACGCTCTGTGGCGTCCAGTTCCCGGCGTTCATCGCCGATGGATGCCAGCCGCCGTGCCAGCGCGTCATCCAGAGCGGTGTCTCCATCCTTCAAGGAGCGGATCGCGTCCAGCGAAAAGCCCAGCCGCCGCAGCAGCTTGATCTTCAGCAGAAGCTGCAGATCGTCTTCGCTGTAATCCCGGTAGCCGTTTTCGCGGCGCTGGGGATTCAGAAGCCCCTCCCGTTCATAAAAGCGGATGTTGGTGCGATCCAGCCCTGATTTTCGTTCCATTTCCTGTATGGTCATGTGTAAAACTCCTTTCTTGGGGCGGTTTCCTGCTTGATTTTATGATAGCATAAGGTGTGTACCTTGTGAACAGTCAAGAGTTTTTTGCTCAAAAAATAAAAAAGATAAAGGCCGCATAGGCGGCCTTTGTAATGGGAGAGTACTTTATAGCGGTTCTGTCACAGAACAATGCTGTCTCCGGGGTTCAGAACCTCAGCGGCAAAACCGGCTTCTCTGGCGGATGCGGCGAAAGCGTGGGGGTCCTGCTGGATGGCAGGGAAGGTGTTGTAGTGCATGGGGATGGTCAGAGCGGGACGAATCATTTTCATTGCCCGCAGGGCGTCTCGGGGACCCATGGTATAGAAGTCGCCGATGGGCAGGAGGGCAACATCGATGTTTTCCTCATCCAGCAGCGCCATGTCTGCCATCAGCGCCGTGTCACCGGCGTGATAGATCTTCTTTCCGCCCATTTCGATCACAAAGCCGCAGGCAAGGCCACCGGCAACGCCGCTGCCGTGGATGGCGGGGAAAATTTTGATGCTGCCGAAAGGCATGGCCGCTGTTCCACCCAGATTTCCGCCCATGGCTTTGATACCGGCAGGACGATAGACAGCGCCTGCCAGATCCACGGTACAGAACACCTTTGCGCCGGTACGTCTGGCGATCTCCACAGAGTCGCCGATATGATCGCCGTGACCGTGGGTGACACAGATGAAGTCGGACTCTACCTCGTCGGCCTTTGCGGCAGCCAGGGGATTGCCGGAGAGATGGGGATCGATGAGCACCTTATGCGTGCCGTCATCCAGCAGGAAACAGGCGTGTCCCAGGAAAGTCAGTTTCATGTCGATGGCTCCTTTCAATTTTCGGAAAGCGTTTGTTTTGATGATCCGATTATACCATTTGCCGCAGTGGGTGTAAATCCCGGAAACAGGCAGAGATTTTCTTCTTTGCATTCTGCGCGGTTCGTGGTATGCTAAGCGGGAAGAAAAGAGGTGGTGAGCATGGGTTACATGGAAATGAGAGTGCGGATTGCCGCGCGGCGCAGAGAGCTTGGCTTGACGCAGGCGCAGCTGGCGGCACAGCTGAAGCTTACCCCTCAGTCGGTGAGCGCGTGGGAACGTGGAAAGACCGTACCGGAGGCGGAGCGGCTGGAGGAACTGGCAGCTGCACTGCAGATCTCTGTATCGTCGCTGCTGGAAGGGACGGTTCCCATGCCCTCTGCGGATGATGCAGGACGTATGGACGATGTGGAGCGTATGCGCGCAAAGATCGAAGCTTTCGCCGTGAAAAACGGACTGGAGCAGACCCGCAGAGCGTTATCCTGCGCCATAGAACAGCACAGCGGACAGTATCGGAAAGGGATCGGGGAAGTGCCGTATGTGGTGCATCCTATGGATATGGTTTGCCATGCCATTGCGCTGGGCATTCAAGAGGATGCCGTGCTGGCTGCGGCACTGCTCCACGATGTCTGTGAGGACTGCGGCGCTGCTCCGGAGACGCTGCCGGTGGGGAAACAGATACAGGATACTGTAAGGTTGGTTACCTTTACACAATATGCGGAAGAAGGATGGGAGGCGGCAAAGGAACGTTACTATGCCGCCATCCGCACCAGCCGGGAGGCTATGCTGGTGAAGCTGCTGGATCGCTGCAACAATGTTTCCGCCATGGCAGATGCCTTCGCCAGAGAAAAGCTGCGCAGCTATATTGAGGAGACCCGCAGATATGTTCTGCCGCTGGCACAGTTGCTGCGGCAGCAGGATGCGGGACTGGAGAGTGCGTTGTATCTTTTGGAATACCACATCAGCAGTGTGATTTTTTCCGTGGAGGCCATGCTGGGCAGATGAAACAGGAAACCCGGGACATCCTTGTGGGATATCCCGGGTTGCTTTTTGCTTTTGATTACTGCTGAACGGAAGTACCGGTGGTGCCGGCGATGCCTTCGCGGGCCTTTTCCAGCAGGGTGATGAGTGCCATCCGACCGGGAGCGGATTCCGCAAACTGCACGGCGGCGCGTACCTTGGGCAGCATGGAGCCGGGAGCGAAGTGCCCCTCAGCCTCGTACTGGCGAGCCTCTGCGGGAGTCAGGCGATCCAGCCACTTCTGATCGGGCTTGCCGAAGTTGATGGCGACCTTTTCCACTGCGGTGAGGATAATGAGGGCATCGGCGTTGAGGGTTTCTGCCAGCAGCTCGGAGGCGAAGTCCTTGTCGATGACTGCGTCGGCAGCCAGCAGACGGCCATCCTCGGAAGCGTAGACGGGAATGCCGCCGCCGCCGCAGGCGATGGGCACGCAGCCGCCGCTCAGCAGTGCGCGGACGGTGTCGATCTCAACGATGGCCATGGGCTTGGGAGAAGCCACGCAGCGGCGCCAGCCTCTGCCGGCGTCCTCCATAACGTTAACACCGGTCTTCTGCAGTTCCAGGGCCTGCTCTTCGGTCATAAAGGAGCCGATGGGCTTGGTGGGCTTCTGGAAGGCGGGGTCCTGCAGATCCACCTGCACCTGTGTCAGAACGGTGGCCACCGGCTTGCTGATGCCGCGGTCCTGCAGCTCGGCGCTCAGTGCGTTCTGCAGGTCGAAGCCGATATATCCCTGACTCATGGCGGTGCAGGTGGCCAGAGGAATGTAGGGCTTATTGGGGTCTGCGTTCATAGCCAGATTGATCATTCCCACCTGAGGACCGTTGCCGTGGGCTACGATCACCTCGTGGCCGTCCTGAATCAGATCTGCAATGGCCTTTGCGGTTTCCCGCACGGCGGTTTTCTGCTCGTTCAGCGTGTTTCCCAGTGCGTTGCCGCCCAGTGCAATGACAATGCGTTTGCCCATAATTGATTACTCCTTTTATTGAAATATTAAAAATATCACCTTAATGAGTGGTATTGTTGGTAATAATGCAGAGAATATTCCGGAAGTTCTGCTGCTTCGGACTGCCTGTCTCTGCGCTTGCAAAAATGAGATTGTCCCTTTATAATGGAATCATGAGAAAGAAGAGAATAATTTCCATCCCCGCCACCAATGTGCTGGTGGTATTGTCGGCGCTGTGCGCAGTCTGTTCGGCAGTGGTGCGTATCGTCTGGGCCTGCAGGGAGGACGCGATCTCCCGCCCGACGCTCTGGCTCCAAGTCTACCTGCCTATCGCAGCAGCACTGTGGTTCGCGCTGATGCTGTTTACCTCCGCAAAAGACCGCCTGTACCGTACGGCGGTGCCGCTCTGGTTGGGCTGCATCTACTTTGCCGTTCGGGCCTTTACACTGGATACCGTGCTGCATACGGTGCTATGCCTGTGCCTGTATGCATTGGTGGCCGTGCTGTATACCGCCACCGTCATGGGAGCCATCCCCACGGCAAAGCTGCTGTGGCTGGCATTCGGACTGCCGCTGGCCTATCATGTGCTCATTGAGCACCGTATCAGTGGGCCGACCGGAGGCTGGCTGGCGGAATCCTCCGTCCTGCTGATCATGGCAGCGCTGCTGCTGGCGTCCCTCGCCATGAAGGTGCGTCCGGCAGAGGAGGGGGAGTATGTGAAGCGGTTCGGTGACCGTAACGATGGCCGCCGCCTGCGGAAGCTGTCACCCATTTTCGCGGTGTCGCCGTATTTGATGAAGACCCGCAACACATCCCAGAACTTTATCCGGGACAGTGTGGAGATCACCAATTTGGAGAAGTACATCGCTGCCAAGCGCAAGGCGGGTCTGAAAAATTTCGGCATCCTCCATGTGTGGCTGGCGGCCTATGCCCGAGCCTGTGCCCGGTATCCCGGTCTGAACCGGTTTATTGCCGGACAGAAGATATATTCCCGCGGCAGGACGCTGGAGGTCAACATGACCATCAAGAAGGAGATGAGTACCGAGTCTCCCGATACGGTGATCAAGGTAGAGCTGGATCCTGCGGATACTGCGGAAGATGTTTACAACAAATTTAACATCCGGGTGCAGGAAGTGAAGGATGCGCCGCTGGACAGCGGATTCGACAATCTGGCCGGTGCGCTGAATTTCATTCCCGGTCTGCTGCTGAAATTTGTGGTATGGGTGCTGGAGGCGCTGGACTATTTCGGCTGTCTGCCCCGCTGGCTGACTAAGCTCAGTCCCTTCCACGGCTCGCTGTATATCACCTCAATGGCATCTCTGGGCATCCCGCCCATCTACCATCACCTCTATGACTTCGGCAACGTGCCGGTGTTTGTCTCCTTCGGCAAGAAGCGCCATGCCTATGAGACTCAGAGGGACGGCACAGTGGTTTTCCGCAAGTATGTGGATGCCTGCTATGTCACCGATGAGCGTATCGTGGACGGCTTTTATTTTGCCTCTGTGCTTCGCTACATCCACAACCTCATCCACGATCCCGCGCAGCTGGATATTCCGCCGGAAGAAGTACGGGAAGATCAGGAATAACGGGATCCCCAACAGAAAAACCGCTGCTTTCTGTTTACAGAAGGCAGCGGTTTTGTAGCCTTCATAAACATTAAGGCATTACTTGCTGTTTGCGCAGCATCGGCGGCAAATGTGAGGATACGGATGAAATTGTCGATCGCAACGTTTGCGCGGATAATTATAACACCAAGTTTTTCGATTTTCAACAGCGGATACGGCAGTTCGAGGCGGAAGTTTTGAACAATTTTTGTTCCTTCGATGACTTCCGCCCTTTTGCAAACTTCATAAAACCTTAAGGAATTTCCAGCTTTTTTGTTAATCGCTGCCGGAGTATGATGAGCATCAGGGAGGGACGCTATGTATAACATTCTGATTTGTGATGATGAACAGGACATTGTCAATGCATTGAAAATCTATCTGACCAGCCCGGAGCTGAATCTGTATGAAGCCAATACCGGTGTGCAGGCACTGGAGTTGCTGGAACGGGAGGATATCCATCTGGTGCTGATGGATGTTATGATGCCGGAGATGGACGGCATTACCGCCATGGTGGAGCTGCGCCGGCACAGCAATGTGCCCGTGATCCTGCTGACGGCAAAAAGTGAGGATACCGATAAGATCCTCGGCCTCAATGCCGGTGCGGATGACTATATCACAAAACCCTTCAACCCTGTGGAGGTGACGGCCAGAGTGCGCTCCCAGCTGCGGAGGTATCTGCTGCTGGGCAGTCGTGTGGAACGAGCGGCACAGGAGCATTTTGTCATCGGCGGCATTGAGATGGATGACGCCGGAAAGCAGGTGCGGCTGGATGGAGAACCGGTGGCGCTGACGCCCACAGAATATGAAATTTTAAAACTGATGATGGCGAATCCCGGACGGGTGTTTTCCCCTAAGGAGATATACCGTCAGGTATGGAAGGACGAGCCTCTGGGCTGTGACAATACGGTGGCGGTCCACATTCGCCATCTGCGGGAAAAGCTGGAGATCAATCCGGCGGAGCCGCGGTATCTGAAGGTGGTCTGGGGACAGGGCTACAAGATGGAGAAAGGAGTGCGCTCATGAGGGAAGTGCTGGAGACAAACGTGGAAGAAACTGAAATCGAGCCGCGGGAGATGCCGGAAAAGCCTGCTGAAAAAAGAAAACGAATCCCTCTGACTCATCGCATATCTGTAAAGGTGATTGCCTTTATTATGCTGATTTTTTCGGCGATAACAGCGACAGCCGGTGTTGCTGCGGCACTGGTGATGATGGATGAGGGAATTTACATCACAGCGGAGAAGACATACCGGGAGAACATCTTTCAGAATCTGACCACAGAGGATATGCGGCAGGATTGGTACTGGATAGCCAGTCGGTGCATCACGCTGGCCTATCTGCTGCGCTACTGGATCTATGCCATCATTGCCGGGGCTGTACTTTTGGCGGTGCTTTGCTTTGTGTTTTTGATGTGTGCATCCGGACGCCGGGCCGGATGCGATACACCGCAGCCGGGCTGGGGGACCTGGGTGCCGGTGGATGTGTTGGTGCTGGCAGTCATGACGGTTGTGCTGATGCTGGCATACTGGTGTGAGGAAGCACTGTTTTTCCATTCGGACTGGAAGCAGATGGTAACTTATGGTATTTCCTGCCTGCTGCTGGGGATCGTGACCGTTGGTTTCTGTATGAGTATGGCATTGCGATTCAAACTGGGGCAGTGGTGGAAAAATTCCGTGGTATGGTATTGCCTGCATATTTGCCGTCGGATTCTGGAAAAAGTATGGCGTGTGACAAAGAAAACGGCAAGCGGCTGCGCGGCGCTTCTGCAGGGGATACCTCTGGTTTGGAGGACGGCGGTTGTTTTTGCGTTGATCTGCGTGGCGGAACTGATGGTGCTATTGTCCAGCTACCATGTCAGAAGTGTGCTTTCCCTCTGGCTGCTGACACGGCCTCTGGCCTTTGCGGTGATTGTGATTGTCGCCCTGATGCTGCGCAGACTGCAGAAGGGTGGAGAGGCACTGGCGGCCGGCGAGCTGGAGCATCAGGTGGATACAAAATGGCTTTTGGGAGATTTCCGAAAGCACGGGGAAGACCTCAACCGCATCGGCGAAGGAATGAGTGTTGCCGTGGAGCAGCGGATACGTAGCGAACGGATGAAGACAGAGCTCATTACCAACGTTTCCCACGACATCAAGACGCCGCTGACCTCCATCATCAACTATGCTGATCTCATTGCTCAGGAGCCTTGTGAAAACGAGAAGATCCATGATTATGCCGCCGTGCTGCACCGTCAGTCGGAGCGGCTGAAGCGGCTGCTGGAGGATCTGGTGGAGGCGTCCAAGCTTTCGGCCGGGAATCTGGAAGTGCAGCTGGCGCCCTGTGAAGCGGGGGTTTTGCTGACGCAGGCGGCGGGGGAGTATGCCCGGCGTTTGACAGAGCAGCAGCTGACGCTCGTCACCAGCCAGCCGGAACAGCCGGTACAGATTATGGCAGACGGCCGTCGGCTGTGGCGTGTCTTTGACAACCTGATGAGCAACATCTGTAAGTATGGGCAGAGCGGCACCCGCGTCTATCTGACGCTGGAGGAAAAGAACGGGCAGGCGGTGATTACCTTCCGCAATACTTCCCGGGAACCACTCAACCTCTCGGCGGATGAGCTGATGGAGCGGTTTGTCCGGGGCGATGCTGCCCGCAGTGCCGGCGGCAGCGGACTGGGGCTGTCTATCGCCCGCAGTCTGACGGAACTGCAGCGCGGTACCATGGAGCTGACGGTGGATGGTGACTTGTTCAAAGTGGTGCTGCGATTCCCTCTGATTTGAACCGGTGTAATTCTGCCGGAACCGGGCATACTGACTCCATCTTGCAAAGGAGCTGATACCATGATCGAACAGGATACCATAAAATTGCTGCGAGAGTGCGATGCGGGCATTAAAATGGGCGTGGCTTCCATTGACGATGTGCTGCAATATGTCAAGGGCGAATCTCTGCGGAAATATCTGACGGAGTGCAAGCGGGAGCATGAGGTGCTGAAGGAAGAGGTACAGGTCCTGCTGGACAAGTACCACGATGACGGCAAGGAGCCCAACCCCATTGCCAAGGGCATGAGCTGGATGAAGACCAATATGAAGCTGGGCATGGACATGTCCGACGGTACCATCGCCGATCTCATGACCGACGGCTGCAACATGGGCGTCAAGTCCCTGAACCGCTACCTCAATCAGTATGAAGCCGCGGACGAGAAGTCCAAGGATATCGCCAAGCGGCTCATCAATCTGGAGGAGCGGCTGACCATCGACATCCGGCAGTTTCTATAAAAAAACAGACGTCCCGGGAGAATAGCTCTCCCGGGACGTGCTATTTTACAGTTTGGAGATGAAGTCCAGCACCAGCTTACCCAGCACACTGTCGCCATTCTCGTCCTTGGCCATGATGTACCAGCAGTGCTTGCCCTCCAGCACCTGATGGGTGACGGTGGACATGTCGTACTTGAAGTGCCGCAGGGTGGACAGCACCAGCATGGTCTGCTCGTAGCGGCTGGCGATGTCGTTGTCGCAGACTACAAAGTGCATGGGAGGATAGGAGGGAGCCTTGCCGATGTGATAAAGCGGTGCGGCGTCATCCACCACCACGCAGCGGGAATCGACGCCCCGCTCACGAAGCACGTTGAAATGGGTGGTGGGCTGTCCGGCGTCATGGAAGTAGCCTGCGATGGCGTCTGCGGGCAGCTTGTAGGGCGCCAGCCAGCGCTTGTCGAAGCACAGCATCATGGAGGCATAGCCGCCGGCGGAGCTGCCGCCGACGAACAGCTTTCCGTTGGCGCCATAGTCGGGAATGTTTTTGTGTGCCCATGCCACTGCCGCGGCGGAATCCCGGATGTAGTCGGGATAAACAGCCTCCGGATACATCCGGTAGCCCAGGCAGACAACGCCGATGCCATGGTCGGCCAGATACGCCGCCATGACGCTGCCGAAGGTCTTGTCACGTGCCTCAAAGCCACCGCCGTGGATGTATACGAAGGTGGGGAAGTCAGTGGTGTCGGGGAGATATACGTCCAGCAGCTGCGCGGGATGGACGCCGTAGGAAATATTTTCGATAAGCTTCATATGCTCTGCCTCCTGTGATGCAAATTTAGCAGTGTACCATAGTCTACCATACTTTCTGGGAAAAAGCGACAGAAACTTTTGCTGGAAGGCCTGCCAGGAATTGCATTTGCAAAATGGTTACAAAACGGTTACAATCATACCTGTCTTCGCGGGACAAATACTTACTGAGGAGGTCAACCAAATGTGCAACTTTGATTGCGGCATGATCTGGCAGATCCTCTGCCAGCTGTTCAATACCGGCTGTTGAAAAGCGTTGGGAAACCGATGAGACCGATGCACGGTTTCGGTCTCTCCATGGCTGCGGGGGTCTTGCGGGGCCTCCGCATTTTATTTTTAAATAGGAGGCTGATTGTTATGAAGAAAGCACTTGCCCTGTGTGCGGCGGTGACGACCGTACTGGCCTGTACAATGACTGCGTCCGCTCTGTCCCATACGGTGGTTCGCGGCGACACAATGTGGAAGCTGGCGGTGAAATACGAGGTGGGCACACAGGAGATCATCGACGCCAATCCCCAGATCCAGAACCCGGATCTCATCTATCCCGGTCAGCAGCTGACCATCCCGGAGCTGGACACCACGGTGGCGTCCTTTGAAAAGGAAGTGATTCGTCTGGTGAACGAGCAGCGGGCGAAGCACGGACTGCAGCCTCTGCGGGAGAACTGGGAGCTGTCCCGGGTGGCACGCTTTAAATCTCAGGACATGGTGGATCGCCGGTATTTTTCCCATGCCAGTCCCACCTATGGAACGCCCTTTCAAATGATCCGTGCCTTTGGCCTGTCCTACCGCACCGCCGGTGAGAACATTGCTTACGGACAGCGGACGCCGCAGGCTGTGGTGAATGCGTGGATGAATTCCTCCGGCCACCGCGCCAATATTCTGAGTACCTCCTATACGCAGATCGGCGTGGGATATGTGGCTGACGGTCACTACTGGACACAGATGTTCATTGGGTAATATGTACGCAGAAAAACGGCACGGAATTCTCCGTGCCGTTTGATCATTGCAATACTTCTGTGCAAAAGTCTTTCACCAGACTGTGGTAGCGTGGGGTGTCCTTCATGTAGCTGATTCCATGACCGGCCTCCGGGAAGGTATAGCGCCGTATGGCGGGATTGGCAGCCTGTATGTCGGCGCTCATGGAACAGGGAACAAAGCGGTCGTCCTCGCCGTGGATGATCATGATGGGGATGGATGTGTTTTTCACGGCTTCGACTGCTGTGTGCTCCGTCAGGGAAAAGCCGCCGAACAATCTTGCGGCAGCCCGGATAAAGGGCATGGCCAGCGCAGGCGGATACTTCATGTCTCCGCAGACCTTGCGGATGATCTCGCATGGAGAGGAATAGGGCGAGTCGGCGATGATGCCCCGGACATTGTCGGGGAGACCCACGTCGGCGGCCATCAGAACGGTGGCACCGCCCATAGAGATGCCGTAGAGCAGGATGGGAATGTCCCGGCCAAACCGCTCCACACCCCAGCGGACCCAGTCCAGACAGTCCTGTCGTTCCCGGATGCCGAAGGTGATGGTGTGCCCGTCGCTTTCCCCGTGTGCCCGCTGATCCACCAGCAGAACATTGTGCCCCTGCTCCATTGCCAGCCGCGCGCCGCCGCAGAAATCCCGGATGGAGGTGCTGCGGTAACCGTGGAAGCAGATAGCGAGCGGTGCGCCGTTGTCGTGGTGATAGTAGCGGGCGGACAGCCGCATTCCCGCCCGTGAGGTGATGGTTACCTTCTGACAGGGGACGGCGGCCATATCGCGGATCATGGCGCGCATGACCTCCCGCTGCTGCTGGTACTGCTGACCGGAGGGAATGTTGTAAATGTTGTCCTGCGTTTTGTCCGGCGATAGGAAGGCGATACGGTAGCAGAAAAAGGTGATGGCAAGGCAGAGAAGCGCCGCCATCGCCAAAAGGAGCAGAATGGTTATAGTGCCTCATCCTTTCCACATATGGAGCGTAAAAATCAAGAGCGGTTTACTCGATGGTGATCAGCTCGTACTCCCGGCTGCCCAGCCCCAGTGCGGCGGCGGCTTCGATGGTGTGAACGCCGTTGCGGCTTTCGATGCGCTCCAGCAGGTGTGCCTGACCGGGATCGTCCTTGGCGGCATACACCAAGTCCAGACAGGCCTGATCGATGGCCACAGGGTCCAGAGAGGCCAGAACACCGATATCCTTCATGCAGGGATCCTCGGCCACGGCACAGCAGTCGCAGTCTACGGACATGTTGGCCATGACATTGATATAGGCGATCTTGTTTTCGAAGAACTCCATGACAGAACCGGCGGCGTCTGCCATGGATTCCAGAAAGCTGTTACGATCTGAGGTCCAGAATTCCTCCGGCTTGCCGACACCGTGAATATAGGCCTTGCCGTAAGCGGAAGCCACGCCGATGGAAAGCTGCTTCAGCGCGCCGCCGTAGCCGCCCATGGGATGGCCCTTGAAGTGGGAGAGCACCAGCATGCTGTCATAGTTGGTGATGTTCTTGCCCACGAAGTTTTTCCGGATGCACTTGCCATTGGGAATGGCCAGTTCCAGATCGGGACCTTCCGCATCCAGCAGATCCACATCAAAGCTGGTGTTCCAACCATGCTGACGCAGGGTATAGAGATGCTTGGCAGTGGTGTTGCGTCCGCCGTCGTAGGCGGTGTTGCATTCCGTCACCGTGCCGCCAACCTGATCAATGACAGGCTTCCAGAAAGCGGGACGCAGGAAGTTCTGGTTGCCGGGTTCGCCGGAGTGTACCTTGATGGCGACCTTGCCGGTGAGGGGCGCGTCCAGCAGCTGATAGAGTTTCAGAACGGTTTCGGCGGAAATGCAGCGGGAGAAATATACCTTGGATTTCATATTGTATGCCTCCTGTTGTGTTCGGATGAATGTGTGATTACAGCCGGAAAGTGCCGATATAGGCGTAGCCCTTTTTGCTGGGCGGCTGTGCTGCGGAGAAGAAGCGGAAGCTTTTCGGACAGGAAAGATAGAGGTGTGCCAGAGCGATGCCCATGTCGATGCGGTTCATTTTGCCAAGGACAGTTTGCTTCAGGAGCCCCTGAAGGGCACAAAACGCATGGATGTCTTCGCCATCATGGATAAAATACCATGGCTGACTGTTGACGGAGGATGGGGCCAGCCGCGCCGGCTCCAGGCGGATGTCCTCCTGATCGCTGATCTCACGGAGCGTTTTGCGCCGGAACTCTGCGGTGCTGCTGCGAAGCGGTGCGCCTTTGGGATGTCCGAAGGCGATCATAATGACGAACTGCAGGCCGTCTGCTTCCTGAGGTGCGCTGCTGCCCCGAGGATCCAGCTTTCCCATGCCCAGCCAGCAGGTTCCCAGACCCAGTGACTGGATAAACAGTTCTGCCTGCTGGAACAGAAACCCTACATTTTCCGGCGCAAGAGGCAAATCTTCGGTAAAGATGGCCACATAGTGCGGCGTTTTCCACGGTAGAATACAGCGGACGGAATCAATGCCGATGATCTCTGCACGGACACGGATACCCGGAACCAGCGGACGGCAGTGTGCGATGAAGTCGCGGATTTGCTGCAGCTCTGCCTCGGCTGCAGGCTCCATGGTAAAGCTGCGGGTGGTTTTGCGGCGATGGATGAGTTCGGCCGGTTCCATCAAAGCACTCCTTTGTATTGATTACTTAACAGCAGAATACCGCATTCTGCTGCTGATTGCAAGGGCAGAGGAAAAGAAAGGAATTGGCATGCTGCGGCGATAAGCAGGGATGATAGCGGCCTTCATGACAGAAAATATCACCGAAGCAAAGGAGAAGGAGAATGGAAATTTTGGCTCAGAAACCATCGAAAACCTTGAATTTTTTCCGAAAATCCAATTTACAAGTGTATGTTTTTTTGCTATAATGCTAAAGTTAGAAAAGATATGAGACACGATCAAAGTTGTGTTATCTGAATTTTAAAGGGAGTGTTCCATTATGAGTCGTATGGTCGGAACTGTTTCCAGAGGTATTCGTGCACCCATCATCCGTGCCGGTGAAGATCTGGCCGCCATCGTTACCGATTCTGTGCTGGCAGCCGCTGCTGACGGCGGATTTGCTATTCGTGAGCGTGATATCGTGGCTCTGACGGAGTCCATTGTGGCTCGCGTTCAGGGAAACTATGCTTCTGTGGATGATATTGCCGCCGATGTCCGCGCCAAGCTGGGCGGGGAAACTATCGGTGTGATCTTCCCCATTCTCAGCCGCAACCGTTTTGCCATCTGCCTGCGGGGCATTGCCAAGGGCGCCAAGAAAGTGGTGCTGATGCTCAGCTATCCCTCTGATGAAGTGGGCAACCATCTTGTCAGCCTGGATGCCATTGATGAGAAGGACGTGGATCCCTATCGTGATGTACTGTCTCTGGAGAGGTATCGTGAGCTGTTTGGCTACGAGAAGCATCCCTTCACCGGCGTGGACTATGTGGAGTATTACGAATCCCTGATTCGGGAGAGCGGTGCAGAGGTGGAGATTATCTTCGGCAACGATCCCCGTGCCATTCTGAAGTATACCAAGAACGTCCTGTGCTGTGACATTCATACCCGTGCCCGTACCAAGCGCATCCTGAAGGCTGCCGGTGCTGAGCGCGTTTGCGGTATGGACGAGATCCTGAATGCTCCTGTTGGCGGCAGCGGCTACAATGAGAAGTACGGTTTGCTGGGCTCCAATAAGGCTACGGAGGATCAGGTGAAGCTGTTCCCCCGGGATTGTCAGGATCTGGTGGAAGATATCCAGAAGCGTCTTCTGGAAGCCACCGGTGCCAGAGTGGAGGTCATGGTCTACGGTGACGGCGCATTCAAGGATCCCGTGGGCAAGATCTGGGAGCTGGCCGACCCCGTGGTTTCTCCCGCATATACCTCCGGCTTGGAGGGAACGCCCAACGAGCTGAAGCTGAAGTATCTGGCGGACAACGAGTTCAGCCACCTCTCCGGTGATGCTCTGAAGGATGCCATCAAGGGCAAGATTCAGGAAAAGGACGACAATCTGGTGGGTCAGATGGCTTCCGAGGGCACCACGCCCCGCCGCCTGACCGATCTGATCGGCTCTCTGTGCGACCTGACTTCCGGCTCCGGCGACAAGGGTACTCCCATTGTCTATATTCAGGGCTATTTCGACAACTATACCACCGAATGATTTTTCTGAAAACACGCCGCAGCTGCGGCGTGTTTTTTGTATACAGAGGTTTCCTGCAAAAACGGATTGACAATCCGCAGAAACAGCATATAATTAAATACAATTTAACTACTTGAGACGATGTATTGCGTCAAACAGGGAGGAACTGCCATGAAGATTCGTGAAATGGCCACGCCGGCGATTCTGCTGGACATGGATGCGCTGGAGCGCAATATCAGTAACTATCAGAATATGTGTGACCTTTACGACAAGGAAATGTGGCCCATGGTGAAGACCCACAAGTCTCTGACCATTGCCAAAATGCAGGCGGAGGCCGGAGCCTCCGGATTTCTGTGCGGCACGCTGGATGAGTGTGAGGCGTTGTGCGAGGCGGGGCATCGGAATCTGATGTATGCGTATCCCGTTGCCAGTGCCGCTTCTGTGAAGCGGGTCATTGAGCTGAGCCGCAAGTGTAATTTTATCATCCGTCTGGATACTGTGGAGGCTGCGGAGATCGTGGATGCTGCTGCCCGCGAAGCGGGCGTGATCATCCGGTATACGATCATTGTGGACTGCGGTCTGCATCGGTTCGGTGTTGCACCGGACAAGGTGGAGGAGCTGGCAGCCAGACTGGCTGCCTTTGAAAACCTGGAGCCCATGGGCATTTCCACCCATCCCGGCGCCGTGTATGCTGCGGAGGAACCCGGACAGGTGCCCATCTATGTGGAGGCGGAGACTGGCGCACTGGCGATCGCCGCAGAGGGCATGCGCGAAGCCGGTATTGAGCCGGAGATCATCTCCAGCGGTTCCACGCCTACCTTTGCACTGTCCATTGACGACCCCAATATTGGAATCTACCATCCAGGCAACTACGTGTTCAACGATTGCATCCAGATGTCCAACGGCAGCGCCAAGGAAGAGGATTGCGCGCTGACGGTGCTGGCTACGGTGATCTCTCATCCGTCTGAAGAGCTGTTCATCTGCGACGCCGGCGCCAAGTGTCTGGGACTGGATCAGGGCGCTCACGGAAATTCTGCCATCGTGGGCTTTGGCCGTGTCATCGGACATCCTGAGCTGATTGTCAGCGGTCTGTCCGAGGAGGTTGGCAAGCTGAAGGTGAAGGAAGGGGAGACCACTGCGCTGAAGGTGGGCGATCAGATCCGCATGATCCCCAACCATTCCTGCTCTACCGCCAACCTTACCGATCATTACATCGCTGTGCGCGGCGAGGACGTGGAAGGCACCATCCGGGTGGATATTCGCGGAAACCGCTGCAACTGGGAATTCTGAGGAAAATGAAAACGCATCCCGAACCGCCAGGTTCGGGATGCGTTGTTTCTGGAAGCGAGTTACAGACCGGGGAAGGTGATGGCGAACACGAGGACAGCGGGCTTTTCGCTGTTGTTGAACCAGGCGTGCTTCACCAGCGGCGGAATACGGATGCTGTCTCCCGCATGGAAGTGAATGGGAGAATCATCCAGATGCAGCGTCATTTCGCCTTCCAGCAGCAGGGCTACTTCTTCGCCCTTGTGTGCCATGTTGGAATCCGTAGTGGAATGGCCGGGTTGCAGCGTCATGGTATAGAAGGAGAGGGCGCTGGCCGTGTCCGGCGTCAGCAATTCATAATCCACACCGCCTTCAATGATGTGGCGGCGGTTTTCCGGATGCACAAGGCCGTTGGGATGAGGAGCCTCTGCTGCCATAAAAATGCGAAACAGGGGTACGTCCAGTACGGCGGAGATGGAGCGCAGCGTATTCAGTGATGGATTGGCCAGATCGCGCTCAATCTGGCTGAGCATGGAGGAGGTGATGCCGACCTTCTCGGCCAGTGCCTTCAGCGTAATGCCCTGCAGCTGGCGATAGTGCCGGATTCGCTGGCCAATATTTACGTTGTGATCCATATTCCAAATTCTCCTGCTTTCCATGAATGAATTTCATGATTTAACTCTATGTTACCATAGAGCGCAGGGAAATAGCAATCCCGAAGTGGATAAAAAAGCGCAATTTTTGCTATTATTTTCGATAAAAACTGTTTTTTTGAGCAATATAGAGGAACAGCGCGATGACATTTTCCAAAAACTTGATTTTTTACTGCGTTTTGGATATGCTGTTACTATCTCAGCGTGAAAGAGAGGGCAATTATGGAAAATACAACTGTCCGGCGGCTGATGAAGTATCTGGATGCCAGCCCCAGCTGCTATCATGCAACAGAGAATCTAAAAAAGCGTTTGTTGGATAGCGGGTATCAACTGCTTCGAGAATCTGAAGTTTGGAAATTGCAGCACGGTGGAAAATACGTTGTGATCCGCAACGACTCGTCACTGATTGCATTCCGTATTCCGGCGGAAGTTACCGGTGGATTTATGATGGCGGCGGCTCACAGCGACTTTCCTGCGCTGAAGCTGCGGGAAGCGACAGAGACAGAGTCCGGTGGAACGCTGGTGCTCACCACGGAGCCGTATGGCGGCATGATCTTCTCCTCGTGGATGGATCGGCCCTTGTCGGTTGCCGGACGTGTGATGACGGATGAAGACGGCTGTCTGCGAACTCGGCTGGTAAACGTGGACCGGGATCTGCTGGTGATTCCTAATGTTGCACCCCATATGAATCGTAGCATCAATGATGGTGCGGCTCTGAAACCCAATGTGGATCTGCGTCCCGTGATGGGAACTGCCGATGACAAAGGGAAACTCCGGGCGATGGTAGCAGAAGCCGCCGACGTGAAGGAAGAGGATATCCTGTCCTCTGAGCTTTTCCTGTATCCGCGTATTCGCGGGACGCTGGTGGGAGCGGAGGAGCAATACATTCTGTCTCCCCGTCTGGATGATCTTCAGTGTGCATTTACCTGTACAGAAGGATTTCTCCGTGCTGCGGAAAGCCGCAGCATACCGGTGCTGTGCGTGTTCAACAATGAGGAAGTGGGAAGCGGGACACTGCAAGGCGCCAATTCCGACTTTTTGGGCAATGTGCTCAAGCGGATCAGTCAGGCGATGGGCCGTACAGAGGAAGCCCATCTGGCGGCTCTGGCAGAGAGCTTCATGGTATCGGCGGATAACGCACATGCCGTGCATCCAAATCATCCTGAATATGCGGACGTGAATGAAAAGGTGACCATCAACGGCGGTGTGGCGGTGAAGTTTAACGCCAACCAGAAGTATTCTACGGATGCCGTTTCTGCCGCGGTCTTCCGTCGGATCTGCCGCATGGCAGATGCGCCGGTTCAGTCCTACAGCAACCGTGCGGATATGCCGGGCGGTTCTACCCTGGGCAACATCAGCATTACAAGGGTTTCGGTGCCGACGGTGGATGTGGGCTTGCCCCAGTTGGCCATGCATTCTGCCTGTGAACTGGCAGGTGTGGAGGATACTGAGCATATGGCGCGGATCATGGAAATTTACTTCTCCTGCACGCTGCGCCGTGCTGCGGACGGCGGTATTCTGCTGTAAACAACGGATAAATATGGAATTACCCCCGGAGAATGATCTCTCCGGGGGTAAATGCATTCTGCGGCTCAGTGATCTTCTGCTTTCTCAAGGAATGCCAGAATACAGCGATAGGTCTCGTCGCTGAGACTATGCTCCATTTTGCAGGCGTCCTCTGCGGCGGTTTCTTCGGATACGCCCATCAGCTGGAAGAGGCGTGTGATGGCGGTATGCCGCTGGTAAACCTGAGAAGCGATGGCCATGCCGCTGTCCGTCAGGGTCAGCGTTCCGTCTTCCGCCATACAGACGTGGCCGCTTTCCCGCAGCTTTTTCATGGCAATGCTGATACTGGGCTTGGAATACCCCAGCTCATTGACAATATCAATGGAACGGACCTGCCCCAATCGTTTTTGCAGGACCAGTATGGATTCCAGATAGTCTTCTGCGGATTGATGAATAGCCATGGAGAAGTCCTCCTTTTCTGTGGAATGCTCTGCGTTGTCTTCTGCCATGTTACCATAAGTACCGAGGATTGCCAAGGGGGTTTCGGCAGAAAGACGCAAAGAGCTGGGAACAGGCAGAACGGCTGATTTCGCTCATATATCGTCCTGCGGGAAGCAGTGAGCAATAGTTAAGCAATAGCGAATCCCTTTTTCAAACAGTTACCCTGGAAAAGTTAAAAAAAGACCTGAAATCGCAAGATTTCAGGTCTTTTGGTGGAGATAAGCGGGATCGAACCGCTGACCTCTTGACTGCCAGTCAAGCGCTCTCCCAGCTGAGCTATACCCCCGAATGTTCAGGCCTGTTGGCCTCGAACAATGGATACTATATCAGAACAAAATGTGTTTGTCAACACCTATTTTTGCTTTTTTGAAAAAATTTGAGGGATGTTTAGATACCTCCGGTATTTTACGCATGAGATGTGTCAACATGGATGGAGGTGCATTCAGGGATCGGTTGCGGAGCGAGCGATAGAAGGAGTATTGCAATGTTTCTGCGTGTGGGATATACTATAAAATTGAAACTTCCACACGTGTTCGTCGTGTGAAAGACAAGTGGGATCGCGTCAGATTCCGAAGGAGGAGCGCTATGAGAGAATTGCCTGTAGCACGCATTACGGAGGCGGTGGAACGGCTTTGTATGAACGCCTGTTATCATCTTCCTGCCGATGTCAAGGATGCGGTGGAGCGCTGTCGTGCCTGTGAAGATGGCGCCATTGCGGCAACCGTTTTGGACCAGATCATTGAGAACTATCGAATCGCGGACCGCGAGAATGTGCCGATCTGTCAGGATACCGGTATGGCCTGTGTGTTTTTGGAAATTGGTCAGGATGTCCACTTGGTGGGCGGTGACCTTTCTGAGGCTGTTCACGAAGGCGTTCGCCGCGGCTATGTCAACGGCTATCTGCGTAAATCTGTAGTGTCGGATCCTGTGCGCCGTGGAAACACAGGTGACAATACGCCTGCTATGCTGTATACAGAAGTCGTTCCGGGCGATCGCGTGAAAATTACCGTGGGTCCCAAAGGCTTTGGCAGTGAGAACATGAGTGCCATCCGGATGTTCAAGCCGTCTGCGGGATTGCAGGGAATCCGTGACTTCATTCTGGAAACGGTGGAAAATGCGGGAGCGAATCCCTGCCCTCCTGTTGTGGTGGGCGTGGGAATCGGCGGCACCTTTGACAAGGCGGCTCTGCTGGCGAAAAAGGCGCTGATGCGACCGTTGGATATCCGGAATTCGGATCCGTTCTATGCGGAGCTGGAGGTAGAGATGCTGGATAAGATCAACGAGCTGGGAATCGGGCCTCAGGGGTTTGGAGGCAAAACCACGGCCATTGCTGTCAACATCGAAACGCTGCCCACCCATATTGCGGGTATGCCTTGCGCCATCAATATCAATTGCCATGCCACACGCCATCAGACGGAGGTTCTGTAAATGGAAAAGTACATCACGCTGCCCTTAACAGAAGAACTGGCCAAAACTCTTCATGCTGGCGATACGGTGTATCTTACCGGTGAACTGTATACATCCCGGGATGCGGGACATAAGCGCATGTGCGAAGCATTGGCGCGGGGAGAAGCACTGCCCTTTGATCCGATGAATGCGACTATCTATTATGTGGGCCCTGCACCGGCAAAGCCCGGTCAGGTGATCGGCTCTGCAGGCCCCACCACCAGCGGACGGATGGATGCCTATGCGCCAACGCTGCTTTCGGTTGGCGCGCGGGGAATGATTGGAAAAGGCGACAGGCTTCCGGAAGTAGTGGAGGCCATGAAGAAGTATACGGGCGTTTATTTTGGTGCCATTGGCGGCGCGGGTGCGCTGCTGGCAAGATGCATTCAAAGGAGCGAACTCGTCGCCTATGAGGATCTGGGGGCAGAAGCTTTGCGCAGACTGTATGTGAAGGATATGCCTGTGACGGTGATCATCGATTGCTATGGCGGCAACCTGTATGCATCCGGCCGGGCGGCATATCTGGCGGAACGCCGGAGAAAATGAAAAAAGCGGCTTCGCACAATTGGACGGAGCCGCTTTTTATAGTACAGCGGGTTAGAGTGCAATCAGTGAGGCAGCGGCAGGATTTGCCATCAGAGCTGCAGAATCCAGCAATACATGGTCGCTTACACAGAAACAGCTGTTATGCAGAGTGGGCTGTTTTCGCCCTTTCCGCAGCCAACGTGATACATATTGGGTGCAACCTGCGGACGGCTGCTTGCTTTTTTGCGGAAATGTAGTAGAATGGGACAAGATTAATTGTAAAGAGGGAGGCTGTATTCATGGCTTTTCTGGAGCTTCACTATTATTCTAAAGCGCTTGATAGAGCGGTTACGGTGAATGTCGTTTTGCCGGAGCGGGTTAAGACGGATCCGGCGGCAGGTATTCCTGACGGTTCGTATAAAACGGTATACCTTTTTCACGGCTTGAGCAGTGACTACAGTGCATGGATGCGCAGAACCAATATTGAGCGATATGCCGCGGAGTATAACATTGCTGTGGTGATGCCAGATGTGGCCAGAAGCTGGTACAGCAATACCCAGTACGGCGCGAATTACTTTACGTTTGTGTCGGAAGAGCTGCCTGCGGTTTGCCGCGGATATTTTAAGGATATGTCCGACAAACGCGAGGATAACTATGTTGCAGGCCTTTCTATGGGAGGATATGGCGCGCTGAAGGTTGCGCTGCGTTGTCCTGAGCGGTTTGGCGGCTGTGCGGCATTGTCCGGTTCTCTGGATATTACCCGTGAGGGAAGAGAGGTCAATCTGCCTGAGTGGAGAAGTATCTTCAATTTCCGGATGGAAGAGCCGTCGGAGCTGAAGGGAACGGAGCATGATATTTTCTCGCTGGCACAGAAAAATGCTGCTGCGGGATTGCTGTTCCCGAAGCTGTATATGTGGTGCGGAACAGAGGATGCATTGATCCGGATAAATCGCAAGTATCACGATTTGTTGACGGAACTGGGAGTAGATCACCGCTATGAAGAGTCGGAAGGTGACCATAGCTGGAAATGGTGGGATCTCCACATTCAGGATGCTCTCCGCTATCTGCTGAAAGAGGACTGATGGCAGGACTGCGGTATGCTTGACAGATGCGCTGCAGTTTGCTATATTAAAATAAGAGCAAGAGAGCGGAATGTACAGGGTGTATTCTGCTCTCTTGCCTTTTTTGCAATGTCTGAAAGGTGGATGCGGATTGCTGAAGATAAAAGAACTCCTGATGGATGCGCCCATCATTGCTGCGGTGAAGGATGGCGCGGGACTGCAGAAGGCGCTGGAATCCGACTGTAAGGTGATTTTTCTGCTGTACGGAACGATTCTGAATATAGACACACTGGTGCGGCAGGTACAAAGCTGCGGGAAGCTGTGTGTGGTACACATTGATCTGGTGGATGGCCTCAGCAACCGGGATATCGCTGTGGATGGACTGGTGAAGCTCTGCAATCCGGATGGGATCATTTCCACACGGGTGCCGCAGATCCGCCGGGCACAGCAGCTGGGAATCCTTGCGATCCAGCGCACATTTATGCTGGATTCCATTTCTCTGCAGAACCTGCTGACGCAGATTGAGAGCCACAGGCCGGATTTCATTGAAGTCCTTCCCGGAATTATCCCGGGGGTGATTCGGGAGATCACGGAAAAAACCACTATACCGCTGATCGCGGGCGGATTAATCCGCAGTAAGCAGGATGTGATTCAGGCGCTGCAGGCAGGCGTCATAGCGGTGTCTACCACATGCCGGGATGTCTGGCAGATGTGAGAGGTGCGAAATGCATATACTTTGGGATTTTGACGGTACACTGATGGATACCTATCCTGCCTATGCAAGAACCTTCAAACAAGCGCTGGATGTGCCGCAGTCGGAGGAGGAGATCTTCTCGCTGCTGAAGGTTACTTTTGGGCATGCCTTTCAAGCCCTCGGTCTCAGCAGAGAACAGATTGAGCGTCTTCGTTTTCTGGAACGTCGGTTGGAGCCGGAGGAATTCAAACCGTTTCCTGATGTGGAAAAGGTGCTGGCTGCGGCGGAGCTCAATGTGATCATGACCCACAAAAATCGGGATGGAGCGCTGAAAATCCTGAGGGCGCATGGACTGGAAAAATACTTTACAGAAATTGTCACAGCGGATGATGGATTTCCACTAAAGCCTGATCCTGCCAGCTACCGGTATCTGCACGAAAAATACCGTCTGGATTTGGCGGTGGGCGACAGGGAACTGGATATTCTGCCGGCCAAGGCCATCGGAATCAAAACCTGTCTGTTTCAGAACCATACCCCGGGTGCAGATTATTATGTGGACAGCTATGAGAATTTCTTTTCCGTCGTGGGACGAAAGAACGATGTATGAATACAGGAGGAACTGAAATGGCAAAGACTTCTCTGATCGCAACGGGCGATGTGTTTATTACCCGGAGACTGGGTGCCAACGGTTATGACGGTTTCGAGGAAGTGGCGGAGATCATTCGCGCACATGATGTGGGTTTTACCAATCTGGAAATGACCTTCCATGATGCCGAAGGCTTTCCTGCTGCAGAGAGCGGCGGTACCTGGGCCATGATGGAACCCGCTGCGCTGGACGATGTGCAGCGTTACGGCTTCAATATTTACAATACCGCCAACAACCATTCCGGAGACTACGGTACTGGCGGCGTTCTGGCCACCATCAGGCATTTGAAGGAGCGTGGCATGGTATTCTCCGGTACCGGCGCCAATCTGGCAGAGGCATCCCGTCCCTGCTATCTGGATACGAAGTATGCCCGTGTGGCGCTGATTTCTGCAAGCGCCTCCTTCCATGCGGCGGAGGCTGCCGGCAGCCAGAGCCCCGATCTCCCCGGCCGTCCGGGACTGAACCCCCTGGGTACTGTCAAGCGGTATCATGTGGATCCAGAGACCTTCCGCTCTCTGGAGGAGATCGCCTACAAGCTGGGCATTCACTCCTCCCAGAGCGCCAGCATCAAAAATGGCTATACCAGTCCTCCGCCGGAAGGCACCTTCAAGTTTGGCGCCGAGAACTTTGTCATGGATACGGAGAACTTTCAGGAGACCAGACCCGCTCCCGGGGATATGAAGCGGATCGCGGCAGAGATCGAAGAGGCCAAAAAGCAGGCGGATATCGTGCTGGTGAGTATCCATGCACATGCAGCCAAGGCGCTGTGCCCTCAGAATATCCCGGCAGAATTTCTGGAGACCTTTGCCCGTGCCTGCGTGGATGCCGGTGCGGACGCCATCCTGGGTCATGGTCCCCATGAGCTCCGCGGCATTGAGATCTACAAGGGCAAGCCTATTTTCTACAGCCTCGGCAACTTCATCTTCCAGACCGAGACGGTGTCTACCCAGCCGGTGGATGCCTATCTGAAGAAAGGAATGCCGGCGGATACCAAGGTGGGTGCTTATATGGCCAACCGCAGCGCCAACGGCACCCGCGGTTATGGCACCCAGAAGCCCATCTGGAAAGCTGTCATGGGTGCATTTACCATGGAGGATGATAAGGTGACGGGTGTTACCCTGTACCCGGTGGATCTTGGCATGGGTATGCCCAGCTCCAAGATCGGCTGGCCCCGAATGGAGCACGGCAATGAGACACTGGAATATCTGGCGGAGCTCTCCGCTGCCTACGGCACGAAGATCCGCATTGAGAATGGCGTGGGTTACATTGATCTGTAAGGGAGATGCGGCATGAAGAAGATCCTGTTTATAGGCAACAGCTATACATATTACAACGATATGCCCCAGCAGATTTTTGCGCCTAAGGCTGCTGCCGCCGGACTGGCGGCAGAGGTGACGGCTGTCACAAAAGGTGGTTGGACACTGTCCAAGTTTGCCGATCCCGAGGATGAGGAAGGGAAGCGGCTGCGTGCCGTTGTGGAAGGGCAGCGCTATGACTATGTGGTGCTGCAGGAGCAAAGCTGCAGACCGGTGGTGAACCCTGAGAAATTTTTTGATGGCGTCGGTGAACTGAAGATGTTGCTGTCCGGGCAGGCGGATCAATTTTTTCTATATGCCACCTGGGGCAGAAAGCCGGGGAATGAGAAGCTGCAGGAGCTGGGGCTCACCAATGAGGAAATGACAGAGCAGTTGGCAGCGGCTTATGATGAGGCCGGTAAGCGTTTCGGTATGCCGGTGGCACACGCGGGCAAGGCCTTTGCTGCCTATCGGGCAAAGAATCCGGATGCGGAGCTCTACGACCCGGATGGATCTCATCCTTCCGACAAGGGCAGTGAGATCGCGGCAGAGACGATTCTGGCGACCATCCTTGGTCAAACAGAAAGGGAATGATGATGGGGCAGATAAGTGAAAAGCGGCTGTTTCTGTTGGATATGGATGGCACCATCTATCTGGATGAGGAGCTTTTCCCGGGCACCAAGCCGTTCCTGGCAGATGTGAAGCGACTGGGGGGGCGGTATCTCTTCCTGACAAACAATTCCTCCAAGTCTGTCAAGGCATATGTGGAGAAGTTGGGACGGCTGGGGATTGCAGCCACGGAGGAGGATTTTCTCACCTCTGTAGATGCCATGATCGATCATCTGCGGGGAAGAGAACCGTATCGCCTGTGCTATGTCTTCGGCACGGAGAGCTTTCGCAGCCAGTTGGCGCAGGCCGGCATCCCGGTGACAGATACCTTGTCGGATGCGGTGGATTGTCTGCTCATTGGATTTGATACGGAGTTGACCTTCAAAAAGATAGAAGACGCCTGTGTTTTGCTGAACCGCGGGGTGGATTTCATTGCCACCAATCCGGATTGGGTCTGTCCTACGTGGTACGGCTCTGTACCTGACTGCGGCAGCGTCTGTGAGATGCTGTTCCGCGCCACGGGACGGCGGCCGCTGGTCATTGGCAAGCCGCAGCCTGCCATGGTGCAGCTGGCGGTGAAAAAGACGGGCTATGCGCCTGAGGAGACCGTAATGATCGGTGACCGGCTGTATACCGATGTTGCCAGCGGTGTGAATGCCGGCGTGGATACCATTTTTGTGCTGTCCGGCGAAGGCACGCTGGAGGATCTGGCGCAGAGCGATGTGAAGCCTGCGTGGACCATGCGGGACATCAGCGAGGTACACAGCAGCTGGCTGGACGCCATGAAAGCCTGATATGAAGAAACGAGCCCCGGTCGATTCAGACCGGGGCTCGCTGCGTGTATCATCGTTTTGCCATCAGGCGCTTCATGCCCTGCGCAAGTCCCTCTGCGGAGAGATCGTACATTTTGAACATATGGCCCAGCTGCCAGTGGGTCTGCGTCCAGTAGTTTTCCACCGTGGGCATCGGCTCGGGATTCAGCCAGATGAGATAGGGGTACTGCTTCCGGAAGATTTCAAACCAGTCAAGGCCGGAGCGGGTGTAGGTGCCGCTCTCCCAGTTGTAATATTTATCCTTAAGCTCGTAAGGGTTCATGGCGGCGTCGCCCACAATGATGACCTTATAGCTGCTGTCGTACTGCCGCAGCACCCATTCTGTGGACACCTTTTCCGTGTAACGCAGGCTGGGAGTCTCATAGAGGTTGTCGTGGATGCAGTTGTGGAAATAGTAGGTGTGCAGCTCCTTGAAATGATTGGATTTGGTAGCTGCCTGAAACAGCATGCTGCACAGACCGGAATAATAACTCATAGAACCGCCGGAATCCATCAGCAGCAGCACTTTTACGGCATTCTTTCGCGGATTGCGGTAGCGTACCTGCAGTGTGCCTGCGTTGTCGCAGGTATCCCGGATGGTATTGTCCACGTCCAGCTCCTGCACGTTGCTGTCGTTCTGAATGGACATTTGCCGCAGCATCCGGAAAGCCATCTGAAACTGGCGGGTGTCAAGGCGATTATCTTTACGGAAATCCCGGTATTTTCGTTCACCGGCCACCATCATGGCGGTGCGGTGGCGGCTCTCGCCGCCGATACGGATGCCGTTGGGATGCCAGCCGCTGTTGCCCCATGGAGAGCGGCCCTGCGTGCCCACCCAGTAATTGCCGCCGTTGTGTTCCTCCGTCTGTTCCTTCAGACGTTCCTCCAGAAGACGGAGCAGCTCATCCAGAGATTCCTCAGGGAACCCCTGCGCCCGCAGCTCTTCGATGGTACGCGCCAGATCTTCGGAGGGATGATTCAGCCATTCCAGCAGCTCCTCCGGCAGCTCGCCCTGATAGGGAACATCCCGGAAGAACTCCAGAAAGACCTGATCGAACCGGTCGAATTCTGTTTCGTTTTTCACGACGATGGCGCGGCAGAGGTGATAGAAGCCTGTCAGGGTGGAGTGGTGAAGCCCCTTTTCCATGGCTTCCATAAGGGTCATCCACTCATTCAAGGAAACATCCATACCGCGGCTGCGCAGCAGATAGAAAAATGAAGCAAACATGGCTCACCGCTTGTTCTGGGCAAGGGTACGAAGATCCTTGTCCTTTTTCAGCAGAACACCGGCGAAGGGAATGTCGCGCTTGATGCAGTCAGGGTCCACGCCGCCGGCCACCAGTGCCCGCAGCCAGTCCACCAGTTCGGAGGTGCTGGGCTTTTTTTCGAGGCCGCGCAGCTCGCGCACCCAGTAAAAGGCAGTCAGCGCCTGCTGCACCAGTTTTTTGTCCAGCTCACCGAAATGCACCCGGACGATTTGCTCCATCTGCTCCTGATTGGGAAACTCGATATAGTGGAATACGCAGCGGCGCAGGAATGCATCCGGCAGTTCTTTTTCTGCGTTGGAGGTGATGATCACGATGGGGCGCTGCTTTGCCCGGACAGTTTCGCGGGTTTCGGGAATATAGAATTCCATTTGATCCAGTTCCCACAGCAGGTCGTTGGGGAACTCCAGATCGGCCTTGTCGATCTCGTCAATGAGGAGCACCACCTGCTCCTCGCTGCGGAACGCCTCGCCCAGCTTTCCCAGCTTGATGTATTTGGCAATGTTGTCCACGCCTTCGTTGCCGAACTGGCTGTCGTACAGGCGCTGCACGACATCGTAGACGTAGAGTCCGTCCTGTGCCTTGGTGGTGGACTTCACGTTCCAGATGATCAGCTGCTTGCCCAGCGCGTCGGAGACGGCCTGCGCCAGCATGGTTTTGCCGGTGCCGGGCTCGCCTTTGATCAGCAGCGGCTTCTGGAGGGTGACGGCAATGTTCACGGCGGTCATCAGTTCAGAGGACGCCACGTATTGACTGGTTCCGGTAAATGCTTTCATACTTTTATTCCTCGCATATATGGATTGAATGGCTTTCCGCAATAGTATAACACAAAATTGCCCATGGGAAAGCCTGCATTGCGGGAAAAATTGAAAAAACTGTATGATAATGAAGAAAATGGCCGCGTCCGAAGACGCGGCCTGCCGGATTACTTGGAAAACTTGGGCGCAGAGACATCCTTGCCGGAAAAGGCGTTGGGACCGGGGTTGGAGAGGGAGAAATACATGGTGGCTGCCTTGGTGGTGCCGAAATCCCGGTTGGAGCCGCTGGCCTGCACCTCGTTGAAGGCATCACGGAACATCTGGTTGTGTGCTTCCTCGCGGTTCAGCAGGAAATCGATGGTTTCCCGAACCTTTTTGTCTTCGATCTGGCGGTAGAGATATTCATACACGACCTTTGCCCGCTGCTCGGAGGCAATATTGCTGAGAAGATCTGCGCACAGATCGCCGGTGACGGTGACATAGTCGCCTGTCCATGAATAACCGGAGGCGTTGATGAGTCCGGGATTCAGACCCAGCAGAACATGTGTCTGGATCTCACCGGCTTCTACGGCTTCGGCGTCCACGTGGTGTCCGTTCAGCAGGTTGATGGTCTGGGCTACCATCTCCATGTGTCCCAGCTCCTCGGCGGCAATGTCCAGAAACAGATCCTTGATCCTGGCGTCCTTGATGCGGAAGCTCTGGGACATATACTGCATGGCAGCCTTCAGCTCGCCGTTGCCGCCGCCCAGCTGCTCCTGCAGCAGAGCGGCATACTGGGGATTGGGCCGCTCAATAGCGACAGGGTGAAACAGTTCTTTTTCGTGCTTGAACAAGCACATCACTCCCTTCTTTGTGATAATGGTAGTATTTCGAAATGCTGGGAAAATATTTGCGAAGAAGAGGGAGAATGGAGTATAGCTTGCTTTTTCCTGTACGAACGAGTATACTCACACCTATAGAAAGGGTGCACAGCCACCGAGATTGAATAGCGGGAGGAAAATATCATGAAGATTACGCTTGTTGGCGATATCATGATCGAACCGCCGGTACTGAAGGCGGCCAAGAAGAGTGACGGCAGCTATGACTTTTACGGAGTATTTGAGCATATGCAGAGCCTGTACAATGAGGCGGATTTTTTGGTAGGCAATCTGGAAACTCCGCTGGCAGGTGAGGAAGCAACCTACACGCAGGAATACTATGTGTTCAACGCACCGGACGCCTATGCCGATGCGGTGAAGAAGGCCGGTTTTGATGTGGTATCCACCTCCAACAACCATACCTATGACCGCGGCTATGACGGCTTGGAGCGTACCATCCGTGTTCTGGACGAAAAGGGAATCGGCCATCACGGTACGTTCCTGCCCGACGGCGAACGTCCCGAGGCATTTTACGCCGATGTGAACGGCTGCAAGGTGGCGGTGATCGCTTATACATACGGTGTCAACTCCGTCAACGGCAAGCGCTGGAAGACGGAGGACAAGTATGCCGGCTGTGTGAATCTGCTGCGCCCTGAGACCGAGAGCATCTATCAGCCCGGCGTATTCCGCGGTCCTACCTGGGTAGATAAGCTTTTCAAGAAGCTGGACGGAGAAAAAAGAGGCCGGATCAAGAAGTTCTTTGGCATGGAGGCTCAGTATCCCCGCGCCGATGACCGCCTGGATAAGAAGACCATGGCTCCCTACGTGGAGAAGTTCCAGTCGGATATCCGCAAGGCCAAGGAAAATGCGGACATCGTCATTTTCTATCCCCATGTGGGCGGCCAGTTTAATCCCCGGCCCGGCGCCATCTCCGAGTATGTGATGGATAAGGGACTGGAGGCCGGAGCGGATGCTATCATTGCATCTCACTCCCATATGGTGCAGAAGGGCGAGATGCGTGACGGCGTGCCCTGCATGTATTCTCTGGGCAATGTCAACATGTCTCCGCTGTCCAGCCTGTACATTGAGAAGTATCATCCCGACTACGGCATTGTTGCCCATCTCTATGTGGAGGATAAGAAGATCGTCAGGACAACCTTCTCTATTACGAAGATCGTGGAGACCAAGGGCAGCCAGGTCTGCGCATGGCCTGTGGATGAGTATGCAAAAACGCTTCAGAATCAGGCAGAGCGGGAGGCTCTGGAGAAGAACGTTCGCTGGGTGTACAAGATGGTCACCGACGAAGAGCTTCAGGGTGAGATCATCCGGCGCGAGTATGATTTTGGCTGAGAAGTGAAATCACTTTACAGATGTTGAACAAAAAGCGGGCAGCGCTAAGCTGCCCGCTTTTCCGTTATGTATCATTGGAGGCGCAGCTGCCAGAAGGCAACGGCGCTGGCGGCGGCTACGTTCAGGGAATCCACCTGATGTGCCATGGGGATGCGCACGGTGTAATCGCAGTTGGCAATGGTGTGTGAGGCAAGCCCGTCGCCCTCTGTGCCAAGAATGATGGCCAGCCTGTCTTCTTGGCACAGAGCGGGGTGCTCGATGCTGACGGAGTCATCGCTCAAAGCCATGGCGGCAGTTTTGAACCCCAGCTTCCGCAGCTGCTCCATGCCGTTTTCCGGCCAGTCGGCAGCGGAGGCTCCGATCCGTGTCCATGGGATCTGAAACACAGTGCCCATGCTGACCCGAACTGAGCGGCGGTGCAGGGGATCGCAGCAGGTGGGCGTCACCAGCACGGCGTCCATGTTCAGTGCGGCTGCCGAGCGGAAGATCGCGCCTACGTTGGTGGGATCCACAATGCCTTCCAGTATGGCGATACGCCGTGCGTTGGCACAGATGCTCTCCACGCTGGGCATAGGTGGGCGCCGCATGGCGCATAGAATTCCGCGGGTCAGGGCATAGCCGGTCAGCGATTCCAGCAGAGCGCTGTCGGCGGTATAAACGGGAATGCTGCTGCACAGAGCGATGATCTCGCGGCCCTGTCCGGTGATATGCCTGCGCTCCATCAAAAGAGAAAGAGGGGTGTATCCGGCCTCCAGAGCGCGGCGGATGACCTTGGGACTTTCGGCAATGAATACGCCTTTTTCCGGATCTGCCCGGCTGCGCAGCTGGGCTTCCGTCAGCCGGGCAAAGGGATCCAGCTCCGGCACATGAAAATCCGCGATTTCGATGATGTTGGGCATAATAACCTCCGGCGGTTGTATTGCATCATCATTCTATCATAAAATAAGCAGACCGTCAAAAAGCTTTCGGGCCTTTTGACGGTCTAAGAGGTGCGGAGTTCTGTCAGGCGGTGTGGTGTGCGCCGCCGGTTTCTTCCTCATGACGGAAGAGCAGGGTGATGCACCAAAGACCGGCCAGTCCTACCAGACCGAAAATGACGCGGCTGAGCAGAGAGGTCTGTCCGCCAAAAAGGAAAGCGACAATGTCGAAGCTGAACAGGCCAATGCTGCCCCAGTTCAGTGCGCCGATGATGGCCAGAGTCAGGGCAATTTTATCCCAAAGCATAAAAAGTCCTCCATTTCGAGTGGTTTGATACGGGCGCTGACGGTAGCATGCCCCGCATGTTTCGAAAACATGTGCGGCGGGGAGAAAGTTTTCCGGAAATTTCGTGAAACTGTGAATTGCGGTTGCATTCTATGACGCAAATGCGTATAATTTGAAACAGTAACACCTGTATTTTGTCCGCCGGTGACGGATCATCAGCGGTTGGACGATCTTTTGATACTTCCAAAATCAGACAGAACGGATAGGAGAAGGAATATGAACGAGAAATTTGCAAAGACCGGTTTTTATCCTGCGGATATCCTGCTGCCCCGCGAGGCAGACATGACCAAATGGGCTGTTGTGGCCTGCGATCAGTTTACCTCTCAGCCGGAATACTGGCAGGCGGTGGAGGACACCGTGGGTGAGGCTCCTTCCACCCTGCGCCTGATCCTGCCGGAATCCAAGCTGAACGATCCCAATGTGGATGAGCACATTGCGGGCATCAACGCATCCATGAATGAGTACATGGAAAAGGGCATTTTCAAGACTCTGGCCGGTTCTCTGATCTACATTGAGCGCTCTCAGTCTGATGGCCGTATCCGCCACGGTCTGGTGGGCATGGTGGATCTGGATCAGTATGATTTTACTCCCGGCAGCGGCGCTCTGATCCGCGCCACTGAGGGCACCGTGCTGGAGCGCATTCCTCCCCGGGTTCGTGTCCGTCAGGACGCTCCTGTGGAGCTGCCCCATGTCATGCTGCTGATTGATGACCCCGACCGCACCGTGGTGGAGCCGCTGACGGCCGCCGCTGACGGTATGGAGCAGGTCTATGATTTCGAGCTGCAGCAGAACGGCGGCCATCTGAAGGGCTGGAAGCTCAGCGAAGCACAGATGGATGCTGTGGCGGATGCTCTGGTGGGTCTGTGTGCCGACGAGGTGATGGAGAAGAAGTATGGCATGAGCGGCGTTGCTCCTCTGCTGTTTGCTGTGGGTGACGGCAACCATTCTCTGGCCACCGCCAAGCGTTGCTATGAGAATCAGAAGAAGGTGACGCCTGAAAGCGAGTGGGCCAATCTGCCCTCCCGCTATGCACTGGTGGAAGTGGTGAATAACCACGATGATGCCCTGCAGTTTGAGCCTATTCATCGTGTGCTGTTCGGCGTGGATGCCGCTGCTCTGTTGGATGCGCTGAAGGCCTATTATCCCGGCGCCTATGAGGGACGGGGCGAGGGCCATACCATCGCTTACACCCATGCGGGCGGTACCGGCTACATCACCGTTCCCCAGCCTAAGGTTCAGCTGGCGGTGGGTACGCTGCAGGCGTTCCTGGATGACTACCTGAAGGCTAATGGCGGCGAAGTAGACTATATCCACGGTGACGATGTGACCGATGAACTGGGCGCCAAGCCGGGCAACATCGGCTTCAAGCTGCCTGCCATGGGCAAGGAGCAGCTGTTCAAGACCGTTATGGCTGATGGCGTGCTGCCCCGCAAGACCTTCTCCATGGGTCATGCTCAGGACAAGCGCTATTATGTGGAGGCCCGCAAGATCAGATAACTCTGGTCAAAAGTCCGGATTTGTGGTAAAATACCCCTGCGGATATTCCGCAGGGGTATTTTGTGCGCAAATACTCCAGAACAGGAGGCACGTTCCTCTGGAGAAACAGGGAGAGTCCTTATGGAAAAGGAAATGAAGATCGCCGTTCTCATCGATGCGGAGAACATCTCCGGCAAATATGTCAACGTGATCCTCAGCGAGGCCAATAAACTGGGCAATATCATCTATAAGCGCATTTACGGAGATTGGACATCCTCCCAGATGGGCGCATGGAAAAGCGTGATTCTGGACAATGCCATTCAGCCCATCCAGCAGTATAAAAATGTCAGCGGAAAAAATTCCTCTGACTCTTCTTTGATCATTGACGCCATGGATCTTTTGTATCAGGGGAAGGCCGATGGATTCTGTATCGTTTCCTCGGACAGCGATTTTACACGACTTGCATCCCGCCTGCGGGAGGCGGAGAAATTTGTGCTGGGCATGGGTGAGAAGAAGACACCCCGCTCCTTCATTTCTGCCTGCAACCGCTTCTCCTATCTGGATCTGCTGCTGGAGGCGGCTGCAGAGCATCTTTCACCTGTGGAGAAGGCTGTGCCTGCGGAGAAAAACGAAAAGCCTGGCAAGAACAAGAAGAAAAAAGCCGCTCAGCAGGCAACAGTCAAAAAACCGGTGCAGAAGGTGGAGAACGGCTCGGATCTGGAGAGTGTCTGTGCCGCACTGCAGGAACTGGTGGAGGAGAATTCTGATGACGAGGGCTGGATCTATTCCGGTAAGCTGGGCTACCTGCTGGGAAAGCGGTTTCCTGACTTTGATGTGCGCAACTTCGGCGCAAAGAAGTTCACGGTGTTTGTCAGAGATCTGGGGCTGTTTGAAGTCCGGGAACTGCTGGACGATGAAAGTGAAACCTCCAAACGTATCTATTTCCGTCTGAAATGAAGGTGAAACCGTGAAGGAGCAAACCGTACTGGCACACGCCAAGGTCAATCTGACGCTGGATATCCTGCGCCGTCGGCCGGATGGCTATCACGATCTGGAGATGGTGATGCAGAGCATTTCGCTCCATGATGCTGTAACGGTTCGTACAGAGACCGGCAGTGGTGAGATCGTTGTCCATGCCGGAAGGGAAGACCTGCCCTCCGGGCCTGAAAATATCGCATGGAAAGCGGCGGACGCATTTTTTGAAGCCGCAGGAATTGTCAATGATGGTGTAGAGATCACCATTGAAAAGCACATACCCGCCGCTGCCGGAATGGCAGGCGGCAGTGCGGACGGCGCTGCGGTGCTGCGTGCGCTGCGGGAATTTCTTTGCCCGGAAATGCCGGATGTTGAGCTGGAGCGGATCGGTGCCCGGGTAGGCAGCGACGTGCCGTTCTGTGTCCATGGCGGCACTGCGCTGGCAGAGGGGCGTGGGGAACGATTGACGGATCTGGCGCCGATGCCTGCGTGCAGCATGGTGATCTGCAAACCGGATTTCGGCCTGTCTACGCCGCAGCTTTTTGGACGCGTGCGGGTGGATGACATTGCCAGACGTCCCGATCATGGAGCTATGAAGGCGGCGCTGGCAGCAGGGGATCTTTCGGGAGTGGCAGATGCACTCTGCAATGTATTTTGTGAAGTGCTGGCGGAGAAGGAACGGCACGAAATTCTTCATATCCGTCAGGTGATGCTGGAAAACGGTGCGCTGAATGCGGTGATGACCGGCTCCGGCCCTACGGTGTTCGGCCTGTTTGACAAAGAAACCGCTGCACAGACGGCAGCAGACGCTTTGCGCCGGGAATATGCGCAGGTTTTTCTGGCAGAACCGGTTAACCAAAGGTAAAGGAGGTGCGAAAGCGCCTCCTTTTTATCGTCCTTTGGGATAAAAACGGAAAAAGGTGTCTATACTCACCAAAGAACTCCATTTATCCGGAAAGGACAAACGATATATGCGAAGAAGAAGGAAAAGAAGACCGCCTGTCATGCTGCTGTCGCTGCTGATCGGATTGACGGCGGCGGTGCTGTGGGGAGGCTGGTCTCTGCGGGCGCAGCGGGAATTGGCGGACAAAGTGGTGCGGCTTCACATTCTGGCGAACTCGGATTCAGAGGCGGATCAGGCTTTGAAGCTGCAGGTACGGGATGCTGTCCTGACCAGAGCGGAGGAGCTGCTGGTTCCCAGTGATGGACGGAAGGAAGCGGAGATGGCGCTGAGAGACCATTTGCCCGAGCTGACGACCTTGGCACAGACCACCATCGCTGCGGAGGGGTATGATTATTCCGTGCGGACAGAACTGGCCAATACAGTATTTCCCACCCGGGAATATGAAGATTTCAGTTTGCCGGCCGGCAGCTATCTGGCTCTTCGGGTAGTCATAGGTGACGGCGCGGGGAAGAACTGGTGGTGCGTCGTGTTTCCGCCGCTGTGCGCCCAATCCACTACAGATGTGGCGCAGACTGCCATGGCGGCCGGCTTTTCGGATGCAGAGGTGCGTCTGATGGAAGAGTCCGACACCCGGTATCTGCTGAAATTTAAATCCATAGAGCTCTGGGAGTGGGTTCGGCAAAAGCTTTCCTGAGTGACAGCCGCGGGGACTGTGCACCTGCGGCTGTTTTATATGCTGAAGCTGGAAAGATAAGTGTAAACGATTTCTTGAAATCGCTTGCGGACTGCTGCGGAATATGGTAACCTGATAGCGACATGCGGCTGCTTCTGTAAGAGGAGCGGCGCAGGGTGTACCAAAGGAAAGATGAGGCGTTTTCCATGCTTGATATTTTTGATATTTTAGGCCCTATCATGGTAGGGCCGTCCAGTTCCCATACTGCCGGAGCGGTGCGGATCGGCAACATGGCTCGCACGCTGTTGGGAGAGCGGGTGGTTTCCGCAAAGATTCTTCTCCACGGTTCCTTTGCCCAGACGGGGCAGGGTCACGGAACGGACAAGGCTCTGGTAGCGGGACTTCTGGGCATGAAACCGGATGATCTGCGCATCCCCGACAGCTATTCCGTGGCACTGGAAGAAGGAATGTCGTTTGTCTTTGTCAACGGAGATCTGAAAGATGCGCATCCCAATACAGCGCTGCTGGAGGTAGAGGGTGAGCATGGCGCCAAGCTGAGTATGCAGGCGTCCTCCACCGGCGGCGGTCGTATCCGGGTGGATAAGATCAACGGTGTGGACGTCGGCTTTACCGGTGCATACAATACGCTGGTGATCCACAGCACGGACATTTCCGGCAAGCTGGCAGAAGTGACGCGGCTGCTGTCTCAGGGAAAAGTGAATATCGCCAATATGAGCCTCCATCGCAGCCGTCGCGGGGGCGCTGTGCTGATGGTCATTGAAACCGACCATCCTGTGGCGCTTGTGGTGCGCAACCTGATTTCGGAGCTGCCCGGCGTGCAGGGCGTTACTTACTATGTAAAGGAGGCTGAGTGATATGCTGGATTCCATGCATGAGATTCTGAAGACAGCAGAGCAGCAGGGAGTCCCTTTCTGGGAGATTGTTCTGCGGGGGGATATGGAAGAGCGGCAGGTCACCCGAGAGGCCTCTCTGGATAAAATGCGGCTTACTTGGCGTGCTATGCTGGATGCGGATTCGGCTTATCAGCCGGAGCTGCGCAGTGTCAGCGGTCTGGTGGGCGGTGACGGCGGCCGCATGAAGACGTATGCTGAGACGAAAGGGAGCCTGTGCGGGGATTTTCTCAGTCAGGTCATTGCGGTTGCGCTGCGTACCGGTGAGTCCAATGCCTGTATGCGCCGGATCGTGGCGGCGCCTACCGCCGGCTCCTGCGGCGTGCTTCCTGCGGTGCTGATTCCTTGTTGGAAAGCCGGAACGTATACCGAAGAAGATATCCTGCATGCCATGTATACGGCGGCAGGAATCGGAGCAGTAATCAGTGTCCGGGCGTCTATTTCCGGTGCTGCCGGTGGTTGCCAGGCGGAAATCGGCAGCGCTTCGGCCATGGCGGCAGGAGCTTTGGTGGCTCTCTGCGGCGGCGATGGGCGGCAGATCGGTCACGCGGTGGCTATGGCTCTGAAGAATCTCATGGGTTTGATCTGCGATCCGTTGGGCGGATTGGTGGAAGTGCCCTGCGTCAAGCGAAACGTGGTTGGCGCGGTGAATGCGGTTAGTTGCGCCGATATGGCACTGGCCGGAATTGAGAGCCGGATTCCTGCAGATGAGGTCATTGACTGTATGGGAGATGTAGGCCGCCGCTTGCCGGTGGAGTTCCGCGAAACCGCATTGGGCGGTCTGGCGGTAACGCCTTTTGGCCTGCAGGTGAAGGAAATGATGAAGAACACTGCGCACGGAGAGTGAGGAGAACCATATGAACGTATTGACAAGTGTAACAGAGCTGATCGGAAGAACGCCTCTTCTGGAGCTGAAAAACTATGCATCTGATCACGGATTGCAGGCCACTGTGCTGGCGAAGCTGGAATGCATGAATCCCGGCGGCAGCGCAAAGGACCGCGTGGGCGCAGCCATGATCACCGGTGCGGAGGGTACCGGAAGACTGGCGCCCGGCGGTACCATTATTGAGCCTACCTCCGGCAATACCGGTATCGGCCTTGCTATGGTGGCTGCGGCCAAGGGGTATCGTGTGATTCTCACCATGCCGGATACCATGAGCGTGGAGCGCCGCAGCCTGCTGGCAGCCTATGGTGCGGAGATCATTCTGACTCCCGGCAGCGAGGGGATGACCGGCGCAGTGCGCAAGGCGGAGGAGCTGCACCGGGAAATTCCCGGCAGCATCATCGCCGGACAGTTTGACAACCCGGACAATCCTGCGGCTCACTATGCCGCCACCGGCCCGGAGATCTGGCGGGATACTGACGGCAAGGTGGATGTTTTCGTGGCGGGCGTCGGAACCGGCGGAACGCTGACCGGCACAGGCCGTTACCTGAAGGAGAAGAATCCTGCCGTGCAGGTGGTGGCGGTGGAACCGGCATCCTCTCCGCTGCTGAGTCAGGGAAGGGCGGGCGCTCATGGACTCCAGGGTATCGGCGCCAACTTCGTGCCGGAGAATTTTGATGCTTCCGTGGCGGATGAGATTATCACCGTGACGGAGGAGGAGGCTTATGCTGCCGGTCGTGCGCTTGCTCGGAGAGAAGGTATTCTGGTGGGCATTACTTCCGGCGCTGCTGTCCATGCTGCGGCGGTGCTGGCGGCCAGACCGGAAAACCAAGGCAAGGTCATTGTAGTGCTGCTGCCCGACAGTGGCGAGCGGTATCTCTCTACGCCGCTGTTTCGTGAATAAGAGTTTTGCATAGCGCAGCACCGCCCCTTTCGTTTTTTAAGGCGAAAGGGGCGGTGTTTTTCAAATCAAAGATAAAAGCGGTGGCAGCCGATGGTGGTATAATAGGTGCGGTTTGCCTGAATCCAGCTGCCCTGCGACAGGGCTGGAGCATAGAAGTACATACAGTCTCCCACTACCCGCTGACCGGCCAGCACAGCTTTAGCGGCTGCCACGGAGGAGCTGGTGGGTGCGTCGTATATGGTGCCGTTATCCACCGGCTCAAACTGGGTGCCGTAGTTCTTGTCAAAGATGACTCCCTTGATGGTATTGGGAAACGTTCCGGAAGCCACGCGATTGAGCACCACGTTGCCTACGGCCATCTGTCCGGTGAGACTTTCTCCGCGGCTTTCTGCGCTGATGACCCGGCTGAGCCAGTAAAGATCCTCCTCCGTCCAGTCGCCGGATTCGGTGGTCACTGCGGCTCCGCCCAACGCTCTGTCCCAATCCACAGCCCATCCCAGAGAATTTCCCAGCACACGCAGCGGTACGTAGGTGCGTCCGTTCTCTATGTAAACGGCACAGGTGGTGGTACGGGTGTTGCCGTCCACTGTGATCTCATACTCTCCGGGCTTGGCGATGATGGTGGTGTCTCCGTCGCTGGCAACTGCAGCGCGTGAGCTGCGGTCCCAGTATATGTTCCAACCGCCGATGGCATCCAGCAGTGTGCGAAGAGGAACGGAGGTGACACCGTTTTCCAGATGCGCTTCGGCAATGACTGCAATTCCGTCCACAGTAACAGGGACTTTGCGGACTGCGGCGGCTGCGGGCGGCAGCACGGAGGCTGTCATGCATGCGGCGGCCAGAGCGGATAGCAGGATTTTTTTCATTGACTGTTTCCTTTCTGTGTGAACTCTACTTCATCCTACCAAAATTGACAAAGGACGGCAACGTACAAAGGTTGGAAGAAAAGGAAGAAACTGGAGCAATGCGGCTGAAGAAAAAAGGGCCTCCGCTCATTGAGCGGAGGCCCGGCGCTGTGTTTTCGGGAGATCAATCCTTGTTGGAGAGCGCTTTCTGCAGCCAATCCTTGCCGTCCACAAAACGGGAGACGATGTAGGAGACCACATAGTCGCCGGAGGCGTTGATCATGGTGGCGGGAGGATCCACCAGATTGCCGATGGCTACCAGAATGGGGAAGGCAATCTCGATGATGTCGGGGAAGAAAATGGAGCAGATGATATATTCGCCGATATAGCCGCCGCCGGGAACGCCGCTCATGCCCACAGAGGAGAGGACGGCAACCAGAACCACGGGGATCAGCATATCAATGCCCATGGGCTGACCGAAAACGCCCAATACGAAGGCGATCTTCAGAACGCAGGAGAAGCAGGAACCATCCATGTGCATGGTAGCGCCCAGAGGAATCACCATTTCGGCAACGTCCTTGGAGATGCCGGTGGAAGCGGCTTCTTCCAGATTGGTGGGGATGGTTGCCACGGAAGAGCAGGTGCCCAGAGAGACTACTGCGGGGCGGGTGATGTGCTGGAACATGGTCTTAACAGCGCCCTTGCCGCCGCCGAACCAGGCGAACACAGGGAATGCGGTGAAGACATAGATGAAGCACAGGGGATAGTACAGCAGCAGAGCACGGCCATAGCCCGTGATGGTTTCGGCACCGTAGGTGGCCACCAAATCGGCGAAGATAGCGAAGAATGCGATGGGAGCGTAATAGGTGACGAGCTGGACGAACTTCAGCATAACATTGGTGAGGTCGGCCAGGAACTTACCCACCAGCGTTTCACTGCCGCCGTTCAGATTCACGGCAAAACCAAACAGGATGGAGAACACGATCAGAGGCAGCATGGCACGGCGGGTCAGCAGGCCAACGAAGTCCTCTGCAGTGAAGAAATTGACGATCATCTGGCTCAGGGAGGCGTAATCACCCATTTCCTGAGAGGGATACTCGGTCCAGGCTTCCACAACAGGAGGGAAGATGTTTACCAGCAGGAACATGATAACGGCAGCGATGGCGCCGGTGATGACGAAGGTTCCGATGGTGGCGCCCATAATTTTACCGGAGCGCTTGCGGCTCTTGGTGTTGGCGACGGAGCTGGAGATGGAGGCGAAGACGAGAGGTACCACGATGCAGAACATCATGTTGATGAACACGGTGCCCAGGGGCTTGACAAAATGGCCTGCGTCGGGGAAGAACCAACCCACCACAGCGCCGGCGATCATGCTGACGATCATAATGGCCATAAAGCGGTAGTTCTTGATGACGGATTTTCTTTCCATAAGAGTTCCCTCCTGATTTATTCTGATATGATTATATTCCACAGTTATTGCAATAACATGTCTGTATATGCTATGATTATATCAAAAAGTGCTATGCAGAGGTGCGCCATGAAGGAAACGTATCAAAAGCGGGGATATTTGCTGGAGGACTTTCGGCTGTTCCATATGAGGGACATTCCCAAGGAACGTGTGGAGTACCACTATCACGAATTCTACAAGCTGCTGATCGTGCTCTCCGGAACCGGAGGATACTGGCTGGATGGCGAACGATATCAGCTGCAGAGCGGCGATGTGGTGCTCATTGACAGCCGCCTGGTACATCGTCCGGAGTTCGAACAGGAGTATGAACGGGTCATCATCTACATTTCACCGGAGTTCCTAAGCGCTTCCTCCGCGGAGGACTGTGATTTGACCCGCTGTTTTTCGGTGGAGGGACAGAATGTTTTGCGGCTGCCTCCCAGAGAAAGGGAGCGTTTTTTGGAACTGATTCGCAAGCTGGAAGGAGAGCTTGCTTCTTCGGCTGTAGGGAAGAGTATTCTTTCCCGTGGTCTGCTGCTGCGCCTTTTGGTGGAGATCTACCGCATGATCTGGAAGGGCGGTTTTGACTCTGTCCAGCCGCTGCGTCCCAAGGATGAGCGTGTGGTTGGCATGCTGCGGTATATCGATGAGCACATTCAGGAGGAAATTACCGCAGAGGCGCTGGCGGAGCGGTTTTTCCTAAGTAAGTATCATATGATGCGCCTGTTTCGGGAGAACACGGGAGTGACCATACATTCTTATGTAACAGACAGACGGTTGATGAATGCCCGGGATATGATGGGTGATGGTGCCGGGGCAACAGAGGCTTGCTACAAAGCAGGATTCAACAGCTACTGCACCTTCTGCCGCGCATACAACAAGCGCTTTGGTATGTCTCCCACGGGGCGCACGGATCAAAAGCTTCTGGTGGAAGAAACCTTTGAGTGAAGCGCGCGAAAAAGCTGCCGCAAAACTCTGCGGCAGCTTTTTTGTCAGTCTGTAAGAGAGAGGTTTTCGTCTGTTACGACACCTTTGGCTACAATGTTGGTAGGACCGGTCAGATAGAGGTCGGTGATGCGTTCGCCATCCCGGTCGATATCGATCACCAGCTGACCGCCGGTCATGTTGACGCGGACACCCTTTCCGGTGACTTTGCCCTGCAGGGTCAGGACGGTGACCAGAGAACCGGTGCCTGTGCCGCAGGCGTAAGTGAAATCCTCCACGCCCCGCTCGAAGGTGCGCTCATAAATTTCATCATCGCCGGTGATCTCGTAGAAGTTCACATTGGCGCCTTTGGGGAAAGCGGAGTGATGCCGCATGGCGCGGCCCAGCTCCCGCAGTTGGTTTTCGTCGGCATCTTTCAGGCCGGGATAGGGGACGACTGCGTGGGGGAGACCGGGATTACCCAGCTCCACGTAGGCACATCCGTAACGAACGCCGTTGACCTCAATCGACCGATCAAAATCAATCGTTGTGGGGTCGTTCAGCCGGATCCGGTAGAGCTGCTGTGAGATACGCAGCCCGGTGACCATGCCGGCGGTGGTTTCCACTCGCTGGGTTTCGCCGGCCAAAGCGTTGGCATAGCCGTAGCGGCAGATGCAGCGGGCGCCGTTGCCGCACATTTCGCCAACACTACCATCAGCGTTGAAAAAGAGCATTTTATAGTCGCCGCCCTCGGTGGGTGCTTCTACCACCATCAGACCGTCGGCACCGATGGATACATGCCGCTGGCAGAGGGTTCGCGCGATATAAGGAAAGGTTTCGGCAGGCAGGCGTTCCTCCATATTATTGATAATAATGAAGTCGTTTCCGGCGCCGTTCATCTTCCAGAATTGCATAAAAGTCACACTCCAGTTCGTGGTCGGTTGCATTTAATACATTATATATGATTGTATACCTGATTACAATAAAGAATTCTTGCTGCTGGAGATGGTAGATTTTCGTTGCACGCGGGGGAACGTGTATGCTATTCTATCATCATAAACAGCGGGAGCAATGGAGGAGTCGATATGGCAAAGAAGAACGGGCGCAATACCAGAGGCCGGATCATTTCGGCGGCATGGAAGCTGTTTTATGAGCAGGGATATGACAACACCACGGTGGAGGATATTGTGTTTGAGTCCGAGACGTCCAAGGGGTCGTTCTACCACTACTTTGAGGGGAAGGATGCCCTGCTGGGTACGCTGGCCTATGTGTTTGACGAGAAATATGACCAGCTGAAGGAGGAGATGGATCCGGCTCTGGATGCCATGGACAAGCTGATCTTCCTGAACCGCGAGCTGTTTGCCATGATTGAGGATACCGTGTCACTGGAACTGCTGACCAGACTTCTCTCCACCCAGCTTCTGGCCCGTGGTGAAAAGCATCTTCTGGATCGCAACCGCACATATTTCCGTTTGCTCCGCCAGATCATTTCGGAGGGGCAGAAAGCCGGTCAGCTGCGGGGAGATCGTACGGTCAACGAGATATTGAAAGCATATGCCCTGTGGGAGCGGGCGCTGCTGTATGACTGGTGCCTGTCCGATGGAGGCTATTCACTGACAGCCTATACCGAAAAAATGACGCCCATGTTCCTGGAAAGCTATCGGACTGCACCTGGAAAGGTGAAATAAATTTTAAAGTCCAAAAATCATTCTTGTTATCGTTCTTTATGAAAGATGCTGCAGAACAATGGATATATAGTATTTGACAGAACATAGTGCAGAATCCATTCTATACTATGTTCTGTATTTACGTACAGTTGTTTCTGTGCTATACTGCCAACATTGAAGTGGCGCGATATGTGCCGGGAGGGAAAGAGAGTTATGAATTCTGAGATTATTGTCTTTATTGTATATCTGGTGTTTATGCTGGGTATCGGCATTTTCTTCTTCATCCGTTCCAAAGGCGGTGGAGAGAAATCCTACTTTCTGGGCGGCCGTGAAATGGGTCCCTGGGTTTCTGCCTTGTCTGCCGGCGCGTCTGATATGAGCGCATGGGTGCTGATGGGTCTGCCCGCATCCATTTATGCCGCCGGTATCGGTCAGGCATGGATCGCTATTGGTCTGGGTATCGGCTATACCCTCAGCTGGCTGGTGGAGGCACCCAGACTGCGTCGCTTTACCATTGTTGCAGGTGACTCCATTACGATTCCCCAGTATCTGACCAACCGGTTCCTGTCCAAAAACAAAGCACTGCAGATTATCTGCGCTGTGATTTTCCTGGTGGCCTATACCATCTATGCGGCATCTTCTATTAAAGCCTGCGGCACGCTGTTCAATACAGTCATTGGAATGGATGCTACTGTAGCTATGTATCTGGCAGCTGTGATTATCATCAGCTATACATTCCTTGGCGGCTTTAGTGCAGTGTGCTGGACAGATTTCTTCCAGGGTATGCTGATGCTGGGCGCCTTGTTGGTCGCTCCCATTTTTGCGATGGCGCTGATTCAGAGCGGACAGGGTGCTGCTTCTGCAACTACGTTGCCGGAGAACTATTGGAACTTGTTCACCAACTGGAAGGACATCCTGTCCGGCTTGGGCTGGGGTCTCGGCTATTTTGGTATGCCTCATATCATTGTGCGCTTTATGTCTCTGCGTTCCGACAAAGATCTGAAGAAGAGCGCAAAAATCGGCATCATCTGGACGGTTCTGATTCTGGTATTCTCTGTGGCTTCCGGCTGTATCGGCCATCTGTTGCTGGGCGATATTGCGGACAGCTCCACTGTGTTTATTCAGATGGTTCGCAAAATGTTCCCCGCACTCATCAGCGGTGTTCTGCTGTCTGCGATTTTGGCTGCGGCTATGAGCACTGCCGATTCCCAGTTGTTGGCCAGTGCCAGTGCGTTTGCAAGTGATGTGTACAAACCCATCATCCGCAAGGACAAGGCCTCCGACAAGGAGATGCTGTGGGCTGGTCGTTTTGTGGTGCTGGTGATTGCTGTGATCGCTGTGCTGATTGCGTCTAATCCTAACAGCGGAACTATTATGGGCCTGGTGGAAAACGCCTGGGGCGTCTTCGGCGCAGCCTTTGGCCCCACCATTATGCTGTCTCTGTTCTGGAAGCGTCTGACTTTCGAGGGCGCCGTTGCCGGCATCGTTGTAGGCTCGGGTGTGGATATCCTGTGGCTGGCGTTCCTGTCTTCTGTAGGTATTTATGAGATCGTCCCCGGCTTTATCATCGGTGGTATCGCTGCTATTGTGGTTTCCAAGTGTACCAAGGCGCCTTCTGCGGAAGTGGAGCAGCTCTTTGACACTGCGGTTTCCAGCCGGGATTAAAGCATATATAATTGAATCGTATACAAGAGTCGTCCGTGTGGTTTTCCACACGGACGATTTTTTTGAAAAAGTTGAAAAAAGGTGTTGACAAAAGGGAAATAGTCTGATAATCTAATCAAGCTGTCGCGTGAGCAGCGCCGAAAATGGAAGATGAAGCAAAAAGTTTGAAAAACTTGAAAAAAGTTCTTGACAAACGGCTGCGGATTTCATATAATGGCAA
>SVLJ01000029.1 GCA_015067995.1 Oscillospiraceae bacterium
ACATGAACACCGGCATCCAGCGTTCCTCCTCCACCCCGCACTTTGCCGACACCACCACGACTCCCGCAGGTACCGTGATTCCCGGCAAGCTGCAGCAGAAAAAGAATCTGACCCGCATCATGGTGGCTCACGGCGCTCCCTATGTGGCCCAGACCACCTTCATCGGCAACTTCAAGGACATCACCGAGAAGGCCCACAAGGCCATCTACACCCCCGGCCCCGCCTTCCTGAACGTGATGGCTCCCTGTCCCCGCGGCTGGCGCTATCCCAGCGAGAAGCTGATGGAAGTCACCAAGACCGCCGTGGAGACCTGCGTGTGGCCCCTGTACGAGGTCATCGAGGGCAAGTATCAGCTCAGCTATATGCCCAAGGAGAAGAAGCCCGTTGAGGAGTATCTGAAGATGCAGGGCCGCTTCGCCCACATGTTCAAGCCCGGCAACGAGTGGATGATCGAGCAGGTACAGAAAGAAGTCGACAAGAATTGGGAAGAGCTTCTCAATCTGTGTAATACCTGATTCATACAAACTCTCCTATATGTAAAAGCCGACATCTGTAAATGGGATAGAGCAGATGTCGGCTTTTACAATTCCATGAATGTCGTATTTGGACGGAGAGAGCGGAAAACAACGGTTTTCCGGCAAATTTCCTATGGCAAACGGAGGAAAGTGCTCTATGGATTATCTGTTCTTACTGGGGTTTGCAGGCGCAGTCATCGCGGGGCTTTTTGCACTGGCGCAGGCAAAAACGGTTCTGTCTTATTCCGAGGGTTCTGAAAAAATGAAGAAGCTGGCCGCTGCGATCCGCAGCGGTGCCAATGCTTACCTGAAGCATCAATACGAGACCGTGGCCAAGGTCTTTCTGGCAGTCTTTGTGGTCCTGCTGATCATGGCCTTCGGCTCCGGCGGACAAATGCTGTCCAGGTTTACGCCCTTCGCTTTCGTCAGCGGCGGTATCTTTTCCATGCTGGCAGGTTTCATCGGCATGAAGATCGCCACCGCTTCCAACGCCCGTACCGCTCAGGCCGCTTCCGAGAGTCTGAACAAGGGTCTGCGCATTGCTTTCTCCTCCGGCAGCGTCATGGGTTTCACCGTGGTGGGTCTGGGCATGCTGGATATCACCATGTGGTTCTTCCTGCTGCGCTATGCCTTCGGCATTTCCGATCCTTCTGCGGTCGGCAGCATCATGGTCATGAACGGCATGGGCGCCTCCTTCATGGCGTTGTTTGCCCGTGTGGGCGGCGGTATTTATACCAAGGCCGCTGATGTGGGTGCCGACCTGGTGGGCAAGGTGGAAGCCGGCATTCCCGAGGATGACCCCCGCAACCCCGCCACTATCGCCGATAACGTGGGCGACAACGTGGGTGACGTGGCCGGCATGGGTGCCGACCTGTACGAGTCCTATGTGGGTTCCATTCTGGCCACCTTCTCTCTGGGTGCCGTGGCAGGCTACGGTTGGCGCGGCATGCTGCTGCCCCTGCTGCTGGCCGTGACCGGTATTCTCTGCTCCATTCTGGGTTCCTTCCTGATAAAGACCCGCGAGGACGCCAGCCAGAAGGATCTGCTGAACAGCCTGCGCACCGGCACTTACAGCGCCGCCATTCTGGCTGCCGTGCTGGCAGCTCCTCTGACCTTCCTGATTCTGGGCAACTGGGGGGTGTACATCGCCATCCTCAGCGGTCTGGTAGGCGGCTGCGCCATCGGCTACTTCACCGAATACTACACCTCTGACACCTACAAGCCCACCCAGGAGCTGGCCGCCGCTTCCGAGACCGGCGCCGCCACCATCATCATCGGCGGCATTTCTCTGGGTCTGAAGTCCACCATGTCCTCCATCCTCATCGTAGCCGCAGCCGTTTTGGTAAGCTTTTTCTCTGCCGGCGGCGCCGCATCCTTCAGCGCCGGTCTGTACGGCATCGGCATTGCCGGCGTGGGCATGCTGTCCACGCTGGGCATCACCCTGGCCACCGACGCTTACGGCCCCGTGGCTGACAACGCCGGCGGCATCGCTGCCATGAGCGGCCTCCCCGAAGAGGTTCGCGAGCGCACCGACGCTCTGGACTCTCTGGGCAACACCACCGCCGCCACCGGCAAGGGCTTCGCTATCGGCTCCGCTTCTTTGACCTCTCTGGCTCTGCTGGTGAGCTATGTGGATATTGTCCAGAGCAATACCGAGTTCGTTCTGGATCTGTCCCTGACCAATCCTCTGATGCTGGTTGGTCTGTTTGTGGGCGCCATGCTGACCTTCCTCTTCGCCGCCGGTACTATGAGCGCTGTTGAGGATGCCGCTCAGTCCATCGTCGTGGAAGTCCGCCGCCAGTTCCGGGAGATCCCCGGCATCATGGAGTACAAGGCCGATCCCGACTACGCCTCCTGCGTTGCTCTGTGCACCAAGGGCGCTCTGAAGGAAATGGTTTCTCCCGCGCTGATGGCCATCATCGTTCCCATCGTCACCGGTCTGATCCTCGGCCCTGTGGGCGTGGTTGGTCTGCTGGCCGGCGTGTCCGTCACCGGTTTCGCCGTTGCCGTGTTCATGTCCAACGCCGGCGGCGCCTGGGACAACGCCAAGAAGTACATCGAGGCCGGCCATCACGGCGGCAAGGGTTCTGACCAACACAAGGCAGCTGTGGTCGGCGATACCGTTGGCGATCCCTTCAAGGACACCTCCGGCCCCTCTCTGAACATCCTTATCAAGCTGTGCTCCACCGTATCCATTGTGTTCTCCGGCTTGATCCTCGCCTTCAATCTATCGAATCTGTTATAATTTAATATTTTGCAAAACGATTTTGCTTGTAAAGGGACATGGTAGTAACTATGAAAAAGATCCATTACAGCTGGGTTATAGTAGGGGTTTCCTGCGTGATTATTGCCATGACCTATGGCATTATAAACAATTGCTTCGGTCAATTCATTAAACCGATATGCTCAGATATGGGTTTTACTCGCCAACAAATGGGAATGAACCAGACGATCATATCAATCATTGGCATAGGATTTGGTTTGATATGGGGCACCATATCAAAATGCATCAACCTCCACCGCTGGATGTGCTCCGCCGCAGTACTGCTTCCGGTTTGTTTTTTTAGTTATTCTTTTGCCACAAATCTATTAGAATTCTACTGCATTACTGTGGTGCTGTCTGTGGTATTCTATTTTATTTCTTCGATGCTCTTTACCTATATTGTAGGAAACTGGTTTGTGAGCAAGCGTGGCATAGCTTTAGGCTTGGCTTCTATGGGCAGCGGCATTGGTGCCATGATTATGAATACAACAATCCATTATTTAATTATGTCCTACGGTTGGCGAATTGCCTATCAGGCTTCAGCGGTAATAATGTTCATCACTATAGTTCCTCTGACGTTCTTTTTCCTAAGAGTCCATCCAAGAGATATGGGGCTACGACCCTACGGCGCGGAAGAACTGGCGGGATCGGATAAGCAAATAGTATGTTTTGAGGGTTACGCTTATAAGGAGGTTATCCGAATGCCTCTTTTTTACCTGGTGGGTGTCGTTAGTATTACCGAGGTTATGTCTATCTGCGTGTTTTATCAGACCGTATCACCACATTTGAGTGACATGGGGTATACTTCAAGCTTCGCAGCTACCATGACTTCGGTGACTATGGGTACCATGGCATTGGGAAAAGTTGTGCTGGGAAGATTGTTCGACTTATTTGGCGTTCGTAAAACTGCCGTTATGGCGTGTGGCTGCACTCTGTTGGGCCTCTTTGGCATGATATTCTGTACTTCCAAATCTGCTTTAATTCTTATTATTCTGGGGGTGAGCTTGGGCTGTTCTTTCGGAGCGGTTTGCATGCCCATCATCGTTCAGAACACGTTTGGAATGAAAGACTACAATACCATCTATGGAGTATTAAGCGCTTGCACCGGTGTGGGTTCTGCGCTAGCTCCCATGTTTTCGGGGTGGACATTTGATAGCTGTGGTAGCTATATACCAATCTACATTACTGCCGCCTGCGTTGTGGGTTGTGGCATTGTAATTCTATGGAAAACCCTCCCGGATAAAGATGCATCTTGCAAGTATAAGTGGTAAACGTAACTCGATGGATATAGATGTCTATTTCAATGAAAGCAACTACCAAAACAATGATTGCTTAACACCAATCTGTCAGAGTTTGCAAAAGTATGGAACATGAAGGAACATACCATGGCTCCTGCGAAAACTTGGAAAATACGATGAAGAATCTGCACGTAAAAAACGGAATCTTCAACACAATATGGCTGTTAGGGCAGAAATGATCGTTGCAGTAGCAGCGGGAAATCATCCGCCTGACTTTGTGCAATGACAAGGGTTTAAAACTCAAGGAGGCTATTCAATGGAAAAAGATAGGCAGGATCTGTTTCGGTGGTGTTCAGAACATGCTGATGAACACCTGGGATGTTTTAGAGATTGTTCTCGATATGAAAATTGAAGGCGCCTGGGGTAATCATGAATCAATCCAAAAGCATATTGAAATAGGAAGCGTCTCAACTAAAGAATGCGACACGTTAAACACGCTGATAGCGGCGGGAAGAAAATTGTATTTTCGATTAAAAAAACTGTTTCCTCTATTAGAGTGCAAATTGGGTATGTACAAATATTTTAGAATGAACAATCCTTGAAGTTGAAGAGTACCTCTGTTTAAATATTTGCTTCACTGCGAGCTGTACCATATAAAGACGTTATATTCTGGCGAATATTTCTAGTAACCGTGAAATGCAGGAGGAAAAATATGAACGAGAAGTTTGCAAAGACCGGTTTTTATCCCGCTGACATCCTGCTGCCCCGTGATGCGGACATGACCAAGTGGGCTGTGGTGGCCTGCGACCAGTTTACCTCTCAGCCGGAATACTGGCAGGCGGTGGAGGACACCGTTGGTGCAGAGCCTTCCACCCTGCGTCTGATCCTGCCGGAGTCCAAGCTGAATGATCCCAACGTGGATGAACATATTGCCAACATCAACGCATCCATGAACGAGTACATGGATAAGGGCATCTTCAAGACCCTGCCCGGCTCCCTGATCTACATCGAGCGCTCCCAGTCCGATGGTCGTATCCGCCACGGTCTGGTGGGCATGGTGGATCTGGATCAGTACGATTTTACCCCTGGCAGCGGCGCTTTGATCCGCGCCACCGAGGGTACCGTTCTGGAGCGTATTCCGCCCCGTGTTCGTGTCCGTCAGGATGCTCCCGTGGAGCTGCCTCATGTAATGCTGCTCATCGATGACCCTGCCCGTACCGTGGTGGAGCCTCTGACGGCGGCTGCTGAGGGAATGGAAATGGTCTATGATTTTGAGCTGCAGCAGGGCGGCGGCCACCTGAAGGGCTGGAAGCTCAGCGATGCCCAGATGGATGCTGTTGCCGATGCGCTGGTTGGCCTGTGTGCTGATGAGGTTATTGCAGAGAAATATGGCATGAGCGGCGTTGCACCTCTGCTGTTCGCAGTGGGTGACGGCAACCATTCTCTGGCTACTGCCAAGCGCTGCTACGAGAATCAGAAGAAGGTCACTCCTGAGAGCGAGTGGGCAGCTCTGCCTTCCCGCTATGCGCTGGTGGAAGTGGTCAACAACCATGATGACGCTCTGCAGTTTGAGCCTATCCACCGTGTCCTCTTTGATGTGGATGCAGTGGCTTTGCTGGATGCCCTGAAGGCCTATTATCCCGGCGCCTATGAGGGCAAGGGCGAGGGCCATGTGATTGCTTACACCCATTCCGGCGGCACCGGCCACATCACCGTTCCTCAGCCCAAGGTACAGCTGGCTGTGGGCACTCTGCAGGCCTTCCTGGACGAGTATCTGAAGGCCAACGGCGGTGAGGTGGACTATATCCACGGCGACGATGTCACCGACGAACTGGGCGCCAAGCCGGGCAACATCGGCTTTAAGCTGCCTGCCATGGGCAAGGAGCAGCTGTTCAAGACCGTCATGGCTGACGGCGTGCTGCCCCGTAAGACCTTCTCCATGGGTCATGCACAGGACAAGCGCTATTATGTGGAGGCCCGTAAGATCAGATGATAAGGAAGAGTATTTGGAACACGTTTTGTCCTGAGTTTTGGAAACTCTTCCTGCAGTCTTTTATATCTACGGCAGATTATGTGATGCAGATAGGATAATCTTCCGTTCAAAATCAAAGTCTGCCGGTATTAAAGCCAACATCTCACCGAGCCGCAAACCGCACCAATAGAGCGTTTCGAAAGCGTAATAGGAAGCAGGCTTGTCTTTCAACATTTCAATGAACTGCAAGTATTCGTCCTTTGTCCAGACAAGCACCTCACCGCATTTCTCCTTGCCCATGTTACCGGCTTTCGCGGCAGGATTCTCCGGTAGTCCATAGAAGCGCACGGCATGATTGAACATAGCGCTGAGTTGATTATGGATCGTTTTGAGGTACACCGGCGAATAGGGCATACCGTTTTCGTCTGTTGTTTCCATGATGGTATTTTGCCAATGCAGAACATCCACCGGTTTCACGTCCCGCACACATTTGTTACCGAAATACGGCAGAATTTTCTTCTCGATGATGCTACTCTTTGTGATCCAAGTATTTTGCCGAATGCGATTCTGTAGGTCGTTCCGATAAACCTCGTAGAACGAGTTGAAAGTCATATCCAGACTCCCGGAATACTTTTGCAGGAACTCTCGTTCCCAAGTCAAAGCATCCCGCTTTGATGTAAATCCTCTCTTGGTTTTGCGGGACGGTTCTCCCAACCAATTCTTGTAGCGGACGGACACGTACCAACGTCCACCTTTGTCTTTGTAAGCACCCATAAAATGCCCTCCTGAAATTATATATTTAGTACCAATCGGTGTACCAACGGCATCAAAAGTGGGAACTCCAAAGCCAGTTGACACTACTTTTCGCAGTACCAAATAAATTCTCCAGGATGGGTAGCTGCAGCGTAATAACGCCCAATTTTCTCTGAAATGTCCCGGTATGTAAGAAATCCGCTCACCTTTACTCGCATAAGGGTGAGCGGATCACTATAAAGCCACTTGAAATTATTCTGTTTTGGTATCAAATTGACCTCAGCTCTGACTCCAAATTCTGAGAACATGGAGAAAACACGAGATAAATCGAGCTTTTATGAGAAAAATGAGGCTCTGTGAGACCTCAGAGAACTGAGAGAATTTTGACCTTTATTCCCACTCGATGGTTCCGATGGGCTTGGGTGTCAGATCCAGGCAGACACGGTTGATGCCCTCTACCTCGTGAGTGATGCGGTCAGTGATGCGGTGCAGCACGGCGTAGGGGATCTCCTCAATGGTGGCGGTCATGGCATCCACGGTATTGACAGCGCGGATGATGGCGGGCCAACCCTCGTAACGCTTGCCGTCGCGGACACCCACGCTCTTGAAATCGGGAACGGCCACGAAGTACTGCCAGACATGGTTCAGGCCGTTCTTGTCGAACTCTTCCCGCAGGATGGCATCGGCCTCGCGCAGAGCGTGGAGACGGTCGCGGGTGATGGCACCCAAACAGCGGACACCCAGGCCGGGGCCGGGGAAGGGCTGACGATAGACCATGGCGTGGGGCAGACCCAGAGCCTCGCCTACCACGCGAACCTCGTCCTTGTACAGCAGCTTGACGGGCTCTACCAGCTCCATCTCCATGTCTTCCGGCAGGCCGCCCACGTTGTGGTGCGCCTTCACGCCCTTGGACTCAATGATGTCGGGATAGATGGTGCCCTGTGCCAGGAAGGAGATGCCCTCCAGCTTGGCGGCCTCCTCATCGAAGATTTTGATGAACTCCTCGCCGATGATCTTGCGCTTGCGCTCGGGCTCGGCGACGCCGGCCAGCAGATCCAGATAGCGGTCAGTGGCATCCACATAGATCAGGTTGGCGTCAAGCTCTTCGCCGAAGACCCTGATGACGTCTTCGCTTTCGCCCTTGCGCATCAGACCGTGGTTGACATGCACGCAGACCAGCTGCTTGCCGATGGCCTTGATGAGCAGTGCTGCCACAACGGAGCTGTCCACGCCGCCGGACAGAGCCAGCAGCACCTTCTTATCGCCCACCTGCTCCCGGACGGCGGCGATCTGCTCGGCGATGAAAGCTTCCGCCAGAGCAGGGGTGGTGATGCGTTCCATGGTTTCGGGACGGATATTGCTTGTCATATTCATGCCTCCATAACAATTAGAGTGTTAGGCTGTGTATTAACTCATATATTATACATTCCTTTTTTCGACAGTGCAAGAAAAAAGCGTGGATATACGAAAAAAACGCTGCAAATGGCGCGCAAGGAATCCTTGCGCGATGGTTTTGGGAGATTTGCGTGACATGGTGGGGAGGTTGTAGTATGCTTGAGACAGAAAACGCAAGGAGGTTTTTCTGGCCTGTGCGCTGCTGAACATTGCAGTAAAGCCCCACCTGCTGCGACTGTATTACAACGAATTTGTGTTTCGCCCCTATTTTTAGTATCGGCAGATTACGACGGCTGTAATGTCTGCGGCGGCGGGCATGATGCTGCTGGCAGTCGAGTCAATGTTCAGAGATGTTCGCCTGTGGGGGCGGTGGAGAAGGCTGGCATTGTTGTTGGCGCCCCTTTGTCTGGTGCCAGTTGCGATGGGATTCCTTCAGTATCGGGGCTGGCTGCCGCTTCCGACAGGTGGCGTTTGGGATCAGATCGGCTGGTTTCTGGGAGATATCTGAGTTATACCGGGAATTGTTCTTTTTCAGCAGTGTGTGCTTCTTTTTGTGCGTGAATCGCTGAAAAAACCGGGGTGCTTTAAAAAGCAAGACCACCTCCTGGCAATATTGCCGGGTAGGTGGTCTTGGATGTTTTAAGGGGCGTTCAAAAACTATAAAAAGTTACCGTAAATACCTTGGCATGAGCCTGTACAAGGTTGGCTTACAGTTACCACATGGAGTCTCTTCGTGTCAACGGATTTCTTCCAAATTCATTTTGTAATAGGAGAGACCGCCGCAGGATGCATGGGCACCCCCATGCCACGCACCCATGCGGCGGTCGTTATGAAAAGAGCTAAGTTATCAGAGCATCAGGCGATAGCGCTCCAGCTCGGGCGTATTGCTGTATACAAAATGCTCCGGCAGGATCTCATGCATCATGCGGGCCTCGTCACACTGGATGTGGTCCACCTTGGGATCGTAATGCATCCGCTGACGCTGCTTCTCAAAGATGGGGTCAGGCTGCGGAACAGCACTCAGCAGCGCGCGGGTATAGGGATGCAGGGGATGGCGATACAGCTCATCGGAGGGCGCCATCTCCACGATCTTGCCGTAGTACATCACCGCCACGCGGGTGGAGAAGTACTTGACGACAGACAGGTCGTGGGCGATGAAGATGATGGTCAGCCCCAGCTCCTCCTTCAGATCGTTCAGCAGGTTGATGACCTGTGCCTGCACGGAAACGTCCAGTGCGGAAACAGGCTCGTCGGCGATGATCAGCTTCGGCTTCACCACCAGTGCACGGGCAATGCCGATGCGCTGACGCTGGCCGCCGGAGAACTCATGGGGATAGCGGCTGGCATGCTCGTGGGTAAGGCCCACCTTGTTCAGCATATCCAGCACCAGCGCCTTACGCTGGGATGCATCCGTCATGCCGTGGTACTTCAGACCCTCCGCCACGATCTCCTCCACCGTCATACGGGGGTTCAGAGAGTCGATGGGGTCCTGGAAGATCATAGCCACATTGTCCGTCAGGAAGTGGCGCAGCTCCTTATTCATGGGGCCGGAGATGTCACGGCCCATGAGGGTCATCTTACCGGCGGTGGGGTTATACAGTCGGATGATGGTACGGCCGGTGGTGGTCTTGCCGCAGCCGGACTCGCCCACCAGACCGAAGGTCTCGCCCTCGTACACCTTGAAGGAGTTGTCATCGATGGCGTTCACCGTTACCTTGCGTCCACGCTTACCGGACACGAAGGTCATCTTCAGGTTCTCTACCTCAAGGATCGGCGTACGTTCGTCTTTCATTTGTGTGCCTCCTTCATGCGTTCAATTCTGGCACGCAGCACCTCAGGCATGGGCAGCTCCGGTGCGTTGGGATGCAGCGCCCAGGTGGCCGCGTAATGGGTGTCGCTGAGCTTGAAGAAGGGCGGCTCCTGCTCGAAGTCGATCTTCATGGCATACTGGTTGCGGGCCGCAAAGGCGTCGCCCTTGGGAGGATAGATCATGTTGGGCGGCACGCCGGGAATGCTCATCAGCTTCTCGGAAGTCTCAAGGTCAGGCATGGAGGCCAGCAGTGCCCGGGTATAGGGATGGGCAGGCTCGAAGAAGACTTCCTCCGCAGTGCCCTTCTCCACGATCTTACCGGCATACATGACGTTGATGCGGTCTGCCATGTTGGCCACAACGCCCATGTCGTGAGTGATGAAGATCACAGACAGGTTGCGTTCCCGCTTGATCTCGTTGATGAGGTCCAGGATCTTGGCCTGCACCGTCACGTCCAGCGCGGTGGTAGGCTCGTCGCAGATCAGCACGTCCGGGTCACGGGCCAGGGCGATGGCGATGACGATGCGCTGACGCATACCACCGGAGAACTGGAAGGGATACTGGTCGAAGCGGCGCTCGGCGTCGGGGATACCGACAGATTCCATCAGCTCCACGGCACGTTTTCTTGCGTCCTTCTTGCTCATATGGGGATCGTTGAGCTTCAGAGTCTCGGTGATCTGCTTGCCGATCTTCATGATGGGGTTCAGGGCGGACAGGGGGTCCTGGAAGATGAGGCCGATCTTGCAGCCTCTGATCTTGTGGTAATCCTTCTCGCCGATCTCCAGCAGGTTCTGGCCCTCGTACATGATCTTACCGCTTTCCACCACGGCGTTGCCTGCCAGAATGCCCATGATGGCCTTGATGCTGACAGACTTGCCGGAGCCGGACTCGCCCACGATGGCCACCGTCTCGCCCCGCTTCAGGTCGAAGCTGATGCCGCGGACGGCCTTGACCATGCCGTTGATGGTGCGGAAATTGATGGTCAAATCCTCTACAGAGAGGACGGTTTCACGATTCATCATTTCACTCATTGCGTTCCCTCCTTACTCCTGACCGCGCTGGGTGGGATCCAGTGCGTCACGCAGGCCGTTGCCGAACAGGTTGAAGGCGATCATCAGGATGGAAATGGCCAGCGCCGGGAACAGCGTCTGATACGGGAACTGCA
>SVLJ01000013.1 GCA_015067995.1 Oscillospiraceae bacterium
CTGCGTCCAGAATGTACCACTTGCGCTCAATGTTGGCCTTGTTTGCCATAAAAGTGGACATGGTTTCTTCCTCCGTATTATTTAATCAAGCGATTGCTTTACAAACGAATGGCTCCGGGTTAAAATCAGAGCAAGGATATTTATAGCATGTTACCCGCAAAGTGTCAACACAATTTTTATTTTCGCCGGTACTTCCTTCAAAAAGCTCTGTTTTTCTTTGGTTATCTCTTGAAATCTTGATTTCGAATTTCGAATTTGCGAAAAAAGACCGTGCCGGCGGAGCGGCACGGTACAGTCTGCGTTAGAGGACCCACTGAAGCAGCAGCAAAAGAATCAGACCGGGAAGCCCCAGAATGGCGATGGTCAGAGCGTTCCAGAGATTCAGCCCCAGAGCAAGGCCGGTGACAGGAGCTGCCAGATTGGCGCACCACAGGGCGAGAAAGCCCAGTGCTGTATTGCTCAAAAGACGGACAGCAAGCTTCAGTGGTGTGCGGAAAATACGCAGCAGCGCCACACCGAGGAACAATGCCAGAATGGCGACAAGAATGCTCTGAGTCAGATCCATGTAGCTCCCTCCTCTGCCGGCGCAGGGGATCCCGCACCATGGCGCGCTTTAATAGCCCGGATCAGATAGTTGCAGCGTGACTGAATGGCGCTGATCTGGTAAATGCAGGACTCCACCAGCTCGGGCTCCAGCACAAGATCCAGATGGTGGTAGGCCTGCTGAAGCGCATCCTGCGCCTGATAGAGTTCTGCTTTCAACCGCTCCAACTCAGGATCCGGCTGTTTTTTCCTTTTAAATAAAGCATTTTTCATTGGCTGTCCCTCCCTGTAGTATTTATTCTTACGGGAAGTCTTGCCAAATATTCCACATTTTAATCTTCTGCGGAAAGGGGTTGCGTCCTATGGATCACGAAACCTATATGCGCATGGCGCTGGAACTGGCAAAAGAGGCGGCGGAGGCGGGAGAAGTACCTGTTGGCTGCGTCATTGTTCGGAACGGGCAGGTCATTGCCCAGGGACGAAACCGCCGTGAGGAAAAGCAGGCCACCAGCTCTCACGCGGAAATGGAGGCCATTGCGCAGGCAAATGCGGCGCTGGGCAGCTGGCGGCTGGAGGACTGTACCCTGTATGTCACGCTGGAGCCGTGTCCGATGTGCGCGGGTGCCATCATCAATGCCCGGATCCCCAGGGTCTACTATGGAGCCCGGGACGAGGCTATGGGCGCCTGCGGGGGAGTGACCAACCTGTTCATGGAGGCGTTCCCCTTCCGCCCGGCACTGGTGGGAGGCGTCCTGCGGGAAGCGTGTCAGGAGGAATTGACCGCTTTTTTCCGCTGCCTGCGGAAGCGGGATCGCCTCGAAAAGAAAGGTGAGGAAAACCTTTTGGGGATTTAATTTTTTTGTAACAAAAGATGCTGGTTTCGTTAACAAACTTACTGTAACTTAATAATTGCAAGATACAACTTCTTTTCATCCAATCTTCCAAAAAATAGAGACAGGGACCAGCCATTCGGCTGGTCCCTGTCTCGTGAATTATTATGACAGAAACCGGCCTGAATCATCAGCGGACGATGATTCAGGCCGGTGTTATTTTATGTGTTCCGGTAAGAAGGAGGATCGTTTTTAGTGTCGTGCAGAGCGGAAAGCTGCAGCATAAGAAAGCCCAATGTCAGTGCACCGCCGCCGCAGAAAAACAGCCGATCACCAAGGGTGGCTGTGTCTGCCAGTGCGGTGATGCACAGGATTGCAGCCGGGATACAGTATAGGGTGAAGCGGCGGGTATTTCCGCACCGGAAGGCAAAGGAGGAAAGATGGTACAGGCTCAGGGTCAGGAAGATCCGTGCCAGCAGTTCTATATAGTAGACCTGTTGGGATGCGTTGATGGACATTTCTCGGAAGGAGATGGTCAGCTGCAGAATCAGGTATATGACCGGCAGCAGGAGCAGATTGCCGTTTATCTGCCTGCCTTCGCCGCGGCGGATGGACACGATGGCCGGGAGGAAGCAGAGGGCGGCCGGAATCAACAGCGCTGACAACAGGGTGTTCATGCGGCGCGTGATGGCAGAGACGGGATAGAACAGACCGAGCGCGGTGCTGGTATACAGCTCACCATGGCTCAGCAGTCCGGCAAGACCGGAGAGGCACCACAGGAGGACACCGCCAACCACCAGCATCAAAGCTGCTGTGCAGCGGGCATCAAACAGCGCCGAAAAAGGATGGGCGGAAAGCTCCTTTTCGCCGGGAAGCTGTCGGCAGAACAGAAGAATCGCTGCAGCCAGCAGGAGCAGTGTGGTCGGCAGCAGGACGGAATACAGGCTGCCGGAAATCGGCAGGCCGGTATCCGGCTCAAAGCCGTAGCGGTTTTGCAGAAGCCGCAGGGTCAAACAGGCAATGCCGCCGATGACAGTCAGCAGCGTGGCAGAGAGGTGTTTTTTCATTACGGATCCTCCGGGACAGGCTTGGGCTTTGGCGGATGCCATCCTGTCCGATATTGTGCGTTTATTATAGCACCGGGGAACGAAAAAGTCTATGCTGCCGACAAGGATTCTCCGGATTTGCTGTTTGAGACATGGTTATGTTTTTTACAGAGCGGACATAGAGTGTGACAGATTGTCCTGCCGGGGTGCAGCAGGAAGGGAGTGAGAAGAACCCTATGAAACAGACGGAAAGCTGGAAATACTGTATGGCGGTGTCGGCGGCACTGACGCTTCTGCTGTTCGGACTGTCGCTGCTGGCGGTGGAAAAACCTGCGCCGAAGGAGGCACCGCTTCCGCCGGCAAAAACTCCGGAACCGATAGCCGCTATGCCGCCCGGTAAGGTGGACAGCAGCTATACGGTTCGTGTTCTGGATGGGGATGTTATTCAGGAGATCGCCATGGATCGATATCTGCAATGCGTGGTACGCGCGGAAATGCCGGCGTCTTTTGCTCAGGAAGCGCTGTGCGCACAGGCGGTGGCAGCCAGAACGTACACATTGTATAAAATGATTTCCGGAGGAAAGCACCCGGAGGCGGATATCTGTACAGACGCTACCTGCTGCCAGGCGTATCTCACGGCAGAAAAAGCGGCAGAAGCCTGGGGGAATGAAGCGGCGAGGAATGAATCCAAGATCTGCAACGCGGTTTCTGCCACGGATGGACAGACCATGGTTTACGGAGGTGTTCCGATTTTGGCGGTATTCCATGCAGCTTCTCCCGGGCAGACCCGGCGGGCGGGAGAGGTGTGGAGCAGCGATCTGCCGTATTTGCAGAGTGTATCCAGCCCTGAAAACGGGGAGGCCGTTCCCAACTATTACAGCAGAGTGGAAATGAGTGTACAGGACTTCCGCAGAACGTTTCTGCAGGCACACCCGGAGGCGAAGCTCTCCGGCAATCCCGCAGAGTGGATCACCGGACTGACCGCGACGGGAGGGAGCGTGGACACGGTCACAGTAGGCGGCGTCACTGTCCGGGGCGTGGAGCTGCGGCAGCTGTACGGGCTGCGTTCGGCGGCGTTTGAAGTGGAGGTACAGGACGGAAGCGTTGTGTTTTTTGTGACCGGCTACGGACATGGTGTCGGGATGAGTCAGTATGGCGCCCATGCCATGGCAGAGCAGGGAGCCGGCTGGCGGGAAATTCTCATGCATTACTATACCGGTATCGACATCGAGATCCGTGGTAGGTAAACGGGAAAACAGGTTTGCCGGGAGATCTGACGCCGGGAAAATGCCAATTGCAGAGAATCTGCCGTATCCGTGCTGCAGAGCCGGGGCGGCGAGCTGCGGCAGTTCCTGCGGCCGCTTGGTACAGATCAGGACAAGCACAGACTTTACAAGCTGTGGGATGGCGTGATAAAATATACTATCAAATCAGAAAGAGGAGGGGGTTGCTGTGAAGCGATATCTGCGTCTCGGTGCCATGCTGCTTTGTGCGCTGCTGATGCTGTCGGAAATTCCGGCTGCACAGGCGACAGGGACGGTTTATTTCACGGCTGTGAATGAAACTGTGCTGAAACTGTCTGAGTCTACCATGCCGTTCTGGGCCAACAGCAGCCTGTATGTGTCCTCCGACATGTTTGCAGACAAGGAGTTGGGCATTACCTATTACAACAATGTTGTCACAAGAATGGCAACGCTGTATCAGATTGACAGGGCGCTGCAGTTTGATCTGGAGAAAGGGACGGCAACGGATGGAGATGGTGCGCCCGTGTCGGGTGCGGCGCTTGTCCGAAACGGACGTGTCTTTTTCCCCGTACAGATGGTGGTGGATTTCTTTGAACTGACCTACAGCAATACGGCTGTGAACAGAGGCTATGTGGTGCGTCTGCGCAGCGATGACTCCGTATTGAATGACCGCCTGTTTCTGGATGCAGCCACATCGCTGCTGGAATATCGCTACGAGGAATATGAAAAGGAGAAAGCTTCGGTGACGATTCCGGTGACGCCGGTGACGCCGCCGGATAATCCAAAGCCGCCGGAGCCTCCTGTCAGCGATGAAAGAACGGTCTATCTGAGCTTTTTGGCCACGGAGAACAGCGAGGGGCTGCTGGATGTGCTGAGCCGCGCCGATATACCGGCTACGTTTTTCTTTACCGAGGAACAGCTGAAAACCAACGCGGCCTTTGCCAGACGTCTCGTGGTCACAGGTTACGGAATTGGCCTGGCGGCGGATGGCGGGCAGGAGAGTGATGTGGCAGAGCAGCTTCGTTCCGCCAACCAGCTCCTTTGGCGGATGACCGGAACCAAAACACGGCTGTGTCTTCTGGAGAATGCCGGTGCAGAGGATGAAAAGATGGCAGGTGATGCGGGATACTGCTGTCTGAAGGCGGCTGTGGATCGTTCGAAAACGGGTTTACCGGAGAGCGGCGCCAATGACCTGTATAAGGCGATCCATCGTCAGACCGGAGATACGGTGACGGTATGGCTGGCAGACGGCGTCACACCTGCGGGACTGCAGGCGTTTTTGAAACTGGCAGACAGCAACGGAGACCTGCTGGCGGCGCTGACAGAGCTGGTGCTGAAGAACGAAATTTACAAATGATTCAACAATTGCCTGGCATTTTGGCTATAATGAAGGCAAAAGCATTGTATCATGAGACTTCTGAAAAACGGCATACGGCGCTTTTCGGAGGCGAAATGGGAGGTCTTGTGTATGGCACGGAACATTCTGGTGGTAGAAGATGATCGCAATATTTCCGAATTGATCCAGATGTATTTGCTGAAGGAAGGTTTTGAAGTCCGTATTGCGGGAGACGGCGGAAAGGCAATTCGCGAGTTTGAAGAGCGGGTGCCTGATCTGATTCTCCTGGACATCATGCTGCCGGTGATGGACGGCTGGGCCGTTTGCGCCAGAATTCGTGAGACATCCCGGGTGCCCATCATCATGCTGACAGCCAAGAGTGAGGTGTTTGACCGTATTCAGGGTCTGGAGATGGGCGCGGATGATTACATCGTAAAGCCCTTTGAAATGAAGGAACTGCTGGCGCGCATCAATGCGGTGCTGCGCCGTACGGAGATCCCGGATGATACCCGTAAGAAGCTGAGCTTCGATAAGCTGGTCATCAATCTGGACTCCTATGAGCTGGTGGTGGACGGCAAAAAAGTGGACACGCCCCCCAAGGAGCTGGAGCTGCTGTACCATCTGGCCAGCACACCCAACCGGGTCTACACCCGCAATCAGCTGCTGGATGAGGTTTGGGGCTTCGACTATTTCGGAGATTCCCGCACGGTGGATGTGCATATCAAGCGCCTGCGGGAAAAGGTGGAAAACATCAGCGATCAGTGGGCCCTGAAGACCGTTTGGGGCGTGGGCTATAAATTTGAAGTGACAGACGCTCAGAACGCACAGAAGTGAGCGTCGCGGACAGTACAAATGAAATGTAAGAGGAAGCGTGACCATGAGGAGAATCAGCCAACGATTTCAGGGCATATACTGGCGTCAGTTGTTTATGACGACAGGCATTGTCCTGCTGACGCTGCTCCTGCTGGGCGCTTCTTTTTTTCTGCTCAGCTATAATTATGCCCGTCAGGAGCGCAATGAGGAATTGAAAGCCAGAGCCACCGTGGTAGCTCGTCTTTCTGCGGCCTACCTCCGTGATAATGTGTTCGCCAGTCAGGAGGAACTCCGGGAACTGGCTTCCTTCGGTGCCAGTGTGTCGGATATGGATTTCCTGATCTGTGACTGCGAGGGACGCGCGTTGCTGACCACGGAGGAGACATTGGCCGGTAAGGTCATCATTATGCCGTTGGAGCTGGTAAAAACAGCGCTTGAGGAGGGCGAAGCCAATACTGTCAGCAATTTAAACGGACTGTACGCCACCAGACAGTTTGTGGTAGGCGTACCTGTGACCATCTCTGGCGATGAACATGTGGGCGTGGTGTTTGCTGTGGCGGAAACCACCTACCTGGACATCATGTGGCGCGGATTTGTGGGTCTGTTCTTTATGACGGCTATGGTGGTGCTGATGGTGGCCTTTATGGCAGCCTCCATCACCGCCATGCGTGTGGTCAAGCCCATCCGGGAAATGGTGCAGGCTACCCGCCGGTACGCGGAGGGGAATTTCGATATTCGCATGTATGATTACGGCCGCAGCGACGAGATCGGTGAGCTGGCTGCATCCTTCAACAATATGGCGGAATCTCTGCAGGAGACCGAGCGTCAGCGCAGAGAGTTTATTGCCAACATCTCCCATGAGCTGAAAACGCCTATGACCACCATCGCCGGTTATACCGACGGCATTCTGGACGGAACCATCCCACCGGAAAGTGAGCGGCGGTATCTGGAGATCATTTCTGCGGAAAGCCGCCGTCTGAGCCGGCTGGTGCGCCGGATGCTGGATGTCAGTCAGCTGCAGGTCATGGAACCCCTGAAGGTACAGGGACGCTTTGACCTGTGTGAATCCGTGCGGCGCGTGCTGATCTCTCTGGAAAAGAAGATCACAGACCGCGGGCTGGATGTAGAGGCTGATATTCCGGAAGAATCCATTCTGGTGCGGGGCGACAATGATATGATCACGCAGGTGATCTATAACCTGCTGGAGAATGCGGCCAAGTTTGCCCAGCACGGTTCCACATTGTATATCGGTGTGGCGGTGCGGGACAGCAAAGCCCGGGTGATCGTCCGAAATCTGGGCGATACCATCCCACCGGAGGAGCTGCCGCTGCTGTTCGAGCGGTTCCATAAAAGCGACAAGTCCCGCAGCGCGGATAAGGATGGCGTGGGATTGGGTCTGTATATCGTGAAGACCATTCTGGAGCAGCACAAAGAAAAAATTGAAGTCGCCAGCGAGGATGGCATTACGGAATTTGCATTTTCGCTGCCGATGGAAGAACGGAGCGGCTGATGGAGGAGATCAGAAAGAAAACGTCCATACGGATCGAGCGGCGGGAAGATGAAGTCGTAGGGTGCTATGTGCCGTCTGCCCGGGAGGTGGTGGGTGTTTTGACCCATGAAAAGCCGCTGCCCGGCAGAGCTGCCGCGGCGGAAAAGCCGGTGCTCCGCAAAAAGAAAAAGACAGGGCTGTGGATTTTCCTGCTTTGCGCGGCTGTGCTGGTGGGCGTATCTGTGGGTGCGTATTTCTACCCCTGGGAGCAGACCGGCGGAACGCAGCCGGACGGAGAGGAAGCCGGAAGCAGTATGCCCGGCTTCGATGGCGGATACGACTTCACCATGCCCGGAGGGGAGACCTTTGACGGAATCCAGATCATGACGCATCCGGCGGGAGAGACCCGCCTGACCATTACGGAAGCGCAGGGAGAAGCCCTGACGCCGCAGGAAACCTATGCCCGGGTGAATCCGGCTGTGGTGACGGTGGTGGCGGATATGGTCAGCGGAGGCTCCTCGGTGGGAACCGGCGTGATTTTTACCCGCGACGGATACATGCTGACCAATTATCATGTGGTGCAGGGCGGCTACGCGTGTATGGTGATCACCGCAGACAATGCCCAGTATGAGGCGCTCTATGTGGCTGGTGATCAGGCCAGCGATCTTGCGGTGCTGAAAATCGTGGGCGATGATCTGCCTGCGGCGGATATTGGGGATTCCTCACAGCTGGAGGTAGGCGATGCGGTATATGCCATTGGCAGTCCGCTGGGAACGGAGCTGCGGGGAACTTTCACCAATGGCATTGTATCTGCAGTGGATCGTGAGGTGGATGTGGACGGCAGATCCATGATTTTGCTCCAGACCAATACCGCCCTGAACAGCGGAAACTCCGGCGGCCCGCTGATCAATCAGTACGGTCAGGTGGTGGGCATCAATACCATTAAGATGATGTCGGACTATTCCACCGTGGAAGGTCTGGGTTTTGCCATTCCCTCTCTTCGGGTGAGAAGACTTGTCAACGAGCTGCTGGCCTACGGTGAGGTCGCTCCTGAGCCGCTGCTGGGTATCACGGTGGAGGTTTTGGGAACGAAGCTTCCGGACGGCACTGTGGGAGCGCGGATACAGAGTGTGACGCCGGGATCTGCCTCCGAGAAAGCAGGTCTGCGGGGCGGAGATGTGATTGTGGCTGTTGGAGGGGAATCCATCAGCGGCAGTGCGGATGTGCTGCGGGTTCGCGGCTGGTACAGCCTGGGTGACAAAATGCCCATGCGTGTCTGGCGGGACGGCAAATATCTGGATGTCACACTGGAGCTGCTGCAGGCAGCCGGAGAATAACAAAAAACGCCATGGCCGGTTCGGAACGGCCATGGCGTTTTCATGATCAGGGGGGATCAGAAGAACGAATCTTCCTCCGGAGACTGCGGGAAACCGGGATTCTGACCGCTGGTTCGGACGGCGGTCTCGTAATATGCCAGCTCCGAAGTATAGTAACCGGGCATATAAATCAGACTGAACACGAAGGAACAGATCAGCTCTGCAGCCATGTACAGAGGATTGGCGGCGATGCTGTTGAACATGTCCGGGTCCATGACCAGAGAGGACAGGAGGATCACCGGCAGGGAGGACAGAAAGATCCAGCCGAAGTAGCTCAGATCCAGCTGGAACAGCTGCCACTTATAGCCCAGAGTCTGCTGCTTGCTGAGATTCAGTGCTTCCAGGGGGCTCAACGCCGGATTGGCACACAGGTTCAGATAAGCGAAGCGATAACGATAGGCTGCCACGAAGCCGGGGAAGATGAACAGCATCATCCACAGAAAGACAAACAGCAGCTGCAGAAGATACAATACGATGATTTTCCCGGCAAAGGAGAAGCCGTCAAACAGAACGAGGTATTCTGCCCGCTCGCCCCGGCGGATAGCCATACAGTACAGGTAGACGCCGATGCCCAGAACGGGGGTCAGCAGCGAGGAAAAGATGCTGACAAACAATTCTGCGGGACCACTGAGAAAAGATGTGCCGGATCCTGCCGCAGAGGTCAGATAACTGCAGACATTCAGCAGCGCCATGATGCCCAGATACAGGGCGAAAAAGGCTCTGGGAGAGACCTGTGCATCCCGGAGAATGGCGCGGGCCTCGGCTTTGACGCGCCGACGGTCAATGTGTTCAAACATCAATAACACCTCCAGAAAAAAGAATTTACAAATGTAATGCCAGATTATCATATCCAGCGGAAAAACGCAAGGCATAGGGATGGAAGCTCCGGTGATACAAGGCAGAAGGTTATTTTGCGGAAAAACTGTCAAAAACCGGCGTGGAACCGTGGATTGAGACCATGGAAAACTGGACATTTTCCTGTGCGCGGTGTAAAATAAACTCTGTATACGTAAAAAAGGATGTGAAATAGTATGGCAAAAGCGTTCTTCGGCGGAATTCATCCAGATGATATGAAGGCTGCCACCAACGGAAAAGCCATTAATCCACTGCCGCACCCTCCACAGGTGATTATCTATCTGGGACGGTATAGAGAAGAACCCTGTACGCCGCTGGTGCGGGTAGGAGATCATGTAAAGCTGGGACAGAAAATTGGTGAGCCGGTTTATCCGGAGGATGTTGCCGTTTATGCCAGCGTGTCCGGAACGGTGACTGCTGTGGAGCCCCGCCTCCATGCCGCAGGCGGCAAGGTGCCGGCGGTGGTCATCGAAAATGATGGCCGGAATGAACGCAGCCCGGATATCCGGCCTGTGGAGGATCCCAACAGCCTGAGCGTTGAGGAAATGATCGAGCGGGTTCGGAGCGCCGGTATTGTGGACGCAGAGAATGGAGAACCGCCTGTCTGGTGGAAAATCTCTCACGGAATCGGCCGCGTGGACACTGTGATCATCAATGGCGCGGAATGTGAGCCGTATCTGACTGCTGATCACCGGACTATGCTGGAAAGGCCTGAGCAGATTGTGAGAGGCTGCGCTTTTCTGGCGCGGATGTTCCATCTGGATCAGGTGATCATCGGTGTGGAGGTCAACAAGAAAAACGGCATCACAGCACTGAAGCGTACCATTGCGGAGACCCGTGCGCCGGTGGTGGTAACGCCGTTGGGGAGCCGGTATCCCCAGGGTTCCGACAAACAACTTTGTCAAGCCATTACCGGACGTCAGATCCCACCCGGCGCGCCGCCCGAAGAAATCGGCTGTGCGGTGTTTGATGTGCAGTCCGTCTGCAGCATCTACCGCGCAATTACCAGTGGTATGCCGGTGGTGAGACAGATCGTCACTGTTTCCGGTTCCGGCGTCATGGCGCCCGGCAATGTGGACTGCCCCATCGGCACACCGGTGTCTTGTCTGCTGGATGCCTGCGGCGGTCTGAAGGATAAGACCTTCAAGCTGATTGTAGGCGGCCCCATGACGGGCACGGCGCAGTCTGCCGTCAATGTTTCTGTGGATCGGGGCACTGTGGCTGTGCTGGCGTTTGCCGGAAGGGAAGGCCGTGGCCTGAAGCATACCCAGTGTATCCGCTGCGGACGGTGTGCCCGTGTGTGCCCCATGCGGCTGCAGCCGGTGTTTCTGTACCGGTATGCCATGGCAAACAAGATGAATGCGCTGGAGGACGCCAATCTCATGGATTGCATGGAATGCGGTGCCTGTGCATATGTGTGTCCGGCGCAGCTGCCGCTGGTGCAGATCTTCCGTGAAGGGAAGGCGCGGCTGATGGAGGAACTGCCGGTTGTGGAAGAGATGGAAGAAGAGGAGGCGTGACGGGAATGAAGGAATATCATGAACTCAAGCTGGTCGTCACGCCGTCACCCCATATCCGCGGCTTGGTGAAGACCCGTTCCATTATGCTGGATGTGATCATTGCCATGCTGCCCGCGCTGGCTTATGCCGCGTTCTGGTTCGGATTCCGCTCACTGGCACTGACCGGCATATCGGTGGCTGCCTGTCTGATGTGGGAGGCTTTGTATTGTCTGGCGCTGCGCAAACGCCCAACTGTGGGTGATTTGTCTGCCGCTGTCACAGGCGTGCTGCTGGCCTTTGTATGCCCGGTAGACGTTGTCTGGTGGCAGTTGGTCATTGGCGCATTTGCGGCAATCGTAGTGGTCAAGCAGCTCTTTGGCGGCATTGGGCGGAATCTGTTGAATCCGGCACTGGCCGGAGGTCTGTTGGTGCGGTTTTGCTTTGGCTCCCGCATGGACGGCAGAGACATCCTGGCTGAATTTGAGATGATGGCCGGGCAGCCGGGGGCTGCTGCCGCTGCACCGATGAGCTACCTGCAGGGGTCTGACAAGGCGGCTGCATTTCAGGCGCTGTCGGAAAAGTACAGCCTGACAGAGCTGTTTCTGGGCAAGGCCGGCGGCGCCATCGGCGAGGTCTGCGTACTGGCACTGCTGGCAGGCGGCGCTTATCTGCTGGGACGCAGAATCATCAGCTGGCACATTCCTGTTGGCTGCATGGCTGCTGTGGCGGTGCTGTCGTTGATCTTTCCCTGCGGCGATGACAATCTGTTGTGGATGCTTTACAACATTTGCAGCGGCGGGCTGCTGTTGGGTGCGTTTTTCATGGCGACAGATTATGCCACCTCTCCTATCACCGATGGCGGACGGCTGATTTACGGCGTTGGCTGCGGTGTGTTTACGGTTCTGCTGCGGCACTTCCTGTCCCCGGAGCTGGGTGTATACTGCGCTGTTCTGGTGATGAACTGTGTGACGCCTCTGCTGGATCGGATCATTCGCCCCATTCGCTTCGGAGCCAGTGATTGAAACAGGGCTTCGGAAGGAAATTTCTGTAATGTTCAAAAATCCGATTCGGTTTATTTACAAATTGTTCACCTCCGCTCATTGACAATGTATGGCGGCGGTGGTAAACTCGCTTTAGCACTCCAGTGAAGAGAGTGCTAAAGCGAGTTTTCAAATTCTCTGAGGTGTTTGCATGGAACTGTCCGGACGGAAAAAGCAAATACTGAAGGTAGTCATTGAGGATTATATCCGCAGTGCCGAGCCGGTGAGCTCCAAAGCCATTGCAGGGGCCATGGGCGGCAGCGTCAGTTCCGCCACCATTCGCAATGAGCTGGCGGATCTGGTGGAGATGGGTTATCTGGAGCAGCCTCATACATCTGCCGGACGAATCCCGTCTCCCAAGGGCTACCGGCTGTATGTCAATGAACTGATGGAGCAGCAGCGACTCTCCCTGGCCGAGACAGAGCGGATCAATCAGTCTCTCCGTGTGAAAATGGAGGAGCTGGATCGTGTGATTTCCCAGGCGGGCAAGGCGGTTTCCTCCTTCGTGAACTATCCTGCCTATGTGGCGGCGGTAAGCCGCAAGCCGGCAGTGACGGCCCGGCACTTTGAGCTTCTGCCGGTGGATGAGAAAAGCTGCATCGTGGTGATGATGATGGGCGACAATCGGGTCAAGTCCCAGCTGCTGCGTCTGCAGCTGCGGGTGGATCCCTCCCAGATCCCGGTGCTGACCGGACTTCTGAACCGCAACTTCACAGGGGTGGATGCAGACGAGATGAACCGCCGCCTGATGGATGTGTCCGAGCAGATCACGCCTCAGCTTTTCCTGCTGCTGAGCCAGACGGTGGCTTATGCGGGAGATGCACTGGAGGAGGCCGGACAGCGGGAGATCTATACCTCCGGCGCCAACCAGCTTCTGAAACTGCCGGAGTTCCGGGATGCGGACAAGGCTCACGAGCTGATGAGCTTTCTTGCCGACAGCAAGGAAAATCTGCCGATGCCGGATGAGAGCAGTCCCATGAAGATCCTCATAGGACCGGAAAATGTAAGTCGTGCTCTGCGGGACACCAGTGTTGTGGTGGCCAGCTATGATATTGGCGATGATATGCGGGGGCTCATCGGTGTGGTGGGTCCCACCAGAATGGATTATGCGGCGGTGGCAGCACGCCTGACCGGCTTTGCCGACGGCCTGACCCGTCTGTTCGATAAAAAACACAATTTGCCCCCAAAGGAGGAGCCTGAGACATGAGCGAAGAAACCAAGCAGCCAACCCCGGAAGAGGCTGTGACCGGCCAGGAGTCCGCTGCGGAAGAAACAGCGCCGGAAACGGAAGCCGCAGCCGGAGGAAAGGCTAAAAAGGAGAAGAAGAAAAAGGAAAAAACTTATACCCTGACCCGGGAGCAGATGGAGGCGGCAGAGCTGGCGGCGAAGCAGCTGGCATCTGTCACCGATCAGTATACCCGGCTGGCAGCGGAGTATGACAACTATCGCAAGCGCACTGCCAAGGAGAAGGAGACCATCTATCAGGATGCCAAGATGGATACCATTCAGGCGTTCCTGACTGTGTATGACAATCTGGAGCGTGCGGTGAAGTCCGGCGGCGATGATGATTCGCCCCACAAGAAGGGACTGGAGATGATCTTCCAGCAGTATCGGGATGTGCTCAGCAAGATGGGTGTCACCGAAATGGAGGCTCTTGGTCAGCCTTTCGATCCCAACCGTCACAACGCGGTGATGCATGTGGATGACGACCGCTTCGGTGAGAACGAGATCTGCGACGTGTTCCAGGCGGGCTTCATGCTGGGCGACCGTGTGCTGCGGTTTGCCGTAGTACGGGTGGCCAACTGATCTGTATAAAATCCGTATCCCCGGATACGGATATGAATACATTGAAATGATTAAATTTTGATACGGAGTATATAGGAGGAACCAATTATGGCAAAAGTTATCGGTATCGATCTGGGTACGACCAATTCCTGCGTGGCAGTGATGGAGGGCGGCGAGGCCGTCGTCATCGCCAACGCTGAAGGCAACCGCACCACCCCTTCCGTGGTGGCATTCTCCAAGACTGGTGAGCGTATGGTGGGTCAGGTGGCAAAGCGCCAGGCCATCACCAACCCCGACCGCACCATCTCTTCCATCAAGCGTGAGATGGGCAGCGATTACAAGGTCAGCATCGACAGCAAGAACTACACCCCTCAGGAGATCAGCGCCATGGTGCTGCAGAAGCTGAAGGCTGACGCCGAGGCCTATCTGGGCACTACCGTCACCGAGGCGGTCATCACCGTCCCCGCATATTTCACCGACTCTCAGCGTCAGGCCACCAAGGACGCAGGCAAGATCGCCGGTCTGGACGTGAAGCGTATCATCAACGAGCCCACCGCCGCTGCTCTGGCTTACGGTGTGGATAAGGAAAATGCTCAGAAGATCATGGTCTACGACCTGGGCGGCGGCACCTTCGACGTCTCCATTCTGGAGATCGACGACGGCGTCATCGAGGTTCTGGCCACTGCCGGCAACAACCGTCTGGGCGGCGATGACTTCGACGAGTGCGTCATGAAGTGGCTGGCCAGCGAGTTCCGCCGCACCGAGGGTGTGGATCTGACGGGCGATAAGGTCGCCATGCAGCGCCTGAAGGAGGCTGCCGAGAAGGCCAAGATCGAGCTGTCCGGTGTTGCCACCTCCAACATCAATCTGCCCTATATCACCGCCGATGCCACCGGCCCCAAGCACATGGACATCACCCTGTCCCGCGCCAAGTTCAACGAGCTCACTGCTCATCTGGTGGATGCCACCATGGGTCCCGTGCATCAGGCTATGTCCGACGCCGGTCTGAAGCCCTCTGAGCTCTCCAAGGTTCTGCTGGTGGGCGGCTCCAGCCGTATCCCCGCCGTTCAGGAGGCTGTGAAGAAGTTTACCGGCAGCGAGCCCTTCAAGGGCATCAACCCCGACGAGTGCGTGGCCATGGGCGCTGCCCTGCAGGCAGGCGTTCTTACCGGCGACGTCAAGGGTCTGCTGCTGCTGGACGTTACCCCCCTGTCTCTGGGCATTGAGACCATGGGCGGCGTGTGCACCAAGCTCATTGACCGCAACACCACCATTCCTGTGAAGAAGAGCCAGATCTTCTCCACTGCCGCAGATAACCAGACCTCCGTTGAGGTCAACGTCCTGCAGGGCGAGCGTGAGATGGCTGCCGCCAACAAGTCTCTGGGCCGCTTCCATCTGGACGGCATTGCTCCCGCACGCCGCGGTGTGCCTCAGATCGAGGTCACCTTCGACATCGATGCCAACGGCATCGTCAACGTGTCCGCCAAGGATCTGGGTACCGGCAAGGAGCAGCATATCACCATTACCTCCTCCACCAACATGTCCAAGGAGGACATTGAGCGCGCTGTGAAGGAAGCAGAGCAGTTTGCTGCCGAGGACGCCAAACTGAAGGAAGAGGTTGAGACCCGCAATCAGGCCGACCAGATGGTTTATCAGTCTGAGAAGACTCTGGGCGAGATGGGCGACAAGATCCCCGCCGATGACAAGAGCAAGCTGCAGGCCGGTATCGACAAGCTGAAGGAGACCCTGAAGGGTCAGGATACCGCTGCCATCAAGGCCGCTACCGAGGAACTGACCCAGGCCTTCTATGCCGTCAGCGAAAAGCTGTATCAGCAGGCCAATCCTCAGGGTGCAGCCGGTGATCCCAATATGGGAGGCCAGCCCGGCGGTCAGCAGCAGGAGTATTATGATGCTGACTACACCGTGGTGGACGACGAGGATAAGAAGTAAGAAGCGTATGGGGGAACTATGCGGAGCTGCTGGAACGGGCGGCTCCGCATGCCCTGTTTATATGTTCCCGGTTCCAAAACCATAGCGGAAGCGGGCAGAGAGGAGGAGCAGAGCCGCGGAGGCTTTGCGACGACGAATGGCAGAGCAAAAAAGAGATTTTTACGAAGTGCTGGGAATTACCAAAAGCGCTTCTGAGGATGAAATCAAGCGGGCTTATAAAAAAATGGCCCGGAAATATCATCCGGATCTGAACCCGGACGATAAGGCAGCGGAGGAAAAATTCAAGGAGGTCAACGAGGCCTATGAGATCCTCTCCGATGCCAACAAGAAGGCACGCTACGATCAGTACGGTCATGCGGGTGTGGATCCCAATTTCGGGGCCGGCGGCTTCGACGGTAATTTTGATTTCGGCGATCTGGGCGACATTTTCGGCAGCTTCTTCGGAGGCGGCTTCGGAGGTGGCTTCGGCGGCGGACGCCGCGCCAATCCCAATGCGCCCCAGCGAGGCGAGAGCATTCGCATGGCGGTTACCATCGACTTCGCCGAGGCGGCTTTTGGTTGCGAAAAGTCGGTGACGGTGGAGCGCAGCGAGCAGTGCGAGACCTGTCACGGCAGCGGCTGTGCTGAGGGAACAACACCGGAGGTCTGCCCCGACTGTCACGGCACCGGCACGGTGCAGGTGCGGCGGCAGACGCCTATGGGCGTGTTTGCCACCAGCGCTCCCTGTAACCGCTGCGGCGGCAAAGGAAAAATCATCCATCAGCCCTGCAAGGAATGCAAGGGTGTGGGGCTTAACCGCAAGAGAAAGACCGTGCAGGTCTCCATTCCTGCTGGTATCGATCACGGCCAGACCATCTCCGTCCGCGGGCAGGGTCATGCCGGCATCAACGGCGGCATGGCAGGCGATCTGCTGATTACCGTTCATGTTCGGGCGCACGAGCTGTTCCGCAGAGAAGGAACCTCCGTGCTGTGCGAGGTGCCCATCACCTTCTCTCAGGCGGTGCTGGGTGCGGAACTGGAGATCCCTACCATCGACGGCAAGGTTCGCTACGATCTGCCGGAGGGAACGCAGACCGGCACCACCTTCCGGCTGCGGGGCAAGGGCATTCCCTCCATCAACGGCCGCGGTCGGGGTGACCAGTATGTTACGGTTTACATCGAGACCCCCCGGAATCTGAATCGTGAGCAGAAGGAAGCTCTGAAGAAATTCGCTGAGACACTGGGCGAAGGCAACTACGACGAAGGCAAGGGCTTTTTCAAGAAGTTCTGGAAGTAAGTAGCTATGCTGGCTGATTATCACGTGCATTGCAGCTGTTCCGCGGACTGCGATACACCGCCGGAAGCACAGGTGCAGGCGGCTCTGGCCTGCGGGCTGGATGAGCTTTGTTTCACCGACCATGTGGATATGGCCAACCGCGCCGGCGTCATCGGACCGCCTGTTTTTGACTGGACGGAGAACCGGCGGATACATCTGGAACTGCAGGAGAAATACGGTCATCGGTTGGCGCTGCCTCTGGGTGCAGAGCTGGGCGTTGCCCATCTGGATCTGGACATGGCCAATCGATATCTGGATGCCGTTCCGGAAATCGACTTTGTCATCGCCTCACAGCACCATGTTTCGCCCCGCTGCGGCGGTATTGATCTGTGGGACTATACCTTTCCTGCGGGTAAGACAGAGACCATGCTGGCGGATTACTTTGACGATCTGCTGACTGTGGCTCGGTGGGGACGGTTTTCCGTCATGGGACATCTGACCCTGCCGATCCGCTATCTGCTCCGGAATGGATTGCCCCGACCGGATCTGACACCTTACCGCGATCAGATCGACACGCTGCTGAAATGCTTGGCAGAGAGCGGCCTGGGACTGGAGTGCAATACATCCAAGGGAAGCGGACTGATGCTGCCGGATGGCAGTATCCTGCACCGCTACCGCGAACTGGGCGGCGAGATCATCACGCTGGGTAGCGATGCGCACACTCCGGAAGCTGTGGGGGCGGGTATCCGGGAAGCACGGGAACTGCTGCGGGAATGTGGGTTCCGTTACGTGTGTACCTTCCGGGAACGGAAGCCTGCATTTCATAAATTGTAATTTCTGAAAGAAACCGCATATGATGAAGGGAGAAGGGAATCATGAAGATTGCATTGGGTTGTGACCACGGCGGCTATGCACTGAAGTGCGATATCATCAAGCTGCTGGAAGCAAAGGGATACGCATATCAGGATTTCGGCTGCTATTCGCTGGAAAGCTGTGACTATCCCGATTTCGGCGAGGCTGCCGCCAGAGCGGTGGCGTCCGGCGAGTGTGAGTACGGCATCGTGATCTGTACCACCGGTATCGGTATTTCCATCGCCGCCAACAAGGTGGCAGGTATCCGCTGCGCACATTGCGCGGATTCTCTGGAGGCAGAAATGACCCGCCGCCACAATGATGCCAACATGATGGCCATCGGCGCCGGTTTCACCGGAAAAAACATGGCTGAGCGCATGGTGGAGGTTTTCCTGACCACGGAATTTGAGGGCGGCCGCCACCAGCGGCGCGTCAATAAGCTCAACGCTATCCAGCCCTGAGACATTACTTTGCAGCGAAGGGGGTGAGCGGCCTTGGCACAAGGCAGTCAATACGGCAGCTACCGGGGCCGCAAGCCGGTGGGAAAGGTGCTGCTGGCAATCATTCTGATTCTGGTGATCGCGGTATCCGGGCTGTTTATGTTCCTGCAGCGATATATGGTCTATGATGAAAATGGCAATCTGAAGCTGGAGCTGCCAGGCCGCGACGGAGATCAGATCTCCCCGCCGAAGCCGCCGGTTTCCTCGGAGGATATTACCATCATCATTGACCGCAAGGAGCCGGAGGAGCCCCAAATGCCGGAGCTGCCGGTGGAACCGCCTCCCGCACCGGAGGTCAGAGGAGTCCTCCTGCTGGCGGATACGCCGCTGACGGACTGGGCAGCCGTCTGTGAAGAGCTGCCAGAGGATATTTCCGGCGTGTGCCTGACAGTGAAGGATGCGGATGGCATCGTCTATGTGGATTCTCAGGCTGCGGCACGGCTGAGCCGCCGGATCATGTCTTTGAAATCCACCACTGAACGGGCGGTAGCTGACCTGACGGAGACAGAGAGTCTGCATACCATCGCCCGGATTACTTGTTTGCTGGATCCCAAGGTGCCCATTCTGGATGTGCGGGCGCTGGGTGTGCGGCAGAGGACGGGATATCTCTTCTACGATGATACCGGAGCGTCCTGGCTGGATCCCACCAAGGATTCTGTGCGGATGTATCTCACCGGTCTGGCCCGTGAGTGCGCCGAAATGGGTTTCGATGAAATTTTACTGAGCCATGTTTCCTATCCCATCAGCGGTGAACTGGATAAGATCAATTACGGCGAGAATCCAAAGGAAGAGAATCTGGCGGATTTTGTGCAGGCTGTACGGGATGCGCTGACAGGACAGAATGTGCGGCTCTCTCTGGAGCTGCCAGCAGAGGTGATCCTCACTGGCGGCAACGAGGCAGCCGGACAAAGCCTGAAGGTGCTGGCGCCGTTGGTGGACCGTATCTATACGGAGACCACCGCGGCGGATGCAGCGATGCTGGCGGAGTTGGTGAAAATCGCTGCGCCGGAAACGGACTTTGCGGCCATCGTGGCCGATGCGGAGGGCATCGCCACAGACTATTTGCTGACAGGACAATCGTAACAACCGAACGGGGCGGATGCGCTGCATCTGCCCCGTTTTTCTGAAAAATGCATGAAAAAGGAAAAAACTCTTGACTGTCAAGGGCCTTTACAGCTTATCATAGAGACAGAAAACACTGGGAGGTGATGGAATGACCATTAAGGAAGTGGAGAGCCTGACAGGGATGCCCCGGGCCAGTATCCGTTTTTATGAGGCGGAAGGGCTGCTACATCCTCAGCGTGAGAAAAACGGGTATCGCAGCTATACACAGGAAAATGTGGACGAGCTTTTGCGCATTCGGCTGCTGCGGACGCTGGAGATCTCTGTGGAAGAGATCAGAGAGCTGGCGGCAGATCGGCTGGCGCTGCCGGACTGTCTGCGGGGTCATATGGCCCGGCTGGAAGACGCACAGGTAAAATCTGTGCGTTCCGCGGAGATTTGCCGCCGATTGGCGGATGCGGCTGTGGATTTTCGGGCGCTGAACGCGGCACAGTGGCTTTCCATGCTGGAAGATGAACCTTCCGCTCCAGAGCAGGTGATGCCGCCAAAGCCCAGCGTCTGGCGGCGTCTGTTGGCCAGAAGTGTGGACTATACGATCTACATCCTGCTCTGGGAACTGATGCTGGCGGTGGCCTTTCGGATGAATCTGACGGAAGGTGTCACCAAGAGTCCTACTCTGCTGATGCAGCTTCTGGAGAGCGCTGCTGTCATGGTCTGCATAATGTTGTTTGAGCCGCTGTTTCTGCACTGGTGGGAAACCACGCCGGGCAAGTGGATCATGGGAATCATTGTGACAGACGATAAAGGAAAACGCCTTTCCTATCGGGATGCGCTGAGCCGGTGCGGCATGCTGCTGCTGTACGGGTATGGCTTAGGCATCCCTGTACTGGTGCTGATCCGGCAGATCAAGTCTCTGCGGGACATTTGGCAGGGAGAAGAACCGGAGTGGGAATGGGATTCCCGTCTGCAGCTGCAGAGGAAAAGCCGGATTCGTGCAGCGGCGCTGTATGTGATTGGTGCAGTTCTGCTGATGGCGCTGCAGACGTATATCCGGGAGATCCCGGAGATCCCGCCAAACCGCGGAGAGCTTACCGTGGAGGAGTTCACAGAAAACTTCAACACTCTCCTGCGGTATTACGAAGATGGACCCAATGACTATATCTTTCACGCGGATCTGCGGGATATGTCTGCTGAGCTTCCGTGGCTGCTGGACGCAAACGGCGCGTGGGTCAGTCGGGACGATGACGGCTTTTATGCATGGATCTATCAGGGGCGGCCGCCGGAGTTTACCCTGCACGCCGACAGCAGCGGAGCACTTTCCGGTGTGACGCTGTCCTTCCAAACAGCGTGGGAGGGAGGCAGTGACAGTGACGCGGCCCGGCGCGGACGGGTGTTCCGGCAGCATATTTTTCTGATGAAGGTCGCTTTACAGGCGTTTGGACGTGCCGTGACAGAAGGGGCAGAGTTTGGTGGCTGGCGGGCCGTGCAGGATATGATCGTCAACGGCTGGAGACAACCATGCGCCTTTGTATATCGCAACGTGGCCATCTCCTATGACGTAGAGTTTACCGGCTGTGCACCGAAGGAAAACGGTGAGCCGGATCTGGAAGAAACGGCAGAGTACTGCGCCGTGGCATATACGTTCACCATACGGCGGATAAGCTGAATGAAAAGACACCGCGCTGACAGGCTTTGTCGGCGCGGTGTCGTATCGTTCAGAACAATATTGTCTGTCCGGGGGCTTCCATGGGAGAAACGACATGGATAAACTGCGGGTATGCGGCGCAGAAATCCCGGGTGGGCTGTGGGTTTTTCCACTGGTGCATGGGGATGATGTGCGAAATGTCTGCCAGCTCCAGAAGATACCGGAATCCCCAAAAGGCGGCCGCTTCCTGCCGCGGGTCCAGCGGCGCAAAGGCCAGATCCATGTGACGATCCCGGAGTGGCTCGACATACCGTTTGAAATTGGATTCCATATTCCGGTTCCAGACGGGATCCTCGCCCTCCCAGTGCCACCAGTTGAGATCACCGGCATGATAGATGGTGTGTCCGTCGCAGGTGACCAGGAAAGCCACACCCTCGTCGGTGGAGGGAAGGGTTTCCACAGTGGCGGAGCCAATGCGGGCAGATGTTCTGCCTTTCAGCACATGACAGCGCGCTGCGGTTTCCGCAGAGATGTTCCAGCGCTGCTTCCGGGAGTCCGTCAGCTTCAGGTCGCTGCCCAAACAGAAGAAGACGTCTCTGACGCCGTTATCCAGCGAAAAGATCTGCGGACGGAAGTGGTCCTGATGCCGGTGGGAAGCAAAGACAAGCAGGGGCTTTTCCGGCAGCGGCGGCAGCACGCCCTCGCTCCAGTCAAAAAGCAGGCAGACGGTATCCGATTCCACCAGAAAGCCGCTGTGCCCCAGAAATGTGACCTGCATCATTTGAATTTCACCGCTGTTCCGTAAGCCACCACCTCAGCGGCACCCTGCATCACGGAGGAGGAACCGTAACGCATACCTACGACGGCGTCGGCCCCCAGTTTCTCTGCGCCATCCACCATGCGTTTGGTGGCGATTTGCCTGGCTTCGTTGAGCATTTCCGTATAACCGACGATCTCGCCGCCTACCAGCGTCTTCATGCCGGCCATAAAGTCCCGGCCCAGATTCTTGCTGTATACCACGGTGCCTTTTACCATGCCCAGCACCTCATATTCCTGACCGATGTTTTCAATAGTTACGAGCTTCATCTTCTTCTCCTTCCTGAATTTCCTGTAGTCTTGCTTTTAAGCTGAATCCCAGCGGGATCAGCATCAATGATTCCAAACCGGCTGCCGCTGCCAATATCACGGAGCCGATGCCCTCCGGAACAAAGCAAGTCCGGATGATCAGCAGCACAGCGGAGGACAGCAGCAGCCAGCCGCCGCTGGCAGCGGCGGAGAGAATGGCCTGTTTGCGCCGCCGGGCGCGGAATTCAGTATTTTCCGGCATCGTCCACCTCGCCTTTTCCGATCTCACGGATGCGCTGCAGCAGGGCAATGCACACGCCCAGAATTACCGCGGCCGGTATGGCAATCAGAAGCGCCAGCAGCGGCAGCGGCGGCGCGCCCAGCGGGTCTGTTTCAAAGGCCCAGAGAAACAGCCAGATGGTGCCTGCCATCAAAAGTGCCATTACCACAGCCCATACGATCGGGGCAATGTAGCGTTTGCGGATGTCGCTTTTCTGCTTGTTCATAAAGGTCGTTCCCTCCTGTTCCAACTGCTGCATTTCCATCAGGACGGATTGTGCGTCCAGTGCTGACAGTGTGGTGCCGGTGTCCTCCAGCCGGGAGCAGAGGATCTGTGCCTGCCGGAGATTATCCGATTCCCGTTCCAGTGTGATCCGATGGCGATGCAGGGCATCGGCAACGGTGAGCCGTCCCTGCTGCAATGAGCGGATCTCCTCCAGCGGCAGACCCAACTTCCGCAGAGCTTTGATCTTCAGCAGTGTATCCACATCGGCGTCGCTGTAATTGCGGTAGCCGTTTTCACTGTTGCGCTGAGGACACAGGAGACCCTCTTCTTCATAAAAGCGGATGTTCTTTTTTGAAATCCCCACCAGCGCCTCTACCTCGTTGATTTTCACGGCCATCACCGTCCTTTCCAGTCACAGCGTATACCTTCCAGAAGGGGGAAGGTCAAGGGGAAAACCGAACATTGCGGAAAAATTAATGCACTTTTAACAAAAACCGGTGTGTATCCCATCTCTTGCGGGATGCTGTGATCCATGATAGAATCATACCATGAAAACATATGAACCGACAATGGAAAATCAAAGGGAACTGCTGACCCAGAAGCTGTTGGCGTGGTATCGCGCAAATGCCCGGGACTTGCCCTGGCGGCAGACCCGGGATCCGTACCGCATCTGGGTGTCGGAGATCATGCTGCAGCAGACCCGCGTAGCGGCGGTGCTGGGGTATTATGCCCGCTTTCTGGAGGCGTTCCCAACGGTAGAGGTGTTGGCATCCACCCGCGAGGATAAGCTGATGAAGTACTGGGAAGGACTTGGCTACTACAGCCGCGCACGGAACCTGCAGAAGGCGGCACGGGTGGTAACGGAGCAGTATGATGGTCATTTTCCGGCAGACTACGACAAGCTGCTGGAATTGCCCGGTATCGGAGAGTATACCGCCGGAGCCATTGCTTCGGCGGCCTTTGGCCTGCCCTTTCCGGCGGTGGACGGCAACGTGCTGCGGGTGATGACCCGGCTGACGGACTGCCATGAGGATATTGCCCTTCCTGCTGCGAAAGCAGCGGCAAAGGAGTGGGTATCGAAGCATATGCCCTCTGTTCCGGAGGATATCCGTGTGTTCAATCAGGCGCTGATGGAACTGGGCGCTACAGTCTGTGCACCCAACACCGCCCCACGGTGTGAGGCCTGCCCGTTGGCGCAGCTGTGCCTTGGCCGACTGCGGGGGACTGCGGAGACGCTGCCTGTCAAGACGGCGAAGAAGCCGCGGCAGGCGGAGGAGATGACGGTATACATTCTGGAACGGGATGGCCGCGTTGCTCTTCGCAAGCGGCCGAAAACAGGGCTGCTGGCGGGATTGTGGGAATTTCCCAACGTTTCCGGAGCTTTGGAAGAGGCAACTGCCGCCGAACCGGTGACGGCATGGGGACTGACGGCCACGGAATGGAAAAAGAAGCTGACGGCAAAGCATATTTTTACCCACCGGGAGTGGCACATGACCGGTTATATCCTACGGGTGACCGGTGAGGATTCCGGAGACTTCCGCTGGGTGGATGCGGCCGCGCTGAAGGATTGCGCCGTACCCTCCGCTTTTGCCCGGTATCTGGAGGAGGCGCGAAGAACACTGGAAGGAGAGGAACGGTGATTATATTTCATACAGGTGCGGCCATTATCGCCGTCTATGTGCTGGCAGCTGTGCTGCCGGCTGCGCTGCTGATGCGGTACATTTACCGGCAGGACAGGGTGGAACGTGAGCCGCCTCTGCTGCTGGCGTCGCTGGTGGGCTGCGGCGTTTTGTCTGCACTGGCATCCATCGTACTGGAGGGCATTGCCGGAAGGCTGCTGTATATACTGGTCAGTGACCGGGGGAAGGTCTATACCATCCTGCTGGCTTTTCTGGTGGTGGGTGCTGTGGAGGAAGGAACAAAGCTTCTGCTTCTGAAATGGCGCACATGGCGGCATCCCCAGTTCAACTATCGGTTTGACGGTGTGGTATACGCAGTGTTCGTGTCCCTGGGCTTTGCCGCATATGAGAACATTCAGTATGTATTTTCCTACGGTATGTCTGTGGCACTGCCCCGCGCGCTGCTGGCGGTACCCGCTCACATGGGCTTCGCGGTGTTTATGGGCGCTTTTTACGGCCGTGCCAGACAGTGTGAAACCTGGGGGGATGATGTGGGGAAGAAGGTCAATCTCTGGGTAGGTTATTTGCTGGCGGTGTTCCTCCACGGATTCTATGATTCCTGCGCCATGATCGGCAGCAGGTTGTCCACACTGCTGTTTGTGGCCTTTGTCATTGCTATGTATGTGATCGTGATCCGGATGATCCGCCGGGAGGCCCGAACAGATCACCCGGTGTAAACGGAAGGAGGGGATTCCCTATGATCTGTACCCTGTGTCCCAGGAACTGCGGAGCAGAGCGGACGGAAACAAAAGGCGGCGGCGTGTGCGGCATGCCCATCGTACCGGTGTGTGCCCGGGCGGGGCTCCATCTGTGGGAGGAACCCTGTCTTGTGGGTGAGCATGGTGCGGGCACGGTGTTTTTTTCCGGCTGCAATCTGCGCTGTTCCTTCTGTCAGAACAAGTCTATCTCTCAGGAGGGCGTGGGATGCCCGGTGACTGCAGCGCGCCTGCGGGAGATCTATGGAGAGCTGATTGCGCAGGGCGCTGCCTGCATTGATCTGGTAACGCCTGCCCATTTTTTGCCTGCAGTGCTGGAGACGCTGGAAGAGCCACTGCCGGTGCCGGTGGTCTGGAACTGCGGCGGCTATGAGAAGGTGGAAACGCTGCGGCTGCTGGAGGGTAAGGTACAGGTATATCTGCCGGATCTCAAGTATGCGCTGCCGGAACCGGCGAAAAAATATTCCGGCGCGGCGGATTACTTCGAATGGGCGGCGCCGGCAATTCTGGAAATGTTCCGGCAGACGGGACCGTACCGTATGGAAAACGGGCAGCTGCGTTCCGGTGTCATGATCCGGCATCTGATGCTGCCCGGTGAGATGGAAAATACCCGCCGCTGCATCGACTGGGTGGCGGAGCATTTCCGACCCGGTGACGTGCTGTTTTCCCTGATGAGCCAGTATACGCCACAACCCGGTGCGGAGGGAAATCTGCGCCGCCATGTCAGCCGCAGGGAGTATGCTGCGGCAGTGGAATATATGGAAAACTGCGGCATTGTGGACGGATACACTCAGGAACGAACCTCTGCCAGAGAGGAATATACGCCGTCCTTTGATCTCAGCGGCATATAGAAAAGCCATCGGATACTCGCGTGGGTATCCGATGGCTTTGTTTATATGGGGAGCTGTTCCTTTGCGGACTTCTTATCCTTACGGTACCAGGGTAGGTATGCCAGAGCGAACATAGCGGAGATCACCGCTGCCATGATGGCCAGGCGCAGGGCGAAATTGGCAGGCAGAATGTCCAGAACAGAGGGTGCTGCCTCAGGACGTGCCATGTAGAGGTAATTGGCACCGGGAATCATCTGGTTTACCTGATAGGCAACGACCGCCATCACAACCAGCGCAGCCATGGATTTGAAGGCCGAGCGCACGGTGGGACGCATCCTGTGCACGAAAATCATGTAGAAAACAGACACATAGCCCAGTGTGTGCTCCAGCCAGAACTGGTAGTAACGGAATCGGGTGGGGCCGGTGTAAGTAAGAACGGTGGGGGTCAGCAGCGCAAACACCGTGCCGGAAAACAGCCAGAAATACACAATATCAAAAAGCGTCTGACTCTTGCCGATAACCATGAAGCTGCAGAAAATCACCGACCAGGCGCATACGCCGATGGGCAGATTTTCCACAGGGCCGGGCTGCAGAGAGGGCATGCCCACCAGTCGCCAGTAATAGGACATGTCGCAAATGATGAGAGTAAACGCCAGAGCATAGCGGATTTTTTCTTCGTGTTTCCAGCTTTGGAGGGTGTCAGCCTTGCGATGGATCAGAACGATAACCGCCACCATTGCCAGAATGGGGAGCAAATGAGCCGGGGTAAGGAGGGAAAACTCCACCGTGCTGCCGGCTCCGAAAAAGTATGCGAAGAATTTTGCCATAGCTGAAGCTCCACTTCGTAAGAATGAGGGACACATGTTGTTCCAATATAGCATATATAGAGCAACTACGCAAGATTCGACAACCTTCGACGCAGCAAAAATAAAAAGATCCCCGTCCAACGGACGGGGATCTCATTGTGCACGATTAGTCGGTCACGTAGGGCAGCAGAGCGATCTGACGGGCGCGCTTGATGGCGCTGGTCAGCTGACGCTGATGCATGGCGCAGGTGCCGGTGGTGCGGCGGGGCAGGATCTTGGAACGCTCGGAGACGAAGCGGCGCAGCTTGGCGGCGTCCTTGTAATCGATCTGCTCGCACTTGTCAACGCAGAACTGGCAGACCTTACGACGCTTGCCGCGGTTCATGGGGCGAGCGGGTCTTGCTTCACGATCGAAAGCCATGGAAGGGTCCTCCTTTTTACGAAATTGCAGCGCGGTTAGGCGCTCAAAGTATCAATATCAGAACGGCAGTTCGCCGTCTTCCTCGCCGATTTCGGCGAATTCGGAATGACCGCCTGCGGGAGCAGCGTAGCCGCGGCCGGCAGGGGCACCGTAAGCAGGGGCGGGAGCGTAGCCGCCGTTATCGGCGGAGTCCCGTCTGGAGTCGCCGAAATACACATTGTCGGCGATGACCTCGGCAGTGCGGCGCTTGCCGCCGTCGCGGTCAGTCCAGTCACGGATCTGCAGCCGGCCTTCCACCACAGCCATGCGGCCCTTGGTGAAGTACTTGCTGACGAATTCCGCAGTAGCGCGCCATGCGACGACGTCGATGAAATCCGTCTCCTTCTCGCCGTTCTGAGACTTGAAGTCACGATCCACGGCCAGAGAGAAGGAAGTCACGGCGGTGCCGCTCTGAGTGCGGCGCAGCTCGGGGTCACGGGTCAGACGACCCATCAGAAAGATCTTGTTGAGCATTCGCTACTCCTTACTCGCCCTTGCAGACGATCAGGGAACGCATGATGCCGTCGTTGATACGCAGCAGACGATCCAGCTCGCGGGGGAAAGCGTTGCCACTGGTGAAGTTCATCAGCACGTAGTAGCCGTCTTCCTTATCGTTGATGGGATAAGCCAGCTTGCGGCTGCCCCACTCCTCAACGGAGACGTCAGTGCCATTCTGCTCAGCGAGAGTCTGGAACTTTGCCACCAGAGCGGCAATGCCCTCCTCACCCTGTGCAGGGTCGATGATGTAGACGACCTCGTAATTGGCGGTAACCTTAGCCATATTTGCACCTCCTTTTGGACTAATGGCCCTCATTCTCAGATGAGGGCAAGGATTTGCTCGCATAATGCAAGCCATATTATTATATCGAAAATAGAGCGCTTGTCAAGGTGATTTTTTGCGTTTTTCTGATATTTTGATGCAAAATTGCCCCTGTTTTCGGAAAAACAGGGGCAATGAAGTGAAAATTAGGAGAAGTAACGTTTGAGCGGGGTGATTTTCGGGAGTCTGGCCAGCAAAAGACCGCCCAGAATATAGCAGGCTGCAAGTTCGCCCAGACCGATGGTGAAAGCATTCCAGACGAATGTTGACCAGAAGGCTGTGCTGAATGGAACGGTGGTCTGCAGGGCGATGACAGCGGGGATCATGAGAGCATTGCAGATCACCGGGGGGAGAGGAGCCAGCCACTTGCGGTGCGTTTGTCGGGTCCAGACAGCTGCCAGCAGGGTGGCCAGCGTGCCGAAGATGATATCCAGCGCACCGTAGGGACTCAGCAGATTGACAACCAGACAACCTACGGCAAGCCCCGGCACGGCTGCGGGAAAGAAGAAGGGGAGTACGCAGAGTGCCTCAGAGAAACGCATTTGGAAGGGGCCAAAGGTCAGGCCAAAGATGTTGGCAAAGTACCCGAGCACGGCGTACAGGGCGGCGATTAATCCGGCGATGGCCATGTCACGGACGGAAAAAGACCGTGAGAAATTGTTTTTGGGCATGAAAAAACCTCCATTTTTTGTTTAGAGAACGGCAGGGGAAACCCACCGAACGAACGCCTGCCGCAGCAGACGCTTGGACAGGGTGTGGAAACCTGTCGGGAGGATTGTAGCACGGTCATCGCGGAAATGCAAGTAAAACCGGCGGACGCACTTGCGCCCGCCGGTTGCGTATTTGCGGTGGAGAAGTTATGACAAAATCAGTGCCAGAAGTTCCACTGCCGTATCCACAATGTGCTCTGCACCGGCCTCTTCCAGTTCCTGCCGACCGCGGAATCCCCAGGAGACGCCGCAGGAAGCAATGCCGCTGTTACGGGCGGTTTCGATATCAATACTGCTGTCACCAACATAGAGTGTGGTGGACCGTTCGGCATCCAAGGCCTCCATTACCAGTTTGACACCGGAGGGATCCGGTTTTCCGGGGAAGCCGTCGATCCGGCCGCGGACCACCTGAAACACACCGGGGAAATAGTGCTCGGCCAGCTTTTTACTGAATTCGTCACTTTTGTTGGAGCAGATGGCCATGCGGATTCCCTTTTCCTGCAAGGTGCTCAGCAAGGCGGGAATTCCCGGATACGGAAGGGTCTTGTCTGCGTTGTGTTTTCCATAGTAGGCCAGGTACTCGGCGATGGCGTCATCCAGTGCCGGATCCTGAGCACCGGCGGGAGCAAGCTCCTGCAGCAGATTTCGCATACCGATCCCGACCATAATACGATAGGATTCGATGCTGCGCTGCGGCCAGCCCCGCTGTTGGCAGACATGATTGCCGGCATCCATCAGATCCGGCATGGTGTCCAGAAGCGTGCCGTCCAGATCGAATATCACCGTTTGAAACATACGCATACTCCTTGAGATGTTTTTCGGAAATTATAGTATAGCTTTTTGGAAAACACAATACAAACTTGACAAACAGAATGAAAAAGAGTAAATATTGTTCATGTTGTTTTGTTCTGCTGACAAAATGGCGAAATTAATCTTTCGGAAAAAGGGTGGTTATATGAAAGCCTGCATTCCTTTTTTGGAAGCAGAGGGAACCAGCTATCAGATCGGACTGACCATTGGAACGGAAGCCGCAGTACAGGTACACAACTGTATTCGGTCGTATCGTGATCAGTTTGCTGCTGTTGCCGGACTGGCGTGGGACGAGGCAAAACAGCTGGCACAGCAGTATCGGGCGGTGATTGCGCGATACAACCCGGATTATATAGATGAGATACAAGGCATTGCTGACGGCGCTGGCGTGACATTTGATGACATTCTTCTGCTGAATTGCCGCAGCGAGGTTGTGCTGCGTGGGTTTGCCGATGCTATTCCGGATGGCTGTACGGCTATGGCCGCAACGCCTTCCAAAACCGACGGCCGCAGTACCCTGATCGGTCAGAACTGGGATTGGAAGATGTCGCAGCGTGAGTCCATGATTCTGGTTAAGATCCGGCAGACAGCTTCCGGCCGTCCGGATCTGCTGCTGCTGACAGAGGCTGGTATCATCGGTAAATACGGCATGAATTCCGCAGGACTGGGGTTCTGCTTCAATGCGCTGGCAACGGATGATTTTCCGGAAGGCGCTCTGCCCTTGCATATTGCCTGCCGCGGAGCCATGGATTCCCGGAATCTTACAGAGGCGATCAGCAAAGTGGGCGGCCAGCAGTTGGGCTGCGCGGTGAATTTCCTGTTTGCCAGCCGGGATGGAATTGCCGTGGATGTGGAAGTGTCCAATGATGATTTCGATGTGCTGTATCCGCAGGACGGCATCCTGGTTCATGCCAATCATTTCCGCAGTCTGCGGTTGCCGCGTTATCCTTTCCGGGATACCGCCAAGAAAAAATGGCCGGATACCTTTATCCGCTGCGGCCGTGCAGAGGAACTGATTCGCTCTGTGAAAGGCGGTGTTACGGTTCGGGACTTCATGCGTGTTTTTGCAGACCATGCGGATTATCCCGCATCCATCTGCCACCATGAAGATCCCGCGGCGCCTGCTTATGCACGGGTAGGCACAGTGATGTCCTTTGTAATGGATCTGGAACGGATGGAAATGCATCTGTGCATGGGTGCGCCCTGTGAGCAGCCGTTTGAGCGGTATGTGTTCTGACCGGCACGGAAAAATCAAAAGAGAAAGGCGGCTGCCCCGTACGGGCAGCCGCCTGTTTTTATGCGATTCAGGAAACCGTAATGGTGCGAATCTCCATTTCCTGCAGACGCTGCAGATCCTGCAGCGGCGCTTTCCGGCTGGTTACGATGGTGTTGACCTGCTGCGTCGGGCAGAGGAGAACGCCGGCTTCCGTGGAAAACTTGGAATGATCCAGCAAGGCGATGACGGTGCTGCTGCGCTGAATCACAGCACGCTTCAGAATGGCGGACTCCATGGAATGCTCACGCAGTCCACCGGAGGGAGAAAAACCGTCGGGAGAGAGAATGCAGATATCAATGTCCGGAGCCAGAGCCAGACATTCAGCAGCCATAATGCCGGAGATAGAAAACCGGCCGGGGTTGATATACCCTCCCAGACAATAAACCTGCAGCGTTTCGTTGGTGGAAAGAACGGCTGCGGCGCGGAGGGAGTTGGTCAGTACCGTGTTGTGCCCACGGCTCGCCAGCAGCTTTGCCACCTCAAAGGCGCTGGTACTGGTGTCGATAAACACGGTGCAGTTTTTTGGAATCAGATCGATGACTTCTGCGGCAAGGGAACGCTTTTCCCCAGCGTTTTTGCACCGGCGGATGTCCCAGCGGAGGGGTGAGTTTTCTTCCCCTTCGGAAGTGCCCGCAAGAACGGCACCACCGTATACACGGCGGATCAATCCCTCCTGTTCCAGCCGATCAAGGTAGCGGCGGAGGGTTGCCAGAGAAATATTGAGCCGCTGGCAGAGTTCCAGATTGTTGATCTGCTTTTCGTCCGTCAGAATCTTCTGAATTTCCGCCATTCTGTTCTGCTTCATACGCTGACTCCCTTTTTGATGATGGCACCGTTCCCGGCGTATTACAGCGGCTGTACGGCCAGCAATGCCTGCTTGATTTCCTCATCGGCAAAGGAGGCTTCGATGGCGTAGTTGTTCATGCGGATGATATCCTCGTCATGAAAGCCCATTTTCCGGCACAACTCGTATTCAAAGTCCAGAGAGGTGTCCAGCACGGTGAGGTTGTCGGTGTTCACCGTGACCCGTGCGCCTTTTTGATACAGCACATACAGGGGATGGGTGCTGTCGCCGGTGAGGCCGTAGTCGTAGGAAAGGCTGCTGTCGGGGCACATTTCCAGCGTGACGCCCTTTTGAATTACGGCTTCTGTCAGCTCCGGCAGCAGTGCCGCCTGATAGCCGTGACCGATGCGGGTGGTGCCGTAGGCCAGCGCATCCCCCACGGTAAACTCGCTGTGGGTGGTGGCGGGAATGCTCAGTTCCCGTGCCAGAGCGAACAGATCGGCGTATTCCGGCATCCGTTCCTCATAGCCTGCCAGATCCACACCGCACACGCCCTGTCCCAGATATTTTTTGGCAAGACGCACTGTTTCCAGATTTTCCCCGTGGTTGGCAGCAGGGTCACAGTGGTTCATGGCGCAGAGGATCAGTCCGGCCTTCAGGGTTTTGCAGGCAGCCAGTCCCTGCTGCAGACCTTCGATGGCAGCCAGAACGGCGTCCTCCTGGGTCATGCCGCCCTCCAGATGGTACTGGGGGGCAAACCGCAGCTCCGCATAGATGAGGCCGTCGGACTCCAACTGTTCCACCAGCTCGCGGGTGATGCGGGTGAGTCCCTCCGCTGTCTGCATCACCCGCAGAGGCGGCTGGAAGGTGAGGAAATCCGGGTCAAACTCCCCGGCGGGAATGGTCATGGACTGCCGGATCTCCTCCAGCGTCCGGTGACATTCCGGCTCAATATGATGTCTTCGCGCCAGCTCATACACGGTTTCCGGTCTTGCAGAGCCGTCAATGTGGAGATGCAGGTCGATTTTGTTGCGGATGTTCATAAGCAGATACCCCGTTGGTCAGTTGAACTCGCCACCCTGTTCAAACCAGTCATCATAGGAGCGGATCCAGTATTCGGAGAGAGAACGGATCTCTTCCTGAACGGCGGCGGAATCTTCGTCGTATACGGCAGTCACCCGGAAGCCGGCACCGCTGGCGGTGCGGATGGCGTGGAGGGAATCCTCGAACACCATGCAGTGCTGCTTGTCACAGCGCAGGCGGGTGAGACACTTTTCGTAGATTTTGGGACTGGTTTTGCTGGCACCGGCCTCGGCACAGGTCATGATGCCCTTGAAATACCGGGCGAGATCCGTGCGGCGAAGGGCGGCTTCTGCCAGAGGACGGTCTGTGGCAGTAGCCACATACATGGTGACGCCGCTCATTTTCAGCAGAGACAGCAGCTTGTCCACGCCTGCCTTGGCAGGGGCATGGAGCAGGTATTCCTGACGGATCATGTCCGTCATATCCTGTACGATTTCTGCCTCCGTGCGGGGGATCTGATAGTGGCTGCGGAAATATACCGCAGTATCCTCCATGGTCAGCGGCTGCAGGAGACTGCGCAGGTCTGCTTCCGGCTCCTTGCCGTGGCTGCGGAGGTAGCGGGCACCCAGATCCCGCCAGATATAATTGGAGTCCAGCAGGACGCCGTCCATGTCAAAGATGGCTCCCAGAAGCCGCATGGAAATTCCTCCTTAAAGTGAAGCTGCCAGTGCGGCGGCTTCGCCGCAGGCCTTCTGCAGTGCGCCCTGCCCGTCAAAGCCATCAACATCCAGACCATCGGCGGCAATGCAGGCAAACTGCGGAATGCCGTAGAACTTCTGAATGGCTTTCAGATAGGGCGTGGCCTGTTCCAGTTCCGGCGCGTCGGCGTAGAAGCCGCCACGGGTGGTGAGAAATACCAGCTGTTTTGCCCGGCACATGCCCTCCAGACCGTTTTCGCCGCCGCGGAAGGTGATGCCGTCCACAGCTGTGTTTTCAATATAGATCTTCAGCAGGGAAGGGAAGCTCATGTCCCAGAAGGGGGCGGCCATGACAATGAGATCTGCCTCGGCGATCTGGTAGGCATAGCGGAATCGGGGGTGGCTGCGGTCACCGGCAGTGAGCAGCTCCTGACGACCGTGGAAAAAGTCGCCGGTGAGAGGCTGCATTCCCTCCTGCATCAGGTTGAGATGGGTGACGGCGTATTCCTCCGGCAGAGAGGCCAGAAATGCCTCCGCCAGCCGGGCGGTGCGGGATTCTCTGCCGCGGATGCAGCAGTCAACATACAGTGCTTTTTTCATGTTTCCTCCTGTGCCAGACGATAGAGTGCTTCCAGCGCTACGGCGATCTCACGGTGCTCGCCCACGGCGGTCATATCCTCGCCGCCGGCGTAGTCGCCGATGGCGTCGGCGGTGTCCTGACCATAGAGCACCACGTTGTTGAGGATGGAGGCGGTGCGGATGCCCCGGAGCCGACCGATAGTGAACAGGGCGGCGGTTTCCATATCTGCACCCAGTACGCCGCACTTGGACCAGTGGGCTTCCTCCTGAGCGTTGGTATCGATGTAGAAGCTTTCGTGGCTGTGGACAACGCCGGTGTGGCTGGGCCAGTTGTTGTCTCTGGCGGCAGTGATGCAGTGGCTCAGCAGAGCAGTATCCGGCACGGCGGGATAGCGGATATCCACATAGGCGCGGGAGGCGCCGTCGTCCCGGACGGCACCGCAGGCGAAGACCAGATCACCCAGCGCGATGTTCTTCTGCAGTGCGCCGCAGGAGCCGATGCGGATCATGGCGGTGATGCCGATGGCCTTCAGCTCTTCAATGGCGATGCCGGTGGAGCAGCCGCCCATACCGGTGGACATAGCCAGCACCGGCATGCCCTTGTAGGTGCCGGTGAGACTGCGGTATTCCCGGTTATAGGCAATCTCTTTTACATTTTCCAGCTGGAGGGCGATGCGGTCCAGCCGGGCGGGGTCGCCGGGGAGAATGGCACAGCGTGCCTGAATGGATTCGTCCAATTGAATGTGAGGCTGCAGCATAACGGTTCCTCCTTGTTTATTTACGGTTCAGGACCTCCACCTGAAGTCCGGCGAGAACATCCAGCGTTTTTGCATGGAGATCGGGGTCAAAGCTGGCGGTGAGCTCGGCGTCCACCACCATCTGCGCGTTGGGGTAATGGCTCTGGAGAACCACGGTGTTGCTGACCACACAGATGTTGGACACCAGACCGCACAGCTCAATGCGTTCTGCCATTTCCGGCAGCAGGGAGAGGATATCCGGATCGGCAATGTCCATGCCAAAGGTCAGCTTGTCGATGCCCACGGCACCCACTTCCTCCAGCGCTCTGGCGGTCTCGCCGTAGTTCTGCCAGCCGTGGGTGTGCTTGATGCAGTGGGGGGCGGGCAGGTGACGGCCCTCCCGGGTAGTGAGATAGTCCTCAAAATGGGTGTCACGGGTAAACCAGACCCGGCCGGGGCCATATTCCCGGACGCGCTGGGCAATGAGGGCATCCAGCTTCTCTGCGCCGGGGAAACCCAGCGCGCCGTTCACGAAATCGTTCTGATAATCAATGACAAACAGACAGTTCATGTTTCAAATCTCCTTTGCCCTGACTCTGTGCGCTACAGAGGAGTATTATTGACGGTATCATAGCATTTTTCATCAGAAAAGGCAATGCTCTGCCTGACCGGCAGAGCATTTTGCTGCCGGTTTCGGAAAAATGAGGGCTATGAATCCTGGGAAAATCATGCTATAATAAACTGATTTATTATGCGCATATGTGCGTGGGAGGTGAACAGGCGTGGAAGTGATTCGCGGTGAAAGCGAGCTGCTGCTGACGGTTCGACGGAAAGCGGACGGCATCGTGATTCTGCGGGCACTGTCGGCAGACAAAACGGCGGTGCTGCCGGAAACCCTCTGGGGTTTGCCGGTGACAGAGCTGGAGCACCACGCCTTTGTACCCAACCGTCCGGTTTCGGAGGGAGAAACGGTGCGTATCGCCTGCGGCCCTATGCCGACGGAGCAGCCGGACAACAGCCGTCTGGAGGATGTGACGCTGCCGTCCACCCTGCGCCGCATTGGAGACTATGCCTTTTACAACTGCACCGCCCTGAGAAGGCTGCGGATGCACGACGCTGTCACCGACTGGGGCGGCCTGATCTTCATGAACTGCCGGAAGCTGGATACGCTCTTCCTGCGGATGACCGGTGAGCGAACCCGCGCCCTGTGCTGTTTTGTAGGTGAATTCTCCCGGGAACTGGATGTGACCCTCGTGGACCCGGCGGGAGAGACGGCGCGGCTGATCTTCCCGGAATATCGGGAAAATCTGGACGAGAATTGCCCGAATCACTATTTTGACTATACCATTACCGGCGGGGGGTATCCCTACCACCACGGCTTCCGGGACAACACCTTTTCCACCATGGATTTCGACCGACTGTGGGAAAAATATCTGAAGGTGAACCACGACGACGGAACGGCGCTGCGGCTGGCCTGGTGGCGGCTGCGGCAGCCTTGGAAACTGTCGGAGGACGCGGCAGCGGCCTATGGAAAATATCTCCGTGAGCACGGAGAGGAAGCGCTGGTGTGGCTGTTGGAGCAGCGCGATACAGAGGGCCTCAACTGGCTGCTGAAGCATGTGGAGCTGAGCCGGGAGATCCTGTCCACCGGGTGTGAGCTGGCACGGCAGCAGAACGCGGCGGAGGCCCAGGTGCTGCTGCTGGAACAGATGCACCGTCTGGTGCCTGTCGGTCGGCGAAAGACCTTTGATCTGTAAATTCCGGAAGGGAGGGAAGTACAGTGGAAACCAGAGATTTGTCCGCCATCGGCGAGGAGATCCTGCAGATGAGCCGCAACGAGCTGTACCTCTCTCTGCCGTATCTGGATTCGGCGCTGTGTGCGCTGGCCTTTGCGCCGTCGCAGGGCGTTACCGGCTCTGTGGCTACCAACGGCGAGACACTGTACTATGACGGCGCCTATCTGGCGGAGCGGTATCTCCGGGGCAGCGGTCACACCAACCGCATGTATCTTCATGTGATCCTCCACTGTATGCTGCGGCATCTGCGGAAAAAAGAGGGTCGCGATCCGGAACTGTGGGATCTGGCCTGCGATATGGCGGTGGAGAGCATTCTGGACGGACTGGACTATGCCTGCCTTGGACGGGGCAATGCGCCGCCGCTGCGCCAGCGGTGGTACGCTGATCTGCGCCGGGAAATGCCGGTGCTGACGGCGGAGGGCATTTACCGCGCCCTGCTGCGCAATGTGTCGGAGGAATACGAGCGGGCGCGGCTGCAGCGGGAGTTTTTTGCCGACGATCACGGCCTCTGGTCACCCCAGAGCCGGGAGGACAAGGAGCGCAGCGAGCGGCAGGACAAGAACTGGCAGGGTATGTCGGAGCGCACCCAGACGGGACTGGAAACGGTGCTGGCGGGACGGGCTGCCGGCGGCGAGGCGATCTGCGAGCAGATCCGGGTGGCCAACCGGGACGATGTGGATTACCGTGCTTTCCTGAGGCGCTTTGCCGTGCATCGGGAAGTCATGGCGGTGGACGGAGATGCCTTTGATTACATTTTCTACGCCTACGGGCTGCAGCTTTACGGCAATATGCCTCTGGTGGAGCCGCCGGAGACCCGGGAAGAGAAGCGCATCGAGGATTTTGTCATTGCGGTGGACACCTCCATGTCCACCTCCGGTGAGACGGTACGGCAGTTTCTGGCCTGTACCTATGCCATCCTGCGCTCCACCGGTACTTTCACACGAAAAGTGAACATCCGTATTCTCCAGTGTGACGATCAGGTGCGCAGCGATGTCGTTGTTCACGATCTGGAGGAACTGCGGGAGTACATGGAGAATTTTCAGCTTACCGGCGGCAGCGCCACGGATTTCCGGCCGGTGTTCGACCATGTGGCGGCGCTGCAGGCGCAGGGGGCGTTTGCATCCCTGCGGGGATTGCTGTATTTTACCGATGGCATGGGCATCTATCCGCAAAAGCGGCCGCCCTATGACACGGCGTTTATTCTGCTGGCGGAGCCGCCTGTGGGAATCGAGATACCGCCCTGGGCCATTCGGCTGGTGCTGGGGGATCGGACGCTGGAGGATGCTGCTCTGGCGGAGGGAATTCCCATGGAGCGGGATGCTGACGATCTGTCAGAGCTGCCGCAGCTGTAAGAGAAATGCGAGGGATACGCAATGAATATCAAGCAGGCAAAAGAAGAAATTCGGAATACGCTGAAGGCGTATCTGTCCCGTGATGAGTTGGGCAACTATCTCATTCCCACCGTACGACAGCGGCCGGTGCTGCTGATGGGCCCGCCCGGTGTGGGCAAGACCCAGATTATGGAACAGATCGCGGCGGAGACAGGCGTGGGTCTTGTGTCCTATACCATTACCCATCACACCCGTCAGAGCGCGGTAGGACTGCCTTTTATTGAGCACCGTATCTATGACGGGCGGGAAGTGGCCGTCACGGAATACACCATGAGTGAGATTCTGGCCTCCGTATACAATCTGATGGAGAAGACCGGGCTGAAGGAAGGCATCCTGTTTCTGGATGAGATCAACTGCGTGTCGGAGACGCTGGCACCCATGATGCTGCAGTTCCTGCAGTGCAAGACCTTCGGCAATCAGGCGCTGCCGGAGGGCTGGCTCATTGTGGCTGCCGGCAATCCGCCGGAGTATAACCGCTCCGTCCGGGAATTCGATGTGGTGACACTGGATCGCGTCAAGCGCATCGACGTAGAGGCCAACTTCGGCGTCTGGAAGGAATATGCTCGGAAGAAGGGTGTCCACGGTGCGGTGGTCTCCTATCTGGATATCAAGAAGGAGAACTTTTATCGTGTGGAGACCACGGTGGATGGCCTGCAGTTTGCCACCGCCCGTGGCTGGGAGGATCTCAGCGAACTGATCTGTGCCTATGAAAAGCTGGGTCTGCAGGTGGATCGCACCGTAGTGGAGCAGTACATTCAGCTGCCTGTCATCGCCCGGGACTTTGCAAACTACCTGATGCTGTATTACAAGTATCAGAAGACATATCATGTGGATGATATTCTCCGGGGCGAGTGGGAGATCGTTACCGAATACGAGCTGCGTGCCGCTGCCTTTGATGAGCGGCTCAGCGTGCTGGGACTGCTGATCTCCCGGCTCAGTGACGCTGCCGGACGCATCCGCAGACAGGATGAGCTGACGGAACAGCTCTATGAGGTGCTGCTGGCCTGCCGGGATGCCATCGCCGACGGCGGCGATCCGCAGGCGGTGCTGGCGGCAGAGATCACCCGGCGTCAGGCTGCCCTGCAGATAGAAAAGGATGCCGGCCGACTGGACAAGTCCCGCCGCAACGCCGATATGCGTCTGATGCAAACCTTGGAGGCATACCGCTCCGTACTGGAAACCGATCGCGTGCCGGCAGGCGCTGCCATGACGGTGCTGAAGATCCGGTTCGGCGAGGAGACGGCAGACCGGGAGAAGCTGGCAGAGGCTGCCGTCAGCGAGCTGGACAATGCTTTCCGGTTCCTGGAGCGCACCTTCGGTGACTCTCAGGAGCTGGTGATGTTCGTTACCGAGCTGACTGCCGGAGCAGATACTTCCTGGTTGATTGAAAACTTCGGCTGCGATGCCTATTACCGGCACAATAAGGAACTGCTGTTCAATGACTCCCGCCGCAGACTGACTGCGGAGATCGCTGCTGCGAGAAAGACGGGTGCCGATCTGTGAGGTCGGGGAAAGGACAAATTGTGGACACGGAAAAACTGTTGAATTTTACCTGTGAGATGGGACGGAGTCTGCTGCAGAATGGTGCGGAGATCTACCGGGTGGAGGAGTCCGTCCATCTGATCCTTAAGTCGTACGGCTATCAGCAGACGGAGATTTTTGCCATCCCGTCCTGTATTATCATCAATATTCAGGGTGGCGCACGGAACCATAACAAGGCCATCCGCATCAAGACCACAGCAAACAACCTGCACCGCCTCAACAATCTCAACGCCCTCTGTCGCGAGATCTGTGCGGAAACGCCCTCCATGGAGATCGCCAATCAGCGTCTGCGGCAGGTGATGGCAGAACCGCCTTACCCCAAGGGAATCAGCTATCTGGCGCATATTATGGTTACATTTTTCTTTACGTTGCTCTTTGGCGGAACACTGTTGGATGCTGCGGTATCCATTCCCTGCGGCGTTGCGGTGAAGCACACGGTGTTCCACATGAAGCGCCTGCGCGCCAATGCGTTTTTCACCAATCTGCTGGCAGCGGCACTGCTGACCTGCTTCCCACTGCTGGCCATTGCTGTCGGACTGCCTGCCAATCTGGATATGGTGATCATCGGCGGCATCATGCTTCTGGTGCCCGGCGTTGCCATTACCAATGTGATGCGGGACGTGCTGTCCGGTGACTTTCTGACGGCGGTGACCCGTCTGGCAGAGGTGCTCATTGTGGCAATGGCCATTGCCATGGGGGTGGCCATTCCCATTACTGCTGCCCGGATTCTGGGCGGATTCTGGATGTGAGGAGGAGTGCGTATGGAAACCTGTTTGCCTTGCCTGTATGCAGCACTGACCAGCATAGGCTTTGCCATGGTGTTTGAGCTTCGCCGCTGGCAGCATATCCTCGCCGCCGGGTTTGCCGGGACTGCCGGCTGGCTGGTGTACCTCCTGACGGCGGATGCCATGGGTGTCGTGGGCCGCAATTTTGTGGCTACGGTGGCGGTGGCGATTCTGGCAGAGATTTTCGCCCGCATATTCAAGTCTCCGGCCACGGTGTTCCTCATTACTGGCATCATTCCTCTGGTGCCCGGCGGCGGTCTGTATTATACCATGGACGCACTGATCGATGGCAATATGGCCCTGTTTGCCCAGCGAGGCGTGGAGGCGGCCAGCATTGCCGGCGCCATTGCCGCAGGAAGCTCGCTGGTAAGCTCTGTGGTACGCATCCTGCCAAAGCGGAAGCGGGTCCCTGCGGGCGGAACGGGAAAATAACAAAAGCCGCAAAAAAAAACATCAGGACGCTCTTCAGAGCGTCCTGATGTTTTTTGCGGAAGAATCAGACGGCTGCGCGGAACAGAATGGCAGCCATAGCGCCGCGGGTCAGCTGGGACTGAGCACCCAGAAGACCATTGGCATAGCCCTTGATCAGGCCGGTTTCCACGGCCCAGGCCATAGCGGATCTGGCTTCGGCGGAGATGGTGGAGGCGTCAGCGAACTTATCCAGCACGGTTTCGTCGGCGGCCTTCTTGCCGTTGGCGATCCACAGCATGGTGATCAGATCCTCGCGGACAGCCTCGGCGGTCTCGGTCAGACCCTGCTGGGCAGCCCATGCCTTTGCGGCATCGGCGCCGGTCAGCTTGGCAATGGTATCCAGAACAGTCTTGTTGGTAGCGGCAGCCTTGCGCTGGAAAGCGGTTTCGGTGGTGCCGTCCATCAGACCCTGCTTGGTGACGTAGGCGATGGCGTCATAGAAGGTCTCGCCTTCCTTGATGTCAGTGAAGGACTCCACCGGCTCAGCAGGTGCGGCGGGAGTTTCGGGTGCGGCAGCATCGAACTTGGAACCCTTCAGGGTGAGGCAGACCGTATAGCTGGTGTCCTCGGGGATGATCATATCAGCGGTCTGGCCGTTGTAAACGAAAGCTTCCTTGGCGGCATACTCGCCAGAGGGGATCGAGCCAAAGCCCATGTTCTCAAAGTAGGTGCCATTCCACTTGTAGAAGGAGACGAAGCCGCCGTTGGTCTTCACGGTGCTTTCGGGATCCACCTGACCGGCCAGGATGTAGTAGTCGATCACATCGGAGTAAGTGGCGGTGAATGTAGAGGAGTTGCCCATGCCGCCGTCATAGAAAGTCTTGGCCTTGGGAGTCTCGGTGCTGGTGCCGGTGATGACATAGCAGTCATTGAAATAGCTGGCGTCTGCGGAGGGCTTGTACTGATACTTGGTATACAGGGGAGCCTCGGGCTCGGCTGCCGCGGCAGTGCCTGCGGTCACATAAGTATCATAGAAAACGAAAGAGGAACCGTCAAATACACTCAGACGATAGATCTTGCCGTCATTGGGCAGGGTGAAGGAGGAAGAGGGGAAATAATAGCCCACATAATTGTCGGCTTCATCATAGACCTGAAACTCGGAGAAGTATTTGCCGGGGACGTCCTTGCCGACGGAGAAGGTGGTGTCGGCGGGATAGACCTCTGCGGTGACGGTGGCTTTGCCATGAGAGGCTTCCACAGTGCCGGTGGCGCCGCTGGAGGTGTTCAGGATTTCGGATGCGTTGTAGGCGGACGCGCTGATGCACAGTGCGAAGCACAGGACCAGTGCTGCGAGGAGGGTGACGAACTTCTTCATTGCTTAGGAACTTCCTTTCTCAGTGTGTTTCGGCGGACAGAACCGGCCCGCCCGGTCTGCCGAAACAGAAAAATCGGCAGACGCATATCCATTTTAGTCCTTTGCCGGGGGAAAATCAGCCGAAAAACGAAAAAAGATTACCCAAAAAAGGAAACGGGGGAGGGGTAAAATGTGCAAGTTCAACAAGTATATTCAATAAAGAACAGTAAAACGGGCCGCGCTGTCTCTTTTTTGACGAAAGAAGACAGTGCGGCCCGTGCGGTACGGATGGCGCGTCAGTGGGCGCGGCGGGAGAAGGAGTCTCTCCACAGGGAGGGGTGGAACAGGATCAGCAGGGGGAACAGCTCCAATCGTCCGGCCAGCATATCGAAAATCAGGGTCCACTTGCTCAGACCGGAGAGCATGGCGAAGTTACCGGCAGGGCCTACCAGCTCCAGACCGGGGCCGATGTTGTTGATGGTGGCGGCCACGGCGGTGAAGGTGGTGACCAGATCACGGCCCTCCAGAGAAACGATGAACACCGAGCCGCAGAACAGCAGCAGGAAGGTGATCATATACACGCAGACGGAATGGATCATGCCGTTATCCACGGGCTTGCCATCCATCTTCACGGAGCGGATGCCCTTGGGATGAATATAGGAATACATTTCCCGTATCATGGTTTTGACCTGCAGGACAATGCGGGAGACCTTGATGCCGCCGCCGGTGCTGCCTGCACAGGCGCCCACAAACATCAGCAGCACCAGCGTCACCTTGGAGGTCTGCCCCCAGAGATTGAAGTCGGCGGTGGCGAAGCCGGTGGTGGTGATGATGGAGGCCACCTGGAAGGCGGCGTGAGTCAGTGCTTCAAAGGCAGTGCCGTAGATCCGCACTACGTCCAGGAACAGAATGGTAATGGCGGCCAGAATGATGGCGAAGTACCAGCGAACCTCTTCCATTTCCCATGCTTTCCGGAATTTACGAAACAGAAGGAAATAGTATGCGTTGAAGTTGACGCCGAAGAGGATCATGAAGATGGTCACGATCCACTGGGAATAGGGAGAATAGCTGACAAAACTGTCTGCCTTGACGCCGAAGCCGCCGGTACCGGCGGTGCCGAAGCTGTGAACGATGGCGTCAAACAGCGGCATGTCAAAGGCCAGAAGAACGATTTGGATCAGAGTCATGGCCATGTAGATAAGATACAGTAGCCGTGCCGTGGCCTTGACCTTGGGAACCAGCTTGCCCACAGAGGGGCCGGGGCTTTCCGCCCGCATCAGGTTGAAATGGGAGCCGCCGCTGAGAGGCACCACTGCCAGCAGAAATACCAGCACGCCCATGCCGCCGATCCAGTGGGTAAAGCTGCGCCAGAACAGAGAGCAGTGGCACATAGCCTCCACATCTGTCAGGATACTGGCGCCGGTGGTGGTAAAACCGGACACGGTTTCAAACATGGCATCGGTAAAGGAGGGAATCTCTCCGGTGAGCATAAAGGGCAGTGCGCCGAATGCGCTCATCACGATCCAGCTCAGGGCGGTGGCTACACAGCCGTCCTTCAAATAGAACACCGAATTTTCAGGGCGTTCCCGGCTGAACCGGGTGCCCAGCAAAACACACAGGATACCCACGGCCAGATAGGCCCAGCCCTGGGTTTCCCGGTAGATCAGGCCCACCGCTGCCGAGGGCAGCATCAGCAGACCTTCTATCCGCAGCACATAGCCAAGGATAAAGAGAATCATGGAACCGTTCATGTTGCCTCCGCCTCGTCAGGCCAGAATGTCACGGATGTCGTTGAAGCCGGTGTGGGTGGTCACCAGCATGACCGTATCGCCGGCTTCGATGGTATCGTGGCCGGTGGGGATCAGGATCTCACCGTCGCGATTGATAAAGGCGATGAGCAAGCCCTTTTTCAGCCTCAGGTCTTTCAGCATCCGGCCGGTGACAGCAGAACGCTCGTTGACACGGAACTCAATGGCCTCCACCCGGGAATCAAACAGGTGATAGAGAGTCTCCACGTTGGAATTCATGGAGTTCTTCTTGGCGCGTACGTAGGCGATGATGGCTTCGGAGGTAATGTAGCGGGGATAAATGACGCTGCCAAGATCCAGCTGACCGATGACATCCTTGAAGGCGATGCGGTTGATCTTGGTGATCACCTTTGCCTTGGAGACGTGACGGGCGTGGAGGGTCAGCATGACATTTTCCTCGTCAATGCCGGTGAGGGGAACAAAGGATTCCGCGTATTTCAGCCCCTCTTCCTTCAGCACATCTGCATCGGTGCCGTCGCCGTTGATGATGGTGGCTCTGGGCAGCAGCTCACTGAGCTCTTCGCAGCGGGCACGGTTGTTTTCGATGATCTTGACCTCGATACCCATGGGCAGCAGCTGCTGCGCCAGATAGTAGGCGGCTTTGCCGCCGCCGATGATCATGGTGTTGCGCACCTGATTGGTCTTGAAGCCGATGCGGGAGAGGAAGAGTCTCGTAGTCTGACTGGTGGCCACTACGGAGATCACATCTCCCTGCATCATTTGGAAGTTGCCGGTGGGGATATATACCTCGCCGCCGCGCTCGATGGCGCAGATCAGCACGTTGGTGTCCAGCTTTTTGCTCAGATCATAGAGCATCATGCCGTCCAGCACGTTGCCCTGAGGGATCTTGAAGCGCACCAGCTCTGCCTGACCGTGGGCAAAGGGACTCACATCCAGTACGGTGGGCAGAGCCAGAATCCGGGCAGCCTCTCTGGCTGTCTCCAGTTCCGGGTTGATGATCATGGCCAGTCCCAGCTTCTCCTGCAGGTAGCTGACTTCCTGACTGTAGGCAGGGTCACGGACGCGGGCGATGGCGGAGCAGTTGGCGACTCGCTTGGCCACAGTGCAGCACAGCAGATTCAGCTCATCGGACTCCGTCACGGCGATGAACAGGTCGGTTTTTTCAATGCCGGCTTCCACCTGTACGGAATAGCTGGCGCCGTTTCCCACCAGACCCATCACATCATAGGTGCCGGCCAGAGATTCCACCCGGGCGGCGTCCTTGTCGATGATGGTGATGTCGTGTCCTTCGCGGATCAGCTGCTCCACCAGTGTTTCGCCCACCTTGCCGCAGCCGACGATAATGATTGAAAGACCTTTTGTCTTAGCCATACAGTACTCCTTCAAATGATACGCGTGGAAATAATTCAATATAGTAAGGCATATATTCCGATATTATACCCGCCACGGCGGAAATGTCAATTCAGCCGGAGTTTGCTGCACAAAATCTGAATAGGGCTGCGAAGCAGACGCTCCGCAGCCCTGTTTTGCACATATTGAGAGATCAGCCCTCGCAGACGGGAACGATCCAGCCCTTGGTGTCCTCCACCTTGCCCCACTGGATACCGGTGAGGGTGTCGTACAGCTTCTGGGTGACGGGGCCGATCTTGCCGCCGCTGATGGTGACGGAATCATCCTTCCAGACCAGCTCCTTGACAGGGGAGACGACAGCGGCGGTGCCGGTGCCGAAGACCTCCTCCAGCTTGCCGGTGTGGCCGGCCTCCATGATGGTCTGGATGGCCAGCTTGCCCTCGATGACCTCATAGCCCCAGTCGCGCAGCAGCTCGATGATGGAACGGCGGGTGACGCCGGGCAGCACGGTGCCTTCACATGCGGCGGTATAGACCTTGCCGTCGATCTTGAACATGATGTTCATGGCGCCGACTTCCTCGACATACTTCTTCTCGATGCCGTCCAGCCACAGAACCTGAGCAAAGCCCTTCTGTGCGGCCTTCTCGCCTGCCAACAGAGAACCGGCATAGTTGCCGCCGCACTTGGTGAAGCCGGTGAGGCCGGGAGCGGCGCGGATGTACTCGTCCTCAACATAGATGCGGACGGGATCGATGCCCTCGGCATAGTAGGCGCCGGAGGGGAAGCAGATGATGCAGAAGGTGTAGTGATGGCTGGCGTGGACGCCCATGCCCACGTCAGTGGCGAAGACGAAGGGACGGATGTACAGGGAGGAACCCTCGGAGTGGGGGACCCAATCCTTTTCCACTTCCACCAGAGCGGCGACGGCCTGCACGAAGTCATCCACGGGAATGGTGGGGATGCACATACGCTCAGAGGAATCCTGCATACGCTTGCCGTTGCATTCGGGACGGAAGAGCTGGATCTTGTTGTCGGCGGTACGATAGGCCTTCAGACCCTCGAAGAGCTCCTGTGCATAGTGGAAGATCACGCAGGCGGGATCCAGCTCAAAGGGGGCATAGGGAACGATGCGGGGATCGTGCCAGCCCTTGCCGAGGGTATAGTCCATCAGGAACATATGGTCGGTAGAGATCTTGCCGAAACCCAGCTTGGATTCATCTGCGGGTTTGGCCTTGGGGGCGGTTGTTTTGGTGATCTTGATATCCAGCATTGCAAAACTCTCCTTTATATTCAACGCGTTATCGGGTTAAATTGATTACTATATTTATAATCCTCTGCATCGGTAAAGTCAAGTTTTTTCACCAGCGGACGATGTTTCTCCGCTGCTGCCGGCCGTGCGCGGTCGATCTTTTCGCACGAGCTTTGACAAAAAATGATGACTGATTAACAGAAAGAAGGCGAAAAATCATAATAATACACAAAAATTAAAGTAGATACGTTATGAAATTAGCGGTCAAATCAAAAAAATTAACAAAATATACACAAACTTCGCCAAACCCCCTTAACAAATGAAAAAGGAAGGAGTATAATACCTGTTATTAATGGCCTTATGGCATTTTTTCGGAAATGCCCGTCTGCAAAAGGAGAACCAAATGGAAAACACGGCAATGCAGGAACGGCTGGAGAAGCTGCTCAATGCCTATTCCCACCGGTATGATATCGAGCGGGATGTGGTGGTGGAGGGCGGAAGCTTTCCGGCTGCGGCGACTTTCTTCCTGCGGGATGAGAATTACCTCATCAGCAAGAAGCATGTGCTCAGCGCGGTGGAAAACCACGAGTACATGTACTTTTATGTGACAAATCATCTGGATGCTGCCACCCTGCGTCAGCAGATCGATCTGACTATGAAGGTGGGCACGGCGCGGGTGAAGCCGCACAAGGACCATATGTCTTCCTTTGTGACGCTGGTGGTTCTGGCAGACACCATTGACCCGGAGGCGAAGGAGCTTATTAAGAAGACCCGCTTCCAGAAATATTTTCGGCTGGCACTCCACGGCTGGATGGAGTATCATATAGCAGCAATGGAATGTTCCACAAACAGCTTCCTTTCCAATCCAGCCGGTAAGGGAGCAAAGAAGACTCTGGAGCAAAATCTCGGCTCCAGGGGCAAATAAGAAGGGAGAGTAAAATCAATGACTGGTATCACACTTCTGCTCATTGGCGTCGCTGTCCTGGTCGTCGGCTACATCTTCTATGGCCGCTGGCTGTGCAAGCAGTGGGGCGTTGGTGAAAGCACCGAGCCCACTCCCGCTCACGCTCTGCGTGACGACGTCGACTATGTCCCCGCACCCGCTCCTGTTCTGATGGGTCACCATTTCTCCTCCATCGCAGGCGCTGGTCCCATCACCGGCCCCATCAACGCTGCCGGCGCCGGCTTCGGCTGGCTGGCCTGCACCCTGTGGATCCTGATCGGTGGTATCTTCTTCGGTGGCGTCCATGACTTCGGCGCTCTGTTCGCCTCTGTCCGTCATGGCGGCAAGTCCATCGGTGAGATCATCTCCGCCAACATGTCCCTGCGTGCAAAGCGTCTGTTCGTTATCTTCTCCTACCTGACCCTGATCCTGGTTGTTGCCGCATTCGCCTCCATCGTGGCCGGCACCTTCGGCGTCACCAAGGACGCCAACGGTGCTCTGACCGCTTCCGGCGTTGCCAACGCTCAGGTTGCCATGGTCTCCCTGCTGTTCATCGCCATCGCCATCGTCTTTGGCTTTGCCGTGTACCGCAAGGGCGTTGACATGAAGATCGCTTCCGCTGTTGGCGTCGTCGCCATCGTGGCCATCATCTTCATCGGCCTGAACTTCTATCCCGTCCAGCTGACCACCAACACCTGGATGTACATCGTTGGCCTGTATATCGTCGTGGCTTCCGTGGCTCCCGTGTGGATCCTGCTGCAGCCCCGCGACTATCTGAGCTCCTTCCTGCTGTATGCCATGCTGGCTCTGGCCTTCATCGCCGTCATCATGGGCAATCCCTCCATGGACACTCTGCCTCTGCTGAACAAGGAAGGCAACACCACTCCCGTGTTCCCCGTCCTGTTCACCACCATCGCCTGCGGTGCTATCTCCGGCTTCCATTCTCTGGTTGGCTCCGGCACCACCTCCAAGCAGCTGGATAAGGAAAAGGACGCCAAGCCCATCGCTTACGGCGGCATGCTCATCGAGTGCGCTCTGGCCATCATGACCCTGATCGCTGTTGCCCACGCTTACAGCTTCAACGGCACCGATCTGGCCTTCAAGGGTGCCACCGCTATCTTCGGCGGCGGTATCGCTTCCATGATCGATCCTTCCCGCGGCACTGTGTATCAGGTTCTGTACACCCTGCTGGTCCTGACCTACTCCACCTTCTGCCTGACCTCTCTGGACACCGCTACCCGCATGGGCCGCTTCATGTTCCAGGAGTTCTGGATCGACTCCACCAAGGGTGAGACTCCCCAGAATGTCACCGGCTACAAGAAGGTCCTGTCCAATCCCTATGTTGCCACCATCATCACCGTCGTTCTGGGCATCGGCCTGGGCATGAACGGCTATGCCAAGATCTGGGCTCTGTTTGGCTCTGCCAACCAGCTGCTGGCTGCTCTGGCTCTGCTGGCCATCGCCACCTGGCTGGGCAACATCGGCAAGAACAACAAGATGTTCCTGTTCCCCATGGGCTTCATGCTGATCGTCACCCTGGCCTCCCTGGTCATCAACACCAAGGACCAGATCGGCCTGATCACCAAGGGCGGCGCTGACTGGGGTCCCTATGCACAGGCTATCCTGGGCGTCATCATGATCGTCCTGGCAATCGTCCTGGCCATCGAGGGCATCCAGACCATCTCCAAGCAGGGCAAGAAGGCTGCCAAGTAAGAAACCCCATATATAACAGAGTTTTGCCAGTCTCTGTTTGAGGAAAAGACCCGCCGTGAGGCGGGTCTTTTCTGTTCCTGTCCGCAAAATCGTTCATGGTGTCCAAAAAAACAGAGGGTGTAACGGAGGAAAAAAGGAAATGTTTGTGAAAAACGCCGTTGACTGTTTCGGTAAAAGAGATTATGATAAAATAGATGTATAACCGATTATGCGCAGACTCAAAATACGCATAGAAAAGGAGAACGGTATATGTATACTCAGGAGATCATTGTCAACAACGAGGTCGGCCTGCATGCGCGTCCCGCTACCTTCTTCATCCAGAAAGCCAACGAGTTCAAGAGCGGAATCTGGGTGGAAAAGGATGACCGCCGCGTCAATGCCAAGAGCCTGCTGGGCGTGCTGTCTCTGGGCGTCACCAAGGGCACCGGCATCACTCTGATTGCCGATGGCAGCGACGAAAAGGCTGCTGTGGCTGCTCTGGCCGCTCTGGTCAACGATAATTTCGGAGAATAATCCGCAAATAGCGCCGAAGGCGGCTCTGCACAGGCAGAGCCGCCTTTCCAGTATCCTGCCGGGCGCGGAAAGGAGGAATGCAGATGACCAGGGAAGAACTGAAGGAAAAAGCCAACGACCTGCCCCTTGCACCGGGCGTTTATCTCATGATGGATAAGACCGGCCGGGTCATTTATGTGGGAAAGGCCAAGAAACTGAAAAACAGGGTCAGCCAGTATTTTCAGGATACGGCTGCCCACAGCGGAAAGACCCGCGCCATGGTGGCGAATATCGATCGCTTTGACACCATTTTTGTCAGCAGTGAATTTGAGGCACTGGTGCTGGAGAACTCCCTCATCAAGCGCCATATGCCGCGTTACAATATTCTGCTGAAGGACGACAAGGGCTACCCCTTTGTGCGGCTGTCGCAGGAATCGTATCCGCGGTTTTCGCTGGTGAACCGAATGGCGGATGACGGCGCCCGTTACTTCGGCCCCTTCGGCGGACGGCATGAGACCCGTCTGGCGTTGGAAGCCATTTGCTCTGCCTTGAGACTGCCGACCTGCAGCCGGAAATTCCCACGCGATATCGGCAAGGAGCGTCCATGCCTGAACTATCACATGGGACGCTGCGATGGCTTTTGCCGCGGCGAACTGACAGAGGAGGAATATACCCGCCGCATGGAACAGGCGGCGGCTCTGCTGGAAGGTAAGGGAAAGAAGCTCATCCGTGATATGACGGCCAAAATGGCCGAGGAGGCAGAAAACCTGCGCTTTGAGCAGGCGGCTGCACTCCGTGACCGTATCAATGCCATCAAGGCACTCAGCAACAAACAGACAGTGATCGCGGGCATTTGCGCCGATACCGATGTATGGGGCGTTTATCGGGGTGCCGGAAAAAGCTGCTGCGCTGTGCTGCACATTGAGGACGGTCAGCTCACCGGACGGGAGACCCAGCTGTTTTCCGCCTACAACGAGGAGAGCGAAGAAGAGATGCTGGCGGCAGTGACATCTCAGTATTATCTGCCCCGTGCCATGCTGCCCCGGGAAATTCTGCTGAGCGCGGATTCCGGTGACTGCGCAGAACTCAGCGAGGTGCTGACCCAGAGGGCGGGGCATAAAGTCTGGGTGCATGTGCCTCAACGGGGTGAGAAGGCAGAACTGCTGGCCATGGCTGCCCGGAATGCCCGGGAGGAGGCGGAGCGTGCCACCTCGGCCGCAGAGCGCAGCGACCATACTCTGATGACGCTGGCTCGGATGACTGGGCTGGACGCGCCGCCGGAGCGCATGGAGGCTTACGATATTTCCAATACCGGCAGTTCCGATATTGTGGCGTCCATGGTGGTCTATCAGGGTACAAAGCCCTTAAAATCCGCCTACCGCCGATTCCAGATCAAGGAGCTGGACGGGCATCCCGATGATTACGCCTCCATGCAGGAGGTGCTGCGCCGCAGACTGCAGCGCGCGACAGACGGTGATGAGAAATTCCTGCCTCTGCCGGATCTCTTTCTCATTGACGGCGGCGTGACCCACGCCTGCGCAGCGCAGGAGATCACCGCGCAGTTTGACTGTCATGTGCCGGTGTTCGGTATGGTGAAGGATGACCGTCACCGCACCCGCGCACTGGTGACGCCGGAGGGCGGGGAGATCGGTATCGACACCAATCAGGCGGTGTTTTCTCTCATCGGCCAGATTCAGGAGGAGACCCACCGCTTTGCTGTCACCTACCACCACCAGAAGCACGGAAAAAACGCGCTTCGATCCTCGCTGGATGACATTCCCGGTATTGGTCCCAAACGCCGTGAAGTTCTGCGGAAACGATTCGGTAGCATCCGCGCCATTCGTGAGGCGGGGATAGAGGAGCTTTCCTCCGTACTGCCGCAGCCCACGGCGGAGGCGGTGTGGCGGCATTTCCATTCTCAGCAGGAACAGACATAAAGCACAGCCGCCTGTGGGGAAGAACCGCAGGCGGTTGTTGATGTATCTGCTGAAATGGTTGACATTGCGGAAACCCTTTGCTACAATTTATTTGCTGGCATAAGCTGGCTGATTCGGCACAAGCCGACGTCCCCGGTATGCGTATGTTCTGACGAGGAAGGTATCAGGAAGGTATCAGTGTTCCCCAAGGGAATGCCGGTGCCTTTTTTTGATTCCTGCAGAAAGACGCTGCCGCATCGGGCGTCGCTGCATACAGAGGACGAAAGGTTGACATACTATGAAGATTCTTGTGATCGATGGACAGGGCGGCAAGCTGGGCCGCACATTGGTGGAGAACATCCTGACCCGATTCCCGGAGGCTGAGCTGACGGCGGTGGGTACCAATTATGCCGCCACAGCCAGTATGATGAAGGGCGGCGCAATGCGGGCGGCCACCGGAGAGAATCCGGTGCTGGTGGCCTGCCGCAGCGCGGATATCATCGTGGGGCCGCTGGGGATCGCGGTGGCGGACTCTCTGCTGGGTGAGATATCACCGGCCATGGCCAACGCTGTGGCGTCCAGCAGTGCGCACCGGGTGCTGATCCCTATGAACCTGTGCGGTACCTATGTTGCCGGAGTCACCGGCAATGCCGCTGCCATCATCACCGATGCGATGGATCGAATCCAAAACATCGTGAAGGAGATGCGGAATTCGTGAAAATCTCAAACGGCGCACCTTCGGTGCGCAAGCTTGCCTACGCGGCGCTCTGCCTTGCGCTGGCACTGGTGCTGCCCTTCCTGACGGGACAGATCCCCGAAATCGGCAACATGCTCTGCCCTATGCATATCCCCGCGCTGCTGTGCGGTTTTTTGTGCGGCTGGCCGTGGGGACTGGTGGTTGGCGGCATCGCTCCTATCCTGCGGTCGCTGCTCTTTGTCCGCCCGCCCATGTTCAGCGCCATCGGCATGGCTTTTGAATTGGCAGTTTACGGTGCGGCAGCGGGTTTCCTGTACCGGAAGCTGCCAAAATCCAGAGGCAGTATCTATGCGGCGTTGATCATCGCCATGATCGCCGGACGGTTGGTGTGGGGTGTTGTACAGATAGTGCTGATGGGTCTGCAGGATTCTGCCTTCACCCTGCAGGCATTTCTGGCGAGTGCGGTGACCACGGCTATCCCAGGTATCATACTGCAGCTGGTGCTGATCCCTGTTGTGGTAATGGCACTGGAAAAGGCAAGACTGATTCCTGAAGACTGAGTGAACAAAGTCTCTCCACAAGGAGAGACTTTATGTCTTTACAGGGGTGAGAAAACCGGGTAGAATGAAATTGGTTATATTATCTGGTGGAAAGCGGAAGGGAGGTGTATGGTCAGATGAAGTACCATATCCGACAGGATGCAGGCAAGCCCGCTTATCTTCAGCTGTATGAGCAGCTGCGGCGTGATATTGTGGCGGGGGTGCTGCCGCTGAACGCAAAGCTGCCCTCCAAGCGGCTGTTGGCTGAGGAAACGGGTGTCAGCGTGATCACCGTGGAGCATGCCTATGCCATCCTTTGTGATGAGGGATATATCGAGGCCCGTCAGCGCAGCGGCTATTATGTGATCTACCGTGAGCGGGACTTCCTTACCGGAAGCGAGGCGGCAGTTGTCACAGCGCCCGGTGCCGGACCGCTGCGGACGGATCGGGAGGAGTTTCCTTTCCCGCAGATCGCCAGAACCATGCGCAAGGTGCTGGCGGATTATGGGGAGAATATTCTGGTGAAATCCCATGACCACGGCTGTGTTCAGCTGAGAATGGCCATTGCGGCCTATCTGGCCCGGAGCTGCGGGATCTCCGCCTTGCCGGAGCAGATCGTCATCGGTTCCGGCGCGGAATACCTGTACAGCCTGATCGTGCAGCTGCTGGGCAGTGAGTGCGGTTTTGCGCTGGAGGATCCTTCCTATGAAAAAATACGGCAGGTGTATCGGGCCAACGGCGCCGCCTGCGATCTGCTGGCGTTGGGTGCGGACGGCATCCGGACCGCGGAGCTGGAACGCACCTCCGCTAAGGTGCTGCACATCACGCCATTCAACAGTTTTCCCAGCGGCATCACAGCCAGCGTGTCCAAACGGCAGGAATACCTGCGCTGGGCAGACCGGCGGCAGGGCTGGATCATTGAGGATAACTATGACTCCGAGCTGACGGTCTCCCGCAAGAACGAAGACACGGTGTTTTCCCTTTCTGCCAATGGCAGAGTGATCTATCTGAACACCTTTTCCCGTACGGTGGCGCCGTCTATCCGTGTGGGATATATGGTTTTGCCGGAAAGACTGCTGGAGCCTTACCGGGAGAAGCTGGATTTCTATTCCTGCACTGTGCCGGTGTTCGAACAGTACGTGCTGACGGAGCTGCTGAACAGCGGGGATTTCGAGCGGCATATCAACCGTGTCCGCCGCGTCCGGCGAAAAGCAAAGGGACAATGAGCGCAAACGGAAAGGAGGCGTTGCAAAATGCAACGCCTCCTTGAAATTCCGCAAGAAGTCTATGACTTCTTGCGGAATTTTCGCCTGCGGGCGGGTGATTTGAACCGTGACAGCCCAGGCTGCCTTCTCTTGCCGCTGCGCGGCAATTCACCTTGTGGGGGCTCCAAGACCGCCCCCTTCACACATCCCCTGCCAGGAGTGCATGCTCCTCTTGCAGGTATTTCTGTTTTGCAACAGACCCATGTTTTGATATTATCTGTTGATGTACTTGGCGGCCAACGCCCGGAAGGTGTCTTCATTTTCGGCCAGCCATTCGTCAAAGCCCAGGCCGGATGCAGCCACGGTTCTGCCCAGCTCCACCATAAAACCGGGGATCTCGTTCTGCAGGATGGTGCCCAGATTTTCGCCCAGCCGTTCCTGTCCCTGCTTCTCGCAGCCCTTCATCAGCAGCGCGAAAGCGGGCTGAGGCTTGCCCTCCACCATCTTGCTGGCACCCTGAAAGCCCAATGCGCCGATCTGCTGGGTGCCGCAGCTGGAGGGACAGCCGGAGACGTGGACGGTGGGCAGCGCGTTGGCGGGCAGATCGGCCTGATCCACAGCTTCCATCATAGCGGCCAGCAGCCCCTGAGAGTCACGGATGCCTGTGGAGCAGATGATGCCGCCGATGCAGCTGACGCTGCGGTGGAAGGGCGTCACAGCACTGTCCGCGGTGATGGTCAGTACAGCCTCTGCTTCTGCGGCAGTCAGATTGATGATGTACATACAGCCCTCGGGGGAGAGACGGCATTCCACCTGCGGCATGCCGGAGATGGCATCGTACAGCTTCCGGGTTATGGAAGGAGGCAGGTTGCCGCCCCGGGGATGATAGCAGACCGCGTACAGGCCGTTCTGCTTCTGGGGGATGACCCGCTGGTGAGTGATGACGCCGTCGGCGGCCTTTTCCACGTTGACAGGTGAGAAGGTCAGCTTGGGACTGACGGCCAGCGACGCTGTCAGAGCTTTGGTGTACTCGGCCTTCAGACCGTCCACACCCAAGGTATCCTGTAGGTAGCGGGTACGTGCCTTGGCGCGGTTTTCATAGTTGCCAAAGGCAGTGAATACAGCGATCATGGCGTCGATGCAGGCGGGTACATCAGCGGGAGCCACTGCCTCTGCCACCTGCACGCCCAGCTTGGGATTGGGCCCCAGACCGCCGGCACAGTATACGTCAAAGGTTCCGTCCTGCCGCGCGGCGAAGCCCAGATCGCGGAAGGTGGCATGAGTCACATTGGCAGGACTGTTGGAGAAGCAGACCTTCAGCTTCCGGGGCATTTTGATGTTTCGCACGATTCCCAGCATGTACTCGGCTGCTGCCTCGGCAATGGGCAGAACATCGAAGTATTCGCCCTGCTCCACACCGGAGAGGGGGCTTGCCATTACATTGCGGAGGAAATCGCCGCCACCGCCCCGGGTGATGATGTCTACATCAATGGCCTTTTCCATCAGTTCCACGGTGACATCCGAGGGGAGGTTGTGCAGCTGGATGGTCTGGCCGGTGGTGATCTTCATCCGGTTGATGCCGTAGGCCTCGACACCGTCGGCAATAAAACCCAGCCGTGCGGGTGTCAGCCGACCGCCTGCCATCCGAAGCCGCAGCATATTGCCGCCGCTTCGCTGGGCGTAGCTGCCGAAGCCGCCGGAGAAGCCCTTGTAGGCCTTAGGTTCCAGTTCGCCGCTGTCAAAAGCGCGAAGCTTCTCTGCAAACAGCGCGATTTCGCTGCGCATTAGGTCGCGAATTTCTGGTTTCATATGTGCCTCCTGACCGCGTTCTCCGATAAAGGGAACGCCGGTGTATTGTGTGATCTGTCACCGGAAATTATAGCGGAGTGCGGCAGGGATTGTCAATGAAGCTATTTACCTTCCTGAAAAAAAGGGGTATAATCTGAACAGCCGCGGCAGAGCCTGCGGTTTACCGAACAATGACAGTAGGAGGAATCCGCGTATGATCATCGGAGTGCTGAAGGAAATCAAGGCCAATGAGTGCCGTGTGGCAGCTGTGCCGGAGACGGTGGCGGAGATCGTGGCGCATGGACATCAGGTGCTGGTGCAGAAGGAGGCTGGCCTCGGCAGCGGCTATTCCGATGCCGACTATGCCGCCGCCGGCGCGGTGATTCTGGACACTGCGGAGGAGGTCTATACCCAGGCGGACCTGTTCTATAAAGTCAAGGAGATGTTCCCGGAGGAATGGCAGTACATGAACCGGGACAAGATCGTTTTCACTTACATCCACTCCAACGCTCACCCGGAGGAGACGGACGCCATTCTGTCGAGCCGTGTCACGGCGGTGGCCTATGAGGACATCACCGATGATCAGGGCGGCTTCCCGCTGCTGCGCCCCATGTCTATTCTGGCAGGCAAGGGCGGCTTCCTGGCGGCTCTGCACCACATGCAGGCTGTTTTCGGCGGCAACGGCACGCTGCTGGCGAAGATGCCCGGCGTCTATACGCCGGTAATCTCCATCATTGGCTGCGGCAATTCCGGCATCGGCGCCGCGGAGCTGGCTGCCGGTTTCGGCAACGATGTCCGCATTCTGGATATCAACGAGGCGGCTATGAAGAAGGCGGCGGAGATCCTGCCGGACAATGTCACCTTCCTGCCCTCCAACCGTGAGAATCTGGTGAAGTGCCTGAAAGAAAGCGATGTGCTTATCAACTGCATCATGTGGCCCAAGCACCGGAAAGATCATCTGGTCTACCGTGAGGATCTGCGGATGATGAAGCCCGCCGCCATGCTGGTGGATGTGGCCTGTGATGACGAGGGGGCGGTGGAGACCTGCCGCAGCACCTCTCACGATAATCCCGTGTACTATGAGGAGGGCATCCTCCACTACTGCGTGGACAATATTCCCTCCGCGTTCGCCCGCACGGCCTCCATTATGCTGGCCAAGGCAACGCTGCCCATCCTGCTGGAGATGGCAGACAAGGGCGTGGAGCGCGCACTGAAGGAGAACCCCCACCTGCGCAAGGGACTTACCGCCTATGACGGCAAGCTGACGCTGGAAGAGACCGCATTGAAGCAGGAGCGTCCCCTCACCGACGTGGAGGAACTGGTAAAGAGCTTCTGAGAACATCGCCGCACATCGATTGCGCATCACAGGAGGAATGATTTTGAAAAAGGGACTGATTCTGGAGGGCGGCGCCATGCGCGGCATGTTCACCGCCGGCGTGATCGATGTGATGATGGAGGCTGGCGTCGTATTTGACGGATTGATCGGTGTGTCTGCCGGAGCGGCCTTCGGCTGCAACTACAAGTCCGGACAGATCGGTCGGGTGGTTCGCTACAACACCCGGTTTTGTCGGGACAAGCGATACGGCGGCTTCCGGGTTCTGCTGAAAACCGGCGACTATTACAGTAAGCAATTTTGCTACGAGGAAGTTCCGCTGTATCACGACATCTTTGATTTTGATGCCTTTGAAAGCAATCCCATGGAATTTCACGTGGTTTGCACAGACGTGGAGACCGGCAGGCCGGTGTACCATCTGTACGGCGATCGGAATGACCATGCCTTTGAATGGATTCGCGCCTCGGCCTCCATGCCGCTGGTTTCCCGCATCGTGGAGATCGATGACTTCAAGCTGCTGGATGGCGGCATTGCGGACTCTGTCCCGGTGCAGTATTTTGAGAGCATTGGCTATGACCGGAATGTTGTGGTTCTGACACGGCCGGAGGACTATCGCAAGAAGAAGGACAGCTTGCTCCCACTGATGAAACGGAAGTACAGGAAGTATCCCAAGCTGGTGGAAACCATGGCCAACCGCCACGTGGAGTACAACGATACTCTGGACTACATCGCCCGCCGCGAGAAGGACGGAACGCTGCTGGTGATCCGGCCGGAGGAACCGCTGCCGGTGAAACGGACGGAAAAGGACCCGGAAAAGCTGCGGCGGGCCTATGAGATCGGCCGCAAGACGGCTGCGGACAGGATTGGCGAGATCAAGCGGTATCTGGAAAAAATCGAATAACAAAACGAAATCAGGTGCACAGACAGTGCACCTGATTTTCTGCGTGTTGGGTGTTCAGCCGGAATAGGGACCGTACAGAGATACCAGTGCGGGGCCATAATAGACTGTGTCCCGCAGCTGGGCGGTATAGCGGCGTCCGTCGGTGAGCCACAGATCCTGGTGGTTGATGTGGGCTGTCTCACCGCTGTGGAACAGATGGAGCCTGTCATAGTACCAGCCCAGAACGCGGTTGCCGTTGAGCCGGGCACAAAGCTGCAGATCTTTCAGCTCCGGGTGTTCTGACAGCTTCAGGGGCGACCAGCCGTTCCCCAGCTCCTGCCACGCCAGCTCCAGCCGCGGCGTCCCGGCGCCGCCGTATTTTTCCGGCAGTGTGACGGCATAGAAGCTGAGCGTGTCCTCCGGTGTCGGTGTAAAGCGGAGTTCCCCGCTGCTGCTGATGGTGCAGTGACATTCCGGTACGGTGAGCCCTGTCAGGCTGTAAAGCTCCTGCAGAGCGAAATAGGCCTGCTGACGCGGGGTGATGCGAATGCCGTTTTTCAGGAGCAGAACGGTGTCCGGGTGAACGGAGTCGGAGAATCCGCTCAGGGTGATGGTCAGCTGTGTGCCAATGACGTCCGGATAATCGGCGACAGTGATATCTGTCAGGGGCTGGCGCACCATCTGTCCGTCCCGGAGTGTATAGCGCACAAGGATATTCCCCTGGGAATCATCTGCGAAAAATCCGCCCTTGTCGGCGTTGAAGCCGAGAATGACATCGTCCATGCAGTTCAGTGTATAGGCAAGCGCGCCGTCATAAATGGTCCAGCCAAGGGGCAGGCCGCCGGAAGCGGAGATCAGCTCCGCCTGACCGTCCTCGTCTACATCAAATTCCGTGGTGTTGGCAGCTTCTATATGGCAGAAGGTGTTGTCTGAGGTCAGGGCGATATAATGATCGGAGACATAACTGGCACCCATCGGCAAAGAGATCTTCACACCATCCAGCCCCAGCACGTTGGAAAAACGCTCCGTCTGAAAACTGTTGTTGACATAGTGGTTTTCCCGTGCCAGCTGCAGCAGAAGGTTCCATTCTGCTCCGCGGCTGTCTCCGGGTGCGCAAAGCAGATATACGTCCCAGAAGGTGGTTCCGATCTCCTGCACGGGATTGGCCTTTACCACCCGAAGATAGAAGGAGGTGCCGCTGCCGCCGATGGTGCCGCTCCAGACTTCCTGCTGGTCGGGGAGATCCTCCCATACCTGTTCGCCGGTGATTGCTTCAAAGCCGGAAGACGGTTCCGTTTCCAGCGTCAGTGTCTCCGGAAACATCGTGGATAGATCCACTGCAGTGGGCAGTTCTGTGGAAGAAGGTTCCTCCACAGGCGGCGGGGTGGAGCCTTGCGGCGGTTCCTGCGCATCGCCGCCCCGGACAAGCAGTGCACCGTTCAGAGAGAGGGAGGCTGCCAGCAGCACTGCCAGCGCCGCGGTGACCAGCTTCCAGCCCTGATTGCTCGGCGTCACCACAGGCATCGGCGCGTTTTCTTTTTCAATGGTTTCCCACACATCCTCCGGCAGTTCCAGGACCTCCGACAGGGCTGTCAGCTTGGAGGTGGCGGGACGCGCCTTATCCGCTTCCCACTTGCTGACGGCCTGACGGCTGACACCCAGCTGCTCGGCAAGCGCTTCCTGTGTCAGGTGCTTTCGCTCCCGGGCTTTTTTGATCTGTTCTCCATGGGTCATAGGGACGGCTCCTTTGCTGTTCTTGCCTGTATTGTACCGTTCGCAATGCCGGATATCAACCAACTTTCCGCAACTTTGCCGGTTGCGCGGATATTTTACCCGGAAAAACGCCGTCTCTCTGCCAATTGGCGGAGAGACGGCGCAATGATTTTGCGTTACTGTTCAAATTCTGCGGCCACATCCTCCAGCAGAGACCGGATGGGCAGCTTCTGGGGGCAGATGTCCTCACACTGGCCGCATTTCACGCAGTCGGAGGCTTTGCTGCCGTCCCGGGTGTAGATGTTATAGTAACCGCCGCCGGCGTTGAACATCTTCCGCCCGTTCATACAGGCGAAGAGATCGGGAATGGCGATGCCGGTGGGACATACCTCCGTGCAGTAGCGGCAGGCAGTACAGGGGATCAGCTCCATGGAGCGGAAGATGCCGCACACTTTGTTCACGGCCTCGCGTTCCTGTGCCGTCAGAGGCCGGAAGTCTTTCATGAAGCTGATGTTGTCATTCATCTGCTCCATGTTGCTCATGCCGGAGAGCACCATCATGATGCCCTCGAAGCTGGCGGCGAAACGGATGGCGTAGCTGGCGTTGGAGCCGCCGCCCAGATCGTCAAAGACTTTCTGGGCCGCCTCAGGCAGCTTCACCAGACTGCCGCCCTTTACCGGCTCCATAACAATGACCGGTTTGCCGTGCTTGCGGCACACCTCGTAACACTTCCGGGCCTGAACGGAGATGTCTTCGTAGTCCACATAGTTGAACTGCAGCTGCACCACCTCGATCTGGGGACAATCCTGCAGGATCTGCTCCAGCACCTCCGCCGTGTCGTGGAAGGAAATACCGATGTGGCGGATCTTGCCCTCGGCCATCAGCTCGGCCGCGATCTCATAAGCGCGGCAGGCTTTGTATTTTTCGTGGCGGCCCTTGTTCTGGGCGTGCATCAGATAGAAGTCGAAATACTCCACACCGCAGGCCTTCAGCTGGCTTTCAAACAGCGGGCGGATATCTGCTTCTGTTTTGAAATGGAGGGTGGAGAGCTTGTTGGTCAGCACATAGCTTTCCCGAGGATGGCGGGAGGTCAGACAGTCCCGCAGAGCGGTTTCGCTTTTGCCGTCCAGATAGCCGTGGGCGGTGTCGAAGTAGTTGAAGCCGTTCTCCAGAAAGGTATCCACCATCCGGGAAAATTCTTCTTTATCCACCTGCCCGTTCGCCATCGGCAGACGCATGCAGCCGAAGCCAAAATTCTTTTTCACCTTATTGTCGATGCGCATGCAAAAAGCCTCCTTCATGGTGATTATTCTTCACTTCACATTATAGTGGCGAACAAAGAGACACGCAAGAGAAAAATAAGAGGGACGCTGTACAGCGCCCCTCGGCAAAAATTCACTTTCTCCAGAACAGGTAGAAGGGGTGGCGCCGATTGACGGTGTTATCCAGGATCGTCTGCATATCGCAGATGGCCATCACACCGTTCTTTACTTCCACAAGCCCCTGACGGCCGTCCTCCTCATACTTGCCTTCCCTGTAGGCGGGGTCCAGGATCACGATACGGCCATCACGTTCCTCGGAGACGGCAGCCATATAGTGTCCGCGATGGGTAAATAAGCCCACATGCCCGTCGCGGTCACCGCTTGCGTGGATAACAGCGGCGCCGCCGGTGCGCAGGCAATGACGCAGCCGCTCCGGGTCGCTGGCCATTTCCAGATCGAATCCAAGCTTTTCCGCAAAAGCGGGAGCATAGATACTGTAGTCCAGACCCACGCTGTGATTTGCGTGAGAATCGTAGGCGATACGGATAGCCTCCTTCAGTCCGAAGCTGCACTCAGGCAGCAGACGGTCTGCTACTATGATGGAGGAGCACAGACCGCAGCCGGAACGCGACACCGTGGTGTATTTCCCCTTATCCCGTTCGGGACCCTCCGGCTTGCTGGTTCTGGTGACGAACAGCCAATCGGGGTAGTCCAGCTGACTGATGTATTTCATATCCGATTTCTCCTTTGTATCTCAGCGGCCCGTGGGGCCGAATTCTGCGGGAAGCTCCGTTACCACGGCGGCCAGCAGCTTGGCCCGGGACACCAGTGTTTCGGCGGGCATATACTCCTCCACGGAATGCACCCGGAAGCCGCCGGGGCCCATGGAGCATACACTGGGCACGCCTGCCATGGTGGTATAGGACGCGTCGGAGCCGCCGGACTTCAGGAATGGCTCTGGCGAACCAAAGCCGTGCTTTTCCGCCACGGCTTTGATGTGGGCCGCCAGCGCGTAGTTATCCTCGGTGGCGTCCATAGGCAGCCGCTCGCCGGTGATCTCAAAGGTGGCTGTGGTGCCGGGAATGAAGGACTTGGCGATGATGCCCTCCACGTGATCGCGGATCTCCTGCCGCTGCTCCAGCCGCCAGTAGCGGTTGTAGAGGGTGAACTCCGTTTCGCCCGGCACGGTGTTGGCGGAGGTGCCGCCCCGGAAAATGCCGCAGTTATAGGTGATTTGCGCCTGATCGCTGGCTTTTTCGATCTCCAGCACCTTCAGAGCCGCTTCCTTTACGGCGCTGATGCCCTGCGCATAGTTATTGCCTGCGTGGGCTGCGCGGCCGGTGACATTCACCTTGTAGCGGATGGAGCCCTTGCGTCCCACGGTGACCCGCTTGCTGCTGCCGGCCTCCAGCGTAATGGCGGCGGCGCTGCCCCGTGCGTTGTCCATGATGAAGGCTTTGCCCGCTTCACCGGAGAGGTTTTCGCTGACCTCCTCATCCGGCACGAAAATAAACTTGATGGGGCGCTCCGTCCAGCCTGCATCCTGCAGCGCACGCATTACCAGCAGACCCATGGCGAGGCCTCCCTTCATGTCCGCCACACCGGGGCCGTAGAGGATGCCGTCCTCCTCGCGCCACAGGGTGGGGAAGGTGCCCCTGGGGAACACCGTGTCCATATGTCCGGTGAAGGTGATGGGCGGCAGTGCCGCGTCGGCGTTCATGGTCACCAGCAGACCGTTGCCGGACTTTTCAAAGGGCACCACCTGCGTCTGAAAGCCCCACGCCTCCGCATGGGCGCGGATATACGAGCCCACGGCGTCCACGCCCTCCTTGTCATCGGAGCAGCTTTCGATGCAGACGATCTCCTTCAAAAATTCCTTGTATTCGTCCGCCCGTGCGTCAATGCAGTCAAAAATTTTCTGGATCATGGGAAGTTACCTCGTTTTTCTCATCGGTTGACAGGCTGCCAAACCGCTGATATGATTTTCATAAGAAATATGTTTTTACGGGAAAGGAGCCGGTATGAACCATCAGAACATCCGAATCTTCATGGCCATTGTGGAGCAGGGGAGCATCTCCGGCGCCGCCAAGTCGCTGCACTATACCCACCCCACCGTGTCGGAATCCCTCAAGCAGCTGGAGTCGGAGCTGGGCGTCCAGCTCATCATCCGCGAGCGGGGCGTCCGCAGGGTGGTACTCACCGCGGCGGGTCAGTCCTTTCTGCCCATTGCCCAGCAGTGGATGGAGGTGAACCGCCGCATCAACCATTTTCGTCAGGCGCAGCGTCAGAAGGTGCTGCGTCTGGCCGCCGGCGTGGCCGCCCATGAATACATCGTGCCTCAGATCACCCGCCGTCTCATGATGGAGGCTCCCGGCCTGGAGCTGCGCCTGTTGTCCATGAAAAGCCAGGAGATCCGCGACGGAATCATGCAGCAGAGTTTTGACGTAGCCATTTACTTCGGCAAGCCCATCGTCGACCCGCTGGTGACCACCAACCCGTTCTTTGAGGAGGAGCGCTGCATCCTTTGCCGGGCAGACACCGTCCTGCCGGACCGTCCTCTCACCGCGGAGGATCTGGACCCAAACTATGAGGTGCGCTATTCCAAGGCTGTCAGCCGGGATACCCGTCTGTGGATCCGGGAGAACCTGCCTCAGGAGGCCAAGTGTTGGGCACAGGTACCGGACTGGCTGTCCATGCACAATTATCTTACGGACCCCCGCTGCTGGGCCCTGATGCCCACTGGCACTGCCTTACAGCAGATTTCCCGCCGCCCTGGCCAGTTGGCGGTGCGGCAGGTCCTTCCGAAGCCTGCGCCTCGTCTGTGCAGTTTGCTCATCGCAAAGTCCTATGCGGACAAGGAGGCGCTGCAGGCGCTGTACCGCGCCTGCGGACAGTATGCGGACGAAATACCGTATCTGAAAAACACGCTGCCGCCGATGGAACAGTTGTAGGGCTTTCACTACATCTTTCCATACTTTCGGATGATGGCATTATAACACCCATTCCTTGCGCTGCAAAGGAAAATGGGCCGTAGGCATATGTCGGACTTTCTTTAAGGAAATGTAGGCATATGCCTACGTTTATATGCAATTCTGCCAAATGAGACGGGCGCTTTCTGTGCGTTCTTCACAAAAAAGCCTGAATTTTCGGGAAAATTCCCAAAAAGTGCCATTTTTGGCACGGTTGACAACTGCCGTTTCCCCGTTTTATCATGGCATCAACCAATGGGGCAGCAGCGCCACGGATGAGAAAATGCTGCGGGAGGCGGATTCCTTCCGGAAAAGCCGCTGCCTCGCTCCCAACCGCGCCGTATGTGCGGAAGGGGAAAACGCCCTCAGGAAAAATCAAAATTTTGAAGGGAGATCCATTTATGAAGAGAGCACTTGCACTCATCCTTGCCCTGACCATGGTCATGGCACTGGTGGCCTGCGGCGGCGATAAGCCCACCAGCAGCACCCCCAGCAGCACACCCGACAAGTCCGCAGCCACCTCCACGCCCACCGAGCCCTCCAAGCCCAGCGAGCCCGAAAAGCCTGCTGAGCCCGAAAAGCCCGCTGAGCCCAAGATCTACAAGACCTACACCACCTCCGCTGCCTCCAACGCCTATGCCGGCATCGCCCAGACCACCGGCGATATCGACATTCAGACCCGTATCGCAGGCACCCTGTACAAGACCCTGCCCATCGACGGCAAGGCTGTCCTGAGCCCCCTGATGGCTGCTGAGGAGCCCATCGATGTCAACGGTGACGGCGTCACCTGGACCATCAAGCTGAAGAAGGACCTGAAGTGGGAGAACGGCGAGCCCATCAATGCCGATACCTTCGTCTACAGCTGGAAGATGGCTCTGGACCCCAAGCTGGTCCTGGGTAAGGCTTCCGGCGTGGCCTCCAATCAAATCAAGGTCCTCAATGGTATGGCCTATTATCAGCAGGGCCAGGAGGGCAAGCCTGCCGTAGCCTGGGAGGATGTCGGCATCAAGAAGATCGATGAGTATACCCTCCAGATCACCTGTGAGGCACAGGTCACCAAGGTTGATGTGATGCGCCACTTCGGTAGCCGCCTCACCTGCCCCATCTATCAGCCTCTGTGGGAGCAGTGCCTGTCTGCTGACGGCACCACCACTACCTATGGCTCCACTCAGGACAAGATCATCTCCTCTGGTCCCTTCAAGCTGACCAACTGGGTCATTGGCGCTGTCCGTGAGTTCGAGAAGAACGAGAACTATGTCCGCACCGACCTGGTGAAGCTGGACGGCGTCAAGGTCACCGTCTTGGAGGACTCTGGCACTGCCATGCAGATGTTTGATAAGGGTGAAATCCATATCCTGTCCATGGGCACCGCCGCTCTGGACAAGTACGGTGACGATCCCCGCATCATGTACAACCCTGCCCGCGTTGTCTATAACATCGAGTTCAACACCCGCAATACTGAAAAGCCCATCCTCAACAACGAGACTTTCCGCAAGGCCCTGTATTATGCCACCAACCGTGAGGAGATGGCCAAGCTGACCAATTCCATTCCCTCCACCGGCGTTGTGGGCGCCCGCTCCACTCCCTCCATCGATGGCACCACCTTCCGTCAGATGGCTGCCAAGGCCGGTTATGAGCCCGCCAACTATGGCTACGATCCCACTCTGGCCAAGCAGCTCTTCGATCAGGCCATGAAGGACGAGGGCCTGGAGACTCTGGAACTGACCCTGCTGGGCGTTTCCGGCAAGGCTGAGTCCTATGCTGAGTATCTGCAGGAGAACTGGAAGAATGTCTTCGGTGCCGACAAGTTCAAGCTGAACCTCAACCTGTTGCCCTCCGCTCAGAACTCCGCCGCCCGTAAGTCCTGGAAGGATGATCCCAATGGCTATGAGATCTGCTTCTCCACCTGGGACCTCACTGCCGGCGACAGAAATGCCGTCAAGGCTCTGGCTCCCTTTACCACTGGTGCCTCCAACCGCAACGCTCCCTATGACATCCACACCGAGCTCAACGACCTGTACGCTGAGTCTCAGCTGCCTGAGAACCGTCTGGATCAGGATAAGCAGAACGAGTTCGCTTTGAAGATGGAGCAGTACATCATTGAGCATGCGGTCGTGGTACCCACCGTCAACAATGTCACCAAGACCATGTATGCCGACAATGTCATCCTGCCTCTGACCAATGGCTGGGACATTGATATGGGCTGGGGTGCTGAGTTCTTCGACCTGGCTCAGTGATTTGAAAAGTTACCTTTACTCTCTTTATTGACTCCATAGACACCGGAATGGAGGGCGGTGGTATTCACCGCCCTCCAAATAATTGAAAGGAAACAACGCATGGGAAAATATATCCTTAAGCGCACGGGCATGATGGTGCTGATCCTGTTTTTGATCGTCAGCATCGCCTTCTTCGTGCTGCGTCTCATGCCCGGCAGTCCCTATGACGACGATCAGGACCTGTCTCCGGAGGCCATCGAGGCACTGAACGCAAAAATGCATCTGGACAAACCCTTGCCGGTGCAGTATTTCTACTTCCTCAAGGGCGTCGCTTTGGAAAATAACTGGGGCACCTCCATCAAGCTGCGCCCCGGTGTGGACGTGTTCGCCATCATCGTGGAGCGCATCCCCGCCTCTATGGTGCTGAACATCGCCTCTCTTTTGATCTCCATCCCGCTGGGCATTCTGGCAGGCAGCCTTGCAGCCGTGTTCAAGAACAAGCTGCCCGACTACATCCTGTCCTTCATGGTCATCATCTGCATCTCGGTGCCCTCCTTCGTCTTCGCATCCCTGCTGCAGTATTTCGTGGCAGGCAAGCTGGAGTGGTTCCCCCTGATCTATGATGCCACCGGCGACACGGCGGCACAAATCAAGTCTCTGGTGCTGCCCATCATGGCGCTGGCCTTCAGCCCCATCGCCACCATCTGCCGTTATCTCCGCGGCGAGCTCATTGAGACCCTGTCCTCGGAGTATATGCTGCTGGCCCGTACCAAGGGCCTGAAGAAGGCACAGGCCGTCATGCGCCACGCCTTCCGCAACTCCATGGTGCCGCTGGCCAACATCATCATCCCCATGTTCACCAACATTCTGGGCGGCTCCATGGTGGTGGAGAGCATCTTCGCAGTCCCCGGCATCGGCGGTATTCTGGTGGATTCCATCACCGTCAGTGACTATCCCCTTGCCATCGGCGCGCTGCTGTTCTACTCCTTCATCTCCGTGGCCACCATCCTCATCGTGGATATTTCCTACGGCATCATCGATCCCCGGATCAGATTGGGGGCAAAGAAATCATGAGCATGAATTATGTATCTCCCGACAAGCTGCCCGAAGAGCTGGGCAAGCTGATGGCCGAGCAGTTCGAGTTCGCCAACACCGGCGAAAAGATCATGGACGAAGAGCTCAAGACGGTGTCCCGCGGCTTCTTCAAGGATGCACTGTTCCGTCTGAAGCGGAACAAGGCCGCCATCGCCGCCTTCTGGATCATCTGCCTCATGGTGGTCATGGCCATTTTCGCACCCAACATGAACGAATTCACCTTCAGTGAGCAGCATCCCGACTTCACCAACATGCCGCCCCGTATCCCCGTGCTGGAGGATCTGGGTATCTTCAACGGCCAGCGCGTCCTCACCAACCGCCGCCTGGACTCTCTGGAGAATCCGGAGAAGTTCCCCGCCGGCAGTGTGCTGGGCTACAGCAACCCCCACGAGGTCCGCGGCGTGACGCTGGTGGACGTGGAAGTGAACTATTATAAGTACATCGGCGCAGACGACACCTACTTCTGGTTCGGCACCGACAACATGGGCCGTGATGTGTGGACCCGCCTGTGGCGCGGTACCCGCGTGTCCCTCATCATCGCCTTCGCCGCCGTTATGACGGACGTGGTCATCGGCGTCATCTATGGCGCCATCGCCGGCTACTATGGCGGCAAGATCGACTTCTTCATGATGCGCTTCTGCGAGATCCTGAACGCATTCCCCCGCGTCGTGGTGTGCACCCTGTTCATCATGCTGTTCGGTTCGGGCATGCTGTCCATGATCCTTGCATTGTGCGTCCGGGGCTGGGTGCCCACGGCACGCATGGTGCGTGCCCAGTTCCTGCGTTTCCGCGGCCGTGAGTATGTCATGGCAGCCCAGACCATGGGCGTGCCTGACCGCGCCCTCATCTTCCGCCACATCCTGCCCAACTCCATTGGCCCCATCATCACCCGTACCATGGTGGCCATCCCCAGCGCCATCTTCACCGAGTCCTTCCTGGCCTACATCGGTCTGGGTCTGGCGCCCCCGGAGCCTTCCATCGGTACTATGCTGTCCGCAGGCCAGAAGGTGCTGCTGCAGTATCCGCACCTGACGCTGTTCCCGGCGCTGGCCATTTCCATCCTGATGATCGCCTTCAACCTGTTCGGCAACGGCCTGCGTGACGCACTGGATCCCACCCAGCGCGGCCAGGAGTAAGGAGGGAATGACATGAGCGAAATGAACAATCGTGAAACCGTCCTCTCCGTAGAGGACCTGACCATTAATTTCCGCACCATCAACGGCATGGTCAAGGCCGTCCGCGGCATCAGCTTCGACCTGAAGCGGGGCGAGACGGTGGCCATCGTGGGCGAGTCCGGCTCCGGCAAGTCTGTCAGCATCAAGGCCATCATGGGCATTCTGGCAGGCAACGCCGTGGTGGAAAGCGGTAAGATCATGTACGAGGGCAAGAACCTGCTGGAGATCGGCGAGAAGGATTACCACAAGATCAGAGGCTGCAAGATCGGCCTCATCTTTCAGGACCCCCTGTCTGCCCTGAACCCCATCATGAAGATCGGCAAGCAGATCACCGAGACCCTGAAGCTCAACGATCCCCATATGAGCAAGAAGGATGCCCGCAAGCGTGCCGTGGAGCTGATGGAATCCGTTGGCATCCCCGACGCCGAGCGCCGCTTCGACCAGTATCCCTTCCAGTTCTCCGGCGGTATGCGTCAGCGCATCGTCATCGCCATCGCCCTGGCCCGTGACCCGGACGTGCTGATCTGCGACGAGCCTACCACCGCGCTGGACGTGACGGTGCAGGCCAAAATTCTGGACCTCATCAACGAGATCAAGCGGGAGCGTAACCTGTCTGTTATCTTCATCACCCACGACATGGGCGTTGTGGCCAACATGGCAGACCGCATCAACGTCATGTACGCCGGCAAGATCGTGGAGAAGGGCACTGCGGAGGAGGTCTTCTTCGAGCCTGCCCATCCCTATACCCGGGCACTGCTGGCCTCCATGCCTGACCTCGAGACTTCCGAGAAGCTGATGAGCATTCCCGGCGTGCCGCCCAACATGATCTATCCTCCCAAGGGCGACGCCTTTGCGGCCCGCAACCAGTACGCCATGAAGATCGACTTCGAGCAGGAGCCGCCCTTCTTCAAGCTCAGCGACA
>SVLJ01000030.1 GCA_015067995.1 Oscillospiraceae bacterium
AGACCACCACCGGCCGTACCATCATCCGACTGTATAACCCCACCGCCGGTAAGATGACCCTCATGGGCCGCGACATCTCCGGCCCCATGAATAAGGAGCTGCGCCACTTCCTGACGGACAATGTGGCCATGATCTTCCAGGACCCCATCGACTCTCTGAATCCCCGCATGACGGTGGAGGAGATCGTGGCGGAGGGTCTGAAGTACCACGGCATGACGGATGCATCCCAGCGTAAGGCGCTGGTGCTGGATATGCTGAACAAGGTGGGCCTGACCCACGAGCATGCCAGCCGCTATCCCCATGAGTTCTCCGGCGGCCAGCGTCAGCGCATCGGCATTGCCCGTGCACTGGTGGTGAAGCCGAAGCTGATCATCGCGGACGAGCCTGTTTCCGCACTGGACGTATCCGTGCAGGCACAGGTCATCAACCTGCTGAACGATCTGAAGGAGGAGCTGGGCCTGACCATCATCTTCATTGCCCACGACCTCTCCGTCGTCAAGTACTTCTCTACCCGCGTGGCGGTGATGTACTACGGCAAGATCGTGGAGATGGCGCCTTCCGATGAGCTGTACCGTCATCCCCTGCATCCTTACACACGTGCACTGCTGAGTGCTGTTCCGCAGCCTGACCCCATCTTCGAGAAGCAGCGTCAGCGGATGCATTACGATCCCAAGGTGGATCACATCCAGTGTGACGAGGCCCGCATGATGCATGAGATCCTGCCGGAGCATTTTGTATACAGCAATACGCCCGAGCTGGAGCGCTATCGTCTCATGCTTTGATAACTTAGCTCTTTTCATAACGACCGCTGCATGGGTGCGTGGCATTGGGAGTGCCCATGCATCCTGCGGCGGTCCTCCTTGTTCCTGAATAGGAGGCAAACAATGAAGTACTTATTGGGAATTGACGTAGGTACCACCGGCACCAAATCGCTTCTGTTTTCCGAAGCGGGAACGCTGCTGGGCAGTGCCTACCGTGCCTATCCCACCGCCATGCCCGGTCTGGAGCTGCGCGAGCAGGACCCGGAGGACTGGTGGCGTGCGGTGGTGGACACCGTCCGTGAGCTCTGCACCGATCCGAAGGTCTGCCGCAATGTGGCGGGCATCTCTCTGTCTCTGCAGGGCGGCACCATGGTGCCTGTGGACGAACACGGCGCGGCTGTGCGCTCCGCCATGGTCTGGAGCGACAAGCGCTGCGTTGCTCAGAAGGAAGCTTATCTCCGAGAGGTGGGCGATGCCGACACCATGTACCGAAAAACCGGCTGGAAGCTGGGCAGTGGTCTCAACGCCAACCAGATCCGCTGGATGCGGGACAATGAACCGGAAAATTTTGCACGGACGAAGCTGTTCCTTTCCGTGCCGGACTATATATCCTTGAAAATGACGGGTATTGCCGCCTGTGACATGTCCGACGCGGGCATCAATCAGCTGGCCAACATCCGGGAATTTGCTTACGACCCTCAGCTGCTGGCCTTTGCCGGTGTCACCGAGGAACGGCTGCCCAAACTGGTGCGCTCCGGTGAGGTCATCGGCCATCTGACGGAGCAGGCTGCGGCAGAGCTGGGACTCACCACCGACTGCGTGCTGGTGGCCGGTGCTCATGACCAGTATGCCGTGGCACTGGGTGCGGGAGCCTGCAATGCGGGAGATATCCTCATCGGCAGCGGTACGGCGTGGGTGGTCACTGCCATCGGCGACGCACCGGATTTCGATTCCGGCTTTGCCCAGTCCGTGGCAGCGTCTCCCGGCAAGTGGGGTACTCTCCGCTCACTGGGAACAGGCGGCGTGTGTCTGGAATGGTGGCGGAAAAACCTCGCCGTCGGCCCTGATCATGAACCTGTTTCTTACACGGTCATCAACGAAGAGGTTGCCAGGCGCCGTGCAGCGGAGGACGGATTGTTCTTCTATCCCTTCTCCGGCTGCGCCACGCAGGAGAAGAGTTTCCGAAAAGCCACCTTCGTTGGTCTCGATCTGTCCCATGATCGTTTTGACATGGCAAGAGCCATCATGGAGGGCGTTGCCTTCCAGATCGTCTGGATGATGGAAGCCTTCAAAACCAAGCCTTCCAAAGAGGGCCTGAAGCTGGCGGGAGGTGCGGCCAAGAGCGAATTGTGGTGTCAGATTCTGGCAGATATTGCCAATTTGCCGGTGCGCATTCCGGAGGTTGCCGACCTCGCCTGTGTCGGCGCGGCTGTCCTTGCCGGTACTGGCTGCGGCATTTACCACACAGTCGAAGAGGGCTATCGCCGTCTCGCTGTGAAAGAGCGCCTGATCCAGCCTGATCCCAGGCGCGCGGAGCAATATGCCGAATTGAGAAAAGAATATCAGCGGTACGCCGCCGCCCTCGGCACGGCCTACCAACTGTAAGCATGAAAAGGAATGGAGGAAATGATGTATGGCACTGTTTGAAGTAACTGCAAATGACAAGAAGGTGTGGGAAGAAGAACTGCGCGACTTCCTGCCGGACAAGATCATCGACATCCACACCCATGTATATAAGCGAGAGTTTTTCGATCCCCCCAAGCCCAGCGCTCATGTGACCGTCCGCTGGCCCTCTCTGGTGGCAAAGGATGACCCCATCGAGGATCTGCAGGAGACCTATCGGCTGCTGTTCCCTGGTAAGGACGTCAAGGCGCTGATGTTCATCTCCGGCCGCACCGGACAGGATAAAAATAACGCCTATCTTGCACAGGCATCCAGAGATACCGGTTGGCCTGCCCTGTATTATTCCCGTCCCGAACAGTCTGCCGACGAGGTGGAGAAGATGATCCGTGAGGGCGGTTTTCTGGGCGTCAAGTCCTATCTGAATCTGGCACCCGCCTATATCCCTACTCGTGAAGTCCGCATTTTCGACTTCTTCCCCAAGCATCAGCTGGAGCGCCTTAATGAAATGGGTGCTATCTGCATGTGCCACATTCCCAGGGATGGTCGTCTGAAGGATCCTGTCAACGTAGCGCAGATCGCTGAGATCAAAGAACTGTATCCCAAGCTGCGCTTCATCGTTGCTCATGTCGGTCGCGCCTATGTAAAAGAGGACATTGGCAACGCATTTGATACGCTGGACAAGTATCCTGACCTGATGTATGACTTCAGTGCAAATTGCTGCGACTATGCCATCCGTGAGGCTATCCGTCACGCCGGCGTCAAGCATGTCATGTTCGGCACAGATATGCCTATCCTCCGTATGCGTACCCACCGTATTGAGGAGAACGGTACTTACATCAATCTGGTGCCCCCCGGCATGTACGGCGATCCCAGTCAGGACCCCCATCTGCGGGAAGTCTCTGCTGAGGAAGCGGAGAAGATCACCTTCTTTGCCTACGAAGAGCTGCTGGCCTTTAAGCGCGTTGCTCAGGAGTTGGGGCTGACGAAGCAGGATATCGAGGACATCATGTACAACAATGCTGCGGACCTCATCGAGGGTGCAAGACGGGATATCTACGGCAAGAATTAACATGCAGCAGCGCTCCATAAAAAGCAGGAGGAACGATTATGTATGACATTCGTATCAAATGGCTGACGATTGCCTGTTTTGAAATGCAGTTTGGTGGTACTACGGTGGTTTCGGATCCGTGTATTGGCGCAAGTCCCAATAACGATCTGACTTGGGAAAACATTGAGCACTGTGATCTGATCACACTCTCTCATTGCCATTGGGATCATATTACTGACATTCCTGCACTGATGGGGCGGTTTCCGGCGCCTCTGCTGACCGGTACGCTGACGGCGATGCCGATGCTCCGGTGGCTCAACTGCTATCCGGGACGGATATATCCCATGGATGCAGGTTTGGAACTGGACTTTGGCGAGGTGAAGGTAAAATCGCTCTTTGGCCGCCACTGTACACTGGCATTCAGCAGTGTCACGGAAATGGAAGAACATTTTAAGAAGAACCCTATCTGTACATCCAGTCAGGCTATGTTCGATATGCAAGTTCCCGGAACTCTGGAATATCGCAATTATCTGTTTACTGATCAGAAGGGGACGAAGCTTTTGATGTGGGGAAACGATGTGACCACCGAGCAAATCAATATGCTGAAAGCTTTGCAGCCTGATATTTGTATCCTGCAGCTCAGCAAGCAGGATCCGGTGGAGATAGCCTCCATGGCAGCGGAAGTGGGCGCGAAAGTTTTGATCCCCCATCACATGGATCTGAAGAAGAGCAGAACAGAATATTTGCCCAGCGTGGAGCGGTGTAGGGATGAATTCTTGAAACGTGTTCCTGACGGAAGATTCATTGAGCCGATCAATGGACTGTGGATCGAGCTGTAAACACGGTTTTATGAAGAACCTCCGCAGTGGTGTTGCCTCAAACACTGCTGTGGAGGTTTTGTTAGCACGTATTTCGAAGGGACGGTGATGCGTTGTTACAGTGAACGTTGTATTTCTGGGTTTGTTTTGCTAAAATGTCATCAGGAAAAGAAAATGCTGATAATGATCGATTTTGATATTGCGTGGAGACAATGCACGCTGAAAACGCATGAAGAATTGCGAAATGATCTGGCAGCTGTGCGATAACGGTCTGAGGAGGTTTGCGGATGGCGGTTTTGGTTTTGGGCGGAGCCGGTTATATCGGTTCTCACACGGTATATGAGCTCATTGATGCTGGACGGGATGTGGTGGTAGCGGACAATCTGATGACAGGCTTCCGGGCGGCGGTTCATCCCAAAGCGCGCTTTTATCAGGTGGACATCCGCAACCGTGGAGAAATAGACGCACTGTTTGAGAAAGAGTCCATTGAAGGTGTGATTCACTTTGCGGCGTCATCGCAAGTGGGCGAATCCATGACAGATCCGCTGAAATACTACGATAACAATCTGAGCGGAACGCTGGTGCTGCTGCAGTCCATGGTAGCGCACGGGGTGGATAAGATTGTGTTCTCTTCCTCGGCTGCCACCTATGGTGAGCCTGAGCAGATCCCCATTTTGGAGAGTGACCGGACGCAGCCAACCAACTGCTACGGCGAAACGAAACTGGCTGTGGAGCGCATGATGTCCTGGACCAGTGAGGCCCATGGACTGCGCTATGTGGCGCTGCGTTACTTCAATGCCTGCGGCGCTCATCCCACTGCCGCGATTGGTGAAGCGCATGAGCCGGAGACGCATCTGATCCCTTTGATTTTTCAGGTGCCGGCCGGCAGGAGGGGAAAAGTCTATATCTTTGGTGACGATTATCCCACCCGTGACGGTACTTGTGTGCGAGACTATATCCATGTCACAGATTTGGCGCAGGCACATATCCTTGCGCTGGATTACCTGATGGGCGGGGGCAGGAGTGACGTATTCAATTTGGGAAATGGTGTTGGCTTTACAGTCAAAGAGGTCATTGAAACTGTCCGGACAGTCACAGGATGTCCGATTCCGGCAGAGATTGCACCCCGTCGTGGAGGCGATCCGGCGCAGCTGGTGGCCTCTTCGGAAAAAGCGAGACGCGTGCTGGGCTGGAAGCCGCAGTATGCGGATATGAAGGCCATCATTGCCACGGCATGGGAATGGCACAAGTCGCATCCTGACGGATTTGGCGCGCAGAATCAATAAAGCAACAAGAGGGGGGCGTGGAGTGGATTCTCCGCGCCCCCTCTTTGATTCCTGCTGCCGATGTGATAAAATTATGAAAATGATGTAATATATTCCTTCTCAAAGTCTATTGCATAGGTAAGGAGGGAAGCATATGGACGATCAAAAGATATTGAAATTGCTCTGGGAACGGGCCGAAAGTGCACTGGATGCACTGGCGAACCGGTTTGGAAAACGCCTTATGGCGATGGCCATGAACATCCTCGGCATTCGTCAGGATGCGGAAGAAGCGGTCAACGATACTTATCTGGCAGTATGGAATACGATCCCGCCCAACCGTCCGACACCGCTGGATGGCTATGTCTATAAAACGGGACGGAACATTTCTCTGGACAAGCTGAAGCATAACACAGCGCAGAAGCGGGATGGACGATATGATGTTTCCATAGATGAGCTGGCTAACTGCATTCCTGCTGCCGCACTGGAGGAAACGGTGGCCGAAAGAGAGCTGGGACGTACCATCAACTGTTTCCTGGGAACGCTCAGCAAGGACAACCGCGCGCTGTTTTTGCGCAGGTACTGGTTTGGAGATTCTGTGCAGGAGCTTGCGAAAGTGTTTGGCATGCGGCCCAATGCAGTCAGCGTTCGCCTTGGCAGGCTGCGTACACAGCTGCGGAACTATCTGGTAAAGGAGGGATATGCGGATGAATGAAAAAGTCGCAAAGGCATTGAGCCATGTGGATGATCAGTATATTGCAGAAGCCGGAAAACGAAAGAAACGCAGACACTATTTTCTCAAAACAGCGGTTGCAGCGGTTCTGGTGCTGGCTATGCTGTGGCATGTTCCCAATCTCCCGTTGGCGGTTTCGGCCAAAGCGGTGAGCGTTGCATCGGAGTCCCGTAAGATGGAACGCCCCGACATTCACTCTGCGGCGTTTGACCAGTGGCGATCTGAACGGGAGACCCGGGACAGCCTTGTGGAGCAAATCCAATCCCCCATCGCAGCTTTTGCAGAAAGCTGCTCCCGGGAAGTGATTTCCGGTGTGGATGGCAAGAACCGGATATGGTCTCCAGTCAATGCTTATATTGCCCTTGCCATGACGGCGGAGCTGACAAGCGGCATCACGCAGACTGAAGTGATGGACGTTCTTGGCATTTCTGATTTGGAGGATCTGCGCCGGGGTGTAAGTGCAGTTTGGGAAAATATCTATCAGAATGATGGACGGGAGATCAGTGTGCTGGCAAATTCCCTGTGGTTGGATGATGATGTGACTTATCGACAGGAAGTCATGGATATTCTGGCACATGATTATTATGCCGCTGTCTATCAGGGCAATTTGGGCAGCCGCCGTACCAATGGGGCCATCACCAACTGGCTGAATAATCAGACCGGCGGTTTTCTGAAAAACCGAACGGGTAAGGTGGCGCTGATTCCCAACAGTATGCTGGCTATGGTGTCCACGATCTACTTCCAGTCGCAGTGGGCGAATAAATTCGACGGTCGGAACAATGATGAGCGGTTGTTTCATGCGGTTTCAGGTGACGTGCAATGCACTTTTATGAACAAGAAGGAAGCCAAGATGTATTATTACTGGGCGGAGGACTACGGCGCGGTGTCGTTAGCGCTGGAGAACGGCTCATCCATGTGGTTCCTTCTGCCGGATGAAGACAAAACGGTGGACGATATTCTGTCCGGCGGCCAGTATATGCACATGATCACCCGCAGCGAGGAGTTTCCGAAGGAAAATAGGAAATATATGAAGGTCAATCTCTCTGTTCCGCAGTTTGATGTGTCCTCCGGCGTGGATTTAAAGGCAGGCTTACAGCGCATGGGTCTGACGAAGATCTTTGAGCCGCTGGGGAATGACTTTTCGCCATCTGTGGACAGTAAGCTGCCAGTGTATCTGGACAGCATCCATCAGGATACCCGGGTGGTCATTGATGAGGAGGGCGTCACTGCAGCCAGCTATATCATTTTGGACTTTGGCGCCGGAGCGGCGGCTCCGCCGAATGATATCATCGACTTTGTGCTGGACCGCCCCTTTGTCTTTGCTGTTTGCAGCAATACCCTTCCCTTATTTGTGGGTACGGTGAATATGCCTTAACGAGAAAATGCCTGCCGCTTTTGCGGCAGGGCTTGTGAAACAGTTAAACCGACCTATGATTACGATCATAGGTCGGTTTTGTGATATGTACCGGTTTGGGAAAGGCTTCCTTGTGAAGGTTAGCGGCTTACAGATGCTTAATACCCCGAGGGTACGCTGTGAAAGTAAACTGCACGACGCCAATGGGTGTATAGAAGCACGTCCTTACGTCTGTTTGACCAATTGGAATTTAGAGGGGCAAGCCCAAAAGCCACAACACAACCCCGGAAAGTATCGGAAACATTAAGAACAATCCAACAATCATGGCCAGCAGATATTTCCACAGTTTTATTTCTTGATTACGCTTCTTCCTGTCAAAATAGTCATAGACGGCGACACCAATTACGAACAAGCCAATCAAGGAAATGCCCCAAATACCTATCCACATTTCACCCACGATAGACTACCTCTCTTTCGTCAAATTCTCATTGGTCGCTCGAACAAATTTGCGTTACCAATATACTGTTACCCCATGTAAATATACAGAATATATCCAATCACTAAAATAATGGGAACAGAACATATTGCACTCAAAGCCAAGCATGTTTTTCCCATGAAATGCATCTTTTCATTACCTTTTTTAATTAAGACAACAGCCGTGATCATCGATGCGACCATAAGGATAAAGATTGCTATGATGAACGACCAAAATAAAATAATGGTAGGAGCATGATCCATAATCAACACCTTCTCAAATTATGTCCTAAGAGAATTCTGATTTGTATGACTGTATTTATACTATCATACTATCATAATTTGGTCAAACATCAAGAACAGGCCCGGCAGCTTGAACTGCCGGGCCTGTTAACTGTGTTATGATATCATCCTGCTTGCGGCAGGCATTTTTGCAGACAGGGGATTACTTCTTTTCCTCCGCCAGACGGCACAGCAGTGCGTAGCCGAAGCGCAGGTTGGGTTCGATGGTGGCGAGGTTCAGATACTCATCCACGGAGTGGTCGTGGTCGCCGGTGGGTCCCAGACCGTCCAGTGTGGCGCAGCCGCATGCGGACATGTGGTTGGCGTCGGAGAGTCCGCCCCGCTTCTTGAGCGCGAAGGTCAGACCAAGACCGGTGGTGACCTCCTCTGCAATGCGGCACAGCTCATGGACAGCCTCGGTGGGCACCATGGGCGGTGTGCAGCGACGGGGTTCTTCGGTAAGAGTGATGCCCTTTTCTGCGGCGTGCTTTGCCAGCTCGTCCAGCAGGGCGGAGACGCGTTCCATCTCTTCCATCTTCTCAAAACGGATATCCAGCTGCAGCTCAGAGTGATCCGGGATGATGTTCACCGCCTGACCGCCCCTGGCAACGCCTGCGTTGATGCTGGTTCCGGTCTCAGGATCGTGAAGCTTGGTCAGCTCGCAGATCCAGTATGCCATCTCGTTGACGGTGTTGATACCGCCGTTGGTAAAGGCGTAACCGGCGTGTCCGGCTCTGCCGTGGAACTGCACATGCACGCGCATGAGGCCCTTGCGCTGGATGGTGCGGGTACAGGTGCCGCCGGCACCCTCGAACACCAGACCATAGGTGGTGCGGCAGGCGATGCTGTCAATGAGATCCTTGGAATAGGGACTGCCGATTTCTTCGTCAGGGTTGAACACCACGGCGATATTCAGCTTGTCCAGCACTTCTCTGGGGAGTGCCTTGAGAATATACACGATAGCCAGATCGCCCTGCTTCATGTCGATGACGCCTACGCCGTAAGCACGCTTTTCGTCCCGGCGGAAGGGGCGCTTCTGGGTCTCACCGGCAGGAAAGACCGTGTCGGTATGACCAACCATCAGAACATCGTAATGCTCGGCCTCACGGTTCTTCAGCACGATGCACTCGCCGCACTGATCGGAGACCTTGTGCCGCTCCAGCAGCCAGCCCTGCTGCACCAGCGGCTCTGCCAGCAGCAGAGCGGTCTGGGTTGCGCCGTCGCAGGCGCCGAGGCCGCTGTCAATGTTGACCAGAACCTCTAACTCCTTCAAAAAGGTGTCCATGGAAAAATTTATCATCTCAGATTACCCTTTCGTTGCATTGGTGTTGTGTGCTTCCATTTCGCTGAGGAGGCTCAGTGCCAGCCGCGCCAGTCGTACTCTGGAAACAGGGAACATGTGTCCATCATCCAGTTCGGTATATCGGACATCCCGGCCCAGCGCCTGCAGGCGTTCCAGCAGCGGCAGGATGTGCTGCCGGGGCGGCGTGGTGACATCCCGTGCACCGCCGATGAAGCGGTAGGGGATGCTGGCGTCCAAACGCTCAGCCAGATGGGGGAAGTACCATTCCTCAGCATGCTGTGCTGCGTCGGTTTCAAGGTAGTCTTCTGCGGGCAAATGGAAATAGCCGCTCGCCTTGCATGCCATCAGGGAGGTGAACTCCTTGGGCGCATGGAGGTATTTGTAGCCGGTGTCACAGGGGGCCAGCAGGATGGCACCGCTGACCGTCAGACCGGCGGCCATGGCATTCAGCGCGGAGAAACCGCCCATGCTGTGGCCGAAGAGATAGAAACGATTGGGATCCACCCGGTACTGAGCAGCATGCTCCCGGATGTAAGCGGTAACCGTTGCCACGTCCTCAATGTTGTGTGACAGGCAGTAATCGCCCTGACTGCCCCAGATGCCGCGGTAAGAGAAATACGCCACCGCCAAGCCGTTGGCACGGAGATAGGCGGCGATGTCCAGATTCCGGTCACCGCCGGGATGACCGTGGAGCATCAGCACCACTGGTGCAGTGCTGGTTTCATCGTAAAAGGCGGGACGCAGTAGGCGACCGAAGATACGGCTGCCGTGACTGTCCATGATCAGCGGTTCATCGAAGGGCATCACCGGCGTATCGGGCGCCGGATCCCGGAAGAAAAGCTCTGTGTTCATCTGTGATTACTCCTCGCAGACGCCGAACTTGGCAGACTGGGTCACCTTCTGCAGCATCTTGTCCATGTCAGGCTTCACCGGCGCGCCGGTCTCTGTGGCCAGATCCAGCTTCTTATCCGGCGTCATGGTCAGCACGCGCTTGGTGATGGTGAAGGGATAGTTGATGGCGGCGGGGGTGATGTCGTGAGAATACACCATGTTGGGGATGGCGGCCAGCTCGGTGCAGATGGCCTTGCCGATGTCGCTTTCCATCATGCCGCCCACCCAGCAGCCGATGCCGGCCTGACGGCAGATCTCGTTGATGTCCAGAGAATTCTGCAGACCGCCGACGCGTGCAGGCTTGATGTTGATGTACTTGCAGGCCT